>VFJQ01000033.1 GCA_009885995.1 Verrucomicrobiota bacterium
TCAAAGTCATGAACGAGCTGCGCCACCGTGGCCTCGAGGACGTGCTCATCGCCGTGGTCGATGGGCTCAAGGGCTTCCCCGAAGCCATCAGCGCCGTGTTCCCCGAGGCCAGCGTGCAGACGTGCCTCGTGCATCTGATCCGCCACAGCCTGAGCTAGTGCGGCTGGAAGGAGCGCGAGGCAGTCGCCGCCGCGCTCAAGCTGATCTACCGGGCCGAGAGCGCCGAGGTGGCCGCGCAGCGGCTGGAGGAGTTTGCGACCGGAGAATGGGGACGCAAGTATCCGACCATCGCCGCGAGCTGGCGGCCAGGGTGGGAGCAAGTCATCCCGTTCTTTGCCTATCCGGCCGAGGTGCGAAAGATCATCTACACGACCAACGCGATCGAGAGCCTGAACATGCAGCTACGCAAGATCATCAAGACCCGCGGCCAGTTGATGTCGCTTCCGCTCCACCCTTCGGGCTGCACTTCGTGCAGTCTGTCTCGCTCCGCTCGGCTCCCCAGCGGTGAAGCGGCGACCAAGCTGCTCTATCTGGCCTTGCGCAACATCGCTACCAAGTGGAAGTCCACGCCGCTGAATTGGACACGGTGCGCGTGCCTTTCGTCGGCACTCCAACACAATCGAGCGACTTCGCCGGCAACTACACCGCGAACGCTGACTCGACTGTGAGCGTGATCCCGGTGCAACCCACGCGACACAAGTTCAAGACCGTGCATCTGACCGCGCCCGAGGCCAGCGAGACCGCGTTCAACGTGCTCGATACGCTCGTCTCCGCCGCGGTGAAGCAGCTCGCGCAGGACGTGTTGCAGGACATCTTCAGCGAGATCACGGCGGCGCACTACGGCGCGCCCGTCATTCCCGCGCTGGCCGCCAGTGCGTTCGATTACAAAAAGCTCCTCGCGATCCGTGAGGCGTGCAGCGCGGTGAAGATGCCCGTCACCGACCGTGCGCTGATTCTCGATGGTGCCTACTACACGAATCTGCTCGGCGATGATGTCGTCGCGAAGGGCTTCGTTCCCCAGGTCGCGCAGCCTGGCATCGTCGAGGCGCAAATCCGCCGCCTCGCCGGCTTCGATTTGCACGAGACGGTTATCCTGCCCGAAAACGGCGAAAAGCTCATCGGCTTCGCTGCGCACCCGAGCGGCCTCGCCGTCGCCATGCGCTACTTGGTCCCCGCCGCCGAATACGACGAAGCCGGTGCCGTCACCGATCCAGAAACCGGCCTCACGTTTGGCTACCTCCGATACACCGGGACGCAGAGCAATCGCGTCTTCGTCACCGTTGAGTGCCTATATGGTTTCAAGGTCGCGCTGCCCGATGGCATCAAGCGCATCATTAAGCCGTGACGCGTGGCGCGTTACGAGTCGCGTCGAGTTCGACGCCTTCGGGATACAGGCGCGGGAAGTAGTAGCCGACGAGCGAGGCAGGAAAGCCAAGCCGGACCGGCGCACCCGTGGCATCGGACGCCAGCAAGCCCTCTTCCAGCAGCGAACCGAGCACGCGGCGCGCGGTGCGCTCGGGCTTTTGCAGGATGCGCGTCGCTTCGCCGCGGGTGACTTCGCCGCGCAGGAAAACATCGCGCAGCAGGGGCGGGATGGTGTCGGCGGCACGGGTGCGGGCGATCCAGCGTTCGGCGAAAAGGAGGATGCGTTCCTGCATCGAGTCGAGGTCGAGCAGGCTGGTCATGAAGTCCACCTGGTCGATAGCGGTGCCGAGGAAGAACCGGCAGAACCGCGCGAGTCCTTCGTCGGAAAGATTGCCGCGGCCGTCGAGATCGTTGCGGCGCTGCGCGTCTCCGCCCGCGAGCGCGGCCATGTATTCGTCGCGGCGGCGGGCGAGGCCGCGCGAGACCATCCAGAGCCGGTGGCCGTCAGTCTTCACGCGGAGGAAATAAGCGTGGGTGAAAAGCCGCGTCACGCGCCCGTTGCCATCGAGGAACGGATGAATCCACGCCAGCCGGTGATGCGATGCCGCCACGGCGACGATGCGCTCCAGCGGATCGAGCGCGGCGGGCGCGTAGCCTTCCGCGAAGCGCGCGAGAAAGCGCGGCAGGCTGGTGAAGGCCGCGGAATGTGACGCCCGACTTCGACCTCGCACTGCCGCAGTTCGCCGGGCACCACGCGATCCTCGCCGCCGCTCGCGGTCTTCACCGTGCGAAATTCATCGGGTAGCCGGTCGTAAAGTTCGCGGTGCATCCAGCGCAGGAAATCCGGCGCGCAGATGTCCGTCTCCGGCGCGGTCTCCAGCCGCTGCTCGATGAGCACCTGCACCTCGATGTGCGCGCGGCTTTCGAGCTGGAGCGCGCGCAGCGCGGGGTCCGCGGAGAAGTCGTCGCGGAGCGCGCGTTCGATGGCGAGCGGGTGCGTGTTGTGACCCTCGATGAGGTTCGAGTAGTAGCTGTTCATCGTCCGCAACAGCTCCACCACGCTCCGCCGCGTGACGGGATGCAGCGCCCCGCCGAGCCGGGCCGATTTCCGCAAAAGGTCCGCCGCCAGCTCGCGCAATTCCCCGGCCTTGTCAGTCGGGAAAAGCGGTTCCAGAGCCGCCGGCTGGTCGTAATGTTCGTGGAGTTTCGGCATGGTCAGTGGCCGCAACTATGGCCGCTGTGTTGGCCGGTGTCTACAAGAGGGAAAAGCCGCTTCTTCCTAAAATATGGCCGCTCTGATGGCCGGGCGGATGGCCGCCTATACCGCCACACATTTGCCGGCGGCATGCGCGGGCTCAGCGAGGGTGGTAGCGGTTTCGAGGATTTCTTCCACCCGCTAGGCTTCGGCATCCTTGAAGGTCTTCGCCAGCGTGATGGCGTCGGTCGGCACTGTGATCGGCTCGACGCAAAACGGCGCGCACGCCATCGCGAGGACGACGTGCGCGCCGGGCAGGCGTGGATGACTACGGCTTCTTGATCTCGGGCAACTTCACGGTGCCGGGCGGGAGTTCCGGTGAGGGCAGGCGCACGAGCAGCCAGGTCTGCGTCTGTTTTTCGCCGAAGTGGACGAAGACGCTGACCACGTCGTGTTCGAGGCCGGTGAAGCCGGTCTCATAGACGGTCTGCGTGGCTTCGCCGACGTGCCACGCGATGCGCTGGGTCTTCTTGTCGAGTTGGCCGATGATCGGTTGTTCGTCGCCGGTCATCACGTTTTTGTAGGCACCGGCGAGGATGCCGTTCTTATCCACGCTGAACTGCATGAACATCGTGGCGTCGCCTTGCTCCTGTTGGGTGAGCGCCCACACGCCGAGCGGCAGCCACGCTTCGGGCTGACCTTCGGCGACGGGCTCGGGCACGGGGATTTCCTGCACTGCGGGTGTGGCGAGTTGGATGGCGGATTGCCGCGCTGCGGTGGCGCTGCCGGATGGCTGGCCGTTCACGTAATAGTTGTCGCCCTCGTAGATCACGGTCGTGCCGGGATCATAGACGACGGGCTGCGGCGCGAGGGTCGAGCCAAAGAACGCGCCGGCGCTCGCCCATGCGAAGGGACGCCACCACCACCACGGCGAGACATTGACCCCGACTGAGACGATGGGCCGCGGACGCCACCAGCAGGAGCCCCACCAGTGGTGATCGAAGCCATCGTTCCAGTGGTCCTGACGGCGGTCCCAGATTTCCTCGCAGCGGTCGCGGCGGAAGTCGTTCACGTCGCGCCGCCAACCCCAGTAGTCATCGGAGCCGTAGCGGCCGGCCCAGCCGGGCTGATTGTAACGCGTGTTGATGTTGTTCCAGTTGTTCGTGCGGTTCACCTGGAAGTTGTTGATGTGAACACTGTTGTCCTGCTTCCAGTTGTTCCATTGGTTCACGTTGTTCTGGTGAATGTTCTGCCACTTGTCCGGGCGCTCAGGACGCGGCGGACGTTCCGGCCGGCCGGGACGGTGATCCAGGTCCGGGAGATTCGGGCGGTTGTTGCCGCCGAAGCCGGGACGATTGCCAATGTTGCCCGGCAAGGTCGTGGGCCGATCCGGATATCGTCCGCCGATGTTCCCCGGCAGGGTCGTCGGCCGGTTCGGTTTTCCGGCACCGATGTTACCCGGCAGGGTCGTGGGTCGGTTCGGTTTTCCGTCGCCGATGTTACCCGGCAAGGTCGTGGGCCGGTTCGGTTTTCCGTCGCCGATATTGCCTGGCAAGGTCGTAGGCAGGTTCGGTTTGTCCGGGCGCATTCCGAGGAAGTCGCCGCCGAAATCCGGCTTTTTGTCGGGTAGTTTCGATGGACGCTTTTCCGGGAGCTTGGGCTTGTCGCCACCACCAAACTGCGGCCTTTCGGCGGGCAGCGTGGACGGACGATTCGGAATGTTCGGTTTGTCGCCTCCGCCGAAACTCGGCAGACCGCCGCCGCTGCCCGCTGGGCGTTGCGGCTTGATGTCGGGCCGTTGCGCCGGATTGGCAGCGGGCAGACGACTGCCTCCGCCGGAAGGCTTGGAAACCGCCGGCTTCGAGATGGCAGGCTTGGCGCCACCGCCCGATGGACGGAAGTTTCCCGAGCCACCGCTCGGTTTTGCAGGCGCCTTCGGGGCCGGCCGGGCTGCGGGTTTGGCTGCCGGTTTGGCGACCGGCTTCGCTGCTGGCTTGGACACTTTCGGCGCGCCGCCACCACCTCCGCCCTTTTTGATTCCTTCGCCTTTGGCCCAGGCGGCTGGCTCCAGCGCCAGCGCGCCGAGCGCGATCAATGTGAGTGCGAGCTTCGTTTTCATTTTGCGTGGAGGCTCGCTGGTTACTGGGCTGTGGCGCGGACCACTTCGACCTTGTCGAGGTTCGGCAGCACTTCGCCTTCACGCTGCCGGTTGATGCTCTCCCACGTGTATTTGTCCTCTCCGAGGGAGGTGATGATATGCTGCGCGGTGGATGTGGTGCCTTCCGGCGCGGTCGCGCGGAAAGTTACGAGCCACTTGTTGGCATCACGTGTCCAGGTGCCCTCGCCGAAGCCGCCTTCGGAATCGAACATCCACGAGCGTATGCCACCGGCCACGGGATCATAGCCGATGACTTCCGTGGCTTCGATCGGGTCTTCGCCTTCGCGCGTGACCGAGATCGAGCGGCGGAGGAAGTGCTGGTTCTTCGTCCAGTCCACGGTTGTTGCGACCGTGATGCCCGGCGAATTGTCCTTCCATGATCCAACCAGCCAGCCGAGATCATCGAGCGCCGCGGCGGCGGCATCGGCGGGCGGCAACGTGGTTTCGTTCAGCTCGGAGATGAGCCAGGCGCCGTCATTCTTCACATAGTTGCAGACATAGCGCGTGGTCTCGTCGCCGACGGTCGAGAGTCCCTTTTCGATGAGCACGTCGGGCGTAAGAAAGCGCGCGGATTCGATCTGCGCGTCGAGCTTCGCGCCTTTGTTTTTCGCGAAGAACTTCGTCAACCCATCGAGCACCGCCGCGCGCCCGATCACCGTCGCACCTTCATCGGAGGTGAATTGCGCGTCTTCCGCATAGAGCGCGGCGAGCGCCTTGGCATCGCCCTTATTGAAAGCGGCGACATAGGCATCGGTCAGCGTTTGCGAGGTTTTCTCGGCGTCGGTGGGTTGCTTGTCTTGGGAAAATGCGGTGCAGCCGAGGGCCAGCACAGCGACGGCAATGTGGATGATCGAGGTTGGTTTCATGTTAGATGGGTTTGGGGTGATAGATGGGTGTTAGGGAGAGGAAAAGCTGGCCTTCAGATCCAGCAGCGGCTGCTGGCTGATGCCGACGAGGCCCTGGCGCGGGCGGTCGAAATCGGAGACGAGCGTGATGACCACGGCGATCAGCAGAGGAAGGAGTGCGTTCGCGAGGCTGGTGCGCGCCCCGCTCGCTCCGGCGCTGTAGCCACTGGCGTAACAACTCGCGCCCGCCACCACCAGGACGAGCACCCACACCGCGGCCGGCACCCGCGCGCGCAGCGCATTCAGGCGCGTGGCATCGAGATCGATCGTATCGTTCAGCGTATTGATGAAAGTCGCGGTGATCGGCGTCGGCGCCTCTTTGGCCACCGCGACAGCGTGCGCCCATAACTCGCGCTGCAAGGTGGTCGTCTCGGTCTCGGCGGCGGCGATCTTCGTCCAGTCGGTGCCCGCGTTATAGAAGTCCAGCCGCACCTCGACATAACGCCGCAGCTTCGTCTCCACGGTCGTCTTGTGCGCCTCCGGCAGCAGCGAGGCGCGCAGGTAGGTGGTCCCGATGGCATTCGCCTCCTGCAGCACGAGGTCGCGCCGATTTTCGTAGCGGCCCACAGCCATGGAAAAGGTAAAGCCGAGCAGCAACCCGAGCATCCCGAGCACCGCTCCCTGGATGCCGCCGATCTGCGTTTTGCGCCGCTCGTCCTTGCCACAAACAACCGCAGCCCACCGCGGAATCCCACCTCGGCGAACACGAGCAGCAAAAGCCCTACGATGATGATGACCATCCATTGGTTCCGGAAAATTGTGGCGAGGATTTCGTCCATGACGGGGCTCAGAAAGATTACGCCGCAACCTCTGTCGCCGGCAAGCTCTGCCGCGAGACCTTCGCGTAAAGCCCCATGACCAGCATGGCTGCGAGTGCGTAGGCGGCGATGGTCGGCACCGGGCGGGTGTCATGAAGGTGCTGCCCGGACAAAAGGAGCGCGAGACCCATGTGCCGGTTCGCATTGCAGATGGAGAGCGTCTGCACCGTCGCGGTCCGCTGGCCGAGAAGCAACCGCACCGCGAGCAGGCATCCCACCGCGAGCAACGGCGCGGCCAGCGCCACCCACGGGTTCGCCTGCATCAACGCCGGGCCCATCTTATAGAGCACCGCGGCGAACATGACGATCAGGAGCGCATTGCCGACCAGATTCATCCCGCGCTGGATCTTGGTGGAAAAGGCCGGGGCCAGCCACATCAGCGCCATGCCCGCGGGCAACGGTGCGAACTGCTGCTGCGCGATCACCGCCAGCAGCTTCATCGGCGGCACCCAGGTGTCGCGCCCATACAACCAGCCACCGCCGGCGATGAGCAGCGGGACCATCAGCGGCGTGAGCAGCGCGCCCCAGACCTGGTAGGTCGCCGCGAACTGCATATCGAAGCCTCTTCGCCACGCCCCGCGTCATCAGCGGCGCGCCCGGCGCCACCGCGATGAGAAACAACCCCGCCGTCGCCGCTCCATCCAGTGGCAGCAGATGCCCGATCGCCAACGCGAGCAGCGGCGGCACGAGGAAGGTCACCGCGAGCAACTTCGCACAGAGCGATGGCGTGAGGCGTCGCCAGTTCTCCAGCAGTTGCCGGAGACTCAGGCTCATGCCGACGGACACCATCAGCATGCAGACTGCGGCGGGCAGGAGATACTTCACTTTAGCTCGACCTTCACCGTGCCGATCTTCCCGTCGAACTTGACCGGGCGACGCTCGGCGTAGTCGCGCGAAACGACTGAGCCGAGGTCCACGCTTACAGGAAGAGCTTCTTCAGTTCCTCGACCTTCGTTGGCTGCTCCTTGGCGAGGTCGTGCATCTGGGAGAAGTCCTTGGTCAGGTCGTAGAGTTCCCACACGGCTTTGCTCGAATCCCACATATCGAGTCCGGGCTGCGAGTTCAGCCCCGGGCTGAGCGGGCCGAAGGTGCAGGCATACCAGCCGTCCTGGTAGATGCCGTTGTTGTCGAAGTATTGAACGTGCTTGTCTCCGGTGCCTTCGCGTCGGTGAAGGACGCCGCCATGCTCACGCCATCGATGGGATCTTGCGCAAAGCCATTCACCTACTTCGGAGCCTTGATGCCGATCAAATCGTAGAGCGTCGGGGCGATGTCGTTGACGTGGTAGAATTGCGAGCGCACCGCCTTGTCGGCCTGGATCTTGTTCGGCCACGAAATCACGAGCGGATTGCGCGTTCCGCCGAAGTGGGCGCGACGAGCTTTGTGGAGCGGAACGGCGTGCTGCCTGCCCAGGCCCAGCTCGCGTGATAGATATTGTCGGTCATCGGGCCGCCGAGCGCCTTCATCTGTTGACGCAAGCATTGCCCATACTCGCGCAAGCGTCTCCCACTGCCTCGCCAGCGGCCTTCGCCTGCGTATTCCACCCTCACTCTCCTCCAACTCCACCCGTCGCCCAATGAGGCGTCTTTCAGTAGGCTCCTAGAGGCTGTAAGGCAGAGGCTGACCGAGGAACGAAGCAGTCCCCGTCCCGGTGCCCCGTTTGTCAATTTGAATGGAAGAGCCCATGGGAATGGCGACGTTGCTTTGATCGCTGCCATCGCCGCCTACTTCGATCCACTGATTGCTCACGTTTTTGAAATAGCTCTGCCAATAATAACCCGCGCTGTTCCAAACACTGACGGTATCTGCGGTAGCGTCACTCGCCCCGGCAATCCACGTGCCGGGCGCGCCAAAATTCAGGCTGCCGAGGGTCGTGCTGGCAGGAAAGCGAAGCGTAATAAAATTTACCGTTCCGCCTAGAAATTTGCTCAACAGTTTGCTCGATGGCACACGGCCCGCCATCGTCAGGCTTCCAGTCACACCGTTGCGAAAGATCAAGAAGCCGTCGTCGGGATACAAAATGAGGCTATTTTGGTTGGTCGCACTGCCATCCAACACCCAGAATCCCAAAGTCGTGCTGAAGTAATAGGAAACCCAGACGGCGCCGGATGGGATATAAATCACATCGGCGTCCGCCGTGGAAGTGCCCGCCTTCACTCCCGAAGAAAGAATGCCGCTCGTCGGGGTGCTGCCGAAGAGTGTTGCCAGGGTATCACCGGCATAAAGCTCGAACGCATCGGTGTTGGCCGTGACCGCAAAGCCGGCGGTGTTCAGCGGCGTATCTTCGGTATCCAGCGTGAGGACATTTGTGGTGTTCGCGGTTACCCTGAGGGTGCGGCCTGCTTGTGCCCCCGTTCTGATCGTGATGAAGTGAGGGGTCGTGACATATTGACTCGCCGTCCAAGTGACGCCAGTAACGGTGAGAGTGTTCGAAGTGACGACCGTCGTGAAGCCCGTGAATTTGGGCAAATCAAGCAGCGGCACGCCAAACGCGGTGATCGTATCGTTGGTGACCGGGTAGGTGAGGCACCCCACCGGAACACTCGGAGTGTTGGCAGCTCGGCTATCGTCGAAGGTTAGCGACAGCAAGGCCAAGGTGGCGAGGAAAGTAGAAGCGTGATTGGGTGTTCTCATAAGTCTTGGGCGGTTAAAATTGAGGATTAGGCGGATAACTTGGTTTCTATTTCACAACAATATCATCATCCGACCACATGGCCCCGTCTGGGCCGGAGGATCGAACTTCCATTTCGTTCATGGATAGTTGGTGGAAGAAGTAGGGGGCGCCCCAGCGGTCGAGCAGTTCGCCTTTCTCGTTGAGCTGTTGCCCTTCAGGTGGGCCCAATCTCGCCTGGACCCGATTTCGGCCCATCACTTCCTTCATGATCTCCGCATTGGTGCCTTCCGGATTTTCACCCAAGCGCGTGCGGAAGTCGCGCAGCATGAACTGCACATCATTCATATCCTTTAAGGCCTCCGGTGAAATGATGTCGGAAGCCCTAGGCGGCGGCAGGTCGGGCGGCGGCTCCGGCGAGGGCATGGCCACCGCAACATTCGGTGAAAGAACGGGTGGCGCCGAAGCCACCGCCACCGCATCCGACTGGACAGCCGCAACTACCGTAGGAACAGGAGTGCGGGTGATTATCCAAAGCGCCACCGCGATCACGGCCAGCAGGCCGGCCACCATTACGGATGTGAGTCGCGGCAATTTCATGCGTTGGATGAAGCGGGTGAACTCCGGGTTAGAGCATGAACCCGAGATCCGAGGTCGGAAACCGACTGAGGTTGGGGAACACGTTGGCCATTTCCGTGGTATCGACTCCGAACCACTTGGCCAGTGTCGCGGAGTATTGATCGACCGATAGGGTCGGAATCCAACGCCCGGTCCCGGTGTCATCCGGGCCATTGATGGTGAAGTCCGGCAATTTGCCATAGGTGCGATGCCCATCGACCGCGCCGCCCATGATGATGTGGTGAGAACCCCAGCCGTGGTCGCTGCCCTGACTGTTGGTCGGGAAGGTGCGAGAGAAATCGCTCGCGGTGAAGGTGGTCACCTCGTTGGACACGCCGAGTTGTTCCATCGCCCGCTGGAAGGCAAAAAGAGCTTCACTCACCTCGTTGAGAAGGTTGGTGTGCGTGCCGGTCTGGGAGTTGATCGTCGGCGAGAGAGTGATCTGGTTCGTGTGCGTGTCGTAACCGCCGGCGGAGCAGAAGAAAATCTGGCGGTTCATATTAAAAGCCGTCGGGCCGCGGGCGGCGATGACCCGCGCGATCATCTTCAACTGATTGCCTAGGCCGCTCGACGGGAACGGAGTGTTCCATACCCAAGTGCCCGGAGGCGTGTCGGTCGCCAAGGCCGTGGCCGAGATACTCGTGTTCAACAGTTCGCCGGTGGCGATGGCCCGATCCACGACATCCGCGTAGGCGACCCGCTGCAAGTTCGTATGGGTTAGGCCGACGATATCCTTGAAGGTCCGCGCACGGGCACTGTTTCCGGCCGTGGACCCCATGAGACTACCACCGAGGGTGATCGCGCCCGTGGTGGAAACCTGATACTGGGAGACGATATTCCCGACTTCGAACGTATTAATCCCATTCAGCGAGACCGACATCGAAATGTTTCCAGAAGGATTGGCGAGCGAGTTCAGCAAGTCGGCTACGCGCCCGCCCCAGCCGGTAATCGGCGGCTGATCCGGGATCGAAGTCTGCCACTGGGTCACCTGATCGCTGTGAGAGAAGAGTTGCGGCGGACGAGTGCCGGTGGCATTAGCGAAGAATTCTGCTTGGGTAATCGGCCGCACGAGGGTGCCGACATTGAAGAGAGAGGTTAACTTACCTTCACCGAAGAGCGTCTGAAGCTCGGGACAAGTCGGATGAAAGCCGTAGCTATGCCCGTCGGCATCCACATAAGCTGGGTCGGCCCCACTCGGTCCCGTCCGCATGGTGAGCAAAGAAGACTGCGGCAGAGCTAGAATGCCGCGGATCGAAGCATAATCCGCATAGGTCGCCGAGTCGGTCGGGACGATCCAGTTGTTGGCATCATTTCCGCCACTGAGGAAGAGGCAGACCAACGCCTTGTAGCCTGCGGGCACGGACTGCGCGACGGCGGCATTGATCAAACGCAGGTCACGGATGGTGCTCGACAGCGCCCAGGTGCCGACCGCAGCGCACGACGCTTGGCGAAAGAAGTCGCGCCGCGTCCGGAGATGTTGTTTTTGTTCGTCGAAGCTCATAGGAGTGGATGGTTGGGGGGGGGTTAGCGCTGGATGGTGAAATCGGGGCTGGTGAGGATGAAGTGAACGATGGTGCGCAATCGATCTCGTTTCTGCGTATCGGTGGGTGCCGTATCGCTGTAGGAGACGAAGGAGAAGTGAGCACCCACGAGCGAAGTTGGGATCGTGGTGACATTAACCGGTATGGTGAAGGTGTTGTCGGTCAACTTGGTGACGGCGAAGGTTCCATTGATCGTGGCCGTGCCGCCTGTGACGCCGCTGATTGTGATCGAGTCGCCCGTCAACAGGCCATGCGCGGTCGAGGTGATGGTGCATGGGTTCCCAGCGCTGACGCTAGCAATCGTCCGATATAGGAAGTTCTGTATGGACGTCTTGGCCCCGGTGGGTAGCTGACCCGCCATCAACAAGGCTTGCAGCTTGTCGATGAGCGTGGGCAGGTTGGCGTTGCTGGTCCACGGCTGAGTCGGCTGCGGCCCGGCGCCCAAACCAAGATCGGTCGCATTGCCCATCCAAGCGCTGAGATCAAGCACCATGGCATTACTGCCCGTCTTGAAGCTGCTAATACCATTGGTATTGCCTGGGTTGAAAAGCCCATTGTAGAAAAAGTTCACTTGGCGAATTACCGTGGTCTCGCTCGTGATCTGAAACTCCGGCGTCGTCATCCCCTGCGAGGCCAGCGCCCCGGAAAACTTGTAATCGGGCAGGAAGAAGTTGAACACCGTAGGCGAATTGAGCGGCGTCTGGTCGAAATCGGCGTTGGTGTTTCCCATCAGGAAGGTGCTTGGAGGCGCTCCGACCGAACCGCTCCGCGTCAACGGCTGATTGACGAGCGGGAACATAAAGATCCCGTTGCTGCCGACGTTGGATATCCCCGTGGTGAGGACAGTGAAGGTGTTCATATCCGGAACCGACTCGATGATGAACTCGCCATCATTGGCGATGGGATTGCCGGACGTCACATTGAGCCAGACTTGAGCACCGACATTGAGGTGATGGTTCGCAATCCCGCCGGAGGTGGTGTCGAGGGTGATGCGCTTGTTCTGCGGGGAAGCGAGGTTCGAATCGGTGACCGTATAAGATCCCGTGAACCGCGGAATGCGCAGGAAACCGGTGCGCGCCGTGGTATCGGGAGCAGTGATCGTGAAGGTCGTCCCGGCGGTTACGTTATCGATGCTGGTGGAACTGGTCGCGGTGTAAATCCCGTCCGGCATGGCCGTGCCGGTGCTGGCCACGACGAAGTCGAGGTAAGCTCTACCTCCGGTGGGCAACCAGTGACTCGTGAGAGTGATCGTCATCACGTTGGAGCCAGCGGTCTGGGCATATGTCGCGGAGGCACCGCTGTTGGTGCTGCCATTGGAGGTGCTGACGCCGGTCCATCCCTTCGCATTGACGGAGAAGGACGTGGCGGTCGGCGCAGGCGTGGTCAAAACGGTGTAGTTCTCGGTGGTCGGAGTCGTGTCGCCGGGAGTGAACGCCGCTCCCGGAAACTCCAGGAAGACATTGTTCCCGCCGGCGAGCTTGTTCGGCATGGTGACGTTAATCACATGCGAGGCGCTCTGGCTGTAGGTTCCGGACGCGGCGGAAGGGCGGAAGGCGCGGCCAGCCGCGGCGAAGCGCAATACTGGTTCACGCTGCTTGCCGAAGGCGGGCCTAGTCGTTTCGGCGGTGGCGCGGGCCTCGTAGTCGAGGAGAATGGCCTTGATCACGGCCTTCATGTCACCGCGCACGCCGGAGCCGTTGTTATTAAACACCTGCACTACCCGATACACATAGTCGCGGGAAGGATGGCTGGTGACCATGCGCTGGATGAGCTGGCGACAGATGAACGGGCCGACATTCGGATAGTTAAAGAGCTGATCATGCACCGCATCGAGCTCCACGGCAGGGAGAGCTTGATAGGCCGGATCGTTGTAAACGGAGGTGGTGTGAGTCGCGTAGGGATCGAGCGGCTGCCCGCCGACCGTGGCCAGGCCGGGCAGGACCTCGTTGTCGAGGATCCGCTTCGGACCGGTGAAGTGCCGGGCGGGCGTTTCGCGCATCTGGCGCAGCCAATCCGTCGTGGCCCCGAGAGCGGTGCGGAAGTTACCGTTGTAACCGTAGTCCCAGCCGGTGAAGACATGGGCGACGCCGACGATTTCGCGTTGGGAGTAGGTATCGACAGGGGAGTCTTTCGAATTGAGGACCAGCGTGCCGTCCGGCCATTGGCGGTAGAGGCCGACGGAAAACAACTGCATGATCTCGCGTGCATAGTTTTCGTTGGGGATCCGGCCGACGGAGAGATCGGGTTTATCGTTTCGGAGCATATCCAGATAGCGACCCATCGCCGGGGTGAGGGTGACGTCCTCGAGGATGGTGCGGAAGCTCCCGAAGGCATCGGCGGCGAGTTTGTCGTAGAAGTAGGCGAGCGCCTCGGCGCGGTTATCGAGCGGCCCCGCGGCGGAAACTACGAGGATCTGGCTGAGGGCGTAGGCGATGCGCTGGCGGAGTTGATCCTGTCCGGTCATGGCGCTTCTCCACCATGCATTGAAGAGAAGGGATTCGTCGAACGGAGCACCGCCCTGCGCGTCGGAAAGTTCGCGGAGCAGGACCTCGGGTAGATGAGTGGTGGGTGCCTTTAAGAACTGATCGTCGATCCAAGCCGAATAGCTGGCCATTGCCTTCAGTGCAGCGATATCGGCGATATTCGCGCCATAGGTGGCTTGGGTGAGGAAGCGCACGGCACCGGCATCGGTCGCATGATCGTCGGTCCAGGACGCCGGCGCGGGCGGTGCCGTAAAGGTGCGCGACCCGATCGCGAGGGTGTAGTTGCCGCGAATCTCACCCGACGGGTAAGCTGCAGTGTGCAGATTGATGTAAGCTTTTCCTTGCTTGATGATTTCGCGGATATTCGCAGCGGTCAGGGTTCCCACCGGGGTGATGGTCCATTTGTAACTCCCGTCCGGCTGGAGCCCATCTCCCGGAGTGGCGGGCGTATCGATATCGAAAACGATGGTGCTGGGATTTCCAAGATACGGATCCGTATGGATGTGCTGCGAGGTAATCGGGCCGGTCAGGTTGGCGTAGCTATACCGCATCGACGCGGTCAACTCGTCGGCAGCGAGCCGCAGAGTGGACTGGCCGACGCCATTGGTCGCAGCGCCGCCCTGCGAAAGCATGGTGGAGACAAAGAGGGTGCCGGGGTTGGCGAGGGCGGGAATGTCGTAGTAGCGCGAGAGCACGGGGCCAGGAACGACCTCACTCGGGACGGTGCCGGTCTGGCCGGGCTTGAGCCAGCCGACCGCGCAATTGTCGCCGGTGCCGGTGCCCGCCCGGTGCAGGACTTCAAAGTAATATTTCTCGCCGGCTTCGAGCGCGAGCCACGCCGATTTCTTGCCCGCGGCCCAGTTCAGGGGCGTCGTGCTGCCAGCGGTGATCGAGGCCCTCCGGAGCTTGTTGACCGGGTCGCTATCATTGGAGATCCACAGTTCGGCCTGATCGCTCGCGGCGAGCCAGAAGTAGTAGTTGCCGGTGAGGGGCGCGGTGATGTAGCCGCGGATGCGGGTCCCATAGTTGTCCGACAGATTGGTCGGCGTCTGCAGGCTGGTAATGGTTGCGGTGCCGTTAGGTGGATTATTGACCGGAATGGCGGCCACGCTGCTGGTGGTCACCCCAGTCCAAAACTCACGCGTCACGCTGCCGGTATTGTGATCGACGTGCAGATTGAGCACGGAAGTGCCGGTGCCGTTGGCGTTGGTGACGGTGATGAGGATCTGGTAGTCGCCGCTCGCACCTGCGGGTGGCGTGCCGCTCAGCACATCCCCGCTGAGCGTGAGCCAGGAAGGGTTGCCGCTGATGCTGATGTTGCCGTTGTTACTGCCCAGGATCGTGTAGGAGAACGCACCGCCCACCAGAGCGTTGGCCGTGCTCGAGCTGACGAGATTAGAACCCGACTGCGGGACATTGCCCGGGTAGAGCCGTTCCGACGGGATGATCTGCTTCGGCTGGCTGGGGCTATACCAGTAGAGTTGGGCGCGCGCATAGCTGGTGTTCTCGTAGGACTCGAGCTGGATGTCGTAACGCACCCCGCCCACCATCGGGATACGGACGAATCGTTCGCTACCCATCGAGGACCAGTCCTTGAGCGTCTTGTTGACGATCTCCACGTTGATGTTGCCGGTGGTGGTAGCATATCTGCTGCTACCGTAGTCGAGCGTGAAGGTCGTCGGAGTGACCGCGGTGATGACGGCATCCTGGGCATCGCTAATGGTCATGTTGCCGGGGCCGGTGGCATAGACCCCGGTGCCGACATTGACGGTGAAGGTGGTGGCGGTCGTTGCCGTGATGACATAGGGAAGCGTGCCCAAGGGATTAATATTGCCGGTGGTGGGATCGAGCTGAACGGTTTCGCCGACGAGGAATCCACTCGGAAGGATATTGGTGAGCGGGAAATAGGTCACCACCGTGTTGCCCGTGACGCCATCGTAGGTGTAGGTCGCGCTGACCAAGTGGGCCAGGTTTCCGGTGGTGGGGTCGATCCGCACCGTTTCGCCGACGGCATAGCTATTGGACACGACGGCGAGGCCGGCATAATTCACAACTACATCGCCGGTCGTGCTGTCGTAGGCATAAGTGCTGCCGCCCGCGCTGGCCGAAGGCGAGGTCTTGAGCGCCTGCAAATCGCCATTGATATAGAGTTTGCAGCCGTCGTCCGCCGCGACCGCGAAGGTGTATTCCTCGGAGAATTGCGGCTGCACCTGGCCCGTCCAGCGAGCCGAGAAGGTATCGACAGCGATGAGGCTGGCGGACGGGGTGCCGGCGCCCCAGATGCCGTTGTTGTTGAGGGTCACCGCGGCATCGACGGTTACGCGGCCCGGAGGATCGGTGAAGGTCGCATTGCCATAGGTGCGAGTGAAGACGCCGGTGGTGGTGCTCGCCGTGCGATTTTCGAGGAAACATCCCTGCCCGGCTCCGACAGTATTTGGCACGGCACTGCCGGTAATCGCGACATCGAACGTGTTCGCTGTCGCATTGGCGACGGTGTAGGTTCCGCTGTAGCTGACGGGCGTGAAAAGATTGCTCCCGGAGAACGCGAGCTTCACCGTGTTGCCATTCACGAGGCCGTGAGCGGTTAGCGTGATGCTGGCCGTGCCTGTGGTGGTGGTGAGTTTCGTGAAGGCGTAGGTGGCCGCCTGGGTGTGGCTGTAAACATTCGCCTGCGGAATATTGGCATAAGCCGCGGTGCCGAGCCGCCATTGCAGGCGGCAACGCGCATCCCCGGTAGTCTCGACATGCTCCACGCGCATCTTATAGCGCTGCGCCGCAGTGCCTGGCACCGCGAGAGCGACGGCGGTGCCTGCCGTGAAGGTGCCGATGACGTCGGGGGTCGTGGCGCCATCCCAACCGTGTTCGACCACCTGCTCGGTCGGAAGATCGAAGACGCCATTGAGGTTCAAGTCCACGAGCACGCGCGCCTTGTCGTCGGCATCGAGCTGGAACTGATACGATCCAGCCGTGGATGGGGCCAGGTAACCTTCCCACACCGAGGAATGATTGTCGGGCGAATTGTTCGGCGTAATGGTGCCACCGTTCGGCGTGCCGTAGGCCCAGTCGAAGTTCACCGTCGGGTCCACACGCTCGACCACGGGCGGGTGAGGAATCGTTTGCACGCTCAGATTGCAATTGCCCACGCCGGAGACCGGCAGAGCCGTGGCCGAACTGATAGCGCACGTGAAGTTACCGGTGCCGAGCGCGGTCACGTTGTAGTTCGCGTGGTTATACGCCGCGAGGTTCAGACCGCTCGAGGTGAAGGACAACTTCACCGCGTGCCCCACTTGCAGCGCGGAGAAGTCGCCTGAGGTATAAGAGACGACGATCGAACCCGTCAACGTGTCGACGTTTCGCGTGAAGTTATAGGTGCCGGCCTGGCCAAAATTCGCCGCATCCACATAGTTCGTGGACGCTAGGTCGTAGTATCGCCCGACCAGGCCGGTGCCACTGGCCGCGATCGTGGGACGAATAATGACAGCCGCAAAACCCTGTCCGCTGATCGTGTAATTGGCCGATGCGGTCACGGTCAGCACCGCCGAGACCGTATTCAGGCGGCTGGCGTTAAACTTGGGAGTGACGGCGATGTCCTTGATCGCCTGCGCCACGGCGAAGCTGCTGCTGACCGGCAGGGGCGTATAATCCACGTTGGAGGTCGCCGTGCCGCCGACGGTGTGATTGACGACGAGCGCCGCCATGAATTGGGTGAAACCGAGACGGGTAATGCGAATGGCCCCGACCTCCGGAGCGGGCGCCGTGGAGGTCGCGGGCTGAGTGGCCGAAGGTGCGATGGCCGCGATGGTCACCTTGCCTTGCCCGGCAAGTTGCGCAGTGGCGTAGGCGCCGTCAGTGACCGGCAATCCGTTCACATCCAGCGTGCCGTTGCTGGTCGTGTTGGTGATACTCAATCCCACGATCGTCTCGGCCCAGTCGCTCACCGTGTCGTTGTCCGTATCCACGTCCGTGGCCACGATGCGGAAGAAGGTGCCGGCCGTTCGCGGTGCCACGAGGGTCTTGTTTGCGCCGTCACCGGTTACCTGCACCACGGGCGACACGTTCGCCCAGCCGGACCCCACCGACGCGCTCGCCTGCACCACGTAAACTTTCTTGTTCCGAGTCGGGAAAGTCAGCGAGACCGTCGTCGCCGTTTGGGTGAAGGTGGTGATCCTCAGCGTGGCGTTGCGGTCGAACGGATTCGTGCCGGCGTCGAGTTCCGCCTGGTTGGTGTAGCCATCGCCGTCATTGTCGGCGGCAAGAAACACCGGATCGTTCGCCTGCGTGGCGGTGACATTGTAAAGCAATCGCCATATCCCCTTGTTGATGGTTTCATCGACCGCCGCATGGGCGGCCGGTGCGAGGCTGAAAAGCGCGGCGAGCAGGATTCCGAGCGAACCCAGTCCGCACCGGAACTTGGCGTTTAACGTGGTAGTCGGGATGAGCGTCATAGCTGATAGGGGTGGAGGTTGGGAGCGGAGGAGTGTTGGATGACAATCAAAACGCGGACACCAAGACGAAGACGAGGAACTGGCTGAGGGCGTTGTGCATTGCGGGGCCGATTCATCCTCCACGCGGCGCATATGACCAGCGCCCGGAAGTGGTCTTCTCGATTCCCGTTTCGTGCCCACTTTCAGGGCCTTGACGTAGCGATTGTGTTGCACAAATGCCACGGATGCTGCATCCACGATGAGCGCTTTGGTGGCACAATTGCCAAAGCACGACACTGGCGACGGTTGCGCCGCGAGCTTACGCGTTGTCGATCAAACCCCGCCGCATCGCCATCGCGCTCTACGAGCGCGCTGTCGGCTTCTACGCCTCGCTCGTGAACATCAACGCCTACCACCAGCCCGGCGTCGAGGCGGGCAAAAAAGCCGCTGCCAGCGTGCTTGCGCTCCAGCAGAAAGTCCGCGCCGCCCTCAGCGCCACGCCGCAGACCGCCGAAAAGATCGCCGCCAATCTCAGCGAAGATCCCGAAGCCGTCTTCCACGCCCCACCCACCTCGCCGCCAAGGCCACCCCCGGCACCACACCCGCGGAGGACACCTTCGCCGCAGGCTGAGTCCGGCGGACTTTTTGCGACTGCGCCTTAAGTTTCACCCCGATTTGATGGGATCCCTTGGTGGTGGCGGAGTGGGATCGCCTGCCGCAGGCAGCCCGCAGGGCGCGGCGAAGCCGCGGCAAAACTGACTGCCCAGCGGCCAGACCAAGCGGAAAAATACGGCGCCGATCGAGGGCGGGAGCTAGCTCCCGCACGCCAAAAGCCAATCAATTCCCAGTCAACCCACGCACCGCGTCCGGCGCTGCGGTTTCGATCTCGATATCGTCCGGCGACCAGAGCTTCTTATCAGGGCCGGCAGTGCGGATTTCCAGGATGGTGTGGGAGATGGGGTGAAACCAATAGGGAGTGCCCCAGCGGTCGAGCAGTTCGCCCTCGGCGTTGAAGAAGCCGAGGTCGGGTGGGAGCACGGCGAGGCAGTTCGCGTTCTGGCCGCGCAGCGCGGAGACGATGTCCTGGTTGAGCCCGCCGTCGGGGTTCGCCCCGCCATTGCTCGTGCGGTAAAACGCGACGAGCGACTGGAGGATTTCCAAATCCTGTTCGGCAGTCGTTTCCGGCGTGTGCAGCCGGCGGGCCGTCTCCGCCATGTCGGGCAAGATATAGAGCCCCTGCGGCGTGCGCTCGACGAGCCGCGAGTTTTCCGCCGTCGGGGTGAAGTGCGGGCGCTTCGCCTGCGTCGGCTCGGGCCGCGGCGGCGCAGGCCGCGTCGTGGTGGCGGGCGCGATCCCCACTGGATCGGCCTGGGTCCACCACAACACGGCAACGGCGAGCAGCGCGAGCAGCCCCGCGAGCAAGATCGGACGCATCCGCTAGACGTAGTCGAGATTCGTCGTGGCGAGGAACGGATCGGGGAACCGGGCGAGGTTCGGGAAGATGGCCGACATCGCCGAACTGCCGACCCCGAGCCACTTCGCCGCGACGGCAGCGTATTGATCGACGGAGCTGGTCGGAATCCAGCGCCCGCGATTTGCGTCCACGTCCTGGTTGTTCCCCACGACGAGGCTCGGGAAGGTGCCGTAGATGCGCCCGCCCGTGGCCCCGCCGCCCGCCTTCGTTTTCACCCCACCACCCATGACGAGCTGATGCCCGCCCCAGCCGTGATCGGAGCCGGCGGCGGTGTCGGTGCCATTCGGCGTGAGCGTGCGGGTGAAGTCGGAGTGAGTGACGGTGAGCACGTTGTCATGCACGCCGAGCGCGACCATCGCGTCCTTGAAGGACTTGAGCGCGTCGGAGAGCTCCGTCATCAGGGTGGCGTGAGCGGAGAGCTGGCTCTGGTGCGTATCGTAGCCGCCGACCGAGCAGAAGAAGATCTGCCGTGAATTGCCGAGCGAGGTGCGCCCGGCGATGAGCTTGGTAATCATCTTGAACTGGAGATCGAGCGAGATGTTTTGCCCCCCCCGCCACGGTGTTTCGGTCCGGGAAGAGCGTGTCGAAATTCACGCCCGTCGCTGCCGCAGCGGTGAGCGCGGCGCCGATGAGCCCTTCGTTTGCCCGCGCGCGGCGCACGACGTCGTTGTAACCCTCCTCGAGCAAATGCGTGTGCGTGTAACGCATCACGTCCTCGAACGCTTGCAGTCGCTTGCCGTGGCAGGTCGTATTGTAAGTGCCATCGGTATTCAGCGCGAGGTCATAGCTGCCGGCCCCGCCGCGCAGGCTGGACGAAAACCGCGACGCACACGACGCGGTGAGAGCAAGGAAACGGGAGAGGACGTTTTGCATGGTTTGGGAGTTGGTTGGGGAAATCCCGCGACGGATGCGCCGCGAGAGGGTGCCATTTCAGCCGCCGATCCCCTGCTCCCGCCAGCGCCCGGAAGTGGTCTTCTCGATGCCCGTTTCGCGCCCACTTTCAGAGCCTTGATATAGCGATCGTGTGGCACAAATGCCACGGATGCTGCATCCACGATGAGCGCTTTGGTGGCACGAATGCCAAAGCGCGACACCGGCGATAGCCTCACCGCGAGGCTACGCGTTGTCGATCAAGCCCCGTCGCATCGCTACTGCCACCGCGTGCGCCCGATCCACCACGCGCAGCTTGCTGAATAAGTGCGTGAGGTGCCGCTTCACCGTGTCCTCCGCGAGGTGAATCAGCGCGCCGATCTCCTTGTTGCTCTTTCCATTCGCGACGTGCTGGAGGATTTCCACTTCGCGCGACGTGAGCTCCGAATGCATCGCGCGTTGCGCCAGCCGCTGCGCCGCCTCGATCGAAAAGTATCGCTCGCCCGCCGCGACCTGCCGGATCGCTTTCACCAGTTCCGCGTCGTCCGCCGTCTTCAGCACACACCCCGCGGCCCCCGCCTGGAGCGCGTAATACACGATCGCCTCGCAATCCATCGTCGTGAAGAGCAGCACCCGCACGCGCGGAAACTCGCGGCACAAATCCGCCACCGCGAGAAAACTCGCCGAGCCCGGCATTCGCGGATTGAGCAGCGCCACATGTGGAGTGTGCCGCAGCAGCAGCGTGCGGGCGTCGTCAAAGGTTTCGCCTTCGCCGACCACGCCGAGGTCTTCGTGTTGATCGAGGCAGGCAGCCACGCCTTTGCGCATCACGGCATGGTCGTCCACGACCACGAGGTTGATTTGCGGTGCGACCGGCGTGGAACGTCGGATCGTCGTGTTCATTTGGTTGGGAGTAACGGGTTTGGACCTGGGCGGGGTCCGGAGTGCGCAGAGGAACGCACTACCGCTGAACGAAGCAAGCACAAGATAGGCCGCAGCGATTGACAATATGCTCAAACGTAAGGACATCACCCGAATTACGCGCTCAGCACGCCCCAAAGCGAGGTGCAAGTGGTGGAGCCTAGGGGATTCGAACCCCTGACCTCCTCAATGCCATTGAGGCGCTCTACCAACTGAGCTAAGACCCCACTTGCAGGGCCGCGAAGGTGTCCGCATCACCCGGAGGCGCAAGCGGAATTTTCCGTCAGAACCACCCGGCGCAGCGCACCTATTTTGGTTTTGCGTGTCGCTGGCTTTGCCCGGAGAGTGTCCTGCGCTCACGCGAACCCCGTCCATGAACAACGAGTCGCAAGAATCCACCGCAGCGGCGAATCCGCTGGGCACCACCATGCGTATCGACCTCTCGCCCGAGGCGCTCGATGAAGCCCGGCGCGCCAAGGCGCAGGGCGATCCTCGGCGGAGGAGCGGGATGTTCGCCACTTCCAAAGTGCGCGCGGTCATGCCTGCGGGCGGCGTGGATTTCAACCAACTCCTCCAGAGCATCTACGACGGCGCCATCATCACCGACCTGCACGGCGCGATCGTGATGACAAATGTCCGGGCGAACCAGTTCTTCCTCGCCGAGCCCGGACGGCTCGCTCATGAGAGCATCCTCGGCTTGATCGGCGGCGCGGATGATTCGCTGCTGCCGACGATCAGCGAGGCGCTGAAAGCGAACCGCTTCGTCCTCATCCAGGCGATCTGCCAACGCACCGACGGCTCGGCCTTTCCGGCGGAAGTTTCCATCAACCGGCTCAAGCTCGGCACCACGGACCACCTCTGCTTTTTCTTTCGCGACATCACGCTGCGCAAGGAACAGGAGGAGCGCTTGCGCACCGGCCACACCGCGCTGCAAACCGCGAGCAGCGGCATCGCGATCACCGCGCTCGACGGACGGATCGAGTATTGGAACCCGGCATTTCTTTCGCTCTGCGCGATCACCGAGCAGGGGCAGGTCGAAGGGCACGACTTGCGCGAATTTCTCTGCGCACCCGAGACGGTGGACGAAGTCATCGCCACCACCGGGCGCGGCGCGACGTGGTCGGGCGAACTCGAGATGGAACGCGCAGACGGCTCGACGTTTTTTGGGCAAGTGTCCGTCGCTGGGAACTTGAACACCGACGGCGAGCAGGCTGGCTTAGTCCTCTCGGTCCTCGACGTGACACCGCAAAAGCGCGCGCAGCAGCAACTGCAAGCCTTCGCCTCCGAACTCAACGAGAAGAACGCGCAGATGCAGGAGGATCTGAACATCGCATCGGAGTTGCACCGCGCCTTCCTGCCGACCGACTTCCAAGTCTTCCCCCCCCGGCGCCGGCGCGGACGCGGCGCGGCTGCAGATCCGCAATCTGTATTGTCCGAGCGGCACGATCGGCGGCGATTTCTTCGACATCCGCCCGCTCTCCGATCACGAGGTCGCGCTGTTCATCTCCGACGTGATGGGGCACGGCATCCGCGCCGCGCTCGTGGTCGCGACCGTGCGCGGATTGATCGAGCAGCTGCGCCCGCTCGCGAGCGACCCGGGCGCATTCATGACGCAGCTCAACGCCACCTACGCGACGATCTTCAAGCACATCAGCGGCACCGTCATCTTCTCCACCGCGCTGTATGCCGTCATCGACACGCGGACCGGCACGCTGCGCTGTGCGCACGCCGGCCACCCACGGCCCTACGTGCTGCGCCGCGCCGAATCGCGCTGCGAGCGCCTCGCGATGCCGGGCCGCTCCGCCGCGCTGGGCATCCTCCCGGACACGCGCTATGCGGCGAGCGAGTTTCAGCTTTCGCCAAACGACCTGCTGCTGCTCTACACGGACGGCCTCTCCGAAGCGGAGAGCCCCGCCGGCGACCTCTACGAAGGTCATCGGTTCGAGAACGCGCTGCGCGCCCGCATGGAAAGTCCGGCGGAGGAACTGCTCGATGGGTTGCTGGCTGACGCGAAGGCGTTCTCCGAACGCGAGATGTTCGAAGACGACGTGTGCCTGCTGGCCATCGAAGTCGAGCGTTTGGGATGATGCAGCCCGACCCGCGCGAGCCACTCCCCGGCACCTTCACCGCGCAAGCGCCCAGGAGATGGCCAACGCAGAGGCCGTGTGAAGCTTTGACCTCGCCCGGACGGAGAGGTGGCGCAAGAAAAGGCAGGCTGATTCTCACTGATCGCCGCCGCCCCATGAACACATCGCTGCTTCTCCGCGCCCTCGCCCTGCTCCTCGCGGGCAGTCTTCCCACCGCCACGGCGGCGAGCTTGCGCTGGGCTCCCGCCGGCGGCTCGCAGCAGTGGAGCGACGGGGGGAACTGGCGCGACAGCTTGAACATGACGGGGCAGTTTCCGAACGGCGCGATGTTCGACGCGCTCATCCCCGGCAGCAACACGCTCGTGCTCAGCACGGCCATCACCATCGGCAATCTCAGCTTCAGCACCGGGCCGACCGGGACGACCACCCTCAACGGCGGCGGGCAGACGCTCACGGTCGTGGGCTCGACCTTCGCGGATAATCTCGTCGGCCCACAGTTCACCCAAGGCACCTTCATCCTCGGCACCCTGGACATCTACGGCGGCGTGACGGTGTCCACGGGCGCGCTCGCCTCGGCGGCGGAGACGAACCTCGGCGTCTCGATCGCCGACACCGGCACGCTCACGCTGAGCAATGGCGGGCAGTTCACCAGCACGGGCACCTTCAGCGTCATCGGCGATAGCGGCGTGACCGCGGGCACGGGCGGCGGCACCTTCGTCAATAGCGGCGACTTCACGAAAGTCTCCGGCACTCTCATTTCGACGGTCGGCACCACCTTCCGCGACATGGGCGCGGGCACGATCTCGAACACCGCGATCGGCACGCTGGCCTTCAGCGGTTCGGCGGAGCTGACGGATTCGCTGCTCGCCGTGAGCGGCGGAGGAAACATCCACCTCTCGGGTTCGAGCATCCTCACCGACATCGAAGTCAGCCTCACCACCGGGGGCGACCTCGTATTCACCGCAGGCTCGCACCTGCTCTCGGGCGTGCTCACGAGCACGGGCGATGGCACCGGCGAAGTGCGCATGACGGGCAGCGCGATGTCCACCCACGTGCCGAGTGAGGCCGCGACGCTCGACTTCGCGGCCACCGCGCCATTCGCTTTTGAAGGCAGCAGGCTCAGCGCGGTGGATAACGTCGGCACCTTCCTCTGGCGGGGCGGCGCACTCGACGGCGTGGCCAACGACGCGGTGCCCGGCCGCTTCATCGTCACCGTCGCCACCGCCGGCGCGCCGCGGGTGCTCGACTTCGACGGGCTGACCAATCGCGGCACCATCACCCACGCTGGCGCCAGCGTGCAGCTCGGCTCCGGGAGCCTGACAAATACCGCGACCGGCACCTACGATGTGACCGGCAGCTCGGGGGGATTTCCCAGGCCAGCGGCGGCACGGGCACCTTCGTGAATGCGGGGCTGCTGCAAACCTCCGGCGTCGGCAGCTTCACACTCACGGTCCCGTTTCAGAACACCGCGACCGGCACCGTCAAAGCCACCAGTGGGCTCCTGCGGCTGCGCGGCGTGAACGACATCAGCGGGCGGCTCGAAGTCGATCGCACCACCGACGCCACCGCGCTGCTGAGCATCGGCGGCGCGAGCTTGAGCAGTGCGCTCACCTCCCCGACTATCCAGCTCACGGCGGGCGGCGTGGTGGAAATCCAAAGCGGCATCTCGACGCTGACGGGCACGCTGCAAGTGGCCGGCACCGGCATGGTCGAGCAAACCGCGGGCACCCTCCTCGTGAACACGCTCGCGACCATCGAGACCGGCCCCACTTCCAAAGTGCGCCTGAATGGCAGCACCGCGATCGTGCAGACCGACAACGCGCTTTCCAACCGAGGCCTGCTCGAATGGCGCACGGCCACGCTGCGCGGCATGAGCGGGGTGGCCAATGGCACCGCAGGCACCATCGAGATCGTGAGCGGCGGGACGCCGCGCATGGGCGACTCCACAGCGGCAGGCCAAATCCTGAACCTCGGCTCATTCCGCGTCCAAACCGGCGCCGCCCTGCTGCTCGACGACAACAGCGAGCTCAACAACAAGGCCGACGGCGCCCCGGCGCGCCTCGAACTGGCCGGCACCGGCTCCATCCGAAAGCTGGACTCGTCCGTCACAGGCGCGGTGCTCGTGAACACCGGCGCGATCTACAAGACGGGCGCGGGCACGGCGGACATCACCGTCAACTACGAGCAGGACGGCAGCGGGCTGATCGTGGTCGAGGCAGGCACGCTGCGCTTCAGCGGGATCACGATGCTGACCGGCGGCAGCGCGCAGATCGAGACCGGCGCGATCGAGTTCAACGGGCCGACCACGCTCGGCACGATCCATCTCACGCCCAGCGTGAGCAGCGCACGCATCGACTTCGGCGGCGCGGGCATCACCCACACCCTCGATGGCACGCTCACCGACTCGGGCGACGGCGATGTGCGGCTGGTCAATGGCACCTTCACCGGCGGGCTCGACGGCGGCACACTCCAGTTGCTCTCGGGTTTCCTCCACACAGCGGGGACGATGACGGGCGTGCTGGAAAACAAAGGCTCGGTGGTGAAGACCGGCGGCACGACCAGCGGCGACTTCACCAATGCCGTGGGCGCCACCTTCGAGATGAACAGCACCGTCGGCGCGCTCACCGGCAACTTCGCCAACCACGGCGAGTTCGGGTGGTTCACCGGGCCGGTCGGCGGGACTTTCCTCAACCTCAAAGACGCGGGCGCCGGCCTCGCGCAGATGGTGCTGCTCGGCACCGGTTCGAAGTCCATCCCCGTCAACGGCCTCATCGACAACCTGGACGGCTTGATCCTCCACACGAACACCGCCGGGACCAACGAACTCCAGCTCCTCACCAACGCCACGATCCTCAATCGCATCGGCGGCGAATACGTCTTTTCGGGCTCCAGCGGCGCGGTGCAGCGCATCAGCCCCGCCGGCGGCGCGGTGAATACCGTGTTCGCCAACAACGGCGCAATCGTGAAGACCGGCCAGTCCGCCGCCACGATCAGCACGGAGCTCGATAACGCGAACGCGATCATCGAAGTGCAGGAAGGCGCACTCACGATCAGCGGCCCGGCGGCCATCGCCACCGGAGCCTTCTTCGCGACCGCCGCGGGCTCGTCGCTGAACTTCACAGGCGGCGGCTCGATCGCCGGCAGCGTGTTTCACAATGTCTCCGCGCCCGAGGACATGACCACCCCCGCCGGCCTCATCTCGTATCGGACGCAGCCCTTCCAAGTCGTCGCGGACTTTGAAGGCGAGGGGCGCGTGGAATTCCGAGGCACCTTCGACGTGATCGGCGACACGAGCTTCGCCCTCACCGCCGGCGAAATCACCAGCAGCACGCTCAACGTGAGTCCCACCGTAGTGCTCCTGAACACCGCCAACCTGCTCTGGTCCAGCAGCACCGCCTCGCTCGCCAGCACGGCCACCTTTCGCAACGAGGGCAGCATGACCTTCGCAGGCAGCACTGGGAATACCCTCACCACCACCGCGGGCGCGACGGGCGCGCGCTTTCGGAATGCCGCGGAGATCAACTACGACGGCGGCGGCGCTCTCGTGCTCGACCGCGCCGCGGTCTTCGAAAACGACGGCGACTTCCTGCTCCACAGCGACGCCGACATCATCGTCGGCGGCAGCGCCAGCGGCGCGACCTTCATCAATCGCAAGACCTTCGCCAAACCCTCCGCGGGCCTCTCCGTCGTCTCCGTGCCGTTCGACAACCAGGACTTCGTGAGCGTCTCCGGCAGCGGCACCTTGCAGTTCATCGGCGGCGTCGTGCAGTTCACCGGCGGCCACCTCACGGGCGGGAAGTGGCAAGCCTCCGAGGGCGGCACGCTCGATCTCGGCCCGGGCACCCTCACCACCATCGACCCCGGCGCGGAACTCCGCCTCATCGGCGCGGGCAGCCGCTGCATTAACCTGCCCGCCGCCACGGGCACCGCGCCCGTCACCCTCGCGGGCGGGCTCAGCCTGCAAAACACCGCGCTCGATTTCAACCTCGCCCCGGTGCTCATCAGCGGTGCCACCGACATCGACGGCGGCAGCTCGCTCCAGACGCTCAACTTCCAAAACCTCGGCAGCACGAAGCTCAACGGCACGCTCACCTCCACGCAACCGGCGCTCAACACCGCGACCGGCAGCCTCTCCGGCGGCGGCCTGCTCATCGGCGGACTCAGCAACGCCGGCGGCGTCTTCCCCGGTAACTCGCCCGGCACGCTCACGATCAATGGCAGCTTCGAGCAGCAGGCGACCGGCACGCTCGGCATCGAGATCGGTGGCCTCGCCATCGGCAGCGCGTCCGACCTGCTCAGCGTGAGCGGCCCAGTGGTGCTCGCCGGCGAGTTGGAAGTCATCATCCTCTTCGAGGCCTTCGGCCTGCCCGCCGGATCGGTCTTCACGATCCTCACCGGCAGCTCGATCACCGGCACCTTCTCCACGCTCGACTTCCCACGCGAAGCCGGCACCGAAATGCCGGCCTTCAGCGTGCGGTATCTCCCGACCTCCGTGCAGCTCACCGCGCTCATCACGCTCCCCGAACCGGGCGCCGCCAGCCTGCTCGCCGCGGGCGTGCTCGCGCTCGGCTGCCGCCGGAATCGGCGACGGGGCCGGCTCCCCAGCCGACTCCTAGTCCACGCTTGACGTTGCGGCAGGCTGGAATTGAGGCTCCGAATCTTCCCGATGAAATACCTCCACTCGCTCTGCCTCATCTCCGCCGCCGCCTCGCTGCTCACCCACGCTCACGCCGCCGATGATGGCTTCGTGAGCCTTTTCGACGGCAAGTCGCTCGATGGCTGGGAGCAGCACAGCGGCAAGGCGGAGTATCGCGTGGAGGATGGCGCGGTCGTGGGCAAGACGGTGGCGAACACGGGGAATTCGTTCCTTTGCACCAAGAAGAAGTATGCGGACTTCGTGCTCGAGTTTGAGTTCAAGGTGGCGCCGGCGATGAACTCGGGCGTGCAGTTCCGGAGTAATTTTTACGTGGAGGAGACGACGGTGGAGATCGACGGGAAGCCGAAGAAATTCCCGGCGGATCGCGTGTTCGGCTATCAGTTTGAGATCGACCCGAGCGAGCGCGCCTACACGGGCGGCGTGTATGACGAGGGGCGGCGCGGGTGGCTCTTCGACCTCAAGAAAAACGAGGCGGCGCGGAAGGCATTCAAGCAGGGCGAGTGGAACGCGGCGCGGATCGAGTGCCGCGGGGAGAGCATCAAGACGTGGATCAATGGCGTGCCGGCGGCGGACTTCACGGATGGGCTGACGAAGGAGGGCGTCATCGCGCTGCAAGTCCACGGCATCGGCAACAAGACGGAGAAGGCCGGCGAGGAAGTGCGCTGGCGCAAGCTGCGGATCAAGGAGCTGAAGTAGGCAGCCGCGCAGGTAGGGACCGCTGTCCCAGCGGTCCGGGGCGAGCGCAGCGAGGCGGGGCTCTGTTTCGCCCGCGCCCACCCGCGGACGGCTGGGACAGCCGTCCCTACCTTGCGCCGCTCGGCGCGAGCTAGGCGCGCACGAGGTGCGCGAAGACTTCGATCTCGGCGGTGTTCGGGAACATATCGAGCGGCGTGACGCTCTCGATCCGATACGCAGATTTCAGGAGCGCGAGGTCGCGGGCGAGCGTGGCGGGGTTGCAGGAAATGTAGGCGACTTCCGCGGGCGCGGCGCTGAGGAGGGTGCTGATCACCGGCGCGGCGACGCCTTCGGAGGGCGGGTCGAGGAGCACGGTGGTCTTCGCGGCGTCGTGCGGCGCGAGGACGGAGGCGAGATGCTCGGCGACGTCGCCGTGGACGTAGCTCTCCTTGGCGCTCGCGCCTTTGCGGGCGTGGGCGATGGCGGCTTCGTTGGTCTCGATGCCGATGACGCGCTGAGCGTGCGCGGCGAGCGCTTTCGCGAAGAGACCGCCACCGCTGTAGGCATCGACCAGCAGTGCCTGATCGCGGCGCAGCGTGGTATCGGCCAGATCGACGAGCGCGTGGGTGACTTGCTGATTGGTCTGCTCGAAGAATGGACCCGCGCCGCCCGGCGCACGCAGCGAGTAGTCCCCGTCCTCGACCTTCGATTTGCGCAGCTTTCGCAAAGCCTTGTTCACCTCGGGCTGGGCGATGACGCATTGCTCGACATCGATCATCCGCTGCGATTCGAACATGTAGAAGCCGGTGACTCCTTCGGAACGATGGATGCGGATGCGGTTGCGATAGCCGAACGGGTTGACCGACGGAATGATCGGTCGCAGGGGCACATCGGTGAACTTGCCCACGCGGCGCAGGGTGTCGGCGACCTGCTTGGTCTTCACCGCGAGCTGCGCCTCGTAGCGCAGGTGCTGATAGACGCAGCCACCGCAGCCGGTGAAGTAAGGGCAGCGCGCCTCGACCCGATCGGGCGATGGGGTCATGAGCTTCACCATCCGTGCCTCGGCGAAGCTCTTCTTCGACTTCACGATCTGCGCGGTGATGGTGTCGCCCGGCGCGGTGAAGGGCACGAAGATGACCTTCCCATCATGGCGCGCGACGCCTTTGCCGCCAAAGGCAATGTCTTCGATGTGGAGGACGAGGAGTTCGCTCAAGAGTTGGGTGATGGATGATGATTGATCGTCGGTGGCGCCGGTATTGGTCGTCCATCGACCATCAACCGACCACCATCAACGGCGACAAAAAAAGAGAGGCTCCCGCCACACAGCGCATCACAGCGGCGCCGGAGCAGGAGCCCCTCGTAAGTCGAATGACCGATGGGCTACGGGTAGGCGTAAACCGAGCGCACGTAGTGGTAGCGGGTCTCCCAGCCGAGTTCCGGCGGGAATTCCTCCATGCCGCCATGAATCCACGGGATGTAGCTCTTGTAAGGCTGCTTGTAGCTGCCGCGATTGGTCGGGAACGGGAAGCTGGCCACATCCCACACGCCGTAGCCGATGCGCGCGACGAAGCGGCCGACGCCCTTGACGATGCCGTAGGAGAAGGCGGCAGCGTTGCCTTCGCGCTCGTTCATGAGCGTGGGCTGCTGCAAGAGTTCAGTGCTTCCGAAGAGGATGTTCGCCAAACCGCGGCTGAGCTTGCGCGTCGGTCCCTGGTCGTTGATCGGCGGATCCTGGATGTCCGCGAAAGCGGTCGCCGCCAGCAGGGAGAGGATTACGAGGCTGAGGAGAGATTTCATCGTTGGGGCGCAGGCTAGAGCGGTTTTCCGGCCGATGGCAAATGCGATTTTCGCATCGGCTCAACTTTCACGCGCCAAACCAGCGCATCAGGATCCGGAACGCTTCGCCGAGCGCGGCGCCCATGAGCGCGAAATACACCCATGCGATGAGATTCACGACATAACCCGACAGCACGAGGACGCCATCGCGCTCGACGAGGCCCGCGGTGAGCAGCACGACGGAGACGGCGGGGATCGTGTTCGAGAGCGGGATGAGCGGCGGCAGCGGCAGGAGCAGTTGCAGCCCGCCGCTGGCGAGTCCGATCCCGATGAGATTGATCGCCAGGCGCGAACGCCGGAGGAAATGCATGCGCGGGCGGGCGACCTTCTCGATCCAGCGCGAAACCCGGAGGCCGAGACCGACGATCTTCGTGAGCATCTTGTGGCTGATCTCCTTTTTCAGGATGAAGCCGGGCAGGTCCGGCTTGTGCCCCATCGCAATGCGCAACCCGAGCAGGAGGATGACGACCCCGAACGGAATCGAAAGTCCCGGGATCGCGATCGGGAAGCAAAAGGGCAGCGACATGATGAGGATGAACAGCGCGAAGCCGCGGCCTTGCAGCCGCTTCTCCAACTCACCCAACGTCACCCCCCGGCCTTCCGTATCCCGGAGCAAGTCGCCAAAATCCTCGCTCAGCTTCCTCGCGGGGAGTTCGCCCTGTTCGTAGAGATCCATTACTCCTTCCGGGCTCCCATCGGCTTCTCGTCGTGCTCGACCGAGGCCACGGCCGGTTGCTTGGAATACCACCATCCCATCGCGGCGATGACGGCCCCGAGGACGATCGGGACGCTGTGATCGAGCAGATGAACCCACGGTTCGATCGCAGCGTGAATGCGCACATCAGCGAGCATCATGCTCCCCGCGACATGCCCGAGCAGCCCCGCGCCGAGCCAGATCAGCATCGGCAGCCGCTTCATCAGGTCCGACAAAATCCCGCTGCCGAGCACGACCAGCGGGATGGAGAAAAGGAGGCCGAAGATCACCAGCCCCATGTGTCCCTTCGATGCGCCCGCGATCGCCATCACGTTGTCAAAGCTCATCACTACGTCGGCGACCACGATGATCCAGATCGCATGCCAGAGCGTCGCCGCCTCACGCACATGGCCCTCCTCCTCACCTCCGCCCTGCTCGCGCACGAGCTTCCACGCGATCCACACGAGCATCAGCCCACCGACGAACTGGAGGTAGGGAATCCTCAACATCCACGACACGACCCACACGAACACCACGCGCAGCACGACCGCGCCCGCCGCGCCGAAGATGCGCCCCCAGAACTGCTGCTTCGCCGGCAGCGAACGCACCGCCAGCGCGATCACGATCGCATTGTCGCCCGCGAGGATGATGTCCGCGATAATGACCTGCCACAGGCTGGTCCAGAACTGGGCGTCGGCTAGAAGGAGCATCAGACAGTAGGCAATGGGAGCATCGGGCGCCCCCATAGTAGCGCCGCGTAAGCGCGGCAACTCTTTCGCGAATCCATCGGCGCAAACGCGCCTTCCATCGCTCCGGCGCCTCGCTTAACACGACGCCCATGCATCGCTTCCTCCGCTTCGCGTTTCTCTTCGCGCTCACCGCCTCGCTCGCCGCCAGCGCAGATTTTCTACCCGGCGTAAAGCGCATCGTCTTCCTCGGCGACAGCATCACCTACGCGGGGCATTACGTGGATCAGTTCGACGCGTATCTCGCGGTGCGCTACCCGGAGCGCGAGTTCGAGGTGATCGACTGCGGGCTGCCGAGCGAGACCGTCTCGGGGCTCTCGGAGCCGGGGCACGCGGGCGGAAAATTCCCGCGACCGGGCTTGCACGAGCGGCTCGACCGCGTGCTCGCGAAGACCAAGCCGGACCTCGTGATCGCGTGCTACGGGATGAATGACGGCATCTACGCGCCACGCAGCGAGGAGCGCTTCGAGGCGTATCGCGCGGGCATCGAAAAGTTGCGCGCGAAAGTCGCCGCCGCGGGCGCGCAGATCGTGCATCTCACGCCGCCTGTCTTCGACCCGGAGCCGATCAAGGCGAAGACCGACCCGACCGGCAAGAACCCGTCCGCGATGTTCACGAACTACGATGACGCCGTGCTCAGCCACTACGCCGAGTGGCTGCTCTCGCGGCGCGCCGACGGCTGGCGGGTGGTCGATATCCACCGCGTGATGCGCAGTATCCTCGACGCGCGCCGCGCCGCGGAGCCGGGGTTCGCGTTCGCAAAAGACGGCGTGCATCCGAGCGAAGCCGCGCACTGGATTTTCTCGATGGAACTCGTCGGCGAACTCAGCGGTGCCGACCGCCCCGCGGCGATGGACGTGATGAACCGGCTGCGCGATCCCGCGTTCGCGCCCGACTTCATGAAGCTCATCAGCCAGCGCCGCCACATCCTCAGCGACGCGTGGCTGACCGAGGCCGGGCACCAGCGCCCCGGGATGAAGCACGGCCTGCCCATCGCCGAGGCCGAAGCGCAGGCGAAGGATCTCACCGAGCGCATCCGCAAACAAGCCGCGCTGCTCGCCGCCGCGAAGGACGCGAAGCGGCTGTAGCCCGGCCAAACGGGCGGCTTGACGCCGCCGTCGAAAACGTGGCTTTTGAGCGCGCGTAACACCGCCGCATTATGGAAGCCCAGATAAGAACTGTGCAGAGGACATCCGCCGCTCGACCGAGCCGCGGGCGGGCGAACCACGCAGATGACGCGACGACTTCAAACCTGCCGGAAGAACGACCATGAAAGACGACCAACGACCGCCCGATGCCAGCGACCCGCTGCCCGCGATCATCCGCGGGCTGAATCCCGGCGAGTTGTTCGCGCGCGGCATGCAGACGGTGAAAATGTCCGGCGTCGGGAGCGGCGGTGGACCTTGGACACCGCCGCGCATTGATGAAATGACGCGCCTTTTTCCCGGCTACGAAATCCTCACGCTGCTTGGCCACGGCGGCATGGGCGCGGTGTATAAAGCGCGGCAGATCTCGCTCGACCGGATCGTGGCCATCAAGCTCCTGCCGCTCCAGATCGGCCGCGACAGGGAGTTCACCGAGCGTTTCACCCGCGAGGCGCAGACGATGGCGCGGCTGCATCATCCGAATCTCGTCGCGCTCTACAACTTCGGGCAGACGCCCGAGGGGCACCTGTTCTTCGTCATGGAGTATGTGGAAGGCGCGACGCTGCACGACCTCGCACACACTCGCGCGCTCACGCCGGCACGCGTCATCCGCATCATGGGGCAGGTGTGTGAAGGCCTCGCCTCGGCGCACCGCGAAGGCGTCGTCCATCGCGACATCAAGCCGCCAAACATCCTCGTGGATGTGCATGGCGTCGCGAAGGTCGCCGACTTCGGCCTCGCGCGCTCGACCAAGGCGAACTCCGGCCAAACGCTCACGATCAGGGGCATGGTCGTCGGCACGCTCGACTACATGGCGCCCGAGCAGCGCCGCGGCGAGCGCGTGGACCAGAACGCCGACATCTACGCGCTCGGCGTCGTGCTCTACGAAGCCCTCACCGGTCAACTCCCGCGCGGCGTCTTTCCGCCCGTCTCTCAGCTCATCGGCACACCGCACGCGATCGATGAGATCATCTCGCGCGCGATGCAGCAGGATCCCGCGAAGCGTTTCCAGAGCGCGATGGAGCTGAAGCTAGCACTCGACACCGCGCCGCTCCACGCCGCCGCAGTGCGCCACGCCCCACCGCTGCCGACCCGGGTAGGGACGGCTGTCCCTAGCCGTCCGCCCGGTGGCGAAAAGCCAAGCGCGGACCGCTGGGGACAGCGGTCCCTACCGAAGCCCGGCATGTGGATCGCGATCGCCGCGGCGGTGGTGGTCGTTTCGCTGCTCGGCTACGCGCTGATGCAGCCCTCGAAATCCGTGCGCACCGTCGCCCCGCATTACGTGCCGACGCCCGCGCCGCTCATCATCGCCGCGACACCGGCGCCGAAACGTCCCGTCGCGGTGGTCAAAGCCGCGCCGGCCACGGCGCCCAAGCCGGCAGCCGCGGCCACGCCCAGCGCGCCGCTCACGTTCGGCGATTCACGCTACCAGTTCATCCGCTCGCAGGCCTCGTGGATGCAGGCGAAGACGGAGGCGGAATTCAAAGGCGGCCACCTCGCGACGATCACGACGAAGGAGGAGGCCGAGTGGATTCGCAAGACCTTCGGCCCCGAGCTGCCGCGCAAATGGTCGCGCATCTGGATCGGTGCGTATCAAGCGGACCGCGACGACACGTGGCACTGGGTCACCGACGAGGAGTTCAAATTCAGCGACTGGATTCCCAGCGAGCCCAACGGAGCGAAGACGGGCAACGTCAAGCCGCCATTCTGCGCCGGCCTTTCGACCTCGCTCGAACCTTTCACCTCGAACGGATGGGACGACACGGGCGCCGCCGATACCGGGGTCGTCGGTTACCTCGTCGAGTGGGACGAGCCGAAGACTGCGCCGCCGGCAGCGCCCGTCGCGATGACGACGCCCGCGCCCGCGCCCGCCGCGCCGATGGCTGCGACGCCCGCGCCAGCGGTGGATGAAGCCGCACTACGACTCACCGCGCTGAAGGCGCAATACGACGCTGCGTATGCGCGCGACATCGCGAAGACCTTCGACGCCGGGCGCGACATGCTACAAGCGAACTACCAGGCCGCGATCGACCGAGAGATCGCGAAGGCCGCGCAGTCCGGCAAGTTCGCGGACACCGTCGCGCTCCGCGAGGAACGCGTCCGCGCCAGCCTCGGCAAAGGGCTCGACTCCAACGACTCCGCGCTGCCCGAGGTGCTCAAGCCGCTGCGCGCGAGCTACCGGACGAGCCTCGCAAAACTCGAAACCGATCGCGCGGCCAAACTCAAACCCATCCGCGACGGCTACCTCAAGTTGCTCGACGCCGCGCAGGCGGAGTTCACTCGCGCGCAGAAGGTCGAGTTCGCGCTCGCGGTGCAGCAGCGCCGCGACGCGATCACCGGCGAATGGACCGCCGAGACCGGATCGGCGTCCGCCGCCAAGACGGAGTCGCCGATGTCGCTCACCGGCGCCGCGACCGATGCGGCCACGAGCAGTTGGCGGCGAGCCGCGTTGCTCGCGCTACGATTCAACGGACGGCTCGAAATCCGCGCCGACGGCCGGCGCCAGACGATCAACATCGAGGGGGAACTGCCGGCGAAACGTTACGAAGTCATGCGGATCGACTTCATCGACGTCGCGAAGAACGCGAAGCTGACCGACGCCGACCTCACCCCGCTCGTGCAGTGCAAGGAGCTCGACGAATTCAAAATCGAACGCGCGCCGGTCACCGCGAAAGGCCTCGAAGTGCTGCGCGGCATGTCGGAATTGAAGGCGCTGCGGATCTACAGTTGCCCGCAGGTCAACGACCAGGCGACACCCGCCATCGGCACGCTCGCGAACCTCACGCAACTCGAGTTGACCGGCTGCGCCATCACCAAGGAGGGACTCAAAAACCTCGCGCGCTGCACCAAGCTGCGCCGGCTCAATCTCAGCGGGCAGAACCTTTCCGCCGCAGGCCTCGGCGCGCTCGCGCAGTTACCGATCGACGATCTCACGCTCACCGATCTCGCCGAACTGACCGCGCTCGACCTCAGCGGCTTCCGGCAGCTCAAAACGCTCGTCATCAACAGCGTGCGCGACGCAAAAGCGCGCGTGCTCGACACTGTGTCGAAGCTCAAGAGCCTCGAAAGCCTGCGCCTCGGCAACTCCGGCCTCGTGGACGACGACTTCGCGAAACTCGCCGGCCTCAGCAACCTCAAGGGACTTGAACTCGACAACGGCGCGATCCGCGGACCAGGTCTCGCGAGCCTGCGCTCGTGCCGCTCATTCGAGCGCCTGCGCCTCGCCAACTGTGGCCTCGGCGACGCAGCGCTCGAAACGATCGGACGCGATCTTTCCGGCCTGCGCGTGCTCGCGATCACGGGCGCGAACCAAGTGCAGGGCTCGGCCTTCCGCGCGCTCGGCAAGTCGAGGACGCTCAAGGAAGTTTCCGTCGCCGATGGCGTGGGCGACGATGCGGTCGCAGCGGAGCTGTCGCTCCTCTCCGGCGTCGAGGTTTTGAATTTCAACGGCTGCCCGCAACTCAGCGACACCGGTCTCGAGTCGCTGAGCCGATTGAAATCGCTCAAGCGCGTGGCTCTCCACCGCTGCACGAAACTCACCGACGCCGGTGTCGCCGCCTTCCGCAAAGCAAGGCCCGATGTGACCGTCGAGCGCGACGTGCCGAAGCCCGCGTAGATTTTCCCTTGGCCTGCGCGCGCCGCTTCTGCCACACGTCAGCGCCATGCACCTCCGCACCCTGCTCCCACTCGCCGTCGCTCTCATGAGCACCACCGCCTTTTCCCAAGACAAGAAGCCCGAGAAACACGGTCTCGGCTACAACGACACGCCGCTCATCCCCGGCACGAAGTGGCACGTCCACGACGGCGACCGCCCACAGCCGCCCGTCATCACGCCGGGGAAAAAGCCCGGCGATGCGCCCAGCGATGCGGTCGTCCTCTTCGACGGCAAAGACCTCGATCAATGGACGAGCGGCAAGCGCGACGGCTCCGCAAGCGAGCCGGCGAAGTGGATCGTGAAGGACGGCGCCTTCGAGTGCGTGCCGAAATCGGGCTACCTCTTCACCAAGCAAACGTTCGGCCCCGACATGCAGCTCCACATCGAGTTCGCCACGCCGTCGCCAGGCGAGGGTGAAAGCCAGGGCCGCGGCAACAGCGGCGTCTTCTTCCACGGCAGCACCTACGAAATCCAGGTGCTCGATTGCTACGAAAACAAAACGTATCCCGACGGCCAGACCTCCGCGCTCTACGGCCAGTGGCCGCCGCTCGTGAACGCCTGCCGCCCAGCCGGCGAGTGGCAGACCTACGACATCGTCTTCACGAGCCCGCGCTGGAAGGACGGCCAGCTCGTCTCACCCGCCTACGTCACCATCTTCCACAACGGCGTGCTCACGCAGCCGCACCGCGCGCTCTTCGGCGGCACCACGCACCGGAAGATCAACGAATACAAGGAGCACCCGGAGAAGGGCGCGCTCGCGTTGCAAGACCACGGCAACCCCGTCCGCTATCGCAACGTGTGGATCCGCGAGCTAAAGCCGCTCGCCGAGTAGCAGCCTCACGTCTTTGAAGTCCGAGACCGCAGCGGAGCGTGGCGCGATCAGCGGTCTGCTGGAATTGCTCGCGTTCGTGCGTCCGTTCCGCGCGCGCTTCGCCGGGGCGATGCTGGCGTCGTTCGCCTCGATGGCGTTCGGCCTCGCCTTCCCGTGGCTTGTCGGCCGTTTGCTCGACGCTGCGATCCCGTCGCTGAAAGTGCTGCCGTCCGCGGCGTGGCGGCCCGGCGTGGACACGGTCGCGCTCGTGCTCATCGGCACGCTCGCCGCGCAAGCCGCGCTCACGTTCTTCTCGTCCTACTCGTTCAACCGCGTCGGCGAAAGCAGCGTCGTGGCGCTGCGCAAGACGGTCTATGCGCGGCTGATCGCGCTACCGATGGAGTTCTTCGGCCAGCACCGCGTCGGCGAACTGACCAGCCGCCTCTCGAACGACCTCGCGCAGATTCACGAAGTCCTCACCTTCATGGTCTCCAGCGCCATCCGGCAGACGATGCTGTGCGGCGGCGGGCTCGTGATGATCGCCGTAACCTCGTGGCAACTCGCGCTGGTGATGATCGCCTCCTTCCCCGTGCTCATCCTCGCCGCGGTCGTCGTCGGGCGCCGCATCCGCCGCTTCTCGCGCACCGCGCAGGACCGGCTCGCCGAGAGCGCCGTGATCGTCGAGGAGACGTTGCAAAACATCGCGACGGTGAAGGCGTTCACCAACGAGCGCTTCGAGACCACGCGCTACGGCGCCGCGCTCGACGGCTTTCTCTCTACGATCCTCCGCTCCGCCCGCAGCCGCGCCGCGCTCATCGCCTTCATCATCCTCGGCGTGTTCGGCTCCATCGTGCTCGTGCTCTGGCAAGGCGCGCGGCAGATGCAAGCCGGCCACATGAGCCACGGCGACCTCACGACCTTCATGCTCTACACGACCTTTGTCGGCGGCGCGGTCAGCTCGTTCGCGGAGATCATCAGCCAGTTTCAGAAAGCCATCGGCGCCACAGACCGCGTGCGCGAACTGCTCGGCGAGCAAGCTGAGGTAGGGCGCGATGTCCCCATCGCGCCGCCCGACGGACGGCTGGAACAGCCATCCCTACCTCCGCGCCTGCGCGGCGAAGTCGCCTTCGACCACGTCAGCTTCCGCTACCCCTCGCGCCCCGACCTGCCCGTGCTCCACGAACTCTCGCTCGCCGCTGCGCCCGGCGAAAAGATCGCCCTCGTCGGCCCGAGCGGCGCGGGGAAATCCACCGTCGTCTCGCTGCTCCTGCGCTTCTATGAGCCCAACGCCGGCACGCTGCGCTTCGACGGGAAATCCGCCGGTGACTTCGCCCTCGCCGATGTGCGGACGAATCTCGCCGTCGTCCCGCAGGAGGTGCTCCTTTTCGGCGGCAGCATCCGCGAAAACATCGCCTACGGCCGCCCCGGAGCGACCGAGGAGGAAATCCGCGACGCCGCCCGCCGCGCGCACTGCGAGGAATTCATCGCCCGCTTCCCCGAAGGTTACGCCACGCTCGTCGGCGAACGCGGCGTGCAACTCAGCGGCGGCCAGCGCCAGCGCATCGCCCTCGCTCGCGCCTTCCTCCGCGACCCCGCCATCCTCGTGCTCGACGAAGCCACCAGCTCCCTCGATGCCGAGAGCGAGCAACTCATCCAGCGCGCGCTCGACACCCTGCTCGCCGGCCGCACCGCCATCATCATCGCGCACCGCCTCGCCACCGTGCGGCGCTGCGACCGCATCTACGTCATCGAAGCCGGCACCGTCGTCGAGAGCGGCACGCACGACGACCTCATCGCCCGCGAAGGAGGCCGCTACCGCCGACTCGCCGAGATGCAGTTCACCGCCTGAGCCGTCTGGCAGATCACACCGCGAATAGCTCCGCCACCCGCACCTTCAGCCCCACCGAGCGCAACTCGAACTCCGCGTCCATCCCCACATGCGTCTCCCCCGGCTCCCAGCCCTCCGCCCGCCGGAAGACATACACCACCGGCGCCTCCGGCCGGGGATCCGCGACGACGTATTCCTCGAGCGACGAAATCGCGCGATACGCCAACCGCTTCTCGATCAAGTCCCGCTTTTCGTCAGTGGAGAGCACCTCGATGATGAGGCGCGGTCGCTCGCAGTAGAGCGGATGCGCGTCCGCCGGGTCGCAAGCCACCATCACATCCGGGTAGTAAAAAAGCGGTGTGTTGCCTACGGCCAGCCGCAGCTTCATGTCGCTCTTGAAGACGCGGCAACCCTTTCCGCGCAGGTGGTTCCAGAGAAGCCCAAAGGCATTCCCGGAAGCCACCTCATGCACCCGCGTCGCCCCCGCCATCCCCCACGGCCCGCCCACCGGCCACACGCGCCCGTCGAAATACTCGCGCTTTACGTCGCTGAACGGCTCACTCGCGAGATATTCTTCTTCGGTGATGTAAGGCACGGCTTCGGCAGTCATGACCGCGCAGCGTAAACGCCCGCCGGCCCCGGAGCAAGCGCCCAAGGAGCGGCGACATTTGACTCGCTGCTCGCCCTTTGGGCTGCCCTTCGGTCAGTCTGTCTCGCTGCGTTCGGCTCTGCCGCAGGTCTGCCTGCCTGCGCCGGAGGCACACACGACGAGGTGAGGATGGCGGGCTATGCCCGTGCCGTAGGGACGGCGACAAGAATGTCGCCGCTCCTCGCATTCCGCCACCTGCGCGTTGTCTCGGAACGCTCAACTTGCCGGCTTGCAGATTTTTCCGCTCAAACGAGCATCCGCGCGCCATTGGGCGCCGCATCAATGGCAACGTGAAACCACTCGGACTTCCCGCCATGAACAACCACCGTTCCCCGTCCCCCCCCGCCCGTTTCCTGCGTCGCTGGTGCATCCTGCTTAGCGTCGCGTCGCTGCTGCTCTGCCAACCGTGCGGGGGACAGGTGTATGAGAAGGTGGTCGATCTAACGGAGTTGCGGGAGGCTGATTCAGTCAACAAGGGGCGAACCCCGTATGAGGCGTTGGCGCAGGGACTAGACGGAAATTTCTTCGGGACGACCCGATCAGGCGGTGCGAGCGGCTTTGGCACGGTTTTCAAGATGACGCCAGTCGGGGTGCTGACGACGTTGGTGGAGTTCACCGAGAACGGCACGAGTAACAAAGGGCGTGAGCCTTATGCAGGGTTGGTCCGAGGCAGCGACGGTATCTTCTACGGCACGACGAGTTCGGGTGGCGCGACTGGCAATGGCACAGTGTTCAAGGTGACGACTGCGGGAGTGCTGACAACTTTAGTGGCATTCACCGACAATGGAGCGTCGAACAAGGGGGCTCTGCCATATGCGGGGTTAGTGGAGGGCAGCGACGGCAACTTCTATGGCACGACCCGATTTGGCGGAGCGAGCGGCAACGGCACTGTGTTCGCGGTAACGCCTGCGGGGGTGTTGACGACCTTGGTGGAGTTCTCCCGCAATGGCGCGACGAACAAAGGGGCTCAGCCTTATGCTCGAATGCTGCGAGGTAGTGATGGACACTTCTATGGAACCACTTTTTTCGGTGGGACGAACGACGCCGGCACGGTGTTCAAGATGACGCCTGCTGGGGTGCTGACGACCTTGGTGGAGTTCACCGGCGATGGGGCGATGAACAAAGGTAGTGGACCAAGTGCGGGGCTGATCGAGGGGAGTGATGGTAGTCTTTACGGCACAACCCAATCCGGCGGTGCTAACAGCAATGGCACGGTGTTCAAGATGACGCCTGCTGGGGTGCTGACGACCTTGGTGGAGTTTACCGGCAATGGGGCGATGAACAAAGGCCGTTCGCCTAGGGCTGCATTGGTGCAGGGCAGTGACGGCAGCTTTTTCGGGACGACCTATGATGGGGGAACGAACACCTTTGGAACAGTGTTCAAGATGACGCCCGCAGGAGGCCTGACGACCTTGGCGGAGTTCACTGGTAGCGGGGCGTCGAATAAGGGTAGAGGTCCATACGCGGGGTTGGCGCAGGGCACCGATGGCAATCTCTACGGGACAACGCAACTTGGCGGCGGAAACAATAACGGCACGATTTTTCAGATGTCTCCTGCGGGCGAGATGACAACCTTGGTGGAGTTCTCCGGTAATGGGGTATCGGACAAGGGCATCAGCCCTCAGTCAGCGATGGTGGAGGGCAGCGACGGTAACTTCTTCGGCACGACGCAATCCGGCGGCCTTAACAACAATGGCACAGTGTTCAAGATGACGCCTGCTGGGGTGCTGACGACGTTGGCGGAGTTCACCGGGAACGGGGTATCGAATAGAGGCCGTTATCCTCAGGCATCGTTGGTGAAGGGCAGCGATAGCAACTTCTATGGAACGACACGATTTGGCGGCGCGGACGACATAGGAACGGTGTTTAAGCTTACGCAGGAAGGGGTGTTGACGACCTTGGTGGAGTTCACCGGCAACGGCGCGACGAATAAGGGCAGTAACCCTGTAACGCCGTTGGTGCAGGGCAGCGACGGTAACTTTTACGGGGCTACGGCAGTGGGCGGCGCAAACAATTCTGGCACGATCTTCAAAATGACACAAGTTGGGGCGCTGACGACATTGGTGGAGTTCACGAGCAACGGGACGACAAACAAGGGCCGTTCTCCTTCCGCGGCGCTGATTCAAACGAGCGATGGCAGTTTCTATGGCACCACGGCGGCGGGCGGCGCGAACGACGCCGGCACGGTCTTCAAGATGACGCCAACCGGGGCGCTGACGACCTTGGTGCAGTTCACTGACAACGGGGCCTCGAATAAGGGCAAAGCTCCTGTGGCAGCGCTCGTTTTGGCCAGCGGCGGCAGCTTCTATGGGACAACAGCTTTGGGCGGCACGAACGGCTTTGGCACCGTCTTCAAAGTGACGCCGGATGGGATCCTGACAACCTTGGTTCATTTCACTAACAACGGAGCTTCAAACAAGGGGCGTAGTCCGTATGCGGGTTTGGTGCAAGGCAGCGACGGCAACTTCTACGGGACAACGAGCGGAAAAGATGCGTTCAATCAGTTCGTCGACCCCGGAACGGTATTCAAGATGACCCCTGCGGGTGTGTTGACAACGATCCGCGAGTTTCCTGTCGGTTCGGCTGCCAGCCCTAAAGCAAGTCTCATCGCGGCGGCTGATGAAAATCTCTACGGAACGACCGAAGGTCCCGATGGAAGTGTCTATCGGCTGATCCTGCCCGGTCCGCCCACTGCATTGCTGACCAACCTCAAGTTTCGAGGCGCTACGACTGCCTCGGTAGAGGCACAAGTCAATGCGCGGGGGACGAGCACGGCGGCATCACTTGAATACGGATTAGACGGCGTTAGTTTTCCAACGACTGTGCCGCTGGGGTCCGGGCTAAGTGGCTTTCAGACAAGTTTAGTAGGCGCGACGTTTGTCGGTCTGAATCCTGGCACGACTTATTTCTGCCGTCTGCGCGCGGTGAGCAGCGCGGGGACGACGTTCAGTCCGGTGGCGAGCTTCTCCACACTGGCTGAGGCGACGGTCAATGCCCTCGCCGCCAGCGATGTTGCGCCGACCAGCGTGCGGTTCAACGGCACGGTGAACGCGCGGAACTTTGACAGTTCGGTGGTCTTTGAGTGGGGCACGGATGGAAATAGTTTCCCAAATACGGCACCAGCGACGCCAGGGACGGTGACGGGGAACGCAGATGTGGCGGTGAGTGCGGCGGTGGCGGGGTTGGTGAAGGGGCAGACCTACTTCTATCGCATCACAGCCACGAACGCGGCGGGGACGGTGGTCAGCGGCGCGGCGAGCTTCATCACGCTGACCGAGCCGGTGTTGGTCTCGCTGGCCAATGCCACGGGGGTGACGACCGGCAGCGCCAGCGTTGCGGGCGTCGTCAATGCGCGCGGCTCGGATACGACGGCGGCCTTTGAGTATGGGACCGATGGCGTGACATTCCCGAACAGCGCCTCCGCGACACCGGTGGCGACGGGCACGGGCGACACGACGGTGAGCGCGACCCTGGCAGGACTGGCCGAGGGGACGACGTATTTCTATCGGCTCAGCGCCACGAGTCCAGGCGGCAGCGCCACGCCTTCCACGCCGAAGCGCTTCACGACGCTGGCGCTGCCGGCGGTAAGCGGGCTGGGGTTCAGCAATGTCGGCTCGCAGACGGCGACTCTCGGAGCGCAGGTGGATGCGCGCGGGTTGGCGACGGATGTGGTCTTTGAATACGGCCCTAGTGCGGCTTCGTTTCCGTTCAGCGTGGTGGCGACGCCGGGGACGGTCAGCGGAGTCGCCGCCGTCAGTGCGCAACTCACGGGGCTGGCGCCGCAGACGACTTACTACTTCCGCGTGCGTGCGGTGAGTTCGGCGGGCACGACGATCTTCGGGCCGCAAAACTTTCCGACGACCGCGTCGGCGCTGGCGGTGACCGGTTCGGGTTCGGCGGCGCTCGGGGTTGCGTCGGTGATCGGCACGTTCAACGGCACGGTGAACGGCTTCGGTCAGACGACGACGGTCGTCTTCGACTACGGCACGGATGCGCAGAACCTGAACCTGAGCGCCGCAGCGTCGCCCAGCACCGTGTCCGGCACAGGCAACGCGCAGGTGTCCGCGACAGTCACGCTCACAGCGGGACAGACGTATTACTTCCGCGTGCGCGCAGGCAACGGCGCGGGCGGCGCCCTTGGGGAAGTGTCGCTACCGGTAGTCGCTCCGACCAAAGGCGCGCTGGCGGCGCTGGATGACTTCATTTTCTACTCCGGCGCGATCCTCATCGACCCGCTGCGCAATGATGACGATCCCGACGCGGTGCCGCCGGGCGACAAGTCGCGGCTGCTCCTCGATCCGGTGCTCGTGCAGGCGCCGACGGTGAGCGTGAACGTGGCGACGGTGTCGAACACGCGAAAGACGATCAGCTACAGTCCGCAGTTCAATGTGAAGGACGTGGACACGCTCGTGTATCGCGTGAGCGATGGTTTCGGCGGGGAGGCGACGCCGACGGTGAACCTCATCACGTTCGGCTCGCGCGCGGGCTTCTACTCCGGCGCTGTCGCCGATGCGCTGAATGCGCCGGGCCGCACGGGCGCGCTCTCGCTGCAGATGGGCGGCGGCGGGACGATCAGCACGGCTTTCGCGAACTGGCGGAGCGAGAGCTACCGGCTCAAGGGCGTGTTCGATCAGTTCGGCGAACTGACGGCGATCTTTACCTCGAGCGACGATCCGCGCGTGACGCTGACGCTCGCGCTGACGCTGGGTCGCACGAGCAAGGTGATCACCGGCAGCCTCATCGAGCGCACCGATGGCACCGAGACGGCGCGCGTGCCCGCGTTCACGCTCACGCTCAATGCCGGCACCGGCGGCCTGCCCGAAGCGGGCCTGCGCACGGCCTTCCTCACTCCGCCCGCGGCGCTCGCGGCGCAGATGGGCGATGGCTACGTGCTGATGACCGTGGCGCGCAACCGGCGCAGCGCACGCTTCGCCGGGCAACTCCCGGATGGCGAGCCGTTCCTCATCAGCGCGCCGGCGCAGGGGCGCAGCTTTTCGCTGAGCAAGAACCTCGAGCAAAGCGGCGTGCTAACCGGGCTCGTGCGCGTGGTCGGCTCGGAAAGCGATGACGCCGGCATGATGGCGAACCTGCTGTGGAGAAAGCGGACCAGCACGCGCGCCCGCTACCATCGCGGCGGCGTGGACACGATCCTCGAACTGCTCGGGATGGAATACCGCCCCGCCACCGATGGCCGGCCACCGCTGGAACTCGGCGCCACGTCGCCCAACGCGCGGCTGAGCGTGAGCGGCGGCGACCTCGCCAGCACGCTCGACTTCCCGCTGAACCTCCTGCCGACGGGCGTCTCCGGCTTCGATGCGAGCAAGCTGAAGCTCAAGCTCCAGCCGCCGCTGGGCACGTTCAGCGGCAGCTTCGTGCATCCGACGACGAACAAGTCCGTGCCGTTCCGCGGCGCCTTCCGCACACCGCTCGACACGGAACCCGGCCAGGGCCGCGGCAATTTCCGCGTGCCGGGCGCGAGCGGGTCAGTGCGCATCACCGCGCCATAGGTGGCGGCGCTAAGGTTCGGATGCAGCGAGGATTTTCCCGCCATGCCCCACACCCGCCGCACCTTCCTCCGCACCAGCCTCGCCGCTGCCGGCTTCGCTCCCTTCGCACGCGCTGCGGCGCCGGAGATCAAGCTCCTCGACACGCGCGTCATCAGCCAGCAGCCCGAATATTACTGCGGCTGGCCGACGGTCGCGCGGCGGGCAAATGGCGAGCTGTGGGTCTCGTGGTCGGGCGGGCGCGAGGCGCACGTGTGCCCGTTCGGGCAAGTGGTCGCGATGACTTCGACCGACAGCGGCGCGACGTGGACGTATCCGCGCGTGCTGCTCGACAGCGCGACCGACGATCGCGACTCTGGCGTGCTCGAGACGGCGAAGGGCACGCTTCTCGTGACGACGTTCACTTCGCTCGCCTACGAGCCGCTGCTCGCGAACCAAACAGCCATGACGGAACTCTCTGCCGCAGGCTGGCAGAAGGGCCAGATGAAGCCCGAGCAACTCGCCGCGTGGAAAGCTGCGCACGCGCGGCTCAGCGATGCGGACCGCAAAGCGGAACTCGGCCAGTGGCTCATCCGCTCGACCGATGGCGGCAAGACGTGGAGCACGCGCCTTCCCACGATCGTGAACAGCCCGCACGGGCCGATCCAGCTCCGCGATGGCCGCCTGCTCTATGCCGGCAAAGAACTCTGGACCGGAGACAAGAGGATCGGCGTCAGCGAATCGACCGACGACGGCGCGACGTGGAAGTGGCTCTCGGAAATTCCGACGCGCAGCGGCGACGCCGCAAAGGAATACCACGAGCTTCACGCCGTCGAAGCCGCGAACGGCACGCTGATCGCGCAGATCCGCAACCACAACGCCGCGAACAAAGGCGAGACGCTGCAGAGCGAATCCGCCGACAGCGGCAAGACGTGGAGCGAGCCGCACTCGATCGGCGTGTGGGGCCTGCCTTCGCACCTCCTGCGGCTGCGCGACGATCGCCTGCTCATGACCTACGGCCACCGGCGCAAGCCCTTCGGCAATCAAGCCCGCCTCAGCACCGACCACGGCAAGACGTGGGGCGAAGCATTGCTCATCTCCGGCGATGGAATCGGGGGCGACCTCGGCTACCCCAGCACCGTCGAACTCGCCGACGGCACGCTACTGAGCGTCTGGTATGAGCGAATGAAGGAGAGCGACAAGGCCGTGCTGCGGCAGGCGCGCTGGCGGCTTTCGTAAGCGGGCGCGCACGCAACCTGCGGTATTTCGCGGCCTCTCCCGATGAGCCCGCACAAACGCGAACTGCTCGCCCAACTCGCTGCGCTCCCGCACGACGTGTTCTCCGTCGCCGGGCGCATCGACGCGCGGCGATACCTCGCGCGGGAATTCCCGAAGCAACTCCCGCTCGTCCTCTCGGTGCAGTCGTATCCCGGCTACCGGCGCTTGGTCGGGGAGAACTGGATGCACTGGCACGACTACTACGAGCTGTGGGTCGCGACTGAAGGCGGCGGCGAATTCCGATCCGGCACGCATACGTTCGGCTTTGCGCCTGGCGACGTGGTGCTCGTCGATCCGCTGAAGATTCACGGCGTCGTGCGGATGGAAAAAGCACACGCGCCGCTCGTCGTATTCTTTCGTGCGGAAGCAGTCGCGCCGGGCGGCGGCGGTGTGGACCTCGGGTTTCTCTCCGCCTGGGATCGACGGCCCGAAAAGATCGCGCCGCGGCTCGATGCGGATGCGGCGGCCACAGCGTCGGTGCATGGCGCGCTGCTGCGGCTGGCGCAGGCGTGGTTCGCGCCGGTGTCGGCGGATGGGCGGCAGTTGGCGCTGCGATTTCATCTGCTCGAAGTGCTGCTGCAATTGCGTCGCGCGTTCATCGCACAGGACGGCGCACCGGAGCCGATGTCACTGCGCGCCGAGCGCGAGGCGCGGCTCGGGCGGGTGCTGGAGTTCCTCGCGCAGCGCTGCGCCGGATCGATCGCGCAGCCCGAGGTCGCGCGTGTCGCGGGGATGAGCACGAGCCGCTTCCGCGCCTTCTTCAAGGAGACGACGGGCTGGGGCTTCGGCGATTACTTGCGCGACCTGCGGTTGGAGCGCGCGGCGCGGCTGCTGCGCGAGACGCGGGAGAGCGTCGCGGAGGTCGCGCATCAGACAGGGTTCTCCGACCAGAGCCATCTCCAGCGCTTGTTCAAAACTAAGCACGCGATCTCGCCCCTCGCGTATCGGAAGCAGCATCAAGCGTAGTTTCTCCGCGAGCGAATCATTCAAAATTTCGGGCGAAGCGTTCAAGCCACATGCACGACTCCCGGCTAACAGAGCGACCGTCCCCAAACCTCCCTCAAACAATGAAGCACTCCTCCCTCATCGCCGCGCTTTGCGCGTTCCTCCCTGCCTTCGGCCTTGCCCAGCAAGCCGTCCCGCACTCGCCCGCCATCTGGCGCGATGTCACCGGCGTTTACTATACCGATCCCGCCAATCTCGCCGGCGCGTCGTTCTCCCGGCCGCACATGCCGGCGTTTCGCACGACACTCGATGGACGCATCGGCACGATCGTCGAGGGCGGCGGTCCGGTCGGCAGTGTGCCGGGGTTCACGCTGTTCACGCCGGAGAAAATGACGACGCCATTTCTGCTGAATGCGCCCGGTTCGTTCACGATGACGAAGTCCACGCCGCTCGCGTCAGACTTCGTGCGGCTGAATGTCGCGAACAGCTTCGCCGCCGCGCCGCTCAATGCGCAGGACTACACCGACGGCGTGAAGGGCGTGTCGCACGTGTGCCTGTGGGATCCGGGCAGCAACCCGCAGGTCGTCGCGGGCGAGGACGTGTATGACATCAAGGTCTTCGTCACCTCGAACAGCGGCACGTCGCCGGCGAACACGACGCAGTTCTTCGTCACACCGATCCGCATCACGGTGAGCAATCCGAAGACGACGAGCGCGTTCATCCGCACGATCGAGAAGACGAGCGCGACGCTTGCGGGGCCGGCGTTCACGTTTCAAGGCTCCGCGTTCGAGCCGGTGATCGCGGGCGACGGGCGGCTGCTCATCGTGCGCGTCGGCGCGCCGAGCCTGCCGTGGACAAACCCGAACACCGGCGCCGCAGGTTCCACATCGGGGCACTCGTGCGACATCGTGTATTCCTATTACCCGACCGGGAACGCGGCCGACCCCGCGCAATGGACCAACCTCATCCCCGTCTCGTTTGCTCCGTCCGACACGCGCATCAATACCAAGTTCGGCTTCGCGATGGCGTCGTTCCGCGACGCAGAGGGCACGCTCATTCCGCCGGGTGAAGACCTCGGTGCGTCGTATCCGTGGATCGATCGCGACGCGAAGAACCTCTTCTTCGAAACCGTCTTCGACAAACTGCACTTCCTCTCCGGCGGCAGCTACAACAACGGCCGCTACCCGCAGCAGCCGAACACGAACGAGCCGGCGGATTACGTGCAGGGCGAAGACGGCGGGAAGCACCAGGGCGTGTCCTTCCTCGGGCTGTGGAGCCACGGAAAAGTCGTGATGCTCGACAATCTGAACAACGCCACCGACTACGCCGTCGGCCAAGGCGATAATAACACCACAGGCGGCACTTCGACCGGCCCGCAGCATCGGCTCGTGAGTTTGTTTCAGCCAAACACCGGCCCGCTCGGCACGGAGAACGGCTTGCTGATGCTCGGCTACGGACGCGCGACGAAGAAAATGCCCGCGGGCGAAAACGACAACGCCAACATCATCGACTCGATCGAGAACCTCTTTAATTATCGCAAGGAAGCCTTCCCGCTCACGCGCCGCGACGTGGTGTGGCCGTTGAGCAACGGCCAGCAGGCGGACGAACTCGTCTTTGATGAATACCTCGATCCCGACGCGTTCATCATCGCGAATATGGCCGGGCTGACGACGTTTCCGACAAGCTACAGCGGCAGCGGCAGCAACAGCATGACGCACCATAGCGGGTGGAACACGACGACGAATGTCTTCAGTAATCCGGTGAAGCTGCAGAACGCAGCGACATCCACAACCGACCGCTGGATCGTGCCGAAGCACGGCCTGGTAGTGGGCAATGGCCGGCTCGAGCCCGCGGCAGCCGGCGGCGTTCATGGCAAGGGGTTCTCCATGGATGGAAACATCGGGCTCGAGTTCACGGTCCTGGCTCAACCGGCGGGCGTGGATGTAACCGCACACGATTGGTATGTCGGCGTCTTCGTCGATTCCCGTTTCGCAAACGACACGACCGAGCGGCGGCTGATCACCTTCCCCGATGGATCGAACGTGCGGCTCTACGGCCGAAGCCAGGTGCTCTTCGCAGACGCGAGCGGCACGGTGATCAATCGTATCAGCCTGCCAGTGCCGATCGTCGGCACGCATCCGCTCGACGATCTGCTGCCGCAGAAAGGCTGGGCGCACCTTGGCTTTCAAATCCGCGAGGGGAATACCGCCGTCGATTTCTTCCTCAACGGCATCATCTACAATCGCTGGGAGGACGCGTATCAGCAGCTCTTCAAGATGACGCCGGGCATGGTCACCGTCGGCAAACTCGCGAGCAGTGGGGTCGCGGGATTTGCCGGCTGGATCGACGACTTCAAGGTGCTCGCGCACGCGGTCGATTTCGAGAGCGCGTGCAATCACGCCAATGGCAGCCTCATCGGCCTGCCGAGCGCTTACGTCGCGGAGTGGAAGACGAAGTTTGCCAACCGGTATCCCGCATGGACGCAGACGCTCATCACCGATGCGCTGAAGAACAACGGCGAGGCGACGCACCCGCTTTACGCGAACTTCTACAACTACAAGGCCGACAACGGCGCGCACCGCGACAACATCCCCGCGGGCACCGTGTGGCTGCGGCAGAGCATCCACTTCCCCGAAGGCCCGCTCTTCCACGACCGCCCGCGCCCCGACTCGGTGACGAATACGTTCTGCGTGACGTGTCATCACAACGGCGCGAAGGGCGGGCTCGATCTCGCAGCGCTCGATCTCGACACTTCGTGGACCGCGAAGAACGACCCGCGCCGCCAGCCGATGCAGCCGCCGCAGAAAGTCTTCGGGCGCATTCCCGCCGCGTTCGTGAACACGACCAATCTGCCGACGGCGCTCACGGACCTCCCGGCAGGTGGAAAGTTCATCGACGAGTGGAATCTCGGCGCCTTCACGAATAGCGCGACCGTGCAGACCTTCACCGTCGTCGATGCCGACACGCATCGCGACCTGATGACGCTCACCGCCGGCGCGACCGTCGATCCCGCAAAGCTCGGCACCACGAACCTCACCCTCCGCGCGAACCTCAGCACGGCGCAAGGCAACGTCGTGATGCAACTCGACGCCGCCGCGACGAACACGAAGACGAAACCGCCCTACACCGCGTTCGGCACCGACACGAACCCGTGGGTCGGCCAAGTGCTCACCGCGGGCTCGCACACGATCAAGGCCACGCCGCAGTTTGGCTCGCTTTCGTCGGTCAGCTTCACCGTCGCCGGCGGCGCGACGCGCGTGATCGCCGGCTATCGCGCCGACTTCAAAACACACTCACCGCAGCCCGGCTGGAGCTACCTCTGGAATGCGCTCGGCCCGATCACGAGCGCCGCGAATTACCGCTCGCTCAACTGGAGTCAGACGATCAGCAAATACACCGCCAACGCTTTTCCCGTCTCGCCGGACAACAGCACGACGCTCTTCTCATATGGCGGCCTCACCTCCACCGGCGGCCACCCCGGCCGCGGCGTGAACCAAGCCGCCACGCACGACCGCTTCGCCATCGCCGCCTACACCGTGAAACTCGCCGGCTACTACGGCGTCGGCAGCGGCAGCGTCACCATGGCCACCGCCGCGAGCAACGGCGGGCAGATCGTCATCTACACCGAGACGAACAACGGCGCGGCGTTCACGCAAACACTCAGCTCCATCTTCCCGTCCGTCACCCCGTTTCCCTTCAGCACGAACGTCGGCCAGCTCCAGCCCGGCGACACGATCTACGTCGGCATCGGGCCGAACCTGAGCGACGGCAACGACAGCTTCTCTCACGACTTCAGCATCGTCTTCAAGGAGACGGGCAACCCGCTCTAACACTGGTAGGGCGCGGACTGCCGAAGGCAGGTCGAGGTGGAAACAAGGCGACAATCCCCACCGCGCCGCGGACCGCTGAGACAGCGGTCCCTACCTTCGTGCAGGCTCGATGCAGAAGAGATGTTTGTCGCCGCGCAGGAAGATCTGGCCGTCGCTCAGCGCGGGCGACGCGTAGGTCGGCTCGCCGAGCGTGTTCATCGCGATAAGCTCGAACTTCGCGCCCGCTTTCACCACACGGCACACACCGTCATCGGCGAGAAAGTAGATGAGCCCGCCGGTGCTCACGAGCGACGCGTGCTGGCGGAAGAAGCGCTCCTCCCAACGCTGCTCGCCGGTCTTCGCGTCGAAGCAGTGCGCGAAGCCGCGGTCGTCGGTGATGAAGAACCAGTCGCCTTCCGCGATCGGCGACGGGACGTAGGCGACGCCTTGCCGACCGTGCCAGACGATCTGCGGGGTGTCGGTGATGTTGCCGGTGCTGTCGGGCTTCACCGCGAGGAGGTGGTGGTCGGGAAAGCCGCCGGTGATGAAGAAGAGGTTCGCCTTCGCACTGAAGACGGGCGAGGCGACCCACTGGTCCGTCGGGCCGTCGATCATCCAGATGTTTTCGCCCGTGTCGGGATCGTAACTCGCGACGCTCTTCGAACCGGAGAGCACCATCTGCGTGCGCCCGCCTGCTTCACGGATGAGCGGCGCGCAATAGCTGCGCGTCTTGTTCGGTCGGTCGATGCGCCATTTCTCGGCGCCGTCAGTCCGCGCGAGCGCGAGCACGTAGCCGTCGCCGTCCTGGTCGCAGTTCACGATGATCGTTTCCTTGTGCAGGATCGGCGTGCTACAAAATCCGTGGACGCTGGAGAAGCCGCCGACGCGTTTCAGCCAGAGCTGCTTGCCGGCGAAGTCATACGCAGCAACCACGACCTGGCCTTGATCGAGGAAGGTGCAGAACACGCGCTCGCCGTCGGTCGAAGGCGTGCTCGATGCGTGGCTGTTTTCGCGGTGTTTCCGCTCGAGCGGCGACTGCACGACGATCTGCTGCCAGAGGATCTTCCCGCTCGCGCGATCGAGGCAGATGAGAAAGCGCTCGCCGCTTTCCGTGGTGGAGACGGTGAAGACGCGGTCGCCGAAGACAATCGGCGAGGCGTGCCCGGTGCCGGGCAGTTCGGTTTTCCAGCGCACGTTTTCCGTCGCGCTCCAGCGCGTGGCGAAGCCGCGCTCGGTGCTGGTGCCGTCGAGCCGGGGACCGCGCCACTGCGGCCAGTTTTCAGCGGCGGCGACGAATGGAATGAGTAGGACGAAAAGGAGCGGACGAAACATGCGGCGGCGAAATGCCGCATCATGCGCGGGGCCGCAACTGCCGAGAGGGACGGCTGCTAAGCGCCGGGCTTGCGAGCTTCAAAGTATGGAACGAGCAGAGACGCCGCGCGCGCCGCGCTCTCGTCACGAATCCACAGGTAGAACGGGCCTGACCATCCACTCGTTGAATCGAACGTGCCTTCCTTCACCTCGAACACGATTCCAGCCTCAGCAAGAAGGCCCGCGGCTCCATCGATTTCGGCCCGACTATACTGACCGAAGAAGGTCCACGAATCGTCGGTATCGTTATCGTCCACTGGATCGGACCTCTCCTACCGCTGCCGCAGCTTCGAGAGCAGGCGGAGGATCTCGAGGTAGAGCCACACGAGCGTCACGAGCAGGCCAAAGGCGGCATACCACTCGAGGTATTTCGGCGCGCGGGCGGCGGCGCCTTGCTCGATGAAGTCGAAGTCGAGCACGAGGTTCAATGCGGCGATGATGACCACGACGACGCTGAAGCCGATGCCGATCATCCCGTTGCCGTGGATGTAGGGGATTTGGACGCCGAAGAAACCGAGCACCATCGTGAGCAGATAGACGACGGCGATGCCGCCGGTGGCGGCGAAGAGGCCGAGCTTGAAGTTTTCCGACGGGCGGATGAGGCCGGCTTGATAGACAGCGAGCAGGGCGAAGAACGTGCCGAAGGTGAGCATCACGGCCTGGCCGACGATGCCCTCATACACGCGGGCGTATTGCGCGGAGACGCCGCCGAGGAAGAGTCCTTCGAGTAGCGCGTAGGCGGGCGCGAGCATGGGCGCCCACGTCTTTTTGAAGCAGAGCACCATCGCGACGATGAATCCGCCGATCGCGCCGACGATGGTGAGCGGCGCATTCAGCGCGCCTGCGCCCCTCCACGTAAAGAACGCGGCGACCATCGCGATGGCGAGCAGGATGAAGGATTTGTGGACCGTGCCGCCGATGGTCATCGGCTCAGAGCCAGAGATGACATCCGGCGAGGTGAAGGTGTCGGAGCGGAGAGCGGGATTCGAGGTGCGCATGATGGAAAGGTGAACGGGTTAGCGGGCGATCATCTTAAGCTCGAAGAATCGCGCTGTCAGCGGCGGAATGGCCGCGAGATGCATGCCGTCACTGAGCGGCGCCACGACCGAATGCGAGTCGTCGGCGGGCGCGAGCCGGTCGAACAGCAGCGCGCCGGCGCCGGGGTCGAGGCCGGTGAAGGCGAGCGCATCCGCGGGCATATCGATGTGAATATCGCGGAGCGTATCGCGCGGGTGGAGATTCACGACGCAGAGGAAGCGCTGTCCGCTCGCGGCGTCGCTGCGGAGGAAGGCGTAGAGCCAGTGGCCGCTCGCGCCTTCACCGGCGACGCGGCCGAAGGCGGGATTGTCGCGATTGGCGTAGTTGAGGCCGAAGAACTCACCGTCGCGAAATGCGGGCTCGCCGACGACGCGCAGCAGGCGGGCGTAGAAGTCGCGTAGTTCACGCTGCTCGGCGGAAAGGCGCGCGCCGTCGTAGCGATGTCCGTTCACCCACTTCGCCAGCTCGGGCATCGACCAGTAGTCGAAGATCGTCGTGCGCGCGTCGTCGCCACCGAAGCCTTCCGCGCCGTCGGCGGGCTCGCCGACTTCCTGGCCCGCGTAGAGCAGCACCGGGCCGCGACCGACGCCGGCGAGGATCGCGGTCACAGCACGACCGACAAGCGGGCCGACGCCGCCCCATTGGCCGCGACCGGCGAGGCGGACCTCGTCGTGGTTCTCGGCGTAGCGCAGCGCGTTGGTGAAGATGAACTCGCGATCCGCGGCGGCGAGCGCGGGATCGAGATCGTTGGCCCAGTTGCCGCCGTCGAAGATCGCCTTGAGTGCCTTGTAGCTCGGGTCGTCATACACCGCGTCGAAGCCCGCGCCGAGCAGGTCGAGCATCACGTTGCCGGGGCCGACTTTCATCGGGTCGTTGTCGTAGGCTTCGCCGACGAAGACGACCTCGGGCTGCCGCTCGCGCGCGCGATCGAGCGCCCACGCCCAAAACTCCGGCGGCACCATGTGCGCCATGTCGCAGCGAAAGCCGTCCACGCCGAGCGCCTGCCAGTGCGCGATGACCGCGTCCATCTTCAGCCAAGTATCGGGGATCGGCAGGTCGGGCGCGCCGGCGTGCGGGTAGCCACGCGTGCCGGTGGTGAAGTCGAAGCCGTAGTTGAGCTTCACGGTCTCATACCAGTCGTTGCGCGAAGGCGTCCACGTCGCGGCGTTGTTGCCGGTCACGCGGCCGTGCTCGCGCTCGGGCTCGAAGATGGCGTCGCCGGGCAGGCGCAACGGCGCGCCGCCGGGTGGGAGCCAGAAGAAGTTGTTCGCGGGATCAAAGAACTTCGTGCGGTCGTCGTGCGCACCGAAATCGAGTTCGGGCTTCACCGTCGAGCGGTAGCTGCGCGCGACGTGGTTCGGCACGAAGTCGATGATCGTGCGCAGCCCGGTCGCGTGCGCACGCTCGAGTAGCGCGCGGAACTCGGCGAGCCGATCCTCCGGCGCGACCGCGTAGTCGGGGCACACGTCAAAGTAATCGACGATCGCGTAAGGCGAACCCGCGTGCCCCTTGAGCAGCACGGGATCGTCGGCGGGCAGGCCGGGGTAAGCGGTCGAGGTCGCCTGCCGCAGCACGCCGGTCAGCCAGACGTGCGTGCAGCCCAGCGCCTTGATCGCCCCCAGCGCCGTCGCGTCGATCTCCTCGAACTTCCCCACACCATTCTCCGCGAGCGTGCCGCCCGGCTTGCGCGTCTCGTTTGCGTTCGAGAATAGCCTCGGCAGGAGTTGATAGATACGCACGCGCTCCGCGGTGCGATCCCGGCGCGAGACGACGCGCATGGTCTTCGCCGCCACGTCCACCTCGTAGTAGCGATCGATCGCACGGTCCCCCACCCCGCCGCGCACCCGCAGCGTTTCATCCGGCAGCAGCGCGCCCCAGCCGTCGTTCGCGGTCATGTCCTTCGCCCACGCGGCGACGCGCAGCGGGTAGGGACGGCTGTCCCTAGCCGTCCGCGGACCGCTGAGCACAGCGGTCCCTACCAGGCTGCTGAGTCGCACGGTGATGCGCATCCGGCCGGGGAAGACCTCCGCCGTGAACTCCGGCTTCACGTCCATCGGCCCGCTCCACCGCGTCCGCTTCCACTCCTGCCACGTCTTCGCCGGACCGCCGGGGACGACCTGAGCCCCGTAGATGCGGTCAGCACGGAACGGCAGGATCGTCGTCGAGCCCGTATCTCCGCGCGCGAATGGCACGAACGCGGACCCACCCAGCGGCTCGCTATCCAGCGCGACGTAGATCGCGTGCCGCGGGCGGCCGAACTCCGGCCCGCTGTATTCCAGCACGAGCGTATCGGGGCCGAAGCAGAGAGTCGTAGCGGATGGCATGGGCGGGGCGGCGAAGACGTGCGCCGCGAATGCAACGAGGACGAGCAACGGGCGGAGCGGGCGCACGTCGCAGCTTCTACCCCCGCCCCGGTCGGCGCGGCGAGGGCAATCTATACCGTCAGGGATTGATGAAGATCCGCCCGCACGACGGGTCCTGCACCCGCGCCCCGCGCGGGATGCCGCGCACATCGATCACGTGATGCGGCGAATACGGGCTCACGACAAACCCGCGGTCCGCCGAGCGCCGTGCGATCGGGTAATCCCGCCTCCCGTAGCGCCCATCGTAATATCCGTCCTCGTAAGAGCGCTGCCGCTCGTGCTTCACGACCTTGCCGGCGAGAAAGCCGCTCGCCGCCCCGATCGCCGCACCGCCCAGCGGGTCGTTCCCGGTGAGGGCGGCGATGCCCGCACCGAGGCCGGCGCCGAGCATCGTCGTCTGCCCTGTGGTTTCACAACCAGCGGTGATCAGGCACGTGGACGCGAGAGCGAGCAGGAGATGATGTTTCATAAAGGCGCACACAACCAACGCAGATCACCGCTCCCGGCAAGCACCAGCCGCACACATTCCCCTTTCCTCTCCCGCGCCGGCAGTGCTCTCGTGGCGCCGGCACCATGCTCGACTCCACCGCACGCCTCACCGCCATCCGCGACGCGCTCCCACCCGAGGGGCTCTTCGCCGACAAGGAATGGCGCATCGCCGCGGCGCCCTTCCTCATCGACGCCCGGCTCCACAAGCAGCTCGAGCGGCTGGGCCACCGCCTCGTGCTCTTTGCCCGAGCGTGCAATGAGCTCTACTTCCGCAGCGTCGCCGGCAAGGCCCCCGCGTGGATCGCCGACCTGCTCGACCGCGGCAAGCCCGCCGACCTCATCGCCCTCGGCCGCCGCCGCGAGACCCGCGCCGCGCTCCCGCTCGTCATCCGCCCCGACCTCGTGCTCACCGAAGACGGCTTCGTCCTCGCCGAGATCGACTCCGTGCCCGGCGGCATCGGCCTCACCGCGTGGCTGGGCCAGACCTATGCCGCCTTCGGCACCCACGATATCCTCGGCGGCGCCACCGGCATGATCGACGGCTTCCGCGCCATCGTGCCGGAAGGCCGCGTGCTCATCTCCCGCGAAGCCGCCACCTACCGACCCGAGATGCAGTGGCTCGCGCGGCAAGAGGTAGGGACCGCTGTCCCCAGCGGTCCGCCATCGGATGCAACACTCCGGACGGCTGAGGACAGCCATCCCTACCTGCTGCATGTCGAAGACGCCGAGACTATCACCGCCCCCTGCCCGCACTACCGCTTCTACGAGCTATTCGACTTGCCTAACCTCCCCGCCCGCGCGCTGCTCGCCAGCCCGGAGGTCACCGCCCCGTTCAAGGCCTTTCTCGAGGAGAAGCTATGGTTTGCCCTCTTCTGGTCCCGCCCCCTGCGCGACTACTGGCGGCGCGAGCTGAGCGAACGCCACTGGCTGGAGCTGCAAAAGGTCATCCCCTTCACCTGGATCATGGACCCCACGCCGCTCCCTCACCACGCCGTGCTCCCCGGCCTGGAGATCCACGACTGGCGCGAGCTCGCCCACTTTTCGCAGAAACAGCGCGACCTCGTGCTGAAGATCAGCGGCTTCTCCGAGCTGGGCTGGGGCAGCCGCAGCGTCACCATCGGCAGCGACGTGCCCGCCCTCCAGTGGACCGCCGCCATCGAGCACGCGCTCGCCGACTATCCGCATCACCCGTGGATCCTCCAGCGCTTCCACAAGGCGCGGCAAGTCGAGCAGCCCTACTTCGACCCCGCCACCGGCGAACCCCGCACCCTCGCCGGCCGCGCCCGGCTCTGTCCCTATTACTTCGTGCTCGATGGCAAGGCCGAGCTGCGCGGTGCCCTGGCCACCGTCGTCCCCGCGGATAAGAAGATCCTGCACGGCATGAAGGACGCCGTCCTCGCGCCGACGGCGGTGGCATAGCTGCTCCGCTACCGCACCACTTCCAGTCGCAGGAACCGCCGCGGATGCGCCGGATCGCCCACCGCGAAGACATCGCTCACCACCACCGCCCGCGCGTCGCCGCTGCCCGACTCCGCCACTGCCGCGCCTGCTTCGAGCGCGGTGAAAGCCTCACCGCTCGTGCTCCGCGCGAGGTCCGTCCAAGGCCCGCCTGGCGCATCCGCCCCGCGCACCGTCAGCGTGAGGTCGCTCCGGCTCACGGTGCGGGTGAAAGCCAGCGTCCCGTGATCGCCCCCATCGCGCCCTACCACCGGCAGGACCGACGCCGCGCCACTCCCCAGCGCCTCGCCGCCGAGCGCATACTCCAGCACGTTCACCAACCCGTTCCCATTCGGGTCCGCGAGATCGCCCGCCACCGCTGGGTTCCCCGCCTGCGCGCCAAAGACTTGCGTGCGCCAGGCCTCCATCGTGGTCTGCGTGGTCACGTCAAAGCCGAGGCTCGCTTGGTTCCCCGCTCCATCCGTGCCGGTGATCGTCACGTGCGTCGTGCCCGCACGCAACTCGGTTCCATAAGGCGGGGACTGCTCCAGCGTCACACCGCTCGCATCGTTCGCCACCACCTGATAGAGATAGCTGTCGAGATACGATCCCGCCGGCATCACCAGCGGCGAGAAGCTCCCACTCAGCGCGGGCGGCGTCGTATCGATCCAGGCGCCGCTCGTATCGGTCGTGCTCGTCACCAGCGCGGCCGTATTCCCGACGATGTCGCGGCAGACGATCGAGAAGGGCACATAGCCATCCGGTGGCGCGCCCGCAGCCACCACGATCGACGCCACCCATGCTCGTGGCCCGCCAGTCAGCGTAGCCGGCAGCCCGCCGATGTTCACCTCCGGCACCTGGCAGTCTTCATCGGTGGTGAACGCCAGCACGACGCTATCCCCCGCCCGGGCGTAGGCGACGCTCGGGTTGCTGGTCGAGAGATTCACCTGCGGCACCATCGGCGGATCGGGATCGATGAAGACACCCGTCGCCGCCGCAGAGGTCGCCACGCCATTGGCCGACGCATCGCGATACGACAGCGTGACCGTGAACGGACCGCCGCCGGTGCATCCGCCGCTGATGAAGTGCCCCCCGAGCGCTGGCTGCACCGGGTCAAACGTGAAGCTATGCGTCCCCGCCGTCTCGTGCATCGGCGCCAGCACATATGGATAAGTAAACGTCCCATCGCTAAAGACCAATTGCACCGACCCACCTAACGCCACCTCGGGCAGGGTGAAGGTGAGCGTCATCGGGTTGCCGCTGTGCGTGCCGGTCGCCGGGGCGGTGAGCACGGGCGGTTCGGTTACGAGATCGCCCCCCTCGAAGCGGGCGGTCACGAAGTCCGAAATGGAGATGTTGCCTGTGGTCCCGGCCAGCACGATCTTCCCGTCCGCCCCCACCGCCATCCCGAGAGCGCTGCCACCTCCGGCTGGAACCGTGGTTCGCCCGCCCGTGCCGAAGCCCGGATCGAGCACGCCGGTGGCGTTGTATCGCGCCACGAGGAAGCTGCCGAATCCTACGGTCGGACCACCATTCCCACCGGCATCGGCATTTCCCCCACCGCCTCCGATGACGATCTTCCCATCGCCCTGCACTACCACGCTGCGGGCGACTTGTGGGTTCGAGCCACCAGGAGACCGGGTGTCCACGATGCCGGCGCCGCCGAAGCTGCCATCAAGAGCTCCACTGGCATCGAATCGGGCGAGCCGCACACCGCCTCCCGCGCCCTGGGTGTATCCCGCCATCACGATCCTCCCATCCGCCTGGAGTGCGAGGCACATGTTCCTACCGCCCACCGTGCTGACCATCACGCCGCCGCTCCCGAAGGAGCCATCGAGCGTGCCATCGGCCAGGTAACGCACGAGACTGTAGCGCAAGGTCGCGCCGCCACCACTAATCGTCACCCTGCTCTCCCCGCCCACGACTATCTTCCCATCCTCCTGCACCGCCATGCCATAGGCCCAGTCAGCATCCGTGCCGACCGGCGTGATCACCTTCCCCCCGGCGCCGAAGCTGGCATCCAGCGTCCCGTCGGCTTGATAGCGGGCGACCGCATAGTCATAGGCACCGCCCACTCCCGAGAATCCCGCCAGCACGATCCTGCCATCGGCCTGGAGCACGACGGCGATCGCCCGGTCCTCGCCGCTGCCCATCGCGGTCGTCACCTTCCCGCCGCTGCCGAAGGTGGCATCCAGCGCGCCGTCCGCCTGGTAGCGCACCAGCGCGAAATCATCGTCCACCCCATTGGCCGCATACCCGGCGACCACGATCTTCCCATCCGGTTGGAGCACCATGGATCTCCCATAGTCGGCCCCGCTGCCGATCGGCGTCGTCACCTTGCCACCGGATCCGAAACCCGTATCGAGCGTGCCGCTCGGAAGATAGCGCGCTACCGCGAAGTCCACGCCCGCCCCAGTCGTGGCATGGCCGGCCACCACGATCTTCCCATCGGGCTGGATCGCCACGCCGCGTCCCTCGTCGCTGGCGGCAGCGAAGTCGGTCATCACCGTCCCCGTGCCGCCGAAGGTCACGTCCACATCCCCCGGGGCAGCGAGTGCGGCGCCGGCGAGCCAGCCCAGCATCGGCGCGAGCAAGGCGCGGAGACAGCGGCGGCGATGGGCGATCCGGGGAGGCATGGTGCAGCGCTGGCACTAGTGTAGTGCTTCGCAATAAGTGTAACGTGCGTCTTTTCTGGAGGGGCGGGAGTGGCGAGAGTAGAAGGATGCGCATCGCTCGTTCTCCTGCACCGTCGGTCGAAGA
>VFJQ01000098.1 GCA_009885995.1 Verrucomicrobiota bacterium
GCTCGCGCTTGAGGTTCTCCGCGTAGCGCGCCCGGTATTCGGGGTGATGCAGCACGGCATAGACGTAGTGGAAAATGTCCGCCCGCGTGATCGCGTCGTCGTCGTAGTGAATGGCGAAGCGGTCGAGCGTCGAGCGCGGGATGTTATCGCGCCGCGCTTTGCCGTCGGCGCTGTAGGTGTAGAGCGGGAAGCACTGGAACGTGTCCACCGTCGCGCATAGGTGGAGTTCGGTGAGTCCTTTCACAGCGAGTGCAGAGAAATGTGAACGCCCACCGATGTCGGTGAGGCTGATTGCGATGTTGTCCTTCTCCGCCTTAGCGTCGGGGAAGAATTCGGTCTGAAGGTAGCGCCGATGCACCAGCAGATCATCGAAGTAGACGAACTTTGGCGTGAACGGGCGATACAGGCATCGCCGGATGAGCTTCGGATTAAATGTCAGCTCCTCACCCTTTTCGAGGCTCTCCTTCAAACGGTCGGTCCACTTCACGAATGACGAATCACTCGCGACGAAATCGTCCGTTTTCTTCTTTTTGCCGACCGTCTTGGCGTAGCGCGTTACCTCGGTGTTGTAATTCTCCACAAGTCGAGTGGTCTTCGCGGTCAGATCGTCTTCTCCGAATCCGACAATCCACTCATCCCGACCAGTGGAAAATCCACGGCAATAAGAACGGAAGACCGTCGCGAAGCTCGAACCACCGCTCGCCTTAGCTTCCTTGCCGCCGATCGGGAGATACGCCGCGAACGCTGGGTCGTTGTCACCGGTGAGCCAGTCGTGTTTAGGATTCGGAGTCAGTTCGCGCCACTCGACGCCGGCGATGGACTCACACTTATCGAGATACTCACACTTCTCCTCGCGCCTCCAATCGGTCGGTGTCGCATGGTAGTAAATCTTCGCATTCCGCTTCACGGCCTTGTTCCCCGGCAAACGAATGAACACGCTAATGCACACGCCGACCTGAATACCAAAGACGTTGTGGGTGGTGCCTGAGAGCTTTGGGTTCTTCCTCACGTTGCCACCGAGATCGAGGATGTAAACGAGGTCGAATTCCTTCGCGAGGTGTTGGCGCATTCCGTCGCACGCGATGCCTTCGACGAATCCGTTGTTCGTGATGTAGCAGACGACTCCGCAATCGCCGATGCGGTCGGAGGCCCAGCGAATCGCTTTGATATATGGATCGCTGAGACTGTTGCGGAGCGTAGCTTTCGAGGCATCGCTGTAGGTCACCTTCACGCGCCGGTCGATCTCCGGGTATTTCCGATTCTTGTTGTTGTCGTTCTCGTTGATCTGCCCGGCGTTGTAAGGCGGGTTGGCGACGATGACTTTGATCGGCGCGGCGCGCTGGCGCTTCACCCGCGCGGTGTTTTCCTCGGTCATCGAGAAGAGCTCGCCCTGCTCTTTCTCCGCGGTCTCAAAGGTATCGACGAGGCAGATGCCCTCGAACGGCTCATAGGTGCCGACTTTCTCCCAATACTTATGCTCGATGTTCATCGAGGCGACGTAGTAGGGCAGGAGCATCACTTCGTTGCAGAAGAGCTCGTGGGCGTATTTGTGCGGGAGCGCGCTGGCCGGGATGCGCTCCATGAGGTTCACGATGAAATTGCCCGTGCCGGTGAAGGGATCGAGGATGTGGACGTTCTTTTCCGCGAGGCCCGTGTCGAAGTGCTCGCGCAGGACGTGCTCGACACTGGCGACCATGAAATCGACGGGCGACTGCGGGGTATAGACGATGCCGTGGGTGTCCGCGACCTTCACACAGAAGCCCTGGAAGAACCGCTCATAGACGGTGTTGAGGAACTTCTGCTTTTCGGAAAAGTCGTTCAGCGTCTCGGCGGCGCGCTCGATGGCGACGTAGAAGTGTTCGAGGTTTTTGGTGAAGCGGTCGCGGTCGAAGGAGCGCGAGGTGAGCGCCGTGATGACTTTCTCGATCTCGACGGCGATGACGTTGCGCCGCATGAATTCGCCGACATCGAATACCTTCCGAAAGATGCGCTCGGTGAGGAGGTGCTGGACGATCATTTCCTCGACGGCGTCCTCGGCGAGGTTCGGATTCAGCGAGGCGCGGCAGAGGGCGAGGAAGTCGGTGAACGCGGCTTTGTATTTCGCATTCGTGTGGCGCTCGGCGCGGATGAGCTTGGCGAGGTTCGCGCCGAGTTCGGGGACGCGGGCCTTGAATTCATCGACGGCCTTTTCCCACTCGTCGAAGACCGGCGGGCGGTAACTGAAGAAATGGCCGAGGACTTCGACGAGCTGCGCGGGCTTGGTGAGGTCGGCGTCGTGGAAGCGCTCGCCGCCCTGGTAGAGCACGGCGCGGTGCGGCGCCTGGAAGAGGATGTTTTCGCGCGGATAGCCGGCGGCAAACTTGGCTTTGATTTCCTTTTCGAGATCGTCGGCGGTGTCCTTCGCCTCCCACAGGCCGAGGTTAAAGACCTTGGTGTATTGGTCGAGGATGGCGCCGTCGGCGATGACCTGCTTCCCGCCTTTGCGCTTCACGCGATACTCCGGCACGAGCACCCGCCCGACCTGCCGCGCGCAATGATCGAGCAGGGTCTGGAACGCGGAGCGGACGGCGCTTTCGTGCGTGATGCCGAGCTTCTCGAATTGCGCGAGCGACGCGTAGTAGGCCGCGACGGCTTTGTGTGTGGGCTTGAGCGAGAGGACGCTCATGCGGCGCGCTCCGCGTTAAAGATGGACAGCGCCGTGAGGAACGGCGCGTCGAGGTCCATGCCGGTGTCGTGCTCAGGCGCGAGGCGCTTGAAGCCGGCGTGCATGAGGCACATGAGCTGGAGGCCGGTGAAGGTTTCGCCGGGGAGGGTGGTCAGCGTGTATTTCTTGTCGGGACTCGCGTAGTCGAGGCCGCCGCGACCGAGCATCCCGATCTCGAACGCGATGGCGCGGACTTCCTCAACGTCCATCGGTGCGTAGCGCTGGAGCGCACCGAGCAGGAACCACACGGCAGCAGGATGCTTCTGCCGCAGCAGTTCGGGGTTGGTCGTGCCTTCCTTTTCCGGGGCCTCGGTGACTTCGTGCGTGCCGGGGTCGGGCTTCCATTCATACCAGCCGCGCAGGCCGAGGATGTCGGCGAAGGCATCGACGAGGTCGTATTCGTCGCCGGGCTGGAGCGCGTCGCGACGATCTTTCCAGAGCTGGAAAAGACGGGGCGCAGTGCCGGCGCCATCGAGCTGGCGATAGTGCGTCCAGAAGTCGGTGGCACCGTGCGTGAAGTCGTCGAGGAAGAGCGCCGCGGCACCATTGAGCGCGGTGGTGGCGCGGAGGACTTTAGGTGGAGTGACTTTGCGAATCTCCGGGTGCGTGGTGGCAGCGAGAGCTTCCCCCGCGAGCCGATGGAGCGAGACGAACTGCGCGGGGCGCAGCGCGGGCTGCTCGCGATGCAGCAGCGTCTCGATCCGCATATCGAGCGGCGTATTGAAGAGGCATCCGCAGAGACCGCCGACGAGATCGGACACCACCCGCGAAATCGCATCGTCGGAGTAACCCTGCCGCTCCAGCTTCCTGACGTCCGGAGCGAGGGAGCGGCTCGCCAGTTCCCGCGATGCGGCCGTGGTGGCGAACCACCGATTGCGATTACATTTCCGCGCGAGCGACTCGAGGCGGATGTGCGTGAGTTCGTGGGCCTCGATGTGCTGACCATCGGGGGGGGCAAGTCGATCACTGACTTGCACAATGTGATGATCCCGCCCGCGCTTCCACGCCATCTGCGCGACGCCGCTGAGCTGCCCCGCCACGGACTCCGTGCGCACTTTCACGGGATAGCCGGAGAGCGTGGCGACATCGGCCTTGTAAGTCTCAAGTGCCTTGAACACGTCGGAGAGCTGCGCCTCGGCCAACTCCTGCTGTGCGCTCAAGTAGAGCTTCCGGCCTTCGGCGAAGACCGGCTGCGACCGGGCATCCATCACCTCGGCGTGGCTGAACATTGCGTCGAGCACCTCGACGACCTGCGCCGGTTTCTCCTCCCGGTGAAAGAGAATCGCCTTTCCGAACCAGGCATTGGCGAACTCCGGATGCGCGGTGATCGCTTCGTCGAAACACCGGAGCGCCTTCGCTCGGTCGCCGAGTTCCGAAGAAACCGCCGCGAGACTGTTCAGCGCATACGGATCGCCGGGACTCAATTCCAGCGCGCGGGCGAAGAAGCGCGCCGCCGTCGCGAGATCGCGCTCGTGCTTCACGTAGATGTTCCCAAGCACCACGTAGCTCCCCACATCGTCGGGGCTCAGGCGCAGCGCGTCGATGAGTTGATCCTTGGCCGCTGCCATATCGCCCAGCTCATACAGCGCCATCGCCAGGTCGCGGCGTGTGTCGGCCATTGCGGGATCGAGTTCGAGCACTCGCTCGTAGATGTCCTTCGCTTTGCGGAACTCACCGCTCTTCGCCCGCTTCGCCGCCTTCTCGAGAAGCCGGCGCGCTTCCGTCTGCGCCTGCGCGGATGCTTCCTCGAACTGGATGGTCGCCACCCCATCGCTGACCTCAATGTGTAGCTCGCCGGGCAGGTAATCGAACTGCTGGCGGATCACGTCGATGATTTCGGCAGTCGAGAGCCCACCGCTCAGATCGAGCGGCGAAAGGAAGTGCAGATCCGCGAGGCGGACGATCAGCGTGACCATGAAAGCCCACTGCACTGCCACACGCATTCCCGCGAGGCAAGATTCGTGGCCATCCGTCCGCTCCTTCACCGAGGACGACCAGCGCTTCCTCGCGCAGTTCCAAGTCGTTTCGAGTGCGGAGGCAGCGTCATGTGCGAAGCTGCGCGCCGTGCCGAGCCGCCGCGTCCTTTTCCTCAATGCCAACGAGACGATGAGCCCGTATCGCGTCGCGCCGCTCGGGCTGGCCTTCGTCGCGAGTGCGACGCGGGAGGCGGGGCATGAGGTGCGGTTCCTCGATCTGCCGGAAACGCGAGCGCAGCGTCGCGAGTTTCGCAGCGCGCTCGTGGACTGGCCGGCGGACTACCTCGCGGTCGGCATCCGCAATCTCGACAACTCGGACTTCCACGGCTTCGAGAGCTACCTCACGCAACCGGCGGCGCTCATCGCGGAAGCGCGGCGCGTGCGGCCGGATCTGCGCGTGATCCTCGGCGGCCCGGCGGCGACCGTGGACCCGCAGCTCATCATGGATCGCGTGAAGCCGGACCACGTGGTGCTCGGCGAAGGGGAGGAGAGTCTGCCGCAGGTGATCGCGCGGCTCGACGCGGGTGAAACGCTGCCGCCCGTGATCGGCGTGGGCGACTCGCCTTTCCGCGTGCTCGAAGCCGCGAAGCTCCCCGCGCAGCGGCTCTACGAGTGGGTGCGGAATCTTCAGCCGTATCTGCGCGGCGACGCCGGCTACCCGCTGCAAACCAAGCGCGGCTGCCCGCTCAAATGCACCTACTGCACCTATAGCCGCATCGAGGGGACGAAGTATCGCTTCCTCGATCCGCAGGCGATCGCCGATGAAGTGGAAGGCGCGATGGAACGCGGCGTGCGCGACTTCGAGTTCGTGGACAGCACCTTCAATCTCCCGCCGCGACACGCGCTCGGCATCCTGTCCGCGCTGCGCGAGCGGAAGCTGCACGCGAACTACGTGGGCACCGGGCTGAACCCTTCGAAGCTCCCCGACGAACTGCTCGCCGCGATGCACGAGGTCGGCTTCCGCAGCGTGATCCTCACCGCCGAGAGCGCATCGGACACGATGCTCGCGAGCTACCAGAAGAACTACCGCCGCGACACGCTCTACGCCGCCGCCGACTTGCTGGATAAGCACGACATCTTCGCGCTCTGGGTCTTCCTCATCGGCGGACCGCAGGAGAGCGAGCAGACCGTCGGCGAGACGCTGAATTTCATCGAAGAACGCATCCACTCGCCGAACGCGATCTACATCACGAGCGGCATCCGCGTTTATCCCGGCAGTCCGATCGCCGACGATGCGGACGCCGGCCTTTTCGTGAAGGAAGACCTGCGCCGTCGCGCGGAGTTGCCGGGACTCGATTTCTTCTACTCGCACGCCAGGCCGCCCGAGTGGCTCGAAGCGCGACTGCGCGCGTTTCAGCAGCGGCACCCGCACGTGATGCTCTCGTGCGAAGGTCACACCGCTGTTACCCAGTTCGCGTTGCGCGTGATGAACTACCTGCCATTCCGAAAGCCTTACTGGCAATACATCCCGGCGCTGAACCGGGTGCGCCAGTTCTTCCTCGGTCGTAACTGAATGAAACCATTCGTCGCATTGCTCGCATTAGTCCTATGCGCCCAAGCTGAGGCGTGGCTCGGCAGCGCGGACGTGAAGTTCAAAGGCTACTCCACGCTGCACGACTTCACCGGCACGGTGAGCGCGCCGCTGAAAGTGAGCGTCTCCGGCGAGAAAGGCGCGCACACCGTGAGCGCGACCTCCGACGTGGAAGTGAAGCGCATGAACACGAAGGACGATGCGCGCGACAAGAACATGTGGGCGATGTTCAACGCGACGAAGTTTCAGTTCATCAAGGCGAGCGTCGCCAATGCGGACGAGCGAACGCTGAAGAAAGGCACGATGCCCGTCGCGCTCACTATCGCTGGCAACCGCGGCAACGTGAACGCCGCCGTGACGAACATCAGCGAGTCCGCGAGCAGCGTGTCCTTCGACCTCTCTTTCCCGATCTCGCTCGCCGCTTACAAACTCGCGCCGCCCAAAGTGCTTGGCGGCCTCATCAGCGTGAAGGACAACGTGGACGTCACCGCACACGTGACGCTGAAGAAGCAATGAAGACCGACGTGCTCATCCTCGGCGGCGGCCCGGCTGGGGCCACGACTGCACTGCTCGCCGCGCGCGCTGGCATGAGCGTGGTGCTCTGCGAAGCGCACGCGACGCTGCCCGAACGCGTGTGCGGCATGTATCTCTGCCCTGCCGGCGTCGCGCTGCTCGATCGGCTCGGCTTGCGCGAACGTGTCGGCGCGGGCGCGCGAAAGCTGCGCGGCATGGTGATGGTCGCGCCGGACTTGCAGCGGCTGGAGACGTTCTTCCCGCACGGCGACGGCATCCCGGATCACGGCCTCGCACTTCCGCGCCCCGCGCTCGACAACGCGCTGCTCGATCTCGCGCGCGAAGCCGGCGCGAGCGTGCGCATGGGCTGCCGCCCGAAAGTCGAGCGCACTCGCGAAGGCTGGCGCGCGGACGACATCGAGGCCCGCCTGCTCGTCGGCGCCGATGGCCGCAAGTCCGCGACCGCGCGCCTACTCGGCCTCTCGCTGCCCGTGCGGCGCTCGCGCACCGCGCTGCACATCGACCGCCCGGCCCGCATCGCCGCGCCGCCGTTCGGGCAGATGCACGTCTTCGACGACGGCGTGTATGTCGGACTGAACGCGATCACGATGGACATGGTGAACGTCTCTCTCGTCTGCGATCCCGAGCTGTTGCGCACGCGCCCGGCGCGGGAGGTCATCAATGAACGCATCGCCCGCAGTCCCCATCTCGCCGAGCTGATCGAGCCGCTGCCCGCGAGTGCGAAGCCGGTCGCGACCTTCCCCGCCAACGCCCGCGTGCGCCGCACCGCGACGCACGATGCCGCGCTCGTCGGCGATGCTTCGGGCTACACCGACCCGCTCACCGGCGAAGGCATCTATGCCGCGCTCTGGACCGCCGAGGCACTCGCCCGCTGCGTCGCCGACGGCTGGCACGATCTGCCTGCTGCACTCGCTGGCTACGCGCGCATCCGCGCCCGGCGCGAGCGCGCGAAGACGCTGCTGTGCGAACTTTTCCAGCAAGTCATCGCACGCCCGTGGCTCGCGAATGCGACGCTGCGCCTGCTCGCGCGGCGGCAATCCGTCGCGGATTCCTTCATCGGCATCGTGGGGAACAGCTACTCGCCCGCGCGCGGCATCGCGCGCATCGCACTCGCACTTTCCGCATGGCCGCATTCGTAAATCACATCGTCTGCACCGTGCCGCCGTATCAGCGGCAGGATGAATTCCGCGACTCGCTCCAGCACTGGGCCGGACCGCCGGAGGTCGTCGAGAAGCTGCACAAGATCGCCGCCGGCGCGCAGATCGACGCGCGCCACACCGTGCTCGCGCAGCCCTTCGGCGAAGGCGGCTTTTACCGTCCCGGCGCCTTCCCCACGACGGGCGAGCGGATGAAAACCTACCAACGCGAAGCCCCGATCCTTGCGCTCGACACAGTGGAGAAGCTGCGCGCGCAAGCGCCACTCGACGCCGTCACACATCTCATCGTCACGAGCTGCACCGGCTTCTACGCGCCGGGGCTCGACATCGACATCCTGCGCGACGCCCGCTTCTCGCCACGCGTGCAGCGCACAGTGATCGGCTTCATGGGCTGCCACGCCGGGCTGATCGGCCTGCGCAATGCGAAGCACATCGTCGAAGCCGATCCCGAGGCCGTGGTGCTGATGGTGAATCTCGAACTGTGCAGCCTGCACCTCCAGCAGACCGAGCGCATGGATCGCCTCGTCTCCTTCCTCCTCTTCGCCGACGGCTGCGCCGCCTCGCTCATCACCTCGCAACCGGGCGGCCTGCGCATCGACGAATGTGCCAGCCACCTCAGCCTCGCCGACGCCGAGCGCATGGCGTGGCACATCGAGGACAGCGGCTTCGCGATGACTCTCGACGCGCGCCTCCCCGCGCGCATCCGGCAGTGGTTCCGCAGCGAGGCGCTGCTCACTCCCACCAAGCCGCACTGGGCCGTGCATCCCGGCGGCCGGCTCATCCTCGATTCCGTGCAGGACGCGTGCGGCCTCACTGACGAGCAGATGCATCTCTCGCGCGAGGTGCTACGCCGCTTCGGGAACATGTCCTCGGCGAGCATCATGTTCATCCTGCGCGACCTGCTCGCCAGCGGCGCGAGCGGCGAAGGTCGCGCCGTTGCCTTCGGCCCCGGCCTCACGGTCGAAGCGATGGATTTCACCGCGCAGCCACCCGCGTAGCCCTACCGCGTGGCCTCGCGGAGCTTGCGCTCGATCTCTGTGTCGGAATGCCCGGCGCGCTTAAGGTAGGCGGCGAAGAATTCCTTCGTCTGCCGCATCTGCGCGGGCTCCTGCTTCGTGCGGCGCTGATTCTTCGCAAGGATCTGCAGCGCGCGTTCGTAAGCCTCCACGGTGAGCGGATCGTCGCCGGCGGCATCGGCCCACACGGCCATGTTGTGGAAGTGAACGGCGAGCAGCGGATCATCGTCGGTGAACCAATTCGCGGCGATCTCGGCGGCGCGTTTGAGGTGGGGCAGCGCTTCGCGGCGGCGATCCTGCCGCGCGATGCTCAGGCCGAGACGATGCACGGCGTCGGAGTGGTCCTTTGCGCGGGCGTCCGGGCGGCGGTCGTAGATTTGCACGGCGCGGCGGAGCGCGGTCTCGGCATCGGCGTTGCGTTTCGCGGAGAGTAAAGCGTCGCCAAGCCGGTCGAAGGTGAGCGCGAGGCGCAGCGCCTGGTCTTCCCCCGCCCGCTCGAAGATCCGGATCGCGCGGCGCGCGGCGGCTTCGGCTTCGGGGAGTTGACCGCTGTCGGCGAGCGCGGCGGCGAGTTCGCTGGCGGTGTCGGCGACGTCGATGTCGTCCGGGCCGTAGGCTTTCTCATAGATCGCGAGAGCGCGTCGGTAGAGCGGCACGGCCTCGTCGTCGCGGTGCGTGCGAGCCAGGCAGACGGCGACGTTTTCGAGACCGCGAGCGATGCCGGGGGAGTCCGGCGGGAGCACGCGCTCGCGAATGTCGCGGACTTCTCGGGCGAGGGTGAAGGCTTCGTCGAGTCGCTCCTGCGCGTAGCGGAGGTTGAAGGTCGCGGCTTGCACGCGGGCGTAGCCTTCGGGGTCGCGAGCGCGGTCGGTGCGGCGGCGCAGTTCGCTGAGCAGGCTTTCGGCTTTCGACCAGTCTTTCGCGGCGACATGCGAGCTGATCTCGCGGAGCGGCCCGCCGAGGGGATCGCTCGGAGCATTGGTGGCGGGCAGCGCGGCGAAGCGTCCGCGGATCGCCGCCGCGACGGCTGCTTCGTAGGCGTTTCGCGATGCATTGGCCTCGACCGCGGCGGCGAAAAGCGTGAGCGCCTCGCGCACGGCGTCGGGCGTGAGGCCGCGCGCCCGGGCGATGCCTTCGGTCGCGCGACGCAGCTTTTCCTCCGGTGGACGCGCGGCTTCATCCTGGAGGAAGCGGAGATAGACGGCATCGGCGAGCTGGCGGGGCTCGACACGGGCGGCAGGCTGTCCGGAGGGCTCGCCGCGCTGGAACTCATCGGGCCGCTGCTGTTGGAGGAGCCGGGAAACGAGCAGCGCGCCGACCGCGCCGGCGGCGATCCATGGCCAAAGCGGCGATTTTCGGGGAGCGGGTGCGTCGTTCATGCGTCGCACGGTGGCATGCCACTCGCGGGTCGGCGAGCGTCCTCGGGAGACGCTCCGATCGAGAGTCCCACGCGCACTTCCGCCGGGATACGGCCTTCACCCCACCCCGAACCGGTGGAAAAATTCCCTTAGCAAACCGGGGGTTCGCGGATTACCACCCATCGAACCTCTAGAACCACCTCCAAAATCATGTTCGGAAGCAAACAAAAGAAAAAAGCCGCTTGGGTCCTCGCCGCACTGGAGCGCTTCGAGCGCCCGCTGCTGCAATATGCCTTGAGCATCGTGCAGGATCTCGATCGTGCGCGCGACATCGTGCAGGAAACCTTCATGCGCCTGCACAACCAGGAGCAGGCGAACATCGAGGGGCATCTTTCGCAGTGGCTCTTCACCGTGTGCCGCAACTGCGCCCTCAAGTGCCTCAAGAAAGAGGACCGTTATATCTACGTCGAGGAGCAGGAATTTGAGTCGAAGCGGTGTGAGAACCTCACGCCGGCCATGGAGCTCGACCGCAAGGAGCAGGTCGCGCAGGTGATGGAATACGTAAAAGAGCTTCCGAAGAACCAGCAGGAGGTCGTCCGGTTGCGCTTCATGCACCACCACAGCTACCAGGAGATCAGTGACATCACCGGGCTGAGCGTGGGCAATGTGGGTTTCCTCCTGAATGCCGCCATGCGGAACCTCCGATCGAAGTTCGATCGCGAGGAGAAAGACGAAAAGATCATTTACCTGACCAAAACAGCATCGTGAGAGGACCGCTTTCAGACCAAGACCTGACCGATTACGCACTCGATGAGTTGCTGCCGCAGGAGCGCATCTACATCGAGTCCATGCTCGCCGCCTCCGAGGAGTGCCGGAACGATGTGTGCGAGACGATCGAGATGGCGCGGTTGCTGGAGAAAGGCTACGAGCGCGAGATCGTCGCCGCGGAGATGCGGGACCTGTCGCTCCGTGCCGATCAGCGCTCGGAATTGACCCGGCCACATTTCACCGTGCGCTACATCGTCCGCGACGTGGCGGCCGCCCTCGGCCTCGCGGCTTGCGTGGCCTTCACGCTCACGAAATTCGACACGGAATCCTTCGCCGGCGCCCGCAGCACGATGGGGAAGGTGGCGGCGGCTTCGACTCAGGCCGCTGACACGATGTCCGCCGCGATGCAATCGAACGACGGCATCGACCTGGCGAAGGCGCTCGCGTCCCTGCGCGAGATGGCTGAGGAAAGCTCGCGGCTCCTACCGGTGGCCGAACTGCTGCCCGAACCGCCAGCGATCTGCACCCCGCCGACGCTGATCCTGGAGAGCGCGCAGCTCGCCACGTTTGGCGACATGATGCCGTAGTCGCGGCGCGAAACGAAGGAGGGAGACATGGCGACCTACGTTTACGAGACCATCCCGCAGAAGAAGGGGCAGAAGCCCCGGCGCTTCGAGATCGAGCAAAAGATGAGCGACCCCGCGCTCACGCACGACCCGAAGAGCGGCCTGCCGGTGCGGCGCATCATCATCGGGGGCAGCGGCTGGATCACCCGCGGCACAGGCATCCTCTCGATGAATCGGCCGAAACGGCGCTGACGTAGCGCACGCGGTCCTCGCGTGCTATTTGGGAAGGCGATGAATCCGGTTCGACTCGCCTCCCTGACCTTGCTGGCGATGAGCGTCCGCGCAGCCGCGCTGACCATCCAGCTCGACTACAGCTACGACATCGCCAACGGCGGCAATTTCTTCGGGAACCATGCGGACGCCAAGGCCTCACTGGAAGCCGCCGCCGCCGACCTCAGCACCGCGATCACTTCATCGCTCGCCGCAGTCCCGATGGATGTATTTACAGCCACTCAAAGCGGCGCGACAGCGACCTTCAACTGGTCACTCGAAATCAACAACCCGGTGACCGACGGATTCGATGTCTTCAACACCTTCACCCTCCCGGCCAACATCGTCACGATCTACGTCGGCTTGCGGCCCTTGACTGGCAACTTCCTCGGCCAGGGCGGGCCGAACGGCGCACTCGTCTCTGTCAGCGCCAACGGCTCAGCCGGCGGCATCCCGGGTGCCGTCGCCACAGCTGAAAATGCATCCAACGCCGTCATGCCTCGCAGCGGCGGGCCGGTCATGTTCACGTTCAACGACACCATCGGCCCCGCGGCCTACTCGGTCGCCTACGGCGCTCTCGCCGGCACGCTCGTTTTCGATAACGACACCGACAACATCGGAGGCATCGACTCCGAAATGACGCTCGAAAACTACTGGCACTTCGAGCTCGGCACACCCGTGACCGCAGGTCAGTTCGACTTCTACTCGGTGGCGCTCCACGAAATGATCCACGCCATCGGCTTCGGCACCTCCGAGACGTGGGATTCAAAAGCCAGCGGCACCACATGGCTCGGGATCAACGCAATCGCGCTCAACGGCGGCAGCGGCACGAACCTCATCACAACCGACGGCCACATCCGCAGCGGCTTTATGAGCACCCGGCTCAGCGATGGCGCCATGCAGGAAGTCGTAATGGACCCATCGCTGCTCTCCGGCACTCGCAAGACCCTCACCGAGATGGACATCGCCTTCCTACGCGACCTCAACTACGTCCCCGAGCCTTCCACCGCCGCACTCCTTGCCGCTGCGGCACTGCTCCTTACTTCGCGAAGAACGACCCGACCGCCTGCACCTTGCGCCGGAAAATCTTGTCGCCATTCGTGACGTAGAGGAAAGCGCGGCCCGGTCCCGCGAGCGCGCAGCTCGTCAGCGGCTTATCCATCTGGATGCGCGGCAGCAGCCCGCACTCGCGCCCGGTCGGATCGAAGACCTGCACGCCCAGCGTCGTCGCCACGTAAAAGCGCCCCTGCTCATCGCTGCACATCCCATCGCCCCCGGACGCCGCGAGCAGCGGCGGCGGCTCGTTGTGCTTGAACTCGCCCTTCGGATCGATCGGCCGGCGCAGCGTCATGTAAGGCGACTTCGCCGTGAGCGTGCCGTCCGCCTCGACGCGGAAGCTCCACACATTCCCGCCGCGATAATCGCTCACCGCAAGCGTCCCCTGATCCGGCGAAAGCGTGATCCCATTCGGCGCCGTGATCCCCACGTCCACCGCGCTCACCACCTTCGTTTTCAAATCAATCCGAGTGACCTGTTTCTTCCCCGTCTCGGTGAAATAGATCTGCCCAGCGCGCGAGATCACGAGATCGTTTGGCTGCACATCCTCCGCGATCACCTCCACCGCCTTGCTCGCGAGGTCGATCGCGATGATCCGCTTCTTCGCCCCCTGCGCCGCGTAGAGCCGCCCGTCCGGCCCGAACTTCAGCCCACTCGCCAACTCATCGAGCAGCGTCGTCTTCGTCCCATCGAGCGCGATCTTGAAGATCGCCGGCGCCTTCATGTCGCTGAAATAGAAGTTCCCCTCCGCATCCGACATCGGCCCGTCGGCAAACCCGAGCCCCTCCGCGACAACCTGCCAGTCTTCGCCCTCGACGAGCAGCTTGCCGAGCGAGAGATCGCCCGCGAGATCGCCGAGGCGCGGCTGGGCGAAGGCGGGAGCGAGCAGTGCGGCGAAGGCGATCGGGAGCAGTCGGTTCATGCCGCGATCTATACGCAGCCGCATTCGGCATTGTCCATCACGCGCCGGCTGGGTGAGGCTCGGCAGGTGAAATTGTCGCGCCTCATTCCACTGCTCATCGCACCGTCGCTGCTCCTCGCAGGCACGGCGGACGAAGCCTGGGAGGCACTCGTCGCACTCGATGCCGGCCCGCAGCAGCGCCCGTCCAGCCCCGCGGAAGTGCGGACCTTCGCGCTCGAACACTTCGCGAAACAGGAAGACGCAGCGCGCGCATTCCTCCGTGCGCATCCGCGCGACACTCGTGCGGTCGAGGCCAAGCTGCGCCTCGCCCGCGCGCTCCAGCTCAAGGCCGACGCGCAGGACTCGCGCATCGCATCGCCCGAGATCGAGACGCTCATCGCCGAAGCGGAACGCGCAGCCACGCCCGCGCAACGCGCCGACGTGCGCTTCGCCCGGATCAGCTACACCATGCGCCGCTGGCGCACGCCCGATGCGCAGCAGCGCCACCACCTCTTCGATCTCGCAAAGAGTTTCCACGCCTCATTCCCGGAGGATCGCCGCCTCGCGGCTTTGCTCACCGAAGTCGCGACCCGCTTCGACCGCGATCCGAAGCGCAAGCGCGCGCTGCTCGTGGATGCGCACCTCATCGCCCGCGACGACGAACTCAAGGCACGCATCGCCGACGATCTCCGGCGTCTCGACTTCCTCGGCGAACCGGTCGCGCTGCGCTTTACGCCGGACGCCGGCGACGCGGTCGATATCGCCGGGCATCACGGGAAAGTGGTCGTGCTCATTTTCTTCGCTGCGTGGTCGCAGCCATCGATCGAAGCGATCGAAACGATCCAGACGGCGCTGCCGAAGTCGCAGGCGGACGACGTGCAGCTCTTCGGCGTGAGTCTCGACAGCCAACCCGAGCCGCTCGAAGCGCTGGCGCGCGAGCACAAGATCACGTGGCCGGTCATCTGCGATCGCCGCGGTTGGGAAAGCCCGATCGTCCGCGGCTTCGCCATCAATACGCTGCCGACCGTGTGGCTGATCGATCGCGAAGGCCGTCTGCGTTCGCTCAATGCGCTCGACGGCTTCGCCGGCCAGGTGCGCGAACTGGTCCTCAAACGCTGATGCCCGGCCAGCCCGAGATCCACGTCGCCGAGCCGCACAGCGTGATCGAAGCCTCCGTCGTGAGCGCTCTCCACGGACACGGCGTCGATCCGCTCACCGACGTGGCCGAGATCGATTCCACGAACCACATCCACGACGAAGCCTCGCTCCTCGATGAGACAGAGCTTGAAGACGCGAAGGCCGCGCTCATCGAGGACGGTCTCTTCTCACCCGACGCCGATCTGCGCGCCGCGACCAAATACAGTTGGGCCATCGCGCACGCGGCGCAGAGCCCGCCGGGAGTGTCGGCGAAGGCGATCGTCTGGTCTGTCGCCGATGGCCTGACCGCGACCACGAAGAGCGAGTTGCGCTTCATCGTGGCTGAGTTGCAGCGCCGCGCGATCCCGGTCACGCATGTCGCGCCCTGCTGGCCCGTGTCCATCGAGCCGTGCGTCGATCTCGGCGAGAATGGAGACGCGTTTCTCGCCGCGCTCGCCGGCTACGCAGCGATCGTCACCGAGTCCGGCGTCGGGCTGTTCGTGCCGAATGCGGCGGGAAAGTTTTCCATGCTCCCAATCATTGCCACGAAGTTGGGATCACACGCGCTGCTCCGCTTCGAAAACCTCGGCTGGCTCGCCGCCGCGCGCGTGCTCGCCAGGTCGGAACCGCCGCTCTTCCGCGAAGTCCTCGCCTGCGCGCAGGAGCACTTCGCCTTCGACAAACCCGCCGGCTCGCTCGCCACCACCGAGGACGACGTGCGCGCCTTGCCGGATGTGCCCGATGCGGACCTCGAACGCTTCTTCCTCGACGACCCGCGCGGGCGCCAACTGCTGCACATCACCGCACAGTCGATCTTCTCGGACGCGACGCTGCGCGAACCGCTGAACGCCTTCCTCGCGACCGCGATCAGCGAGATCGACGCGGCGGTGGCGGCGAGCGTGGAGCAGCATGTCGCTCCGGTATGAGTTGGAAGCGGCTCGGCACCGCGCTGCTCGTCGCCGCTGCACTGGCGCTCACCATCCTCTGGCCCGGCGATGCGACGTGGCTTTCCGATGAACCTCGCCTGCTCGCCGAGGCGTGGCACGCGAACCACGACGGCGAACTCGCGCGCGGCGGACTGTGGGGAAACTTCGGCATCCGCTACGGGCCGCTGCCGACGTGGATCTATCAGGCGCTGCTGCTGATCACACACGACCCGGAGACGCTGCTGCTCCTCCGCGCGCTGCTCTGCGCGGGAGCGACCACCGCCGGATTGCTGTGGCTCGCACGGGAACTCCGACTGCCCGCCTGGTTCGCAGCCGCGATCCTCGCCGCGCCGTATGTGGTCCAATATCACCGGCTGTTATGGGACGCGAGTTTCGCCATGCCGCTCGGCGCGCTCACCCTCGCGGCGTTCGCGCACTTTCTCCGCACCGGTTCGGGAAAAACGCTCGCATTGACGGTGGCGGGAGCGGGCCTGCTGCCGACCATCCATCCGCAGGCGCTCCCCTTTTCGCTCCCCCTGTTCGGCTGGCTCGCATGGCGGCATCACCCCGCGCTGCGCGCGCACTGGAAGCCGCTCCTCGCGCTCGCCCTCGTGCTGCTCAGCACGCACGCGGTGTGGATCGTCGAGGCGGTGTTCGGCTTCGCCCACCAACTTGGCGGCTCGGTTAGCCACGGCTACCCGAATGGCGCGCCACGCCTCGCCTGCGCACTCGCTCCGCTGCTGGGTGGCAACTTGATCGGCGGCCCCGGCATCGCCGCGCAGGCACCTGGAGCGCCGCTCCTGCTCCCTCTGTTCGGGCTGTATGCCGTGTATCCGCTCGTGTGGGCCGGCATCTTCGTCGCCGCACAGCGTTGGCGCGAGACGTCACCGCGCGCGGCCGTCGGCACGGTGGCGCTCGCGGGGCTCTTCGTGCAAGCCGCGCTCTTCGGCCTGATGCGCATCCCATCCGGCCCGCAGTATTTCTTCGGCACGTTCGCCATGCACGCCGTGCTCGCGTGGTTCGCGGTGGATGAGCTGCGCACGCTGCGGTTCGGCACGATCCTGGGCGGCGCCTTCGCAGCGTGCGCGTTCGCCGGCACGGTTGGGTTCGCTTCCGTCGTTCATTCCGAGGGATACGCCCACACGCTCGGCTGGGCGAAGCTGGAGAACCAAGCCGCCATCGCGCGCCAGCTCAACAAGTTCAGCGACCAAACCGTGCGCACGGACGCGGTGCTTTACCTCCAGCACCCGCAAGCTCTGCGGACGTTGCGTCTCCTTCTCCCCCGGGAGCCGGGGGCGGCACCGCGCGAGAACGGCAGGCTTTTTATCGCCGCGCCTCACCGCGTCGTCTGCGGCGGCGATTTCGTGAATCGTGGAAGGTTCGTGCTGCACGAGCGCGGCAGCGCTGGCGATCTTCTCGACGTGACTCCGCTGCCCAAAGGCTGGCGGCCAGCGAGTTGGTGAGCGCGCTTGCGGCGACAACCCCGCGCACATTAGCGTCGCCCGATGCTCGACATCCGCCTCATCCGCGAAAAGCCCGACTACGTGAAAGAGCGCCTCGCCGCCCGCGATCCCGCGCTCGCTTCCACCGTGGACGAGATCCTCGAGTGCGACCGCAAGCGCCGCACAGCGGAAACGCGCTTCCAGCAACTCCAGGGCGACCGCAAACGCATCTCGAAGGAGATCGGAATGAAGCGTGGCAAAGGCGAGGACACCGCCGCGATCGAGGCCGAAGTGCGCGCGATGGGCGACGAGATCGCGCAACTCGAAGACGAAGCGAAGCAGCTCGACGCCGGCCAGCGCACGCTCCTGCTCAACGTGCCGAACCTCCCGCACGACGCCTGCCCACACGGCACGACCGCCGAGGAAAATCCCGTCGTGCGGTCGTGGGGCGAGAAGCCGGCGTTCACCTTCGCGCCGAAGTCGCACATCGAGCTGGGCGAAGCGCACGGGCTGTTCAGCTTCGAGCGCGCGGCGAAGATCGCGGGCTCGGCTTTCGTCTGCTACATGGGCGCGGGTGCGCGGCTGGAGCGGACGCTGATCAACTTCCTGCTCGATCTGCAAACGCAGCAGCACGGCTACACCGAAGTGCTGCCGCCGTTTCTCGTCGGCTCCGATCCGCTCGTGGGCACCACGCAGCTTCCCAAATTCGAAGAGCAGCTTTACCGCTGCGAACGCGACGGGCTTTACCTCATCCCGACCGCTGAGGTGCCGGTCACGAACCTCCACCGCGAGGAGATCCTGTCGATCGACGCGCTGCCGATCCGCTACGCAGCCTACACGCCGTGCTTCCGCCGCGAGGCGGGTGCCGCGGGACTTGGCACGCGCGGGCTGATCCGCGTGCATCAGTTCGACAAGGTCGAGCTGGTGAAAATCACGACACCGGAGACTTCCTTCGCCGAACTCGAATCGCTGACCGCGGACGCGGAAAAGGTGCTGCAAATCCTCGGCCTCCACTACCGCGTCATCGAGCTCTGCACCGGCGACGTCGGCTTCGGCTCGGCGAAGACTTACGACATCGAGGTCTGGGCGCCGGGCCAGGGCGCGTATCTCGAAGTGTCGAGCTGCTCCAATTTCACCGACTACCAGGCGCGCCGCATGAACCTGCGCTGCAAGGCCGCCGACGGGAAGAACGTCTTCTGCCACACGCTGAACGGCTCCGGCACCGCGCTGCCGCGGCTCTACGTCGCGCTGCTCGAGACGTATCAGCAGGCCGACGGCAGCATCGCGCTGCCCGAACCGCTGCGCCGGTATTTCGGCGCCGACCGCATCGGGTGATGCCGGCGAAACCGCGTCCCACGCTGGTGGATAAGGCCGTGGCAAATGCGCCGCGGATGCGGCTCGACCAACCGATGCTCGTCGGCGTGTCGGGCGGGCGCGACTCGGTGGTGTTGCTGCACGCGCTGTTCACCGCCGGCTACCGGCAACTCATCGTCTGCCATCTCGATCATGCACTGCGCCCGGATAGTGACGCCGACGCGTGGTTCGTAGCGGAGCTGGCGCACAAGTATGAGCTGCCCTTCGAGGCCGATCGCGTGGACGTGGCGGCCCTCGCAGCGGATCGCAAGCTCTCGATCGAGGCCGCCGCGCGCGAGGCTCGTTACCAGTTCTTCACGCAGGTCGCGCGGATCCACTGGTGCCCGCGTGTGATCCTCGCGCATCACGCCGACGATCAGGTGGAGACGCTGCTGCTGAATCTTTTCCGCGGCAGCGGGCGCTGCGGCTTATCGGGGATGCAGCCGGTCAGCGTGCGTGAGATTCATGGCGCGCGGATGGAAATGCACCGGCCGCTGCTCGGCGTCTGGCGCGACGAGATCGATGCCTACGCGAAAAAACACCGGCTGAAATTTCACGAGGACGAGTCGAACGACGATCGCCGCTTCACCCGCAACCGCGTGCGCCACGAATTGCTGCCGCTGCTGGAGAAGACCCTCGACCGTGAGGTGAAACGCGCGCTCTGGCGGACGGCCACGGTGCTCGGCACGGAAGAGGATTACCTCGCAGCGCAGACGCCCCGAGTGGGCGCGGAGCCGCTGCGAGTGGCGGACTTGAAGGCGCTGCCGCTCGCGCTGCTGCGCCGCGTGGTCCTCGACTGGCTGCGATGCCATGGGGTCGAAGACGTGGGCTTCGATGATGTCGAAGCCGTGTGCGGGCTGGTGACGAAACTCAAGCCGGCGAAGGTGAACCTCTCCGGCCATCGCCACGCGCGGCGGACGGCGGGGAAGTTACGAATCGAGTGACGCGCGGAGCACCTCGGCGACGCGGTCGAACTCGGCTTCGGTGTTGTAGAGGTGCGGGCTGAAGCGCAGCCAGTCGAGACCCGCGCGGTCAGGCCGCAGTGAGCAGACGATGCCGGCTTCGAGCAGGCGCTCATGCAGCGCTTTGTGGTCGGCGCCTTCGCGGCGCACGGTGGTGATCGCGTGCGCGGCGGCGCCTTCACGCGGGCCGAGCACGGTGAAGCCGAGCGGGTCGAGGCGCGCGAGCAGCGCGGCCTTCAACTCCAGCAGGCGCGCGGCGATGCGGTCGATGCCGGTGTCGAGCAGCAGTTCGAGCCCGGCCTTGAGCGCGTAGATGCCGGGGAAGTTCAGCGCGCCCGGTTCGTAGCGTTGCGCGGTCGGCACGAAGCGAATCTCCGGCTGCGCGATGAAGCCGGGGCTGTGGACATTCCACGCGCCGAGCAGCGTCGGGCGCAGCCGGTCAAAGTGCGCGCGCTTCACCATCACGAGCCCGATCGCGCACGGGCCGAGCAGCCATTTGTGCGCGTCGGCGCTGAGGAAATCGACGTGCGTCGTATCGAGCGGGAAGGCGCCGAGCGTCTGGATCGCATCGACGGCGAAGAGGATGCCGCGGGCGTGGAGCATCGCGCCGATCGCCGCGATGTCCGGCCGGTAGCCGGTGAAGTAGTGCGCGCTCGCGAGTGCGACGAGCCGCGTGCGCGGCGTGAGCGCGGACTCGACGAGCGAGGGGGTAATCTCGCCGGGACGCTCGGGCTTGAGCAGCCGCACGGTCACGCCACGGCGCTGGAGGTCGAGCCACGGATAGACGTTCGCGGGGTAATCGTCGCCGTGGCAGACGACTTCGTCGCCGGGCTGCCAGTCGAGACCGTTGGCGAAAAGCGATAGGCCAATCGAGGTCGGGCCGAGCAGCGCGATTTCATCCGCATCACAGCCGAGCAGGCGCGCGCCGAGCACGCGCGTGGCGTTCACATCGCGCCAGGTGTGCGCGTCCTCCTGATGGCTGAGCGCACCAAGTTCCACGTAGCGGTGCATGGCGTCGGCGACGCACCGAGGGAGCACGCAGACGGCGGCGTGGGCGAGGAAGATTTTCTCGCGGCAGATGGGGAACGCGGCAGCGCGCGCGGCTTCGTCGGGGAAAAAATTCATCGAGCGCTGGAGCGCGCAGCCGCCGGGTCAGCTCTCCGCTTCGCCGCGGTTCTTCTTCACCTCGAGCTTGCGGTAGAGCGTGGCCATCGAGATGCCGAGCATCTTCGCGGCTCGCTCACGGTTGCTGGCGTTGTGCTTGATCGTCTCCTCGATGAACGTCCGCTCCTGTTCGCGCACGTAGTCGTCGAGCGTGCGGCCGACCGGGAGGGTGGACGTGCCGGCTGGTTCGGGCATGCCACCCTGGCGGAGCACTTGCGGCGGAAGGTCCACCGTCTTGATCACGCCGCCGTCGCAGAGCGCGCAGGCGCGTTCGATGGCGTTTTCCAGTTCGCGAACGTTGCCGGGCCAGCGATACGCTTGCAGCGCTTCGATGGCTTTCTGGTCGATCTTCTTCGGCTCGGTGCTGGTCTGCGATGCGTTCTTCTGGAGGAAGTGCGTGACGAGCAGCGGGATGTCGTCCACACGCTCGCGGAGCGCAGGCATCTCGATCGGGATGACGCAGAGCCGGTAGTAGAGATCTTCGCGGAACTGGCCGCTCGCGATCTTGTCGTTGAGCGATTCGTTGGTCGCGGCGAGCACGCGGACATTGATCGAGACGCTCTTGGTGTCTCCGACGCGGCGGAGCTGGCGCTCTTGCAGCACGCGCAGCAGCTTGGTCTGGAGCGAGAGCGCCATGGAGTTGATCTCGTCGAGGAAGATGGTGCCCATCTCGGCTTCCTCGAAGAGCCCGATCTTGTCCTGCACCGCGCCGGTGAAGGAGCCCTTCTTGTGGCCGAACAGCTCGGACTCGAGCAGGTTTTCCGGGAGCGCGGAGCAGTTGATCGCGACGAAGGGCTGATGCTGGCGGACCGAATTGAAGTGCAGCGCGCGGGCGACGAGTTCCTTGCCGGTGCCGCTCTCGCCCTGGATCAGGATCGTCGAGTCGGTGTCGGCGACCTTGGCGATGAGGTTATACACGTCCTGCATCTTCTGGGACGTGCCGATGATGTTCTCAAAACGATACTTCTCTTTGACGATCTGCCGCAGGTTGCGAATCTCGCGACGGTCGCTCTGGTGATCGAGCGCGCGCTGAATGGTCAGTTGCAGTTCATCGACCTTGAACGGCTTGGTGATGTAGTCGTAAGCGCCGAGCTTCATCGCCTCGAGCGCACTTTCCACTTTCGCATATGCGGTAATGAGAATGACGGGCGTCTGCGGGAGCAGCTCACGGCACTCTTTCAGGATTTCGAGGCCGCCGACCTTGTCCATTTTCAGGTCGGAAATGACGAGCTGCGGCGCCTGGGTCGCCAGACTGTCGAGGGCTTTCTGGCCCGAGTTGAACGCTACCGTCTGATGTCCACGTTCGTGACAAATCTCGGAAATGACCGAGACCATCGCAGGGTCGTCGTCGATGATGAGAATTCTGGCCATGGGAAGTTTGCGAGGGCGCGACGGTATTTCAGCCCTGAGAATTGGGAAGCGGCTTTTCGCAGAATCTGCGAAGCAACGCGCGGGTCAAAGAGCTGAGGCTGCAGCGCTAGTGTAGTGCTTCGCAATAAGTGTAACGTGCGTCTTTTCTGGAGGGGCGGGAGTGGCGAGAGTAGAAGGATGCGCATCGCTCGTTCTCCTGCACCGTCGGTCGAAGA
>VFJQ01000043.1 GCA_009885995.1 Verrucomicrobiota bacterium
GGATGAGCGGGCGCGGGGTGTAATACTCGCCGCCGTTGCGCCCGGCGTTGCCCATGTTTTTGATCTTGGCTTCGTAGAGGTGCGAGAGCTCGTGCTTCTCGGTCTGGGACGCAAAGCGGAGTTCGTCGATGTGGTCGATGATCTCGCGCAGGTTGTAGCCGCTCTGGATGCGGTTCTTAATCTCGCCGAAAATTTCGCCGATTTTGTATTCGATGGTGTTCGGGCCGGTGGCCTTGGCCTTGAAGCCGTGCAGGTAGGGGAAGAGCTTGCCGTTGACGAACTGGATGAGGTCGTCGCCGGTGAGGGCGGTGTTGTGGTCGATCTTGCCGTCCTTGCCCTTGGGCGCGGCCCACGATTCCCAGCGGTAGGGCGCATCGAGGATGTGGGTGTATTTCTTGCCATCGAGGGCGGCTTCGGTGGCCTTGTCGTGCTCCAGCGCGTCGAGGTATTTCAGGAAAAGCAGCCAGGAGGTCTGCTCGGTGTAGTCGAGTTCGCTGGTGCAGCCGGCGTCTTTCCAGAGGACGTCATCGATGTTTTTGAAGGCTTGTTCGAACATGGGAAAGGGTGGCGGGCGGGAAGGATGGTGGGCTGAGTGATGCAGGGCAAGGCAGTGCTGTCGGAGGCGCGACGGCCCGGGCGGAACGGGGCTGGACGTGCGACGGCGGCGGTCGCTTGAATCGGCTCATGCGCTCCCTCCTCGCTTCCCTCGTCCTCTTCACCGCCGCGCAAGCCGAGCCGCTCACGCTCGTGCGCGAAGGTCACTTCCTCACCATCCGCGGTCCGCAGCTTCCCGGCGAGATCAGCATCAACTACCTCGAAGCCTACTGCCGCGCCGGCTCGACCGATGCGGATTGGGGGAAGCACACGGTCGTGAAGCACACCTCCGAAGTGCTCAGCGCGAGCGCGCACGAGGTCCGCTTGCGCGACACGCTGGCGGACGGCGTGATCATCGAGCACACGGTCACCGCGAAAGACGACGAGGTGGACTTCCGCCTCGTCGCGCACAACCCGACCGACAAACGCAGCGAGGCCCACTGGGCGCAGCCGTGCGTGCGGCTGAGCGCATTTCTCGGCATGGACGAAAAGACCGCAAGCCGCGCCGAGGACTACCTGGCGAAGTCGTTCATCTTCCTCGACGGCCAACTCACGCGGATGCCCACCCCGCAGTGGGCCACGACCGCACGCTACATCCCCGGCCAGGTGTGGTGCCCGAAGAACGTCCCGCGCACCGACGTGAACCCGCGCCCGCTTTCCCCGCTCGTGCCGAGCAATGGGCTGATTGGATGCTTCAGCGCGGAGGAGAACATGATCTACGCGACCGCGTGGGAGCCGTATCAGGAGTTGTTCCAAGGCGTGACCCGCTGCCTGCACAGCGACTTCCGCCTCGGCGGCCTCGCGCCCGGCGAGAAGAAGGACATCCGCGGGAAAATCTACCTCGTGCCAAACGATGTGCCCGCCCTGCTCGCGCGCTACGCGAAGGACTTTCAGGAGCACGGGCGCTAGCGTTCGCGGCGCGGGCGGGTTGTCGGGAGTGCGTCCCGAATTCGATGAATTACTCCCCGCTTCTCCGTCCCCTCGCCTTCCTCGCCTGCACGAGCGCCGTCCTGTTCGCGCAAACCGCAGCTCCGCTCCCCGGCACGCAACCGCTCACGATCGAAGGCGATCTCTCCGCGCAGATGGTCGCCGGCATCGGGCGCTATCTCGATCGCGAAACCGAACGCGCCGCTGCTGCCCGCCCGGCTCGATGGAAAGAGCTCGGCGCCGATGCTGCGCGGAAGCTCGTGCGCCAGCGGCTTGGGATGGTCGATCCGACGATGAGCGGCGGGCTGGAAACGTTCGCACCACTCGGCGCGGAAAGTTCGCCAGACTTCGTGCATGTCCGCTGGCCCGTATTCGACGGCGTGCAGGGCGAGGGTCTCTTGCTGGACTCGGTGGGCCCGACGAAGGCAACGGTCATCGCGGTGCCGGACGCGGATCAGCCGCCCGAGACGTGGAGCTTTGCGTGGCGGCTGCGGGAGCAAGGTTGCGCGGTGCTCGTGCCGGCGCTGGTGGATCGGCGCGACAAGTTTTCCGGCAGTGCGCTGCTGAATCGCTGGGTGAATCAGCCGCATCGCGAATGGATCTATCGGCAGGCGTTTGAGGCAGGGCGGACGCTGACGGGATACGAGGTGCAGACGGTCCTGAGCGCACGGGAGGCGCTGGGCATGGAGAATGTGGGGATCGCCGGTTACGGCGAAGGAGGCCTCCTCGCGCTGCACGCGGCGGCGCTCGATCCGAAGTTCACCGCGGCGCTCGTGGGTGGATACTTCGGCCCGCGCGAGCGGCTGTGGAGCGAGCCGATCTATCGCAACACATTCGGCACGCTGCGCGACTTCGCCGACGCGGAACTCGCCACGCTCATCGCGCCGCGGACGCTCATCGTCGAGCACAGCACCGCGCCCGTGCCCGCGCCGCTGGAACGCAAAGGACGCCCGCCGACGCCCGGCGAGATTGCGACACCGACGCTCGCCGAGGTGCGCACAGAGGTGGAGCGCGCGGGTGTGCCAATCACGCTCACGGAATCGGAGGAGCCGTCGCTGCGAGCATTCACGACGGCGCTCGGCATCGATGCTCCGCTCAAGCCGCAGCGCATCGTGCCCGATCTCGCCTTCCCAAACGACGAGCGCCAGCAGCGCATCGTGCGCGGACTGGAGGACCACACGCAGCGCCTGCTGCGCGACTCCGACGTGACGCGCAATGCGAGCGACCTGTGGACGAAGATCAAGGACCGGGCAGCGTGGCCGGCGGTGCAGACGGAGGCGCGGCGCAGTTTTTGGGAGGAGACGATCGGGAAGCTGCCGACCGATTTTCTCCCGCCGAACCCGCGCAGCCGCGTGGTGATCGAGAAGGAAAAGTGGACCGGCTACGACTTGATGCTCGACGTGCATCCCGATCTCTTCGCGTGGGGCGTGTTGCTCGTGCCGAAGGATCTCAAGCCCGGCGAGCGCCGGCCCGTCGTCGTCTGCCAGCACGGGCTCGAAGGCGTGCCGATGGACACGATCACCGACGACAAGACGGCGAAAGCCTACGCGCCTTACAAAGCCTTCGCCGCACGCCTCGCCGAGCGCGGCTTCATCGTCTTCGCGCCGCACAATCCGTATCGCGGCCAGGACGCGTTTCGCACGCTCCAGCGCAAGGCGCAGCCACTCGGGTGGTCGCTGTTCACGTTCATCAATGCGCAGCACGACGTGATCACCCGGTGGCTCGCGGCGCAGCCGTTCGTCGATCCCGAGCGCATCGGCTTCTACGGCCTGAGCTACGGCGGAAAGAGCGCGATGCGCATCCCTGCGGTGATCGATCGCTACTGCCTGTCGATCTGCTCCGGCGATTTCAATGAGTGGGTGCTCAAGAACGGATCCGTGACCTACACGTCCAGCTACATGTTCGCGGGCGAATATGAGATCTTCGAGTGGGATCTCGCGCACACTTTCAACTACGCGGAGATGGCGCTGCTCATCGCGCCACGGCCCTTCATGGTCGAGCGCGGGCACGACGACGGCGTCGGCACGAGCGAGTGGGTCGGCTACGAGATGGGCAAGGTGCTGCGCGGCTACTCGAAGCTCGGCGTCCCGGATCGGGCGGAGATCGAGTGGTTCGACGGACCGCACACGATCAACGGCGTCGGCACGTTCAAGTTCCTGCACAAGCACCTGCGCTGGCCGGAGCCGCGGTAGTCGCCGGATTTTTCCGACGCAACGGTTTGCACGGCGCATGGCGGCGCGACTACAAGGTGAGCCGATGTCCGCCCTCGACCTGCTGTTCGACTTCCTCCGCTTCCCGAGCGTCTCGACCGACCCCGCGCGCTCAGGCGATGTCGCCGCGTGCGCGGAGTGGCTGAGCGGACGATTGGCGGACTTTGGCTTGAAGGTCGAAGTGCATCCGACGCGCGGCCACCCGATCGTGGTCGCGCGCAATGAGCATCGGCCCGGTCGGCGCACGGTCCTCATCTACGGTCATTACGATGTGCAGCCGGAGGATCCCGTCGCGGAGTGGAAGTCGGCGCCGTTTGAGCCCGTCGTGCGCGATGGCGTGATCTACGCGCGCGGCTCGACCGACAACAAAGGCCAGATCCTCGCGCACATCCTCGGCGTCGCGGCGACGTTGAAGGCAACGGGTGATCTGCCGGTGAATCTCATCTTCGTCATCGAGGGCGAGGAGGAGATTGGCTCGACGCATCTCGAGTCATTTCTCGCCGCGCATCGTGACGCGCTGAAGTGCGACGTCATCGCTGTGAGCGATACGGGCATGGTCGCGCCGGGCGCGCCCACCTTCACCTACGGCCTGCGCGGGATCGCGACGATGGAACTCCGCGTGACCGGGCCGCGGACGGATCTGCACTCCGGGATCTTCGGTGGAGCGGTGATGAATCCGCTTACCGCTCTCGCGCGCTTGCTCGCGACCTTGCACGACGGTGATTGCCGCGTCGCGGTGCCCGGCTTCTACGACGCGGTCCACGCGCTGTCTGATTGGGAACGCGAGGCGTGGTCGCGGCTGCCACTTGGCGATGAACGAATTCTTGGCCTGACCGGTGCGCCGGCGCTCGTCGGCGAATCCGGCTACACGACGCTCGAACGCACATGGGCGCGGCCGACTGCCGAGATCAACGGTATCGGCGGCGGCTTCCAGGGCGCCGGGTCGAAGACCGTGCTGCCGCGTGAAGCCTTCGCGAAGCTCAGCTTCCGGCTAGTGCCGGACCAGTCGCCGCAGGACATTCTCGACAAAGTCTCCGCGCACCTGCGCGCGCAGTGTCCGCCCGGAGTCGTGCTCGACATTCAGTCCGGCCACAGCGGCGAGCCTTATCTCACCGACCCGCACTCGCGCTTCGGCAAAGCCGCGCAGCGCGCGCTCCGTCGCGCGTTCGGCACGCAAGACGTGGCGCTGATCCGCGAAGGCGGCAGCATCCCGATCATCAATACCTTCAAGCGCGTGCTCGGCGTGGACACGCTGTTGCTCGGCCTCGCCCTGCCGGACTGCGCGGCGCACGGACCGAACGAAAACTTCCCGGTCGCCAATTTCGAAGACGGCATCCGGCTCAACCAGGCGCTGCTGGAGGAACTCGCCAGCGCATGAGTAGGCAGGGAGCGGGGAGCGGGGAGCAGGGAGCAGGGCAGGTCGCAGGTTCCCTGCTCCGTGCTCCCTGCTCCCTGCTCCTCTGGTGCGCGCCGGCTCTCGCGCTCGGCCTTGCGCTGCGCGTGCTGATGGCCAGCGCGATGCCGTTTGCCTATGTGCAGCACGATTCGTATCGCCTGCTCGTCGGCGGTGCCGAGTGGCTGAGGCCCGAGGCGCAGGAAGCCTTCGGCGACAATGTGCCCTTCCTCGTCCCGGCGCTCTTCCGCCTCGCGCAGGCAGGGCCGCTTCCGGCGCTCACGACGATCCAACTCGGCCAGCACGCGCTCGGCTTGATCCAGATCGTGCTCGCCGGCGCACTCGTCCGGTTCTGGCTGCCGCGTTGGAAGTGGTGGATCATCCCCGCGACACTCGTCTTCGCAGCGCATCCCTCATTCCTTTGGTTCGAGCACACCGTGATGCTCGAGACCGCGTATGTCTTCGCCGTCGTGGTGCTCGCGGTCGCGGGGACGTGGCTTTTGCGCCAGCCGTCGCTCGCGGCGGCGATGGGGACTTGCGTGGCGGTGGCGCTCGTCGCGTTCACGCGACCGGAAGGGAAACTCTTCGTCGCATTCGGCGCGCTGGCGCTCGTCGCGGCCTTTTGGAAAAGCTGGCGGCAACTCGCGAGGGCTGCGGCGATATTTTCAGCGACGCTGGCCCTCATTGCCTGGGGGACCGTGCCCGGCGAATCCGGGCTGCTGCTCTATTCGAGTGTGCTGCATCTCAGTCCGGAAGTGCCGCGCTGCCATCCCGGGGTCGGTCCCTATGTCGCAGCCTTGTGCGCGGAGGCGATCGAAGCGGCGCGGCGCGAACCGGCGTTCGTGTCACGCCGGCAGCGCGAGGCGTTGACCGATGCGCTGAAGAACTTTGTCGCGAAACATCCAGGCGCAAGCCGGGGAGCCGACTCAGCACAGGGAATCAACCGCGTGGCGACATCGCTCGCGTTCGAGACGTGCCTGCGCGCACCGCTCTCGCTGCTGCCGCTCGCGATGCAAAAGTTCCGCGATTCCGCGGACGACCTCGCGAACGGGAAGTTCACCGAGTCGTGGTTGCATGAAAGGCAGCAGTCGCGACTGCGGTCGGGCTGGCACTTCATCCAACCGATCGATGTTCAGCTTTACGGCCGACAGTTCGCGGACGTGGAAGAACTCCTGTCGTTCGTGAAGGACGCGTATCCGCCCAAACGACTTCGTTGGTTCGGATGGCTGCACGAAGAATGGCGCGACCTCTACGAACTCCGGCTGCCTGACACGAAGTATCCTGCCCGCGAGGTTCACGGGCTGCCGCTGTTCTATTTACTGCCGCTCGCGGGCATGATCGCAGCGATCGCCTGGCCCATGCCAGCGCGGCGCTTCCACGTCTGCTGGGTGCTGATGCTCGTCGGCCTGTGGTTCATCGTGATGCTCACGGCCAACGAACGTGCCCGCTTCCGCATGGGCTTCGAGCCGTTCATCTTCCTGTATCCGTTCGTCGCGTTCGACGCCGCCATCGCGCTGGTGCAGCGCGTGCAACGTCGCTAGTCGAGGTCGTCGCTCGCGCCCTTCTCGTTCGTGAGGCCGCGTAGCTTGCCCTCGATGAACTTGTCGATCTCGCCATCCATCACTGCCTGAATGCCACTCGTCTGCACGCCGGTGCGCAGGTCTTTCACCATCTGGTAGGGCTGGAAGACGTAGCTGCGAATCTGGCTGCCGAATGCTACTTCGGCCTTCTCGCCATATTGGCGGGCGGTTTCGGCGCTGACTTTGTCGGCCTCCATTTGCTGGAGCTTCGAAGCGAGCATACGCATCGCGGTGGCCTTGTTCTTTGCCTGGCTGCGCTCGCCCTGACACGCGGCGACGAGCCCGGTCGGGAGATGCCGAATACGCACCGCCGTCTCGACCTTGTTCACGTTCTGGCCGCCCTTCCCGCCGGCGCGGTAGGTGTCCACCTCGATGTCCGCTTCGTTGATCTCGACCGGTGCGGTTTCGGGAAGTTCCGGCACCACGTCCACGGCGGCGAAGCTCGTGTGCCGGCGCTTGTTCCCATCGAACGGCGAGATGCGCACGAGCCGGTGAACGCCGCGCTCGCACGCGAGGTAGCCGAACGCATTCTCGCCCTGCACGTTGATCGTTGCGGACTTGATGCCCGCTTCGTCGCCGAGCTGGATATCGACGATCGAAGTCTTGTAGCCCCGCCGTTCGCACCAGCGCTGATACATGCGCAGGAGCATCTCCGCCCAGTCCTGCGCCTCCGTGCCGCCCGCGCCGGATTGCACGGAGAGGTAGGCATTGAAGCGATCGGTGGGGCCGCTCAGCAGCGTCTTGAGCTCGAGTTCGTCGAGTGTCTTGCTGATTGCCTCGTGTTCCTTCGCGACCTCGGCTTGAGCAGTCGTCTGATCGGCTTCCTCGGCGGCGAGTTCCACGAGCACCTCGAAGTCATCGGCTTGCCGTTCGACGGCGAGCATCGGCTGGATCTTGCTGCGCAGTGCGGAGACTTCCTCCACGACGGCCTGCGCGCGCTCGCGGTGATCCCAGAAATCCTGCGCGCTCATGCGCGCTTCGAGTTCGCCTAGGCGGGCCTGGAGTTTTGGGAAGTCAAAGGAACCTCCGCAGTTCGGCCGCGCGGGCCTTCAGTGCAGAGGGCAAAAAGTTGGATGGTTCGGTGGACATGAAAATCTGGTGATGAGTCGTCTGCGGCGCATACAACGAACTCAAAGCTGGCGCGTGTGCGTCAGGGATTCTTGCGGAATTTCGCCGGATCGAGCTTGGTCGAGTCGAGCCGGTAGATCGTCTCGCCTTCCTTCATCAGGTCGAGTTTGTCGCGCGCGATCAGCCCCGCGTATTCGGGATCCCGGCGCACGAGCAGTTCCTCGCGCTCGTAACGCGCGAGCTGAATCTTTTGCTGCTCGAGATCCATTTTCAGCAACTCGATGCGCTGCTTCTGCTCTTTCCGCTTCGACACTTCCGGGAGGAACGAATACGCGACGGGAACACTCGTGCACAACACGATGAGCACGAGGACAAGCTTGTTCAGGGAATGCCAGATTCCCTTAGCGGGGCGGTGGTTGAGGTCGCTGGCGAATACGCTCACTCAGGCGCGCATCTTACCGCCGTAGATGGCGTTGTCACCAAGTTCCTCCTCGATCCGCAGAAGCTGGTTGTATTTCGCGACACGATCCGAGCGGCACAGCGAGCCGGTCTTGATCTGCCCCGCGTTCGTCGCCACGGCGATGTCGGCGATCGTGTTGTCCTCGGTCTCGCCGGAGCGATGGCTGATCACGGCCGTGTAGCGGTTTTCCTTCGCGAGTTCGACGGCGTCGAGCGTCTCGGTAAGCGAGCCGATCTGATTCACCTTCACGAGGATCGAGTTGGCCACGCCCATCTCGATTCCCTTGCGGAGGAACTCGACGTTCGTGACGAAAAGATCGTCGCCGACGAGTTGCACGCGGTCGCCGAGCGCGTCGGTCAGCTTCTTCCAGCCGTCCCAATCATTCTCCGCACAACCGTCTTCGATCGACACGATCGGGAACTTCTTCACGAGGTCCGCGTAGTAGCTCACCATCTCCGCCGCGCTGCGCTTCGAGCCGTCCGACTTCTTGAAGACGTATTGCTTCTTCGCCTTGTCGAAGAACTCGCTCGCCGCCACGTCGAGCGCGAAGAAAACCTCCTTGCCCAGCTTGTAGCCGGCCTTCTTCACCGCCGCGGCGATCGTCTCGAGCGCGTCGTTGGCGTCCTTGAACTTCGGCGCGAACCCGCCCTCGTCGCCCACCGCCGTCGAGAGATGCCGGTCGTGAAGGATCGACTTGAGCGCATGGAAAATCTCGGTTCCCGCGCGCAGCGCAGCGCGGAAGGTATCGAAGCCTTTCGGCATCACCATGAACTCTTGGAAGTCGATCGGCGCATCGCTGTGCGCGCCGCCGTTGATGATGTTCATCATCGGCACCGGCAGCACCTTCGCGTTCGGTCCGCCGAGGTATTTGAAAAGCGGCTGCCCGAGCGTGAGCGCCGCGGCCTTCGCCGTCGCCAGCGACACCGCGAGGATCGCATTCGCACCGAGCTTGCTCTTGGTCGGCGTGCCGTCGAGCGCGAGCATCGCCTTGTCCACGGACACCTGGTCGCACGCGTCCATGCCCTCGAGTTCATCGGAGATGAGCTTGTTCACATTCGCCACGGCCTTCGTCACGCCCTTGCCGAGATACACGGTCTTCACACCGTCGCGCAGCTCGATCGCCTCGTGCTCACCGGTGCTCGCGCCACTCGGCACCGCCGCAGTGCCGACCGAACCGCCGGCGACTTTCACGTCTGCTTCCACGGTGGGATTTCCACGGGAGTCGAGGATCTGGCGGGCACGGACGGCGATGATGGTGGTGGCGGTCATGGATTGATGAGAAGGATGGTGTTGATGAGAGGGCGCCCGCACAGCGTGACGCCAAACTTTCCGGGAAAGACGCGCGCGGTGATAGCCGCAGCACTCGCGCGGCGCAAGCATCGATGCGACGACTTTGCTCTGGAATATCCCCTCCGCGCCGGACAGCCTCCGCGACTGTGAAAATCGCCATCGCATCGGATCACGCCGGCTTCGCTTACAAGCAACGCATCACTGCGATGCTGCGGGAGGCGGGCCACGAGGTGCGGGACTTCGGCGCGCACAGCGAGGAGTCGGTCGATTATCCGCTTTTCATCGCACCGGCGGCGGAAGCAGTCGGGGCGGGAGTGTGCGAACGCGGGATCGTGCTCGGAGGCTCGGGCAACGGCGAACAGATCACCGCGAACAAGGTGCGCGGGGTCCGATGCGCGTTGTGCTGGAGCGTCGAAACTGCGCGGCTCGCGCGCCGGCACAACGACGCCAATATGATCTCGATCGGCCAGCGGACGGTGCCGGTGGAACTGGCGCTGGAGATCGTGCGGACGTGGCTGGTGGAGGAGTTCGACGGCGAGCGGCACACACCGCGCGTGCAGGAGATCGCGGGGCTCGAATCGCGCGTGGCGGCGGGGCCGATCGCGGGCTTCCCAGTGCATGAGAAGACGCTGCTCATCCGGCCCGAATACTTGAATCACCACGGCACCGTCTTCGGCGGCTACATGATGAAGTGGGCCGACGACATGGCTTTCAACTCCGCCTCGCTGAGCCTCCCTGGGTGCGAGTTCGTCACGCGTTGCTTCGGCGCGTTCGACTTCACGAGCGCCGTGCGCTCGGGCGACATCGTCAAGGTGTATGCACGCGTCGAGAGCGTCGGGACGAGTTCGTGCGGCGTCGCCGTCTGGTGCCTGGATGCGGTCACGCGGGCGAGCGTCTTCCGCACGACGGCGGTCATGGTAAACGTCGGGCCGGACGGGAAGAAGGCGCCGATCCCGCGGTAAATCGCCGGACTCGACATCGGCACTGAACGGGCGCACAGTTCGCGGCCATGACAGCCGATGCGATCAGCCCGCGCAAAGGCGCGCGACGCATGGCGGAGATCCCGCCGTCCGTCCTCGCGCAACTCAATCGCGGCGAGATCGAGGCGCGCACGCTGGTTGAGAATTTGGCCGTGGATTTCGTGGCGCTGATGCGGGCAGTGGCGCCCGACCTGCCGAAGCCGCTGGCGAGCCAGATGCACGCCGCGCGGGATGCAGGCATCACCCAGCGAATGGCGCTCGCGGGGCGGCTGCTGCACACGCATCTCGGGCCAGTCGGCTACGTCACGCTGGCGCGGCACCGCTCGGATACGGTGCGCGCTTGGGCGGCGTATTTGCTGGCGGCGTCGCCGGACTTTTCGCTCGGCGAGAAATTGCAGCTCACGCGACTGCTGGCGAACGATCCCCACATGGGCGTGCGCGAGTGCGCCTGGCTGGCGCTGCGTCCGGGGATCGCGGCGGATATCGAGTTCGCGATCGACCTGCTCGAGGCGTGGACGGTTTCCGACTCGCCTTTTGTGCGCCGCTTCGCCAGCGAAGCCACCCGGCCTCGCGGCGTGTGGTGCCGGAAGATCGACCGCCTGCTCGCGCAGCCGGATCTCGGCCTGCCGCTGCTCGAACCACTGCGCGCCGACCCGCACAAGTATGTGCAGGACAGCGTCTCAAATTGGCTCAACGACGCCGCCAAATCGCAGCCCGCGTGGGTGCGCAAACTGTGCGCACGCTGGCAGCGCGAATCACGATCCCCGGCGACGGAGCGCATCTGCCGCCGCGCGATGCGGAGCTTGAACTAGCCTTACTCCGGCTTCGTCAGGTTCGGATCGTCCTTCTCCACGCCGCTGTTCCAATACGCCTGCATCTCCGCAGCCGTCGGCACTTTCAGCGGACGCACCAAGCGCATCCCGAGCCACTGGGCATCGGTGTGATACCAGATGCTCTTCGGGAGCTGCGGATCCTGGATTTTCCAGTCGGCGCTCGAAGGCTTGCGCGCGGCGATGCGCAGGCGCGCCGGGTCTTCGTCATCCCACGAACCACCGCGCGCGGTGTGCGGATACGGCTTGGTCGCCTTGTTCCACGGCGAAGCTCCGGAGCTGTTCGCGTAATACTTCGCGTCGTATTGATCGATGGTCCATTCCCACACGTTGCCGACGATGTCGTGCAGCCCCCACGCGTTCGGCTTCTTCTTGCCGACCTTCTGGTATTTGAAGTCCGCGTTCTTCCCCCACCACGCGTAGTCGCCGATCTGCGCCGCGTCGTCGCCCCACGGGTAAGCAGTCGTCGTCCCGGCACGCGCTGCGTATTCCCACTCGGCCTCGGTCGGCAGGCGGTAGAAATGGCCCGTCTTCGCGCTGAGCCACTGGCAGTATTTGTTCGCCGCGTGCTGCGTCATCGAGATCGCGGGGAAGCCGTCCTTGCCCATGCCGAAGCTCATCTCCACGTAAGGCTGCGTCGGCCGCGCGGTCGCGTCGGTGAGCGTGTTGAGCGCGGGGTCGAGCTTCTTGGCCTCGCGCAGTTTCTTCTCCTCGTTGGGATACATGAACAGCTCGAACTCGTTCCAAGTCACCTCGGTCTTGCCCATCCAGAACGGCTCGATCGCCACCTCATGCACCGGGCCTTCGTCGTCCTTGCGGCCCTTCTCACTATCGGGGCTGCCCATCTTGAATTTGCCGCCGGGGATCGGCACCACCTCGAACGCGACCTCGCTGCCGGGGATCGTCGTCGAGTAAGGCTTCATATCGCCCGCAGCCTTCTCCTTCGAGCCGGCGACGACGCTTGCGTGGATCTGCGCGACGATGCCTGCTTCAGCGCCCGCGTCCGTCGCCACTTCCTTCTTCCGCGCCGTGAGCTTCACGCCGTCCGGCCAGTTCGCGCCTTCCTCGATCCACTTCTTCAAGGTCTCGGTCTCGGCCTTGGCCAACCGCTCGAGCGTGCCGGTCGCCTTGTTCTTCGGCGGCATCACCTTCTTCGCGTCGTCGGGCAGGACGGTCGTCGTGTAGAGCTTCGACTTGTCCGGCTTGCCGGCGACGATGGTCGAGGAAACCTCGAACGCGGCCTCCTTCGATTCGAGATTCACGTCGGTGCTGCCGTCCTCGAAGTCGGTCCCCTTCGGGTTGTGGCAGCGCACGCAGTTCAGTTCGAGGATCGGCTGGACATCCTTCACAAAATCAACCGCCGCCGAAGCTGCGGTGGTGCTGAGGACGAAAGCGGACAGGAGAAGGCGAGTGGGTTTCATCGGGAGTGCGGGATGTAGGATCGGCGGTGAGGCGCGTCAACCCCGCGGGCGGGATTCGCTTGGTTCCTTTTTCTCACTGGCAGCGGCTCTCCGGCGACCGTATCGGGCGTCCGTGCCCTACGAAGTCCAATACCAATGCCAGCGCTGCACGGCCTGCTGCCGCTGGCCTGGGCAGGTAAAAGTGAGCGCGCAGGAGACCGTGCAGATCGCCGCATTCCTCGGCGTCGAAGAGGACAACTTCATCCAGCGCTTCACCCGCTTGCGTGCCCAGCGCGAAGGTCTCGCCCTGCTCGACAAGCCCAACGGCGAGTGCTTCTTCCTCGACGGTCGCGACTGCCGCATCCAGCCGGTCAAGCCGCAGCAGTGCCGCGACTTCCCGCACAAGTGGAACTTCCCCGGCTGGCGCCAGACCTGCGAAGCGACACCCGTGCTGACGAGCACATGAGCACTCGCGATCCTTTTCATTAAGGCGGCGCGTGCTAGTGCTGACAAAGACCGCATGACTCCAGAGCGCACGATCAATCTCCTCCGCATCCTCTTCGTCGTCTTCACCGGCACGATCGGCATGATGGTCGGCGTGGACCTCGGGATCGGCCTGACCGCGGGCATCGTGCTCGGTCTCGTGTTCGGCCTGCTCATGGTCCTCGTGGACCGCCTGCTCAAGGGCATCACCCTGCGCATCTTCTCCTCGGCCACCTTCGGCCTCTTCGTCGGCTTCATCTTCGCCCGCCTGCTGCTCGCATCGAGCGTTCTGCGCGGGCTGCCGGACGACATCGAATGGCTCATCGGGCTCGGCGCGTATTCCGCGTTTGCCTACCTCGGCATGATGCTCGCCATCCGCAGCAACCGCGACGAGTTCTCCCTCATCATCCCGTATGTGCGCTTCCGCAGTGGGACGGTGCAGGACGATCCGCTGCTCGTGGACTCAAACGTCATCATCGACGGCCGCCTCCCCGAACTATGCGCCACCGGTTTCATCCCGAGTGCGCTCATCGTCCCGCGCTTCGTCCTCGATGAAGTCCAGCGCCTCGCCGACTCCAGCGACGCCCAGAAACGCGAGCGCGGACGCGCCGCGCTCGAAAATCTCGAGGCCATGCAGCGCAACCCGGCGATCAACATTACCATCCACGACGGCCACGCCGAAACGGAGGATTCGGTCGATACGCGGCTCATTCGTGCCGCGATCCTCCTCAACACGCGCCTCCTCACCAACGACGGCAACCTCGCCGCGATCGCCCGCCTCCAAGGCGTGCAGGTGCTCAACCTCCACGACCTCGCCCGCGCGCTGCGCCCGTCCGTCGAGGCTGGCCGCACGCTCGACGTCGCGCTCGTAAAGGAAGGCCGCGAGGCGCACCAGGCCGTCGGTTATCTCAGCGATGGCACGATGATCGTCGTGAACCACGCCCGCGACCACCTCGGCCAGACCGTGCCCGTATCGATCACGACGACATTGCAGACGAGCGCCGGGCGGCTCTTCTTCGCCGAGCTCAGGAATCCCACACCCGCTACGAACTGACGCGCTCCGTGCCGGCATAGACGTTCATCGAACGTCCGCGAACGAACCCGCATAGCGTCACGCCGGCCTTGCGCGCAAAATCCACCGCCAGCGAACTCGGCGCCCCGATCGCGACCACGACTGCGATGCCCGCCGCGTGCGCCTTTTGAATCATCTCAAAAGACGACCGCCCGCTCAGCAGCACGACGTGCCCCGCGAGCGGCGTGCGCTTTTCGAGCAAGGCCCAGCCGATCAGCTTATCAAGCGCATTGTGCCGGCCCACGTCCTCGCGCACGGCGACCAGCTCCCCCTCGCTCGAAAACAGCGCACACGCGTGCAGCCCGCCCGTCGCCTTGAACGCCGTCTGCTCCCGCGCCAGCCGCGCCGGCAGCGCGAGGATCGTCTTCACCGAGATGCGCACCGGATCGCGCAGCGGCTTGCGCCGCTTCATCGCCGCCACGATCGAGGTCTTGCCGCAGATCCCACAGCCCGAAGACGTGAAGACGTGCCGCGACAGCTTCGCGAGATCGAACCCCGACGGCCGGGCGAGCGCCGCATCGACCACATTCGCCGCCGACGCCACACACGTCGTCAGGTCGAAAAGATCGCGCGCCGACTTGATCACGCCCTCGGTCAGCAGGAAGCCCGCGGCCAGTTCGCGGTCCTCGCCCGGCGTGCGCATCACGATCGCGACCGTCTGCCCTTCCACGCGAATCTCCAACGGCTCCTCGACCGCCACGAGATCCTCCGCCGCGCGCAGACCCGCGCGCGGTGCGAGACGATGGATCGCGATGGTTCGGGCGGCTTGCATGGAGCGCAGCACGTCGGCAGCGCGCGCAGATTGCCGCAAGCGAAAACTTGCCCCGCGAAACTTTCCCAAGCCCGGCGTTGAACCGGCGGCATGCCACGCTTTGCTCGCGCCCGCTCATGGCCGGCTTCCGACTCTTCGATCTCAATCCCGAACAGGAGACAGCCGTGCGGACGACCGAGGGGCCGCTGCTCATCCTCGCCGGCGCGGGCACGGGCAAGACGCGCGTCATCACCGCGCGCGCCGCGTTTCTCATCGCGGAGGGCGTGGCGCCCGAGCAGGTGCTCGCGGTCACTTTCACAAACAAAGCCGCGAACGAAATGCGCGAGCGGCTCGCGACGCTGATCGAGAAGCCGCAGGCGAAGAAGGTCACGATGTGCACCTTCCACGCGCTGTGTGTGCGCATCCTGCGGCAGGACATCGAGAAGCTCGGCTACAAGCGCAACTTCTCGATCTACGACGAGGGCGACCAGATGGGGCTCATCAAAAAGCTCATCACGCGCACCGCGGCCAAGGACGAGAAGCTCGACCCGAGCGTCGCGAAGAACCTGATCAGCAAGGCGAAGAACCACGCGTGGAATGCGCCGCCCGACGAACAGACGCTGCTCGGCGCGGTGTATCTGCGTTACCAGGCGGAGTTGAAGACGCTGAACGCCGTCGATTTCGACGACCTGCTCGTGCTCACCGTGAAGCTGCTCACCGAGCACGCCGACGTGCGCGAGCGCTGGCAGCGGCGGTTTGGCTACCTGATGGTCGATGAGTTTCAGGACACGAATCGGCTCCAACTTGAACTCGTCTCGCACCTCGCCGACGCGCGGAACAACGTCGCCGTCGTGGGCGACGACGATCAATCCATCTACGGCTGGCGCGGCGCGGAGGTGAGCAACATCCTCGAGTTCGAGGCGCACTTTCCGAACCCGGTGGTGGTGAAGCTCGAGCAGAACTACCGCTCGACGAACGCGATCCTCAACACGGCGAACAAGCTCATCACCAACAACCCGCGCCGCCGGCCCAAGCAGCTCTGGAGCGCGCAGGGCGATGGCGCGAAGGTGCGCATCGTGCAGATGCTCGACGACCGGCAGGAGGCCGAGTTCATCGCCAACGAGATCGCCACGCGGCAGGTGACCGAGCACGCAAAGTGGGAGGACTTCGCCGTGCTCTTCCGCATGAACGCGCAGGCGCGCCTGATCGAGACGAACCTGCGCCAGCTCAAGATCCCGTATCGGATCATCGGCGGAAAAAGTTTCTTCGACCGGCGCGAAGTGAAGGACCTGCTCGCCTATGCCAGCGCACTGCTGAACACGGACGACGACGTGTCGCTCCTGCGGATCATCAACACGCCCGCGCGCGGCATCAGCCCGGCGACCGTCGAGCGCGCGACAGCGATCAGCGCGCGGAAGAAGTGCAGCGTCTTCGCCGCGCTCAGCGATGAGGATTTTCGCTCCGAACTCACGCCGCGCGCGACGGCCTCCATCGACGCCTTCATCGAGTTGCTCGACAGCTTCGAGACGCGGCTGAACACACCGCTCACCGTCCAGAACGGGGTGCTGCGCGACTTGATCGCGAAGGTCGGCTACCTCGAAGACTTGCGCCGCTCGTGCAAGACGCCCGAGGAAGGGCTCCAGCGCGAGCACAGCGTGATGGAGTTGATGAAGCAGTTCACCGAATACGAAGGCCGCTCGGCCGAGGGGCTGCGCGGTTTTCTCGACGAGATGATGCTGCGCAACGAGCGGCAGGATGATGACGACGAACTGAAGGGCGACGGCGTGACGTTGATCACGCTGCACGCCGCGAAGGGACTGGAGTATCCGCACGTGTATCTCATCGGCGTCGAGGAAGGCGTGCTGCCGCACGATCGCTCGAAGGTCGAGGGCACGGTCGATGAGGAGCGGCGGTTGCTCTACGTCGGCATCACCCGCGCGCAGACGACGCTCGCGCTGACGTGGTGCCACTCGCGGTTCAAATACGGCAGCGTGACACCCTGCACGGCGAGTTCGTTTTTGAAAGAGCTGCCGCCGGAGTGGACTGAGCATCGCCACGCCGGGCAGATCCTGAACGCGCCCGTGGAGCATGCCGCCAGCGGCGATCGCTTCGCGGCGATGAAGGCGATGCTGGATCGGCTGTAGGTAGGGACCGCTGTCCTCAGCGGTCCGAGTGGGTGCGCCGCACTCGCGGACGGCTGGGGACAGCCATCCCTACCTTTCTGACAGAGCGGCCAGCTCCCGTGTGAGGGCTTCCATCGGCAGCCCGATCACATTGCTGAAGCTGCCTTCCACGCGCGCGATCATCGCCCCGTCGTCGTCTTGCGCGGCGTAGGCGCCTGCTTTGTCGAGCGGGCCGATGCGGGAGAGATAGGCGCGGAGTTCATCGGCGCTGCGGTGGTGGAAGTGAACGCGCGTGACTTCGACAAACGTCCGCTCGCTCGCGCCGCCATCCCACGCGAAGCAGACGCCGGAATAGACCTCGTGCACGCGGCCGTTCAGTTCATCGAGCATCCGATACGCGGCCTCCATGTCAGCCGGCTTGCCGAAGACACGATCGCCGAACCACACCTCGGTATCGACGCCGAGCACGAGCGCATCAGGCCGCTGGCGCGCGATCGCGCGGGCCTTGGTGCGCGCATTTTCAAGAACGGTCTCGTGCGGCGTGGAGGCCACGACTTCCTCCGTGTGAGCCGGGACGATCTCGAATGTGTAACCGGCTTCGCGCAGCAGATCGCGCCGGCGCGGCGAGGCAGACGCGAGGACGAGCGGACGCGCAGCGATGGGCGTCACTTCGCGCCGGGCAGCGCGGGCATCGCCATGCTCTGATAGCCGGTCGGGATTTCGAACTCCTTCGCATCGACCGCCTGCTCCTTGATGGAAAGGATGGTCATGCTCGTCTTGACGCCCATGGCGCTGGACTCGGTTTTGAGCGCCGGTCCCGGGAGAACGCTCAAGTCCACGGTGCTTTGCGCGGCTCCGAGCGCGCCTCCGCGCATCTTCGTTTCCATCTCCTTCAACGCAGCAGCCTGGGGGTGCTTCGGCGCAATCCAGAATTTGGTCTCGGCGTTCTCACTTTTCCAAACCCAGATCTCGCACTCGTAGTCGCCGACTTTCTCCTTCTGCCCGGTGCTCTGCGGCTTCCCAGGAGCGGCGTCGCTTTTGACGCCGGATATTTGCTTGGCCATCTCCATCGCCTGCTTCATCTGGGCGGCCGAGGTTTGCATCGCCATCTTCTGCGCGTGCATGAGTTGGATGGAGTCGCCGGTCGCCGCGTCGATGATCGAACTCATCGCGCCCATCGGGCCGCTCGCGATGTCGGTGCGCACTTTGTCGCCTTTGATCTTGGTGATCGTGTTCGAGTTCATCTGCGGGTTCTCGATTTTGGCTTCGATGACCCAATCCGCCGAGGCGGTAACGACGAGGACGAGTGTGGCTGCGGCGGTGGCGAGGAACGATTTCATGTGGGCGCGACTCTCGCGACGCCGCACACGGCGGCAAAGTGAAAAAACTCGCGCCGCGCTACTTCGCAGGCGCGGCGGACGGAAGCTGGAGCGCGGGCTGCGCCTTGTAGTCGCCGGGCACGTCGAAGAGCTTCGGATCGAGCGCCGCTTCTTTCACTGAGAGCAGCGTGGTGGTGGTGACGGCGCCGCGATGATTCATCTCGCGCTTCACCACCATGCCCGGAAAGGACTCCAGCGGCGGCATGAGCGGCTGCGCGGCGCGGGCGAGACCGGCATTTTGGAAGCGGGCGAGCGCGGCGAGGATCGGGAGGTAGTTCGGGTAGCTCGCGGCGATCCAGTCGGTGACTTTCATCTCGCCGAGCGACCACGTGAACACCTCGCAGTCGTATTCGCCGACCTTCTCCTTCCGCCCCGTCGGAGCGAGCGCGGGCGCCGGGACGGCGGCGCCGGCCTTGAGGCCGAGCGCGGTGTCGCGCAGCTTCGCGGCCTCGGCGGCGGGGATGCGCAGGAAGACGTGGGCGGTGTGGTTGAGCGTGGTGCTGTCGCCAGTCGCGAGGTCGGTGATGACGCTGATCTGCGTGGAGACGTCGAGTCGCGCCTTGTCGGCCTTGATACGGAGCGCCATCTGGCCGGAGTTCATCCCGCCCTCGGCTTTCTGGATGATGGTCCAATCGGCACGAGCCGCGGTGATGGCGAGGCAGAGGCAGAGGATGGTGCGCATGACTAAATCTGTGTTTTCAAAAACTCCGCGAGCAAGTCGATCTTTGCGACTTCGCGATGAGCAGCGGTATTTTCACGGTCGCGCTGCTGGAAGAGGCGGCCGCCTTTCCACACCCACGCCTCGTCGCGATACGGGCCGACTTTCGCGGGATCGCTCCATGTGTGAATCGAGATGAGCCGCGAAGTCAGCGCCGCCGCGATGTGCATCGGGCCGCTGTCCACGCTCACGGTGTAGCGCGCAGCCCGCAGCAGCCAGATGAGTTCGGGCAGCGTGGTGCGGCCAAGGAGGTTTGTGACGTTTTCGATCTCGGGCACTACGAGGTCGGCGCGACCGGCGAGGACAATGCGGTGCGGCGCGAGCGCGCGGCAGAACTGCGCGACCTGCTCCGGAGTGAGGGATTTGCCCGCGCCGCGGGCGAAAGGGTGCAATACGATGAACGGCTCGGTGAAGGGAAACTCATGCGGGCATTCGCCGACGGGGAGCGGCCACTCCAGTGTTGCCGGCGGGCCACCTGCTCCACCCATACACGTGAGGGCGAGGTAGCGATCGACGGCGTGGGTGCAGCCGCTCACATCGGTCGTCTCGTCGTAGAAAAAGCGCGCACCTTCCCGCGCATCGCTCAGTCCGAGCACGCGAGTGCCTTCGCCGCGGCAGAGCTTCGCGATGAACGCGCTGCGGAGGAGTCCCTGGTAGTCGAGGATGAGATCGGGCTGCACGCGCTCGCGCAGCGCCCGCGCCCACGGCGCGATCCGCAGCGCGCCGCCGATGCCGCGGAAGTCCCGGCGCGGAAACTCAATGACGTCGTCGACGTGCGGATTGCCCGCGAGCAGCGGCGCCCACTCGGTATTCACAAGCCAGCGGATGGTCGCGCCGGGAAACGCCCCCCGCAGCAGCGCCGCGCACGGCAGCGTGTGGACCACGTCGCCGAGCGAACTCGGCTTCACGATCAGGATCTCGCGAGGCGTTTGCCCCACCTCGCCCCGATTCACCTACTTGCCGAGCGCCAGTCGGTCCGCGAGCCGCTGCGGCAGGCCGGCGGCGACGATCTTATCCTGCGCGGTCCAGATGTCGTATTCGATCCGGCGCAGTTCGACGAGGTTCTTGTCCGGGTAGTAGAGGCAGTAGGCAGCGTGCCAGTCGCCGTCGCGCGGCTGGCCCACGCTGCCAACATTGATGAAATACTTTTTGCTCGGCTCGATGCTGAGCTTGTCGAGCACCTGGCTCTTCACGCTGCCCTCGCGGATGTAGGCGCGCGGCGCATGCGTATGCCCGTAAAAGCACAGCGTGGTGTGCTGGTAGTTGAAGCTCGCCGCGGCATCGAGCTGGTTGAAGACGTAACCCCACTTGTGCGGCGTATCGAGCGTGGCGTGGACGATCGTGAAGTCGCGCACCTGCCGCACCATCTTGAGATCACGCAGCCATTGCTTGTCCTCGTCGTTGAGCTGGCGGCGAGTCCAGTTGATCGCTTCCTCGGCGAGCGGGTTGAAGCCGGTGAGGTCGTCCGTCATCGACGCCTGCTCGTCGTGGTTGCCCTTCACCACCGGGCAATCGAGCGAGCGCACGATCTCGAGGCACTCGTGCGGGTTGGCGTTGTAGCCGACGACATCGCCGAGGCAGACGTAGTGGGTGACGCCGTGCGCTTCAGCGTCAGCCATGACGGCCTGAAGTGCTTCGAGGTTGGCGTGAATGTCTCCGAAGATGGCGAATCGCATGTTGGGTTAGGGTTTCTGGGGCGGCGGACTATAGAGACGCCGCGCTTTTGGAACATCCAATTTCTCTTCCAACTCACCCAGCGAACGCAAGAGCGTAGGCAATCTTTCCTCCTCCCCCTTCTCGTAGAGCGCCTTGAGCCGTTCGTAGGCCTCGCGCTCGCGACCGGGCACCTTCGCGAGTTCATACACGGCGAAGCGGTGAACGTATTGCATCGCGTCCGGTCGCCGCGCCGCTTCCTCGTAGTAGCGGCTCGCCTTCTCGTGGTCCTTGAATTTGTCGCGGTAGATCGTGGCGAGCCGCTCGAAGAGCAGCGCGTGATCGGGATTGTTCTCGATTCCGCGCAGCAGGAAATCCTCGCCGAGCTTGAAGTATTCGCGCTCGGCCTTGAGCCGAAGGGCCAGTCGCGGCTGTTCCTTGTTTTCGCGCGCGGCGACGCTGGCGTTGTAGGCCATGTGCCACGCGGCCATGTCCCACGACTGCATGTTGCGCGGCTCGAGCGCGCAGATGGTGTCGTAGGTGAGTTTCAAGCGCCCCCACTCCACACGCTGCCACGACGTGTAAGCCTCGATGTGCAGCACCGTCGCGACGACCGCGCGGAAGCCGCTGAGCGCCGCGACGAACCCCATCTGGCTGAGCCGCTGGCGCATGCCGAGATCGAGCTTCGCCCCGTGGTAGTGAAGCGCACGCTGCTCCTTTTCCAGCCGCACCTCGAACGGCAGCCGAACGGCGCCGAACACGAGGATGATGGCGATGCCGAGCACGCGCGCCTTCACAGCTCGCGGTTGGAAAAGAAGATGTAGCCGACCAGCGTGTAGATGAACACGTAGCCCAGCCCGAGCGCGAAGACCTGGCCGAACATCCACCCCGGCACCGCGTTCCCAACCACGATCTCGTCCACGATATTGAAGAGCTGGAAGTCCGGGAACACGAGCGACGTGAAGCCGAGGAACAGCTTCATCACCGACGATGGATTCACGCCGCTCTGCGCCAGCCACGCCTCGCGGGCGATGGGCTGCACGTGGCCGATGATGTAGATGACCACCGAGATCATCACCGTGAAGATCCACGACGTGGCGAAGCTGCTTAGCATCAGCGTCAGCGCCGCACAGACGGCAGACTTGGTGAAGATGATCAGGATCGCTGGAACGAGGTTCCAGTTGAACGCGGCGGCTTTCACCGCGGCGACGGCAGCCTCTCCGTCGGGGCCGGGGCCGTAGTCCTTGAGCGTGGCGGCGATGACGAGTTGCTCCCGCGCAAACAGCGCGACGAAGAACAGCACACTCATCAGCAGCATCGCGACGAAGAGCAGCAGATACACGCCGAGCAGCTTGCCGAGCAGGTATTCGAGCCGCGACACGGGCTTCGCGAGCACGGTGTAAAGCGTGCGGTCTTCGATCTCCTTCGGCAGGATCATCGCCGTCGCCAGCGTCACGAGCAGGAAGCTGAAGATCGACGTCGCGCCGAGCGCCGCGTCTTTGAGCACCTGGAACTGCTCCGCGAACGGCATCCCCGATGCGACGAACGCCACGCCAATCGCGATCGCTGCGAAGAGCAGCATGAAGTAGAAGACTTTCTGCCGGACGAGTTCGAGCAGCGTGTTGCTGGCGATGGCGGTGATGCGGCTCATTGATTTCCTCCCGTTACGTCGAGGAAGTAGCGCTCGAGATTCTGCTGCGGCTTGCGCTGGCCGACGAGCCGCGCACCGCTGGCCGCGGTCGTCGCCGCAATCTCGGCAAGCAACTCGGGCGACGCGTTTTCGAGGATCAGCTCGGTCTGGTTTTCGATGGAGATCAAATCGGTAAGCCGGCCTTCGCTGATGAGTTTGCCGCGGTGCAGGATGCCGACGCGGTCGCAAATCTCCTGCACCTGCTCGAGCAGATGCGAGCAGAGCAGCACGGTGATGCCGCGCGCTTTGAAGCCTAGGATGAGATCGCGAATCTCGCGTGAGCCCGCCGGATCGACGCCCGCCGTCGGCTCGTCGAGCACGAGCAGGCGCGGCTCCTGGACGAGCGCCTGCGCGAGGCCGATGCGCTGGAGCATCCCCTTCGAGTAGCCGCCGATGCGCCGGTCCGCGGCGCCTTCGAGCCCCACGAGCGCGAGTAGCTCACGCGCACGCTCGTCGCGCTTCTTCGCGCGCAGGCCGCACAGCTTGCCGAAGAATTGCAGCGTCTCGAAGCCGGTGAGGAACTTGTAGAAATACGGGTTCTCGGGGAGGAAGCCGACCTGCTCGCGGCTCGCCACGCGCGTCGAGTCGCAGCCGAAGATCTCCGTCTTCCCCGCCGTCGGCGTCACGAGGCCGAGCACGATTTTCATCGTCGTTGATTTGCCCGAGCCATTCGGCCCGAGCAGCCCATACACCTGCCCCGGCTCGACCGTCAGCGAGAGATCATCGACCGCGACGACGCGCTCCCGCTTGAACGGAATCGGGAAAACTTTCGTGACGTGCTGAATCGAAATCGCCGGCTCGCTCATGCGCTGATCTCAAACCCGCGCACACCCGTCAGCGCCGGAATCGGAACCGTGGTCACGGCGCGGATGTGCGCCTTGAGCTGGCTCTCGACGATGGCCTCGATGAAGCCCTCGACTTCCTCCAACTCGCCGCTGCATTGAAGCTCGACGCGACCGTCCTCAAGGTTGCGCACCCAACCAACCACGTCGTAGCCGCGCGCGAGTTGCTTCACCGTGAAGCGGAAGCCGACGCCTTGCACGCGGCCTTCGTAGAAGACCTGCCGGCCGATCATTCCGCGACCTCCATCTGCCGCAGATAGTCCGCCGCGACCTCCGGCCACACGCCGTTCACCCAGCAGCCACTGGCGAGTTCGATGCCGCCGAGGTGTTGCAGGCGCGGGAGGATTTCGATGTGCCAGCGGAAGTCGTGTTCGATCGTATTCCACTCGTCGTGCCGCGGCGTCCGCGTAGGTGCGGTAAAGAGCATGAGATTGTATGGCGGATGATCGAGCGCGCGGTTGAGCTTGCGCAGCACGGTGCGGAGCGCGTCGGCGAGTTGCGTGCGCTCCTGGTCGCTGAGTCCGTGAAAGTCGGGGCACTGCCGTTTAGGAATCACCGCCAGCTCAAACGGCGCGCGCGCGGCGTAAGGACAAAAGACCGTGAAGCCGTTGTTTTCATACACGAGCCGCGTGGCCGCGCGGATTTCCTCGGCGACCAAGTCCTCGAAGATCGAGTGCTTCTTCGCCGCGTAGAAGGTGCGCGCGACGCGCAGCTTTTGCCGCAGCACGGGCGGGATAATGGCCATGGCCACGAGCTGCGAGAGACTGTGATTCACCAATCCGCCCGCGGCCCGGCCCGCGTTTTTCACGACGAAGAGCGAGCGCATCCGCGGGTCGCGCATCAGGTCGAGCATCCGCCATTTCCATGCGTCGATGACCTTCTCCACGTCGGCCAGCGGCAACTCTTCGAGGGCGCGCGTGCCGCCATCTTCGATGATCACTTCGTGCGCGCCGACGCCGTCCATGCGGTCGTAGAAGCCATCGGGCCGCGGCGTGGCGTCGCCCTCGACACGCAGGATCGGCGTGCGATTCGGCACGACGCGCACCTGCCAGCCCTGACCACCCGGCGCGGTGTGCAGCGCGTTCGGCGCGAAGCGCTCGCGCCCGGCGATGAAGGGATCCGTCCCACCATTCTCGCCGCGGATGGAGCCGAAGGCCGGACGCAGCGCATGAGCGCCGGTGAAGATCGTCCAGACGTCGGTCAACGGATCGCGGCGCAACTCGGACTTGTCCATCAGCGCTTCTTCTTTCCCGCAGGCGTAGCCTTGGGGATCAGCTTCCCGGCCGCGTCGTAGTCGTCGATCTGGATGACCTCGCCTTTTCCCCCGTAAAGGAACATGCGGTGACCGAGCAGCTTGTCCTCTTTGCTGTAAAGATAGCTCGCCGCAATCTGGCCGCCGGCTCGCTTGTAAGCCTCCTTGTAGCGGACGTTGCCTTTCGCGTCGTAGTGGATCGCGCCGATGCTCGCGCCGCTCTCATCGAGCGTGAAGAGCGTCTTGCGCATCATCTTCCCGCCGGCGTCGGTGATCGTCTCAGTCGCGGTGCGCGCATCGAGGTCGGTGATCGTCGTCGCGTGCGAACCGTCCGCGAGGACGCGCGTGGTCGCGCGGATAACCGGCGCGTCTTGAGCCGCAGCGATGGCGAGCGAGGCGATGAGCAGTGCGATGATTTTCACGATGCGGACGATACGGGAGCCGCCGCGGGTTCGGCGAGCGGTTGGTTAAACTGGAGATCGTAGAGCCGGCGATACACCGGACTGCGCGCGTAGAGGTCCGCATGCGGGCCGACGTCCACGATGCGGCCGTGGTCCATCGCCACGATCTGCTGCGCATGCAGGATCGTGCTGAGCCGATGGGCGATGGCGATGACGGTGCGGCCCTCGGTAAGCGTATCGAGCGCGGCCTGGATCTGCCGCTCGCTCTCGCTGTCGAGCGCGCTCGTCGCTTCATCGAGGAGAAGGATCGGCGCGTTCTTGAGCAGCGCGCGCGCGATCGAGAGCCGCTGCTGCTGGCCGCCGCTGAGCAGGCAGCCTTTGTCGCCGATGATCGTCTCGTAGCCCTGCGGCTGGGCGACGATGAAGTCGTGCGCGTATGCCTGCTTCGCAGCGGATTCGATCTCCGCCGACGTCGCGTCGAGCCGACCGTAGCGGATGTTGTTCGCGATGGTGTCGTGGAAGAGGAAAATGTCCTGGTTCACGGTCGCGATGTTTTCGCGCAGCGAAGCCTGCGTGACCTCGCGAATGTCCGCGCCATCGATAGTGATGCGCCCGGCCTGCACGTCGTAGAGCCGCTGGAGCAGCGCGAGCATCGTGGTCTTCCCGGCCCCACTCGCGCCGACGAGCGCGCACGTGCTGCCGGCGGGAATCGCGAGTTCGACGCCATGCACCGCCGCCTTGTCGCTGCCGTAGCTGAAGCTCACCTCGTCGAACCGCACCTCGCCGCGGACGCGGCCGAGCGGCTTCGCGTTCGGCGCGTCCTGGATTGCTGGTTTCCGTTCGAGCAACTCGAAGACCTTCGTCGTCGCGGCGAGGCATTTTTGCATCGTGAGATGGATGCGGCTGAGCGCCTTGAACGGCGGGTAGAGCAGCACCATGCCGCCGTTCAGCGCGATGAACTTCTTGAACCCGAGATCGAAGTGCCACGCCCACACCAGCGCCATCGCGACGCCGAAGCTCGCGACCGTCTCGACCATCGGCCCGGCCATCTCCATCGCCTTTCGCCAGCGCATGATGAACTGCATGATCTTCATGTTCGCCGCGTTGAAGCGCTCCGACTCGAAATCCTCTCGCGCGTGCGTCTTCACCACGCGGATGCCGGCGAAGGCTTCGCTCATCACGACCATGAGCTGCGTGGCTTCCTCCTCCTCGCGCGCGCCGGCTTTGCGCACTTTTTTCGCCACGATCACGACCGGCAGCAGGCAGAGCGGGAAGATGATGAAGGACACGAGCGTGAAGCGCCAATCGATCACGAAGAGCACGACCAGCGCGCTGAGGATCGAGATCGGCTGCTTCACGATGTCGCCCGAGATCGTCGTGAGCGCCTGCTGCGCGATGCGCGTCTGGTTGAAGACCGTCTGCACGAGATCGCCGGCCTTGGCGCGGTTGAAGAACTCCATCGCCTGGCTCAGCGTGTGGCGGAAGACGGCGGTGCGGATGTCGTCGAGCACGCGCACGCTGACCCAGAGCATGCAGTAGCTGTTCAGGTAGCCGCACAGCCCGCGCAGGCCCATGAGCAGCGGGATCGTGGCGCAGATAAGCAGCACGTGGCCGAGCGTCGGCGATACGCCGAGCTGCGCGAGCCACGGCGCCCACGCGGCCACTTTCTCCGGCAGGTTCGGCTTGCCGTCGGGGAAGACGGCGCCGGCGACGAATTGCACGTCGAAGATGAGGATGCCCTGCACCACGCCGAAGAGCGCGCCGAAGAGAATGCCGAGGTAGAAGCGCCCGCGATACGGCCGCAGGTAGCTGAAGAGCCGACGATACGGCTCCTTCGCCGCACGCAGGAACTCGACGAAACTCATCTTCGCGATGTCTTTGCGGCTTACTTTCTTGGTTTGGCTCACTTGGCGAGGAGTTGGTCGATAGCACGGCACACCACTGCGGTCGAGATGCGGTCCATCGGCGCGCCCTTCATCCGCGGGTCGAAGGCGGTCATCGGCGCATCCGGCTGTGCGGCGGAAATGACGACGGCGCGTTCGTGTCGCGGGCGCCAGTGGAAGGGATTCGTCGGGCCGAAAAGCGCGATTTGCGGACGCTGGAATGCAGCGGCGAGATGCACGGCAGCGGTGTCGCAACTCACGACCACCGCGGCGTCGCGGAGGAGGGCGGCGAAGGCGCAGAGGTCGGGAGGGGATTGGGGCTGGGAGTTGGGAATTGGAAGTTGGGAGTTGATCACCTCGGCGTGCGCGCGCTCGGCGGGATCGGGGCCGGTGGTGATGACGATCTTCAGCCCATGCTTCTCAACGAGGTGCCGAGCGACATCGGCCCATCGCTCCGCCAGCCAGTTCTTTTCCGCACGCGCGGTGCCGGGGTGGAGCACGGCATAGGGTGGAAGCGGCGCCCCGCCGCTTCGCGGCTCCGCTATGAGAAGCGGCGAGGCGCCGCTTCCACCCACGAGATCCAGGTAATGATCCGCCGTGTGCCGCTCGCGCACGCTCGACGCGACGAACTCATTGTGCGCGAGCGCGCGCAGCCGCTTCCGCCGCACCCACTCGAACGTGACGCGCCGCGGCGCGCGCGAGGCGAACGTCGCGAGCGCGGAGCGATCGGTGCCGGTGAAATCGAGCACAACATCGAACCGACCGGTGAGCACCTGCTGCCACGGCGTCCAGCCGCGGCCGAAGACGATGGCGGAATCGCAGTTCGGGATCGCCGGGAGCAGGCCCGCGGTGCTCGCGTGGACGCCGAGCGTCACATTCGCATCCGGCAGAGACTTGAGCGCAGCGAGTGCCGGCGTGGTGAGCACGAGGTCGCCGATACGCTTGAGCTGGAGCGCGAGGATTCTCACTGCTCCAGCAACGTCCGATACGCCTCCATCAGCCGCTCGCGGAAGTGCGCCCACGTAAAATTTTCCACTGCGCGCTGACGGCCTGCGGCGCCAAGTTGCGCGCAGAGGTCGCGGTTGTTGTAGAGGTGCAGGATCGCCTCGGCGAGCGCGTCGGGATCGTTCGGCGGAATGATGATGCCGTTCACGCCGTGCTGCACCACGTCGCCGGATTCGCGCGTGGTGATCTGCGGCAGGCCGCAAGCGGCGGCTTCGTAGGTGCACTTCGCGCTGCCTTCACACTCGCTGGGGAAGACATGGACGGTCGCGGCGCGATAGGCCTCCTCGACGCGCGGGAGGAAGCCGGTGACGCGGATCGTGCGGCTGGGCCAGCCTTTGAGCACATCATCGATCGGCCGATGCACGGAGCCGACGAGGACTAACTCCGCGTCCTTCAGCGCGAGACGATGCCAGACGCGGATGAGGTGATCGACGCCTTTGCGTTGGATGAGCGCGCCGACGAAGACGGCGGTGAACTTCTTCGGCGGCTGCGGCGCGGGCGTGAAGCGCTCGATGTCCACGCCGCGCTGGTGAAGGTGGAGCTTCTCCGCAGGCACGCCGGCGATGAGGAAGGTCTCCAGTGCTTTTTCCGAGAGCACGAGGATGCGGTCGGCGAGGTCGTATTCCTCCATCACCTGCTGGCGGGTGATGATGTGCGACGCCTTCCATCCTGCGAAGCCGGTGAGCTCGGCGCGTTCACGTTCGCTCTTCGTGAGGCGGTCGGGCTTGGCCTTGCCTTTGTTGCGATGCCACGTGGGGATCTCGATGATGCTGCGCACGCCGCGCCGCCGGCATTCGCGCAGGGTGCGGACCGACTCGCCGCTCCACCCGTGAAACAAAAAGCGTTCGCCTCGTTCATCGCTCCGCATCATCTCGTCGAGCGCTGTGGCGGCGGCTTTGTCGAGGGCGTGCTTTTTTGCGCCGTAGTAGTTTTCCGTGGGAAGCACGGCGCCGAGCAGGCGGACGGGATGTCGTTTGAGCGTGCGGATGCGGGCAGCGTCGAGGTCCGGCGCGCGGGAGTCGAAAGCGATGGCGCGCCAATCCATCTCCGCCGCCGCAATCGCGCGGAGCGTTTCGTGCGCGACGGCATCGAGCCCGCTGCCACCGATGCGGGCGGAGGTGGCGTAGAGCAGTTTGAGATTTGCGAAGTCGGGCGCGGGAGTGGACAAGGGCGCGCACTTTGCAACGCCATCGCCCGTCATACACCTGAAATCATGCGCATCGGTCTCGTCCGCCGCGGCTACTCGGATACTGGCGGGGCGGAAGCCTACGTGCGGCGCTTTGCCGAGGCGGCGACGGGGGCGGGGCACGAGTGCGTGCTCTATACCGGCGCAGATTGGCCCGCCGGGCGGTGGGCGGGCGAAATCGCGCGTGTGAGCGGAGGATCGCCGCGCGCCTTTGCGCTCGCGCTGGCAGGGGCGCGGCAGGCGACGCCGTGCGACGTGCTCTTCAGTCTCGAACGCGTGACGCAATGCGACGTGTATCGCGCGGGCGACGGCGTCCACGCGGCGTGGCTGGAGCGACGAGCGGAATTCGATCCGAAGTGGAAGGCGTGGCTGCGCGGACTGAACCCGAAGCATCGCGAAATCCTCGCACTGGAGCGGGAGCTGTTTGGCCGCGATGGGGCGAAGCGCGTGATCGCGAACTCCGAGTTCGTGCGGGAGGAAATCGTGCGGCACTTCGGATTCCCGGAGAGCCGGATCGACGTCATCTACAATGGCCTGCCGCCGCTACGGATCGAGGCCGGCGCGCGCGAGGCGATGCGGGTGGAGTTGCGGATCGACGAGCGCGAATACGTCGCGCTCTTCACCGGTTCGGGCTGGGAGCGGAAAGGGCTGCGCTTTGCCATCGAAGCCGTGCGCCGGATGGGTGGCGACGCTCCGCTGCTGCTCGTCGCGGGGCGCGGAGCGCCGATGGATGCAGGGCCGCGCGTGCGTTTCCTCGGGCCACGCACCGATGTGCCGCGGTTGCTCGCGGCTGCGGATGTCTTCGTGTTGCCGACGATCTACGATCCGTTTTCAAACGCCTGCCTCGAAGCGATGGCGGCGGGCGTGCCGGTGATCACGAGTCGTGCGAATGGCTTCGCGGAGATCATCGACCCGAGTGTCGAAGGCGATGTGCTCCCCCGCCCCGACGACATCGACGCGCTCGTGTTCAGCTTCCGTGCGTGGGCCGATCCGATGCGGCGCGAAGCCGTGCGCCCGCGGCTGATCGCCAAGGCGGCGGAGTTTTCCATCGAGCGGAATCTGCGCGCCACCGTCGCAGTGCTCGAGAAAGCACGAGGGTGAGCAACGGCTCAGGATGCCCGCATGGTCTGCGGCACCTGAGCGAGCGCATCGTCCGGGAGGACGAACGATGAGTTCAGCGGATCACCCGGTTCGTTGATGACCTCCGGATAGCGGATGTCCGGCAGCACTTGGACGGCAAAGATCTCCTGCACGATGCCTTCGAAGCGGAGGAAGGCGACGGTCTGCCCGGTGCGGATGTCCAGCACCCACACTCCGCAGGTGCGTTCCTTCAGCTCATCGACCAAGGGGATGCCGCTGAAGGTGGCCGACTCGCGGACCTGCGAGAGACCCACGAACGCGAAGCGGCCGAAGAAATCGAGCCCGCGGGTGAAGCCCGGCAACTTGGTGATGGTCTCGACGCTGCCGGCCTGGAGGTCGGCGACCGACACGGCGCCGATGCCCGATTCCAGAACCCAATGCCTCCCCGCATAGACGCGCGGCGAATGCGGCATGCACAGCCCGCTGAGCAGCACCTCGTCCGACTCGACGTCGAGCAGGCAGCCGCCGTCGCTTTTGTGGGCACGCCAGCCGCCCGGCGTGTCCGTGCGGGCGAGGCAGGTGACGTATTTTGGGCGGCCATCCACCACGGCCATGCCGTTGAGGTGGCAGCGATCCTGCGGCGCGAGCGCGGTGACGAACCGCGGGCGCCAGCGCGGCACAAAGCTGTGCTCGTGATCGAAGGTGCAGAGGCAGGAGAACCGCGTGTTGACCGCCCAGATTTCTCCCTCGCACCAGTCGATCTCGTGAATACGGATATCGCCGGTGTAGTGCCGCCAGCGTGGGAGGAAAACGGCATCGTGAACGCCCGGCGGATCGAGCTTCGCGGCGACATCCGGCTGGTTGTGGAATTGCCAGACATCATGCTTCGCGCCGATGGCGAGCCGGCCCGTCGGCCGGTCGTAGGCGATCCCCATCGGGCTGCGGAACCGGCAGAAGTGCGTGTTGAGTTTGTCGCCCTCGGCACGGACGACGATGAGCTTGCCGGCTTGATACGTGGACACGAGCAGCGAGATCCCCAACTCGCGCAGGAGCATCGGGAAGTTACTCGTATGGTTGCTCGTGAAGGCGTCGCGGTCGTCCGCGAGCGGGTCGGTGGACGGCTGAGTGTTCGGCGATTCCATGGGTGGCAGGCCGGATTCCGAGCAGGAAAAGCATCCGGTTAAAACTCCAAACAGCCGATTGACAGGAGGCTGCATACGGAATGCGCTGAACGACGTATGAAACCACGGCTCGCCGAATTTCTGCATCCGTTGCGCGGGCAACTCAGCAGGATCGAACTTTTGGAAAGTCGCATCGCACCGGCTGTTTTCACGGTCACGTCACTGAAGGACATTGGAGCGGACACCTTGCGGGATGCGATCGATCAAGCGAACGCGGCCGCGGGTGCCGATACGATCGAGTTCGCGGTCGGGCTCGCTGGCACGATCAAGCTCGGAGCGGCGCTGGCGGAAATCACCGACGACCTGACGATCACCGGCCCGGGCAGCCGCAGCCTCACGATCGACGGAGCGAACAAGGTTCGAATCTTCAGCATCAACGGCGACGGCGTGGATGTGGATCTCTCCGGGTTGAAACTGACTCGCGGCTTCGCCGATGCGGGCGGTGCCCTGTCGATCAGTTCCGCGGGCGGCCAGATTTCGATCAGAGATTGCGTGATCAGCGGCAACAAAGCCAAGCCGATCCCACCACCGCCGCCCGATGACGGAGGGGGTGCGTATGGGGTTGCCGAATCCATCTCCGATGCGGCCGGTGGAGCGATCTTCATCAGCGATGGGATTGTGACCATCAGCGGCTGCACGATTTCGAAAAATACAGCCACGGGTTACAAGGGCGGCGGCAGCGCTCTGGGCGGAGCGATCTTCGCGGGCAGCGGCGTTACGCTGACGATCAGCGATTCAATCATCAGCGGCAACAAGGCCTTGGGCGCGAACGGCACCAAGGGCGTCAGAGCCACGCCGGGCGACGAATACGGAGTCGGTGCGACCGATGGCGCCGACGCGACCGCAGGTGGCAGAGCCGCGGGCGGCGGAATCTACGCCGCAGACACGACCGTGCTCACGATTACCAACACGACGATTTCCGGCAACCTCGCCAAAGCCGGCAAAGGCGGCGCGGGCATCGCTGGCGCGAAAGGCGCAAATGGCGCCAAGGGAGCCCGCGGGGAAAGCGGCGAGAGCGGCTCAGCCGGGGAGGCTGGGATCGCGGGAGCTGCCGGTGGCGACGCGTTCGGCGGTGGCGTTTTCAGCCAGGGACAGTTGGACCTTCAGAACTCGACGATCTCTGGAAATACATCGATCGCCGGCAAAGGCGGCAAGGGCGGCAACGGGGGAAGAGGAGGGAACGGCGGCAACGGCGGCGCTGGATTCGTCTCGCGGGATGGGGGCTATGCGCAGCGTTACCCCGCAGGCTACGGCGGCTCCGGAGGCGATGGCGGCGCTGGCGCCTACGGCGGTGCGGGCGGCAGCGCAGAAGGCGGAGGTGTCTGCGCGTTGACGGGCGATGTGACCATCGAGAACTCCACGATTTCCGGCAACACGACCAAGCACGGCAATGCCGGGGTGGGCGGCGCCGGCGGTGCCGGTGGCGCCAAAGGCATCGGACGCCGTCCGCCGCCGCCGGATGACTACGGCGGTGGCTACGACTACGCGCCTCCGGATCGGGACATTCGCGGCGTCGATGGTGGACCGGCCAGGGGAATTCGCGGTGAACGTGGAGCGAACGGTGAATTGGGTGAAGGCGCGGGCGGCGGTGTCTTCGTCGGCTCTGGCGATCTCCAGATGTCCCAAGTGACGATCGCGAAAAACATCGCGTCGATCAACGGTGGCGGCGTCGCGATCGCGAGCGAGGCGAAGGCGACGATCATGAACGCCACGATCGCCAGCAACAGAGCCACCGGGCTGGTCGTCAGGGAAGTCATCGAGGACGAATACGGAGGTCGACACGTGGAGATCGTGAAAGTCGGTGCAGGGGGAGGCATCTACGTCGCGACCGAAGACCCAGCGGCTGCCGGCACGATCAACCTCATCAGCACCATCGTCGGGAAGAACCGCGCGCGAGTGGCTTTGCACGCCGACTTGTTTGAAGCCGTGGCCGCGATCGCTGGGACGAACAACTTGATCCAAACCCCTGGCGACGCGGTAATCGACACGACCCAAAACATCGTCGGCGTGGATCCGAAGCTGGGCAAACTCGCGCTCAATGGCGGAACGACAGCCACGATGCTACCCGCCGCCGACAGCCCTGCCATCAATGCGGGCGCGAACCCCGATTCGCTGGCCACAGACCAGCGGGGAGCCGCCCGCGTGCAGGGGCCAGCGATCGACATCGGCGCCGTCGAAGCCGGCTAAGACAGCCGGACAGAAATCACGTTACGCTTGGAAGCGGCGTCTCGTCCGCGGACCGCGCCTACGCGCCCATGCCCTCCTCGAAACTCCCGCCTGCCGCGGGCCAGCAGAGGTTTCCCTTCACGTAGCGGATGCCGTTAGCGGAGCAGTGGTCGAGTTCCTGGTGTGCGCTCTCGGCTTCCACCACGAGCGGGGCGGACGCTGTCTTGTGCAGCTTGCAGTAGCGGTCCTGGTAGCCGACGTGCAGGAGCAGTTCGACGTAGCGCTGCATGTTCAAGTCGCCGGTGCCGAGGTCGGTGAATTGCATCGCGCGCTTGGGCCAGCTCCCCTCCATCGTGCGCAGCGGGAAGCCGGAACGGACGACGAAGTTCTTCACGTGCGCAGCGTAGATGCGCGAGCCGACTTTGAGGAAACGCGTCTCCCAGTCCTCGCCTTCCCAGCAGTGGCTCGGGTCCGCGTTCACGGCGAGCGTCTTGTCGCCGTCGCAGATGCTCACGAGCATGTTGAAATCATCCGCGGTGCTCGCGGCGGTGCCGGGGTGGATTTCGTGGCAGAGGTAGATGCCGAGCTTGTTCGCGTGCGCGCGCAGCTTCGCGGTCTTCTTCACGAAACGCGCCTGCCCCTCCGCGAGCAGGTCGAACTTCCCGCCCTTCGCATCCGGCCCGGCCCAGAAACCCCACGGGTAGCCGGTCGCCAGCTCCCAGCCGAACGCGACACCCCAGAACATCGGCATCGACTTCACACCGAGTTCCGCGGCGAGGTCCATGAGCTTGAGCAGATACTTCTCGTGCCACGCCTCGATCTTCTCGGGCGAGAGCTTCAGCACGTCGGGCGCGATGAAAGGGTTGCCTGCTTTCGTCCCCGTCCAGATCGACGTGTGGACCCAGAACGGGCAGTGCGCGCTGATGCCGTCGAGCTTCATGTCGCGGCTCTCGAAGACGCTCTTGATGTCCTTCGCCTTGCGCATCCCTCCCTTGCCGTCGCCGAGCATGTAGTTGGAAGGCTGCGCGCCCTCGGCACCGGCAGCCTTGGCGTAGTCGAGGAAAGCTTCGAGCGATTTCGCGCCGTGCTGGGCGCCTTCGATGGACGGGTGGTAAGCGTTTTGGGGCATGATGAGAGGATGGATGATAATATTGGGAAACGGCCCTCGGGTTACCGGCCCCGCGCGCCGCTGGCAACGCGGAAAGTGCAGCCAATGCGAGCTTCTCAGCCCGCCCTTCTGCGGCTACCGCTCGCCCATGGTCGAAGACATCGAGACGATCCTTTTCCACGAACAAACCATCCTCAGTCGCCTCGACGAACTCGCGGCGCAGCTCACCGAAGACTACCGCGACAAGGAACTCACCGTTGTCGCCGTGCTCAATGGCTCGGTCATGTTCCTCGCCGACCTGCTCCGCCGCATCCCGCTGCCGCTGAAGATCGATGCGCTCAGCGTCTCCAGCTACCACGGCGGCACCGAGAGCACGGGCACCGTCACCTTCCACCAGGACAAGCTGCCCGACATCGACGGTCGCCATGTGCTCGTGCTCGACGACATCCTCGACACCGGCCTCACGCTTCACGCGATCTGCGAGAAACTGCGCCGCGAGTGCCGCCCGCTCAGCGTCGAATGCTGCGTGCTGCTCACCAAGCGCAAGGGCCGCGCTGCCGAAGCCGAGGCGAAATATGCGGGCTTCGAGATCGGCGATGAATTCGTCGTCGGCTACGGGCTCGACTACGACGAGCGCTATCGCAATCTGCCCTTCGTCGGCGTGCTGAGGCGCGAGGTTTTCGGCGGCTAGGCGAACCCCGGCACACCGAGCTTCGCCGCCATGCGCCGCGCGCGCCGGAGCGCCTCGTCCATTCGCTCCGCTTCGTCCGCGCCGCGCACATCGGCGCACGCGGGGTGCGGCTCCGGCGCGGCGATCACGCCGAGCGCGTGGAGCACGTGCGCGGTGCTGTGCTTGTAGGCCGCGGCGCTTCCCCGCGCATCGAGCCGGAAGACCGCGTCCTCGAGCGATTGGATGGCCTCGAAGAGCTTGTAAACGCGCGTGTCGAAACTGTCCGTGAGCCACATCGCCTTCGCCGCGCAGATGAGCGGCGCCGCGCTCGACGCCGCGCCGATAAGCAGTGGCAGGCCGAGCTTGATCGCCGTCGCGATGCCGAAGTCGTCGCCGCTGTGCGGTGCGAAATCGAGGCCGAGATCTCGCGTCATCGCCGCCCAATAGAGAAAGTGCGGCTCGTCGAGCGTGGAGATTTTTCCGCCGACAAACTTCGGATGCTGCGCGAGCTGCCACAGCAGCCACGGTTCGTAGGGCGTCGCCCACGGCACGAAGGCCGGCTCCAGCGCATGAACGATCCCCGGCCGCACGAGCCATTCGGCGATTTCAAAATACGCGTCGCGCCGCCGCTCGGGATCGAGCGCGTTCAGCCCGCGCGAGGTCATCAGCATCACCTCGCAGTTCTCGTGCTGCTGCGCGAGGTCGAGCAGCGGGCGGTAGCGCTCGGGCTTGAATGCGGCGTCGTTCTCGTGCCCCCGCGCGGTCACGCCGGCGATGAATTTCGTCGTCGGAAACTCCGCGCGAAACCGCCGCAGCACCTCGGCGTAAAGCGCATCGTCGAGCTCGAAGATGTAGCCCGTGTCGGCATTCAGCACGCACACGAACTCGACGCCGTAGTGCTCCGCCGCCGTCATCATCCAGCGGACGCCTTTCGCGAAGCTCTCCCAGTCCGGTTTCCGGTCGCGGAACGGGAGGAGCACCGCCGAGCACAGGCGCGCCTTCGTCGTGTGATCGACGAGCGCCTCTTCAGCGGTCCACGCCCATTTGGTTTCGCGCCAGGTCGTGTGCGGAGTGAGGTCGCGCGGATCGGAGATCACGTTCATGTGCCGATGGATTTCTTGAGCGCCTTGAGCTGCGCGAACTCAGGCCGGTTCGTGTAAAACTTGTCGAGCGGGTAGCAGCCGCTGATCAGCCCGTTCCGCGGCGCGGTCGTGCATTCGCTGAACGTGCGGCAGATGAATTTCTTCTCCGGCACGCGCCCGGCAGCCGCATCGGTGAGCATCGCGGGATAAGACAGCACGAGGCGCCCGATGCCGATGCCGTCCGCCCAGCCCTCACGCAGGACCGCCTGCGCGACGTGCGGCAGGTATTCCTGCAGATACGTGTAGCCCGAGCCGATAATGAACATGTCCTTCGGCGCTCGTGCACGAATCTCGCGCACCGCTTGCACCTGTGCCGCCACGTCGATGAGCGGGTCGTAGGCAGGCTGGTATCCATCACTCGGCGGGAAAGCCGCGGGCCGCTGCAAGTGCGGCGTGTAGTAAGGCGAGCCGGCGGTCGTGTTGAGCACCTTGATGTCGAGTTCGCCGCACAGCGCGACGAAGGCGAACGTCTCGGTGAGATCGATCTGCGTCGGATCGTCCGCATTCACGCCGAAGCCGTAGCGATACGACTGGCCCGTGGAGAATTCCTCCGGGATGCCCGGCCCGAGTTTGCCCGGCTGCGACAGCGCGGGATCGGGCCGGTGCGGCACTTTATCAAAGCAGCTCAGCCGCACGCCAAAATCGATCGGGTTCCCATCCGCGCGGATTCCTGCGACGATCTCGCGCAAGATGCGCGTGCGATTCTCGAAGCTGCCGCCGTATTTGCCGGGCCGCGTGTGCGCGCCGAGGAACTCGTGCAGCAGGTAGCCGTGGCAATGCTTGAGATCGACGAAGTCCGCGCCCGCTTCCCACGCGATCCGCCCGGCGCGCACGTAGTCGCCGATGAGCGCGTCGATCTCCGCATCGGTGAAGACCTGCGCATCGCTTGTCACGTTGAACTTCGGATCGAGGATCGGGTGCCGGAAGGCGACGCGCGACTCCCATCGCTTCTTGTCGTTTGGGCGGCAGAAGCGGCCCGAGTGCGTGAGCTGAAATCCGATCACGAGATCGTCGGTCGTGCCGTGGTGTTCCGCGTGCGCGACTTTCAAGATGCCAACGAGTTCCGCGATGCCCGCCTTGTTCTGCTCGTTGATGATGAGCTGGTTCGGGTTCGCGCGCCCGTCGGGCCGCACCGCCATCGCTTCACCGCCGCAGATCATCTTCGCACCGCTCTCGCCGAAGCGCTGCCAGCGCCGCCGCATCTCGTCGCTCAGGCCGCCCGTCGTCGTGCCATCCCAGCCTTCCATCGGGTGAATGACGATGCGATTGCCCGGGCGCTTGCCGTTGATGGTGATGTCCGCGGGCCGCGCCAGCGGGGAATCCTGAGCCGCGATCGCATCGTCGCATGGTAGCTCGATGCCGAGCGAAGCGCAGTGCGCGCGGAAGTCGGCGGCAGTTTTGAATGAGGCGATGCGGACGGCTTTGAAAGGATCAGGCATGGTGGAGCGCCGGAACATTCCGGCAAAGAAGAGCCCCGGAAAAACAGCGCTTTCCGATGCTCATCAACTGATTTCCCGATCGCGCGGCAGCGCCGCCGATCGCGCACGCGCGCCGCGTCTAGTGTAGTGCTTCGCAATAAGTGTAACGTGCGTCTTTTCTGGAGGGGCGGGAGTGGCGAGAGTAGAAGGATGCGCATCGCTCGTTCTCCTGCACCGTCGGTCGAAGA
>VFJQ01000068.1 GCA_009885995.1 Verrucomicrobiota bacterium
GTGTAGGCGAACTGCGGATCGAACGACTTCGGGTCCCCGGGCAGCCCCATGTAGCGCACCGCCCACGGCGAACCATCGGGCCGCGTCTTGTGGTAAGGCGCGGGGTTCGGGTCGTTGTCGCAACCAGCCAGCACGACCGCGAACGTGGCGAGAATGGCGGTGCGCAGGAGCGGGAGGAGCATCGAGAGCGTCGCCCCTTACTTCTTCGTGTTCAGTGCGCGGATCGCATCACGCAGCTTGGCCGCCTCTTCGTAAGCCTCGTCCCGGATCGCCTCGTCCATCTCGCGCTGCATCCGCTCGAGCTTCGTCACCGGCTTCTTCTGGCGCACCTCCTCGAGCCATTCGGTGAGAAACTGGATCTCCGGGCTCTGCTGCTCCATCTCTGCGCTCTCCATCGTCGAATAAAACTCCCGGATCTTCTCGATCCCCTTTTCGATCAGCTTCACCGCCTCGGCGAGGTCGTCGCGCTCGACCGCGAGCGATGCCTTCGCGCGCGTGTTCATCATCCAGACGTAAGGCGTGAACTGCTCGACACTCCACGCCAAGTCCTCGTTCGGCGCGTGCTCCACGACGAACTCGAACATGTCGAGATTCCGCTGCGTATCGCGGATCACGCCGAGGTAATCCTGAAGCTGCAAGAGCGCGATGTAGCGGTGGTAATACTGGATGCCCTCCGCTTGGAGGTCGCCGATTTCGTCCGGAGTCAGCTCAAACTTCGCGCTCTTTTTCCGCTTCGCCCGCTCCGCGCGGCTGCGGTGGTATTCGAGCAACGACTCGCACTCATGCGGCTCGACGCCATCCGGGCGCCCGGTGGTCTCCATCTGGATCACTCCGAGATCGATCCGAAGCTGGATCTTCTCACGACCATCGCTACCGAGGATCTTGCGGACCTTCAGTTGCCCCGGCTCGTGAGGCCAGTCACGCAGCAGATCGTTCAAATCGAGACTCATGTCGGCCCGACTATCGCGGCGGCGCGACCGGCTTGTCAACGGGCGCAGCGGCGCCGGCAGATCTCAAAACCCGTCGATCTTGCGCAGCCAGAGCGGCTTCTCGCAGGGCATCACGGAAATGTTCGGGCCGGTGACCTTCACCGTGCGGCCATTCGGGTAGTGGCTCACGACCTGGATCGGCCCGCCGCTCCGGCGCTCGACCGCGCGGAAGCGGTAGCCCGGCGCAAAACTCCAAACCGGTCCCTCCGCGACCCAGTCTGCCACGAGATAGCCCTGCATGTCGGTGATGTGGACCTTGCGATAGAGACGGTGGCGCGTGAACGGATTTTCCGTGTAAGCGCAGCCGGTCAAGGCGAGCACGAGGGCGAAAAGCGGGAGCAGCCTGCGAAAATTCACGCGCGGACGCTGGCAGGGGCAAAGCAGAGCGCAAGCGTGGAAACTCTCACGCGTGCATCGCCTGCGGGATCGAGCCCGACCACGCGGCGCACACGTCAGCCGTGGGCCACGCGAACTTTTCGTCACCAGCGGCGATGCTCAACTCGTCTCCGCCGACGGTGCCGATGCGGCGCGCTGGGACGCCGCGCAGGCCGAGCAGCATGAGGACCGTCGCGGCATTGCTCGCGCGGCAGCTCAGCACGATGCGGCTCTGCGATTCGCCGAAGAGCAATGCGTCGGCAGGGCCAGCGCCGAGGTCGATGCTGGCGCCAATGGGCTGTTCGCGATTGGTCATGCAACTCTCGGCGAGAGTGACGGCAAGGCCGCCTTCGCTGCAATCGTGCGCGCTCTTCACGAGCCGGCTACGGATCATCGCGAGCACGCCGGCTTGCACGGCTTTCTCCTTCACGAAGTCGAGCACGGGGACGCGGCCAGCTTTGCGACCATGCACGACGTGGAGGAAGTGCGAGGCGCCGAGATCGTCACCGATTTCGCCGACGAGGATGATCGCATCGCCCGCGTCCTTGAAATGCGAGGTGCTGATGTGCGTGTCGCTCTCGATGAGGCCGACCATGCCGACGGTCGGCGTCGGGTCGATCGCGCCGGCGGGGCTTTGGTTGTAGAGCGAGACGTTGCCGCCGGTCACGGGTGTGCCGAATTCGCGGCAGCCTTCCGCGAGGCCATCGACGCACTCGGCAAGCTGCCAAAAATTTTCCGGGTTGTGCGGATTGCCGAAGTTGAGGTTGTCGGTAACGGCGAGCGGCACGGCGCCGCTGCACGTGAGGTTGCGCGCGGCTTCGGCCACGGCGATGCGCGCGCCGTTGCGCGGCTCGAGCGAGCAGTAGAGCGCGTTGCAGTCGCTGGTCGCGGCGACAATCTTGTTCGCCTCGCGAATGAGGAAGACCGCGGCGTCGCTGCCCGGCAGCGCGCACGTGCCGGCGCGGACCATGTGGTCGTATTGCCGCCAGACCCATTGCTTCGAGGCGATGGTCGGGTGCGCGAGGAGTTTCAGCAGCGCGGCTTGGAGATCGACCGCCGGAAGCTCGCCGAGCGGCTCGGGCAGCGGACGCGGCTTCTGCGCGCGCTCATAGACCGGCGCGTCGTCGGCGAGTTTCGCGGCGGGGATTTCGGCGGCGAGTTCGCCGCCATCGAGCACGCGCATCATGCCGTCGTCGCGCACGACGCCGACTTCGGCGTAAGGCAGATCCCACTTCTCAAAAATGTCCTTCACGACTTGCTCGCGTCCTTTGTGGACGATGATGAGCATTCGCTCCTGCGATTCGCTGAGCAGGATTTCGTAAGGCGTCATGCCAGTCTCGCGCTTCGGGACCTTCGCCAAGTCGATCTCGACGCCCGTGCCGCCGCGGCTCGCGGTCTCGCAAGTCGAGCAGGTCAACCCGGCAGCGCCCATGTCCTGGATGCCGGCGACGGCGTCGGTCGCGAGGAGTTCAAGGCAGGCTTCGAGCAGCAGCTTTTCGCGAAACGGGTCGCCGACCTGCACCGCCGGCCGGTCCTGCTTCGACTCCTCGGTGAGATCGCGCGAGGCAAACGCCGCGCCCGCAAGTCCGTCGCGGCCGGTCTCCGCGCCGACGTAGAAGACGGGATTGCCCACGCCTTTCGCCGCGCCGCGGGCGATCTGTTCGTGCCGGAGCACGCCGAGGCAAAAGACATTCACGAGTGGATTGCCATTGTAGCTCTCGTCGAAATACACCTCGCCGCCGATCGTCGGGATGCCGATGCAATTCCCGTAGTGCGCGATGCCCGCAACGACACCCGCGAACAAGCGCCGGTTCGTCTTCGCCTGCGCGTCGTCGCCATGGATCGGCCCGAAGCGCAGCGAATTCAGCGAGAACACCGGCCGCGCGCCCATCGTGAAGATGTCGCGGATGATCCCGCCCACGCCGGTCGCCGCGCCTTGGAACGGCTCAATCGCGCTCGGGTGGTTGTGCGACTCCATCTTGAACGCGACCGCCCAGCCGTCGCCGATGTCGATGACGCCCGCGTTTTCCTCGCCCGCTTTCACGAGCACGCGCTCGCCGGTGGTAGGAAATTTTTTGAGCTGGAGCCGCGTGTTCTTATAAGAGCAGTGCTCGCTCCACATGACGGAGAAGACGCCCAGCTCCGTGAAGTTCGGTTCGCGGCCGAGGATCGTCTCGATGCGCTCGTATTCCTCCGGCGTGAGGCCGTGCTTGGCGATGATGTCGGGTGTGATGGCGGGCGCTTGGCTCATGGAAAAGGGCGCGCAGTTTCGGCGATCACGCCGAGCCGACAAGGAAATCGTTCGCCGGCTTGCGTCTCCCGCAAGAACTCGCCACCTCGCGCCCATGCACGTTCCCCAGACGGAAGTGATCCTCAGCCACGCCGGCGCCGAGCTGGCGCGGGTGACGCTGCCGCCGGGCGAATACGTCATCGGACGCGATGCCTCCGCCGGCATCCACGCCGACACGCCGCTGCTCTCGCGCCGACACGCGCTACTCACCATCCAGCACGACACCGTGCTCATCGAAGACCTCGCATCGAGCAATGGCACCTTCGTCGATGAGCAGCCCGTCGCCGGCACCGCACGTCTTTTCCCCGGCCATTCCGTGCGCCTCGGCGATGTGACGCTCGATCTCAACCGCGAAGCCCCAACGCTCGCGCTTTCGCCCGCGCCCGCCGACGCGACGCTCCGCCACCTCGTGCCGGAGGAAGTGCTCGCGGAAAAGCGCTACGGCCTCGCCAAGCGCAGCCCCTTCCTCGCCTTCGGCATGATGACCGCCATGCTCTCGCTCGCCGGCATCCCCTTCACCGCCGGCTTCTACGGCAAGTTCCTCGTCTTCGCCGCTGCCGTGAAAGAGCACCAATTCGTCCTCATCGGCATCGGCATCATCACCGTCGCGGCCGGCTTCTATTATTACCTGCGCGTCGTCGCGGCGATGTATTGGCAGGAGCCGAACGACGACACGCCGATCCGCATCGGCGGCCTGACGAAGGCCACCGTCGGCGCGCTCACCGCGCTCATCTTCATCGTCGGCATCTTCCCACAGCCGGTGCTCAGTATGCTCCGCGAGCGGCGTCTGCCCGTCTCGGATATGGTGGTGAAGCCGGTCGCACATTCCGCGGACGCGCCCGCCAAGCACTGAGCGGACGGCCCACCAAAGGCCGCCCGCCGCGGCTTTTCCGTATCACCAGGACTTGATGGACAAGTCCGCCACCATCTGGTGCGCGAGCTCCTCGAAGTCGCGATACTTCATCTTGATCGCGTCGGTGTGCGTGCCCGCTTCGAACACGATGGTGTCGTTGTTCGTCAGGCTCGCGTCCACGTAGGTCGGCAGATCGTAGAGACTGCCAAACGGCGGCATCGCGCCGGTCTCGCAGTCGGGGAAGAGTTCCTTGAACTCGTCCTCGTTTTCGATCTGCCAATCCTTGCCCGTGGTCTCGTCGAGCTTCTGCAGGTCGAGCATGCGATCCGACGGCAGCACTGTCATTTGGTGCGAGCCGTTGGATTTGACCATGACGACCTTGGCGTGTTGCGAGCCCTTCACACCCTCGATCTGCGCCAACTCCTGCGCCGTGAAGCGCTGCGGATGATGGATCACTTCATACTGCACGTGGTGTTCATTGAGGAACACCAACAGTTTCATCGGTATGTTCATTTGAGCCTCCTGAATGAATGAGCATAGAGCGCAAGTAGCGCACTGGAAACTGCCGATTCGCCGTCGGGTTTCGGAGGCTGGGGCCGCGGAAGTTTTTGTTGCCTCCCTCGCGTTTCGGCCAAACGATCGAGGCGCCATGAAAGGGAACATCACAGGAAAGGCCGGCGCGAACGGTCGGCGTGAGCGGGAGATGCCCGAGAGCGCAAAGGCAGACGCTGGGACCAATGGAAAGCGGGCCGGCGTATTCGTCGTCGATGTCATCCCGCTCATTTGCGATGGGCTCGCTGAACTCTTCGACAAACAACCCGACCTCCACTGCTGCGGGCGAGCTGCGGGTCCACAGGAGGCGCTGTCCCTCTTCCGAAACTCCCGCCCCAAATGTGTCGTTACCGCAATCGGTCTCGGGGAGTTTTTTGGCCTGGAGCTCATCCGCGATCTCAAGGCCATGGATCCAGCGGTGCGCATCCTCGTCTTCTCGCTACACGATGAGGCTGTGTTTGCCGAACGCGCGCTCCACGCAGGCGCGCACGGCTACCTTCACAAGCGAGCCTCGCGCGCTGAGATCCTGAATGCGGTTCGCCACGTCTTGGGAGGGAACGTGTTCTTGAGCCCAGCCATGTCAGCAAGCTTCCTGAACCGGTTCGCGCGGCGCGAGCCTGTAGATGTCGGCACCGGGATCGAACAACTGAGCGATCGAGAGATCGAGATTTTCGAACTGATCGGCCGCGGCCTTGGCCCCCAGGAGATCGCCGAGCGCCTCCACCTCGGCGTCAAGACCGTCGAAAGCTACAAGACGCGGATCAAAGACAAGCTCGGCATCGATAACGCGCGCCATCTCCTCCAGCACGCTGTGAATTGGGCGACGGGCATCTCGACCTCGTAGAGAAAGCGGAGAGGCGATCCGCTCGAAGCGCTCGCGAATCGCATCGATGACGACTCAGCATTCCCCTGAGCACGCGTAGGCAGTCCGCCCGCGCGCTTCGGTTAAAGCCCTCACCGGCGAGACCGACAATTGCCCACAAGATTTACCGAGCCAGCCCCGCTACCGCCATCTCTGCCATCCCTCTATGGTTTGCAGACAAATGGAGGACCAAATGAAAAGACACATCAATGCAATCATCGCAGGAACAGCGGCACTGCTAATCATCGCAGCGCCCGCATCGTCGAAAGACAAAGTCGTCAAAAGCAAAGCAACCGTAAGCGAATCCTGGGACGCGAAGGAGAAACGCCGGCAGGCCGAACTCCGCGCGGAAGCCAATGCACCCGGGCCGACCCGAGCGGAATATGCGCGCGTGTGCGCGGTGCTCGCCGCACGCAAGGCGCGCGAGAACCGCGAGATCGCTCGCTACGAGCAATACAAAATGGAGCAGAAGATCGCGCTCGCTGAAGCGTCCGCGGGCCGGACCTACGTCGTCATCAACGGCGACCTCCCGACCAACGCGATGCCAACACGGCTCTCTGCTGCTGCCAGCGGGAGCGATCTGCGACTCGTCGGTCAGTCGCAGCAACGAAAGGCGAACCAATCGTCGGGATCGCGGACGACAGAGATCCTCCCGCCGATCGGCGAGGGGCCCTCACATCCTGATCGGTTCGCCCGGCGGCGGGTTCAGGAAGAAGCGCTGGACCGGCAGGACGCGGCACTCGATGCGCAGGCGCGCAGCGATGTCGAGGCGCTCCTGCAAACGGTGCCCTTCGGCGTGCCCGTCCCCGGCAGGCCGGGATACATGAGCAGTCCGGCCCCACGGTTCCAGGGCTACATCGATGTCCGCGATCAGTCCACGGGCGCGGTCGTGATGGATCCGTTCACGGGGGAAAAGGTGCGCGTGCCTTGAGCGCGAAGAGGTTTGGCCCCCGCGGGCGGTTCCGAAAGGGGCCGCCCGTCGGGATCGCGGCGCTGATGGAAGCGACGGCTTTGCGCGTGGAGCGTTCCCGTCTAATCGCCGGGCATTCCCGCGATTGACACGCTCGCCCATCCACCCAAGCCTCGCCATCCAACATGAACCCGCCCTCCTCCTCCTCCACTCCTCGTCGCGAATTTCTCAAGACCGCCGTCGTCGCCTCCGCGCTCGCTGGCGTGAAGATCCCCGCCGTCCACGCGGCTGGCAGCGAGCAACTCAACGTCGCGCTCATCGGTTGCGGCGGGCGCGGCACGGGGGCGGCGGGGAACGCGATGGGGCAGAGCGGGCCGCCGATCAATCTCGTCGCGATGGCGGACGTCTTCGACCACCGGTTGAAGAACAGCTTCGAGAGCCTGTCGAAGCAGAATCCGAATCAGGTGAAGGTGAAGGACGATCAGAAGTTCATCGGCTTCGACGCCTACAAGAAGGCGATCGACTGCCTGAAGAAAGACGACGTGGCCATCTTCACGACGCCGATGGCCTTCCGCGCGGTCCACTTCAAATACGCGATCGAGAAGGGCGTGAATATCTTCATGGAAAAGCCGGTGACATCGGACGGACCGAAGTCGCGTCTCATCCTCGAACTCAACAAGCAGGCCGAGGCCAAGGGTCTCCGGGTCGGCGTCGGCCTGAACAGCCGTCACAGCCGCGGCATGCAACAGCTCAAAGAGCGCGTCGATAACGGTGAGATCGGCGACATCATGTTCATGCGCGGCTATCGCATGGCGGGGCCGATCGGCTCAGCCTTCTCCGAAAAATATCCCGGCAAGGACAACGATCTTCCGGGCAAGCCGAGCGAACTGCTCTGGCAGCTCTCGCGTTTCCACAGCTTTCTATGGGCGAGCGGCGGCGGGTTCAGCGACTTCTTCATCCACCACATCGATCATCTCTGCTGGATGAAAGGCGCATGGCCGATCAAGTGCCAGTCGGTCGGTGGCCGGACCAATCGCGGCAGCTATGTGGACCAGAACTTCGACAGCTACGCCTGCGAATACACCTTCGAGGACGGCACGAAGCTCTACATGGATGGCCGCTGCATGGTCGGCGCGTATTCGCACTACTCGAGCTACGTGCATGGCACGAAGGGCGTCGCGATTTGCGCAAAGAACGGCGATACGGGCCAGCCGTCGAGCATTCACAAAGGCCAGAACCCCGACCGCAAGAGCCAGGTGTGGGCGGCCGAGGAGGGGCCGACCGAGAAGTCCTCGCACTTCAACGAGTGGACCGATCTCATCGACGCGATCCGCAACGGCAAGCCCTTCAACGAAGTGAAGCGCGGCGTCGAGGCGAGTGTCGTCACGAACATGGGCCGCTTTGCCGCGCACACCGCGCAGGAAGTGACCTTCGAGCAGATGCTCAATCACGAGCACGAATACGCACCGGGCATCGAGAACTGGACGATGGACAGCGAGGCGCCGGTGAAGGCCGACAAGGACGGCAAGTATCCGGTGCCGGAGCCGGGTGTGAAGAAGGACCGCGAATTCTAAGCACGACCGGGATTCCGGTGTCGCCACTCGATCAGCCACTCGCGACAGCGCGCGATCTCACGCGCACCTACGCGAATGGCGTCAACGCGGTCGCCGCAGCCAGCTTCGAAATCCGCGCCGGTGAGTTTGTCGCGATCACCGGTCCGAGTGGATGCGGGAAGAGCACGCTGCTGCATCTGCTCGGTGGACTCGACGCGCCCACGGCCGGTGAACTCCACGTCGATGGCCTCGCGCTTCACTCCGCCGCGGAGCGGGACCTCACACGCTACCGCCGCCATACGGTGGGCATTGTCTTCCAGTTCTTCCATCTCCTCCCCACGATGACCGCGCTGGAAAACGTGATGCTCCCGCGCCTGCTCCAGGGCGAATCGCCGACCACAGTGCGGCCGAAGGCGGAAGCGCTGCTCGCGCTCGTCGGCCTCGCCGATCGCGCCACGCACTTTCCACATCAACTCAGCGGCGGCCAGATGCAGCGTGCTGCCATCGCACGCGCACTCGTCGGTGAGCCAAAGCTGCTCCTCGCCGACGAACCCACCGGCAACCTCGACACCGCCGCCGCAGCGCAGGTGCTCGCCCTGCTCGAAGAGATCGCTTCCCAAGGCCGCACCACCTTGGTAGTCGTCACCCACAGTGCCGAGGTCGCGCGCCTTGCACGGAGGCAGCTCCGGATGCGCGACGGCGGCCTGATGCAAGAGCCATGACCCACGCCGAACTCCGCGAAAAACTTCGTTCCGCCTCACTCTTCCGCGAATTCACCGATACCGATTTCGCCGAACTCCTCGCCCTCGTCGATCCGGTGAAAGTGCCCGCGGGCACGATCATCGTCGAGCAGGACGATCCCGGTGACGCGATGTTTATCGTCGTCGAAGGCCAGTGCCGCGTAGTGCATCACAAGGGCGGGCGCGACATCGAATTGGCCATGCTCCAGAGCGGCGACTTCTTCGGCGAAATCGCGCTCGTCGATGAAGGCCCGCGCAGCGCCGATGTGATCGCGCAGACCGACACCGAGATGCTCAAGATCACGCAGGCCGTCATCGCAGCGCTCGCTGGTGTGTATCCGAGCGCCGCCTTCAAGCTGCTCGTCGCCATCGGCCGCATCATGGTCGAGCGCCTGCGCACGGCGAACCAGCGCTACGTGGACACGCTGCTCTTCCGGCTCCGGGACTCAGACTGAGCGGAGGCCGCCCGCTTCGCCGAAAAATCCCTCGCACGGCTGGCCAAGGCTCGGGTATGGCACGGGTTCATCCCGCTGCCATGAAATCACCCCTTCTCCTCACCGCCGTCGTGGCCTGCGCGCTCGCGCCGCTGGCCGATGCAAAGATCAAACTGCCCGCACTCGTCGGCGACCACATGGTCCTTCAGCGGGGCGAAAGCGCGAACGTCTGGGGGTGGGCCACGCCGGGAGAGAAGATCGCGGTGAAATTCGGCGAGAAGACCACTGCGACCACCGCCGGTGCAGATGGGAAATGGAGCGCGCGGCTCAGCGGCCTCGAAACGGGCATGACCGGCGACCTCACGATCAGCGGAGAAGACGAGAAGATCGTGAAGGACGTGATCGTCGGCGAGGTGTGGGTCGCATCGGGCCAGTCGAACATGGAGATGGTCGTGGCCAATTCGAAGGACTTCGAGCAGGAGAAAGCAGCGGCGGATTTTCCGCAGGTTCGCCAGTTCATCCTCAAGAAAGCCGCGAGCGTCGCAGCGAAGGACGACTGCGAAGGCGAATGGTTCGTCACCACGCCGGAGAATGTCGGGAAGTTTTCCGCCGTCGGATATTTCTTCGCGCGCGAGCTGCACCGGACGCTCAAGGTGCCGGTCGGCGTCATCCACACCTCGTGGGGTGGCACACCCGCGGAGTATTGGACTCCCGCGCCGGTGCTCGAGCGCGAGCCGGCCTTCAAGCGCTACTTCGAGCGCTGGGAGCAGGAGAAGAGAAACTACCCGCAAGCGAAGGCCGCCTACGACGAGGCGCGCGTGAAATGGCAGACGGAAGTCGAGCAGGCGAAGGCCGCAGGCAAGCCGCTCCCCATCGCGCCTCGCGCGCCCCGAGGGGGAGACGACTTTGGCGCGCCAGGCTGCCTCTGGAATGCCATGATCGAGCCGGTGCTGCCCTACACGATTCAGGGCGCGATCTGGTATCAGGGTGAAGGCAACGCCGGCGACGAGGAGAACGCGAAGCTCTATCGCGTGCTCTTTCCAACCATGATCCTGAGCTGGCGCCAGGCGTGGTCGCAGGCTGGCCTCGACGGGACAGAGAATCGCGAGTTCCCATTTCTCTTCGTGCAGCTCGCGAACTTCCGCGCGCGCCACGAGCAGCCTGTGGACAGCTTTTGGGGCGTGCTCCGCGAAAGCCAGAGCATGACGCTCGAGCTGCCGCGCACGGGGATGGCCGTGGCGATCGATGTCGGCGAGGCGCTCGACATTCACCCGAAGAACAAACAGGAAGTCGGCCGCCGCCTCGCGCTCTCGGCTCTCGCTCAGGTGTATTTCCAAGACATCGAATATAGCGGTCCGCTCTTCTCCGGCGCGCAGGACGAGGACGGAAAAATCCGGCTGAGCTTCCGCAACTCCGAAGGGCTCAAATCATCCGATGGAGGGAAAATCAAAGGCTTCGCGATCGCGGGCGAGGATCGCAAATTCGTCTGGGCCGATGTGGAGATCGACGCCGACCACGTGTTGGTCAGCAGCCCGCAAGTCGCCAAGCCGGTCACCGTCCGCTACGGCTGGGCGGACAATCCAGACGTGAATCTCGTGAACGCCGCCGGCCTGCCCGCATCACCCTTCCGCACCGACGACTGGCCAAACGTGCCCCCGCCGCCAGTGGTCGCGAAGTAGCGCGCACCACGCCGCATCATCGCGCGCACTTGCCGCGCGGCCCGCCGCTGCTTTAGAAGAGGTATGATGTTCAACCGCGCAGTCTCCCGGCTCGTCGTCGGCCCGTTCTCCGAGCGGGTGGTGACGGAGGCGGCTCACGCGGCGCTCGCGGAGATCGGCGGAAAGGTCACGTGTGGATTCGTCTTCGTCTCCGCGGACTACGCACCGGACCTGCGTGACTTTCTCGAACTCGTTCAACTCCACGCTCGCATCCCCCTGCTCGCCGGCTGCTCCGGAGCGGGCTTGCTCGGCACCGGCCGCGAAGAGGAGCAGGCCATCGGTTTCTCGCTGTTGCTGCTCTATCTGCCGGAGACTCAAATCCACGCCGTGCGCCTGCCGGCCGTGGGAGAAAACGACGAGCTGACTCCCGAAACCGTGCGTGCGCTGGCCGGTCGCGGCAGCAAGGACTGCGAGGCGTGGGTCGTCGTGGCAAATCCCTTCACCCTCGCCGTCGAGCCGTGGCTCGACGCGTGGCATCTGAGCTTCCCCGGCGTGCCCGCCGTCGGCGGCCTCGCCAGTGGCGGCCGGCGCGGCGATACCGCATTCGTCTTCCACGACCGCGAGTTGATCGAAGGCGGCGTCGCGATCGGTTTCGCCGGTGGCGTGAAAGTCCGCACGCTCGTGAGCCAGGGCTGCCGGCCCGTCGGCGAGCCATTCACCATCACCGGCGCGGAAGGCCACCTCGTCACCTCGCTCGGCTCGCGCCCCGCCTTCGAGGCGCTCGACACCACCTTCGGCGCGCTGCCGCCAAAGGACAAAGCGCTCGCACAGGGCAACCTCTTCGTCGGCCTCGCGATGTCCGAATATCTCGAGGAATTCAAGACCGGGGACTTCCTCATCCGCAACCTCATCGGCGGCGACCCGCAGGCCGGCGTGCTCGCCGTCGGCGCGCTGCCGCGCGTGGGCCAGACGCTGCAATTTCAACTCCGCGACCGCACGAGCGCCGACACGGAGATGCGACACCTCCTCAGCGACGTGAAGTCCGACTGCCCGCATCCGTTCGCCTCGCTCGTCTTTTCCTGCGCGGGCCGCGGGCGGCATCTCTTCGGCGAGCGCCACCACGATGCGCGCGTGCTCGCGGAGATGCTCGGCGAACACGCCAGCGCCGGCTTTTTCTGCAACGGTGAGATCGGCCCGGTCGGCGGCCACAATTTCATCCACGGCTACAGCGCCGCGCTCGCGCTGTTTTGCGACTGACGCGGCCTACTCCTTCTTCTCCGGCGGCAGCAGCGTGATGATCGCGTCCTTGTATTCGGGCTTGGCTGCACCGGCGGCAGTGAGCGCCTCGCGCGCTGCGTCGGTGCGGCCCATGACGAGGGCGAAATTCCCGAGAGTCCACTGGCGCTCGCCGGCTTCCTCGGGTGGGAGATCCGCGCGGATGAAGCTCTTCGCCATCGCGATGATCGAGTCGATCGAGAGATCGGTCCACGCGACGGGCAGCGCCCCGAAGCTCGACCGCAGTTCGAGCTGGGCATCATTGCCGGTCAGCCTGCCCGGCGGGAGCGCGGCGCCGTTGCTCCGGTTCGCGGGACCGGTGTAGCCCGTCGTGCCGAGATCCTGCACGAGTTGCGTCTTGAATTTCACCAGCGCATCGAGCCGATGCATCAACTTCTCGTGGCCCTTCTTCGTCTTCTCCGTCGTCGGCTTCGCGGCTTCACCGATCGCATGAGCTTCAGCAAATCGGAGCTGCGCGACGAGCGCGGTTCCCTTGGTGCGCGCCTCGGCGAGTTTCGCTTCATCATCGGCCTCGGCCTGCGCCGTGTTCTCCTTCTGCTTCATGTCGGCGGACTCCCCATCTTTCTCGATGCGCGCGATCGCTTGCTCGACCTGCTCGCGTAGCGCCGCGGTCAGCTTCAGTTTTTCGCGCGCGGCCTTGAGCGTGTCGAGCTGCGCGCGGGCCTTCGCGATGTCCGGTTCCTTCATCGCGGCGCCCACGCTGCGGAAGACGGTGAGCTCGTCGAGGAACGGCGTGAGCAGTTCCTTGTAGTCGATGAGCCAAATCGCGGTGGCATCGGGCGTGGCGCTCTGGAACTGGCGCAGAAGCATCCCGCCCCCCTCGTAGTCGCCGAGCATCCAGTTCTTGAGACCGATGCACAGCAACGCGACGGCCTCGTAGTTTGTCTTGTCGTAGTTCTTCGCGGCGTCGGACGGGATGGGCTTGTCGCCTTCGAGCGTCTTACCGAGGTCGATGAAAAACTGCGCCTGCTTCCGATCGTCGTTGCCTCGTCCGGAGTTTTCGCGCGCAGAGAGCCGCGAGAAGGCCTGGCGCGCGGTCTTCTCGTCGCCGGCGAAAAGCTGCGCCAGGCCCTCGTGCAGCGTGAGCCAGTTCAGCAGTTGAAGCGGGAGGTCCGGCTCATCGGCGAAGGCACCGAAGCCTGTCGCAGCCTTGGCGAATTCGCCACGAGTCATCACCGCACGCGTGGCAGTGAAGCGCTGCTCGTGCTCGGCGAGGATCTTCCGCTGTGCCTGCACAGCGGGTGGAAGCTTCACCTCGTGCGGGCCGAAAAGCTTGTCGCGCATCACCCACGCGCCGATGCCGCCGAGCACGACGACCGCGACCATTCCGAAGGTGATCCAGCTCATCGTCCGCGCATCGTCCTCGCTCTCCATCGTCACCCGCGCGCGCTTTTGCGCCGAGCCGGCGCCGGCCTTGAGCAGTTCCGTGCGCGCGTATTCGAGGTGCTCGGCCAGCTCCGTGTAGCTCTGGTGACGCTGGTCGGGCTCCTTGCTCAAGGCTTTGTTGATGACGAAGGCGGTCGCGCTCGACACGTCCGGCGCGAATGCCTGCAAGCTCACCACCTGCGACTTGAGGTGCTTGAGCGCGACCATCGACGCCGTCTCCGCCTCGAACGGAGGCCGGCCCGCGAGCGCGTGAAAGAGCGTGGCGCCGAGCGAGTAGAGATCGCTGCGGAAGTCCTCGCGCGGCGGGTTGTCGAGCTTCTCCGGCGCGACGTAGTAAGGCGTGCCCCACACTTCGCCGCCGATCTTGCCCGAGTGCTCCTGGAGCGAGGCGAGGCCGAAATCCACGATCTTCGCCATGTGTGCATCGGCGAAGAGAATGTTGCCCGGCTTGATGTCGCGATGGATCAGCCCCTTTTGCAGCGCCGCATCGAGCCCGTGCGCGATTTGCGCGCCGACTTCGAGCACCTGCGCCTCGGGCACGCGGCCCTGGAGCATCATCAAGTCGTCGAGCGAGCCTTTGTCCACGAGTTCCATCGCGATGTAGAGCAGGCCATGGTCGTTGCCCGTGGAATAGACCTTCACGACGTGCGGGTGATTGATCGACGCGGTGATCGACGCCTCGCGCTGAAACTGCGCCACGAATTCCGGCTCCGCGCTGTATTCCTGGCGCAGCAACTTGAGTGCGACAGCGCGGTTCAGCGTCGCATCCCACGCGCGATACACCGCGCCCATGCCGCCGGCGCCGAGCACTTCCTGGATCTCGAAATGATCAAACTGCGTCCGCACCCGCTGCCCCGATCCACACGACGGACAATGCACAAGCGTGAGCGGCTCGTGACCTTCGATATCGATCAGCGTGCCGCAGGACTGGCAGGTGTGGACTAGGGGTTCGGAAGAATCAGCCATCAGCGGAGGAGGATACCACGCTGCACGGAGCCCGGGCAATCGCCGCGTGCGACTGCGACGCGGCGCCGGGGTTGAATGCTTCAATTCATGTCATCACGGTCAGACTTTCGTTCCGAGCCAGTCGAACTACCGTCGGGCGATGCTCCGCCTCACCGTCTCACGTCCATGCACCAGCCGCTGACTCCCAAGTCCGACACGATATGGAAATGGCTGCTCCCGCTGCTGCTCCTCGCCGGCGCAGGAGGCGGCGCGTGGTGGTGGTTCCATCGCGGCGACGACCAGCCGCAGTATCAAACGGCGGTGGCAAAGCGCGTCGATATCGTCAACGCCGTCACTGCGACAGGCCAACTCAGCGCCGTGGTGAACGTGCAAGTAGGCAGCCAGATTTCCGGGAACATCAAAACGCTGCGCGCCGACTTCAACACGCCGGTGAAAGCCGGACAGATCGTAGCGGAACTCGACCCCGCGACATTTGAGGCCGTGGTGGGTCAAGCGAAGGGCGAGCTCGCCAACGCGCAGGCCAACCTCGAACTCACGCAGCTCAATGCGAAGCGCCTGCACGAGCTGACGGCGAACAAGATCGCGCCGCTATCCGATCTCGATAAAGCCAATGCCGATCTCCACCAAGCCGAGGCCTCGGTGCAAATTCGGACGGCCTCGTTGCAAAAGGCGCAGATCGATCTTTCGCGCTGCACCATCTACGCGCCGGTCGATGGCATCGTCGTCTCGCGCAATGTCGATGTCGGCCAGACGGTCGCCGCTTCGATGACCGCGCCCATCCTCTTCACCATCGCCGGCGATCTTTCCGAAATGCACATCGAGGCAAACGTCTCCGAGGCCGACATTGGCGGAGTTCGTGAAGGGCTCGAGGCAAGCTTCACCGTGGATGCGTTTCCGGACCGCGTGTTCCGAGGCAAGGTCGTGCAGGTCCGCTACGCGCCCATCACCGTCGATAACGTCGTGACCTACGTGACCGTGATCGAGGTAAAGAACGAGAAGATGGAACTGCGCCCCGGTATGACCGCGAACGTCTCCATCGTGCTCGCCGAGCGAAAGGGTGTCGTCGCCATTCCGAATGCCGCGCTGCGAGTGCGGCTCCCCAGCGCCGGCGGCGAGACGCGCAAGCCCGGCGGCGAGAGAAAACCCGGCGCGAAACCCGGTGGCGACGGCGAGCGCAAACGCTCGGTGCAGCGCCTCAAGGGCGGCGCACCGGAGCCGGTCGAAGTCGCACTCGGAATCACCGACGGCGCATTCACCGAGATCATCAGCGGCATCGAGGAGGGCGATGCAGTCGTCACCGGCATCACGACAGCGCGCCCGGCGGCGACTCCCGCCGCGAATCCATTCGGCGGCGGACCGCCGGGAGGCGGACCTCCCGGCGGGTCGCGCCGCGGCGGACCATGACGGACGCGATCATCCGGCTCGACGCGATCGAGAAGTCCTACCACACGGCCGATCAGCCGGTGCTGGCCGTGCGCGGCGTCACGCTCACGATCGAGCGCGGCGAGTTCGTCGCCATCATGGGATCGAGCGGCTCGGGCAAGTCCACGCTCATGAACATCCTCGGCTGCCTCGACCGGCCCACGGCTGGGTGCTGCTGGCTCGACGGCGTGGATGTCTCGCACCTCACCCGCGACGAATTCTCCGATCTTCGCAATCGCAAGATCGGGTTCGTCTTCCAGAGCTTCAATCTGCTCGCCCGCACCAGCGCGCTGGAAAACGTCGAGTTGCCCATGCTCTACCGCCGCACCACGCTCAGCGCGCGCGAGCAGCACGAGAAGGCGATGCGGATGCTCGACATGGTGGGCCTCAGCGCACGCGCCGACCATACACCGAGCCGCCTCTCCGGCGGCCAGCAACAGCGCGTCGCCATCGCCCGCGCGCTCATCAACGACCCCGTGCTGCTCCTCGCCGACGAACCGACCGGCAACCTCGACACGCGCACGAGCGTCGAGATCCTCGGCATCTTCCAGCGGCTGAATGAGCAAGGGATCACCGTCGTGATGGTCACGCACGAGACCGATGTCGCCGCCTTCGCGAAGCGGATCATCGTGATGCGCGATGGACGCGTGCGCAGCGACTTGCCCGTCGAGCAGCGCACGAATGCCGAGGAGGAATTGCGCAACCTCCCCGTTGAACCCTTGCCGGAGATGAGCGCATGAGATTTCGCGTCATCTTCCAGACCGCCTTCCGCGCCTTGCGGCGAAACAAGATGCGCTCACTGCTCACCGCGCTCGGCATCATCATCGGCGTCGCCGCCGTCATCGCGATGGTCGGCATCGGCAACGGCGCGAAGGCGCAGGTCGAGGAGCAGATCGCCAGCATGGGCGACAACGTGATCCTCATCTTCTCCGGCAGCGTGAGCCGCGGCGGCACGAGCAGCGGCTACGGCGGCGCGGGCACACTCACGCTCGAGGACGCCGCCGCCATCAAGCGGGAGATTCCCGGCGTCGAGGCCGTCACGCCCGAAGTGCAGGGCGGCGCGCGCGTCTCATTTGGAAACCAAAACTGGTCCACACGGCTCAACGGCGTCTCGCCCGAGTTCTTCGACATCCGGCGCTGGACCTTCGCGCACGGCGGGCCTTTCACCGAGCGCGACGTGCGCACTTCCGCGAAGGTCGCCGTCATCGGCAATACGACTGCGTTGCAGCTCTTCGGCAACGCCGAGGCCGCACTCGGGCAGATCGTGCGCGTGCGCAGAGTGCCGTTCACCATCATCGGCGTGCTCGGCGTGAAAGGCGCGTCGGTCATGGGCACCGACCAGGACGACACGCTCGTGATTCCCTACACGAGCGCGATGAAGCGCGTGCTCGGCACGAAGACGCTCCCGCGCATCACGCTCAGCGTCGAGAAAGGCAGGCCGCTCGCGCCCGTGCAGGAGGAGCTCACGCAACTCCTCCAGCAGCGTCACCGCATCGGTCCCGACCGTGACCCGGACTACTTCGTCCGCAGCCAGGAGGAGATCGCGACGATGGCCACCGCGACCTCGAAGGTGATGACCATGCTGCTCGGCTCGATCGCCGGCGTGTCGCTCATCGTCGGCGGCATCGGCATCATGAACATCATGCTCGTGAGCGTGACCGAGCGCACCCGCGAGATCGGCATCCGCCTCGCCATCGGCGCGCGTGGAAACGACATCCTGCTCCAGTTCCTCATTGAGGCGATCACGCTCAGCTCGCTCGGCGGCATCGTCGGCGTCGGCCTCGGCCTCGGCACCGCGAAGATCCTCTCGAGCGCCTTCGCCTGGCCCGTCTCCATCACGCCCGGCCCGATCATCTTCGCGTTCCTTTTCAGCGCCGCCGTCGGCATCTTCTTCGGCTTCTACCCTGCGCGAAAGGCCGCATCGCTCGATCCAATCGAAGCCTTGCGCTACGAGTGAGCGCAGCTCATCACGACCGAATCATTACGCGCGGCTTGCTCAAGCCGCCACGGAGATCATCCTTAAGAACCTTCCGAAGAAGCCATGAACAACATCCCAGATCCATTTCGTGAAAAACGAAAAGAAGCCGCTGTCCTCAAGTGCGAGTTCCAGGGCGAGAGCGTTCCGATGATTCTGCGCCACGAGGATGTGCGCCGGGCGGCAAAGGATTGGCAGACGTTCAGCTCGGATGCGCCGTTTCGCGTGCCTATCCCATCGGAGGAGGAAGTGCGCACGGTCCGGCAGTTGCCGATCGAAACCAACCCGCCGGAGCACACGGAATATCGCGAGATCGTTGAGCCGTTTTTCCAGCGCGCCAAGCAGCCCGAGGTGATCGCGAAGGTAGAGGCGCTGATCGCGGAAAGACTTTCCGATGCGCTGGGGCGGGATTCCATCGAGGTCGTGAATGATTTTGCGCTCCCGGTGCAGTCGCGCGCGCTCACCTACCTGCTGAACATGCCCGAAACGGAGGCGGACACGTGGATCGGCTGGGGCATTCACGTTTTCAAAGTCACCGGTGGCGAGTTCAAGAAGGGCACGCTGCTCGAAGACTACCTGCGTGCGCAGTTCGACCGCGCGGAGGCAAACCCGGGCGAGGATTTCTTCAGCGCGCTGACGAAGGCCACCTATCGCGATCGATCGCTCACGCGCGAGGAAATGATGGGCTTTGCCAATCTCGCCTTTGCTGGCGGACGCGACACGATCATCCACAGCATTTCCTCCGTCATCGCCTACCTCGGCAGGAACCCCGCAGCGCTGGAGTATCTGCGGGAGGACCCGAAGCGCATCGTGCTCGCGAGCGAAGAGTTCTTCCGCGTCTTCATGCCGCTGACGCACATCGGGCGCGTGTGTCCGGTGGCGACCGAGGTCCACGGCGTGCCGGTGAAAGCCGACGGTCGCGTGTCGCTCGGCTGGGCCTCGGCGAATCTTGACGAGACGGTGTTCGACGCGCCGGAGGAAGTCCGCCTCGACCGGAAACCGAACCCGCATATTTCCTTCGGCTTCGGTGCGCATCTGTGCCTGGGCGCGCCGCACGCACGCTTGATCGTGCGCAGCCTGTTGCAGGCGCTGACTGGACGCGTGGCGCAGATCGCCGTGCTGGCGGCGCAGGAGCACGTCGAACACGAAGCGGGCTACCAGCGCGCGAACGGCTTCGAGTCGTTGATCGTCAAGCTGACGCCGCGCTGAGCGAAGTTACCCGATTGCGTGGTTGGCTTCCCACGCACTCCCGGCGAAATACGCGGCCCTCTTATGCGTCTCCTCTTCGCCTTCCTCGCCCTCGCTGCGCCGCTGCTCGCGGCGGAGAAACCGAACATCCTCTTCATCATGGCCGACGACATCGGCTACGGCGACCTCGGCAGCTACGGTGCCACGCTGGTGAAGACGCCGAATCTCGACCGACTGCGCGACGGCGGGTGCAAGTTCACCGACGCGCATTCGCCGGCCTCGACTTGCACCCCGACGCGGCGGGCGCTGCTCTCGGGCGCGTATTCGTGGCGGCAGAAGGAAGCGTCGAGCATCATGCCGGGCGATGCGGCGCTGGGGATCAAGCCGGGCACGACCACGCTGCCATCTGTGCTCAAGCAGGCGGGCTACAACACGGGCGTGGTGGGCAAGTGGCACATCGGGCTCGGGCCCGAGGGTGGCCCGGATTGGAATGGCGAGATCAAGCCGGGGCCGCTCGAACTCGGCTTTGACTATTCGTTCATCATGGCGGCGACCGGCGATCGCGTGCCGACGGTGTATCTCGAAAACCACCGCGTCGTCAGGCTCGATCCGGCGGACCCGATCAAGGTTAGCTACAAGGCGAAGATCGGCACCGAGCCGACGGGCGCGGAAAACCCAGAACTGCTCAAGCTCAAGCACACGCACGGCCACGACATGACGATCGTGAACGGCGTCGGCCGGATCGGCTGGATGACCGGCGGCAAGTCGGCGCGCTGGATCGATGAGGACATGGCGGACACCTTCGCGAAGAAGGCGGTCGGCTTCCTCGAAAAGCAAAAAGCCGGCACGCCGTTCTTCCTCTACTTCGCAACGCACGGCATCCACGTGCCGCGCGTGCCGCATCCGCGGTTCAAGGGCGCGAGCCAGTGCGGCATCCGTGGCGACGCGATCGCGGAACTCGACAACACCGTCGGCCAGGTGCTCGCCGCGCTCGACCGGCTCGGCTTCGCGAAAGACACACTCGTCATCTTCACCAGCGACAACGGCGGCGTGAACGATGACGGCTACGAGGACTTCGATACGTCCGCGCACAAGATGAACGGCGTGCTGCGCGGGCAGAAGGGCACACTCTTCGAGGGCGGGCATCGCGTGCCCTTCATCGCGCGCTGGCCGGGCCACATCAAAGCCGGCAGCGAGTCCGGCGCGCTGCTCGCGCATCTCGACATGACGGCGACCTTCGCCGCGCTGACCGGCGTGAAGCTCGCGGACGACGCGGCGCCCGACAGCTTCAACGTGCTGCCCGCGCTGCTCGGCGAGAGCAAGACCGACCGGCCGAACTTCATCGCGCACAGCGGCGGCGTCGATACGCCGAAAGCGATCCGCGTCGGAGATTGGGTGCTGTTGCCGCAGATGAAAGGCGCCGGCGGTCGCACCGCGGAAGCCGCCAAGGGTCTCGATGTCAGCAAGGGCGCGTTGTTCAATCTTGCCGCCGACCTCTCGCAGTCGAAGAACCTCATCGCCGAAAACCCGGCGAAGGCTGAGGAACTCAAAACCTTCCTCGCCACCGCGCAGAAGAGCGGTCGCACTCGTCCCTAACTATGAAACACATCATCCTCTCTCTGTTCGCCGTGGCGACCTCCGCCGTCGCCGCCAAGCAGCCGAACATCGTCTTCATCTTCTCCGACGATCACGCCTACCAGGCGATCAGTGCCTACGGCGACGCGCGCAAGCTGGTCGAGACGCCGAACATCGATCGCATCGCGAAGGAAGGCGTGCGCTTCGATCGCTGCATCGTGCCGAACTCCATCTGCGGGCCGAGCCGCGCCATGGTGCTGACGGGGAAATACAGCCACACGAACGGCTTCTATAATAACACCAACAGCCGCTTCGACGGGTCGCAGGTCACTTTCCCGAAGCTGCTGCAAGCCGCCGGTTACCAGACGGCGATCATCGGCAAGTGGCACCTCGAGAGCGATCCGACCGGATTCGATTTCTGGCAGATTCTTCCGGGGCAGGGCGTGTATTACAATCCGGGGTTCAACCGCATGGGGCAGCAGATCAAGGTGCCGGGTTACGTCACCGACCTCATCGCCGACACGAGCCTCGACTGGCTGAGCAAGCGCGACAAGTCGAAGCCTTTCCTGCTCATGTGCCAGCACAAGGCGCCGCATCGCGAGTGGGATCCGCCGCTTCGCTACCTCGACTGGAACAAGGGCAAGCCATTCGCGGAACCGCCGACACTTTTCGACGACTACGCGAACCGTGGCCTCGCCGTGCGTGACCAGGACATGTCGATCGAGAAGACGATCACCGAAAAAGACATGAAGCTCATCGCGCCGCCGCAGCTCACGACCGAGCAGGCCACCGTGTGGAGCGCCTACTACGACCCGCGCAATGCGAAGTATCTCGCCGAGAAGCCGCAGGGCAAGGACCTCGTCCGCTGGCGCTATCAGCGTTACATGCACGACTATCTCGGCTGCGTGAAAGCCGTCGATGACGCCGTGGGCCGCGTGCTGAAGTATCTCGACGACGAAGGCCTCGCGGAAAACACCATCGTCGTCTATGCCGCCGACCAGGGCTTCTACCTCGGCGAGCATGGCTGGTTCGATAAGCGGTGGATCTTCGAGGAGAGCGTGCGCACTCCCCTGCTCGTGCGCTGGCCCGGCGTCGCGAAAGCCGGCGCAACGAATGGCAGCCTCACCAGCATCATCGACTTCGCGCCAACCTTCCTCGAGGCCGCCGGCGTCCCCGTGCCCGCGGAGATTCAGGGCCGCAGCATCCGCCCACTGCTCGGTGGCACCACGCCCGCCGACTGGCGCAAGTCGATGTATTACCACTACTACGAGTATCCCCAGCCTCACCACGTGCGCCCGCACGAGGGCATCATCACCGACCGCTACAAGCTCGTGCGCTTCTACCTGCCCGACGTGGACTATGTGGAACTCTACGACCGCGAGAAAGATCCGCTCGAACTGCGCGACTTCTCAAAAGACCCGGCCTACGCCGCGACCGTCGCGGACCTGACGAAGCAGCTCGCCCAACTGCGCATCGACCTCAAGGTCCCCGACCCGATCCCGAAGCAAGCCTATGGCGGCCTGTTCAAAGCCGAACTCGGCGGCGGGAAGAAGAGGCCGTAACCACGTGCGTCGCCGCGCGGTTCCAGCGCTGGCTCTTCAAACTGCCAGCGGAGTGACGCGGCGCGTTCAAGACGCTATCTTCGTCGCTTCGTCGCTCCACGGGCCTTGCCCGAGCAGACTGACGGCCGCCACGTGGAAAGCGTGGCGTTCGCCGTTGAGCTTCCCCTGACTTGGGGAAGGTCGTCCTCTGACTAGTGTAGTGCTTCGCAATAAGTGTAACGTGCGTCTTTTCTGGAGGGGCGGGAGTGGCGAGAGTAGAAGGATGTGCATCGCTCGTTCTCCTGCACCGTCGGTCGAAGA
>VFJQ01000024.1 GCA_009885995.1 Verrucomicrobiota bacterium
CGGCGCGAGCGGGAGCACGCAGGCAGGGACGATAATGGGCACGCCGCAATACATGGCGCCCGAGCAGGCGCGCGGGGAAGTGGATAGGCTCGACGCGCGCGCGGACATCTACGCGCTCGGCGCGATCCTCTACCACCTGCTCGCGCTGCGCCCGTCGGTGAGCGGCGACGACGCGATGGCGATCGTGGAAAAGGTCGCGCGCGGCGAGGTCGAGGATCTGTGTAGCGTCCGCTCTCCGAGCGGAGCCGTTGCGCTGGGACAGCGCACGCTACACCTGCCCGATGGTCGCATTCCCGACTCGCTCGCCGCCGTGGTGCGCAAGGCGATGGCGCTCGATCGCGACACGCGCTACGCGAGCGTAGCCGAGTTGCAGGCGGACATCACCGCGTATCAGGGTGGCTTTGCCACGCGGGCTGAAAAGGCCGGGCTCTGGAAGCACTTCGTCCTCGCGATCAAGCGCAACAAAGTCGCCAGCACCGCCGCGGCACTCATCCTCGCGCTGAGCGCCGCGTTCACCGCGAAAGTCATCAGCGAAGGTCGCCGCGCCGAGCTTGTGCTGGCGGAATTGCGCGGCACCGCGCCGACTTTCCACGCGCAGGCCCGCGCGCTGGTCGAGGAGCAGAAGTTCGACGAGGCGCTGGCGAAGATCGACTTCGCCCTGCGCCTCGCGCCCGCCGAGGCGGACTACGCGCTCTTCAAGGCCAACGTGCTCCAGGCCACGCTCCGCCTCGCCGCGGCGCGCGACGCCTACCGCCGCGCGCTCGCCCTGCGCCGCGATCCCGCCGCGGAGAAAAACCTCGCCCTCTGCGAAAAGCTCCTCCGCGACAACGCCGCCCGCGCCGAACTCTCCCGCGCCAGCGTGCAGGAGCTTTACGAAGCCCTGCTCGTGCAGAAGCGGACGGGCGAACTCGCGACCCTCGCCAAGCAACTCGGCCGCGAAGCCGAAGCCGCCGCGGCGCTGCTGAGGAAACGGCTCAGCGTGTGGGAGGACCATCCGAAGTGGTCCGACCCAAATATCAAAAGCAGGGCCTATGGGAGGACCAACGGTATGCTGGGAGTGAACCTCGACAAACTGCCGATCAGTGACCTGTCGTTTCTCGCGGGGATGCCAATCGAGTTCCTTAAACTGAATGCCACGCAAGTCACAGACCTCGCTCCGCTGGCGGACCTGCCGTTGAAGACGCTCGAAATGGAGAATGTCCGGGTGCGCAGTCTGGAGTTCCTGCGCGGGCGGCAAATCGAGGAACTGAGCATTCGCAACACTGACGTCGCCGACCTTTCCCCGCTCGCCGGGATGCCGCTGCGCATTCTGAGCATCGCCGAATGCCGCAATATCACCGACCTGCGCTGGCTCCGGGGGATGCCGCTGGAGGAGCTGCGGACCAATGGCGTGGTGTCCGTGAGCGACCTGACCCCGCTGGCCGGCTTGCGAGTGTCCCGGCTGGAAATGGACAACGTCAAGGCGCTCGCCGATCTGAGCTTTTTGCGCAGCCTGCCGCTGGAGACTCTGCGCATCGCCAGTAACGGAATTCGCAGCCTGGAGCCACTGCGGGGAATGAAACTCAAGGAACTCTGCCTCGAAAATTGCAAACAGCTCACGGACTTTCGACCGCTCGCCGACCTGCCGGAACTCAAGACGCTGGTGCTGCCAGCGACCGCTCGCGACATTGAATCCCTGCGCCAGCATCCGAAACTCGAACGACTCTCGACCCGCTCGTTCGCCGAGTTCAATTACGAGTTCCTGCAAGTCACGCCGGTGAAGGATTTCTGGGCGCAGTGGGATGGCGAAGGGAAGCAGCGCAACGCCATCCTCGATCCGCTGCGCGCGGCGCTGCTCTCCGCAGGGGTCAAGCAATCGCAGGTGGACGCGATCAAGTTCGGCAGCGAGGGCAAGCTGGAGATCGACCTCAGCAACAGCCCGCTCGCCGACCTCGCGCCGCTACGCGGCCTGCCGATCCGCAAGCTCTCCCTGAACGCGACCCAGGTCCGCGACCTCACGCCATTGCAAGGCCTGCCGCTGGTAGAGTTGAGGCTTTGGAACACACTCGTGAGCGATCTCACCCCGCTGCGCGAGTGCCGAAAGCTGGTGTTTCTTCAACTCAATCAAACGGCGGTGGCCGACCTCACGCCGCTGGCTGGCCTGCCCCTCGAAAACCTCTTGATCGACGGCACCAAAATCTCCGGCCTGACACCTCTGCGGGGTATGCCGTTGCGCGATTTGAACCTGCACCGGACTGGTGTCACTGACGTTTCGCCTCTGGCGGCCTTTCACAAGCTGGAAAGCCTCACCATTCCCGCCACCGCGAAGGGAGTGGAAGCGTTGCGTCAGCTCCCGATGCTGAAACGCATGGGCTTCACCTATCCGGTGCCTCCGGCGCCGGAGTTTTGGAAAGAGTTCGACGCGAAGAAAGGCGCGGTGCCGAAATGAGCGCGCCGGAAGTCGAGATCGTCGTCACCGGCGAGGCCGGCGAGCTGGTCCGCAAGACCGTCCGCCCAGGCGAATACGTGATCGGCCGCGAGCCGGGCGTGGATGTTTTGGTGGAGGCGAATCTCGTCTCGCGGCGGCACGCGCGGCTGACCATCACACCCGAGCACGCGCTGGTCGAAGATCTCGGCTCGAGCAATGGCACGTTCATCGACGGCGCACCGGTTACCGGCTCCACGCACATCCGGCCCGGGCAGCGCGTGCAGGTCGGCAGCGCGGTGATCGAGTTGCACCCGCGCCCGGTGGAAGCGGAAGCGGACGTGACGCTGCCGCCCGCCGAGGCCGCATTGCGGCGGGCGCTGCCCGTCGATCTGTTGGAAAAGCAGCGCTACGAAATTGGCAAGCGCGTCGCGCAAGGCGGCATGGGTGCGATTCTCGAGGCGCGCGAGTCGGCGATCGAGCGGCGCGTGGCGATGAAGGTGATGCTCGATCCGACGCAGGCCGACGATCTCACGCGCTTCGTCGCCGAGGCGAAGGTGACCGGGCAGCTCGAACACCCGAACATCGTGCCCGTCCACGAGTTGGGTGTGGATGCGCGTGGGCAGGTCTTTTACACGATGAAGTTCGTGCGCGGCGTCACGCTGAAGAAGGTGCTCGATCTCATGGCCGCGGGGACGAAGGGGACGATCGAGAAATACCCACTGGCGGCGCTGCTGACCATTTTCCAAAAGGCGTGCGATGCGGTGGCGTTCGCGCACAGCAAGCGGGTGATCCATCGCGATCTCAAGCCGGAGAACATCATGCTCGGCGACTTCGGCGAGGTGCTGGTGATGGATTGGGGGCTGGCGAAGGTGCTCGGCACACCGGCTTCGACGGCACCTGCACCGAACCCGATGCGCTCGGTGGTGCGGACGGTGCCCGGCGCGAGCGGGAGCACGC
>VFJQ01000031.1 GCA_009885995.1 Verrucomicrobiota bacterium
GCCGGTGGCGCGGGTGTCGGACCCGGTGCCGGAGATTTCGGGCGCGAGCTTCAAGGCTTTCCTCGATCCGGTGCTTGCGCCAGGCGCGGCGTCGGTGGCGTTTCCGGCGACGTTGCGAGGCGAGGGCGTCCGCGCCGGGAATGATCGTGCGATCTTCTACCAACCCGAAGGCGCGCCGCTGCGAGCGATCGCACGCGAAGGCGGCCAGCCACCGGGCACGCTGGCGGGAGCGAAGTGGAAGAGCTTCACCTCACTCGCGTTGCCCGGCGGCGATACCGGGCCGGTCTTCCACGCCAAGCTCGCGCGCGGTCCCGGCAGCGTGAACGTAACGAATGACGCGGGTGTGTGGGCGGTGGATTCGGCGGGGACGCTGCGGCTTCTCTTCCGCGAAGGCGATCCGGTCGGGGAGGAGACGGTGAAGACCTTCACCGTGCTGAATGCGGTGCGCGGGAGCGCGGGGGTGACGCGAGCTTTCAACGACGCGGCACTCGTGGCGTGGCGGGCGAAGTTTGGCGGAGGTGCGTCGGCGATCGTGGTGACCTCGGTGCCATAGCGGCGTCGGCGCGATGGGGATTTCTCGCGGCGCGGCGCGAACATTCTTGTTCCAACGGTCGCGATTCCCGTTACGGTCGCGGCCCCCGCTGAAAACCATATGACCACACGCTTGATGAAAGGCGTCGGCGTCGTTCCCCAGCAAAAGGAACTGCGCCTGATCGACCATCTAGAACCCGCGATCGCCGCGCCGAACGAACTAAAGATCCGCACCATCGAGGTGGGGATCTGCGGCACGGATCGGGAGATTTGCACTTTCGCCTACGGGCAGGGCCCGGCGGGATGCGACTACCTCGTGCTCGGCCACGAGTGCCTCGGCGAAGTGACGGAAGTCGGGCCTGCGGTGAAGGGCTTCAAGCCGGGCGATCTCGTGGTGCCAAGTGTGCGGCGTCCGTGCGGCGACCCGAATTGCATCCCGTGTCGCGAAGGGCGGCAGGACTTCTGCGAGACGTGGAAGTTCACCGAGCGCGGCATCAATCAGCGCCACGGCTACATGACGGAGATGTTCGTCGAGGAAGACCGGTATCTCACGCCCGTGCCCCCCGGCTTGCGTGACGTGGCGGTGATGGCCGAGCCGCTGACGATCGCGGAGAAGGGGCTGACGCAGGCGTGGCAGGTGCAGACGCGCCTGCCGGGCTGGGAGCACGACAATCGCGACGGCAAAGGCCGCGGCTTCGGGCGCAATGCGGTGGTGCTCGGCGCGGGGCCGATCGGCTTGCTCGGCGGGATGAAGCTGCTCATCGAAGGCTTCCGCGTATTCTTTTACTCGCGCTCGCCGAAGCCGAACTTCAAGGCGGACCTCGCCGAGCAGATCGGCGCGGAATACATCTCGTCGCTGGAGACGTCGGTGGAAGAACTCGCGAAGCGCATCGGCAACATCGACCTCGTCTATGAGGCGGTCGGCGAAGGTCACGTGACTTGGGAGGTGATGCGCGTGCTCGGCATCAACGGCGTCTTCATCATGACCGGCATCCCGGCTGAGAAAGCGCCGATCCCCGTGTTCGCCGACAACATCATGCGGAACATCACGCTGAAGAATCAGGCGATCATCGGCACGGTGAACGCGAGCCCGCAGGCGTTTGCGGATGCGATCGCTGACCTCGGTGAATTCAAGCGTCGCTGGCCGCAGGCGATCAACTCGCTCATCACTGGCCGGCACAAGATCGACGCGCACCGCGAGCTGCTCATCGGCAAGGCGAGCGGGATCAAGAACGTCATCCAGTTTTAAGCGTCCGCATTTTCACTCATGAGCAAAGACACCTGGATCGACGTCTCCGTCCCGCTGCACAACAAGATGCACTTCTGGCCCGGCGACCCGCCGCCTTACGTGACCACGCACGTGAGCACCGCAAAGGGCGACGTGTGTAACGTCTCGGCGTTCTTCATGAGCTCGCACACGGGCACGCACATGGATGCGCCGCTGCACTTCCTCCATGGCGCGAAGTCGCTGGACGGGCTGCCGTTCGACGCGGTGATCGGGCCGGCGCGGCTCGTGGAGATCAAGGACAAGAAGGCGATCAAGCCGGCGGAGTTGAAGAAGCTCAAGCCGCAGGCCGGCGAGCGACTGCTCTTCAAGACGCCCAACTCCGCGCGGAGTTGGAAGAAGGCGGAGTTCGACAAGGACTTCGTCTATATCGCGAAGGAGGGCGCGCAGTATCTCGTCGATTGCGGCGTGAAGACGGTCGGCGTCGATTACCTGAGCGTCGGCGGCTTCTACAAGGACGGCATCCCGACGCACCACATCCTGCTCGGCGCCGAGGTGTGGATCATCGAAGGACTCGACTTCTCGAAGGTGAAGCCCGGCGACTACGACCTCATCTGCCTGCCGATCAAATTCCAGAACGGCGACGGCGCGCCCGCGCGCTGCCTCATCCGCGCGCGCTAAGGTGTCCGCCTGCTCGCGGGTCTAGCGTCCAACACCTGCATGGACTGGTTCAAATTCTCCTTTCCCGACTTCGCGTTCTCGTTTCTCAGCGTGCTCTTCGAGGGCGTGCCGTTCCTGCTGCTCGGCGCGATCATCTCGGGGCTGGTCGATGTCTTCATCTCCAGCGAGCGGATCAGCAAGCTGCTGCCAAAGAACCCCGTCGCCGCCGCACTCGTGAGCGGCGCGCTCGGGCTCATCTTCCCGATGTGCGAATGCGGCAGCGTGATCGTGATCCGGCGCTTCATCCGCAAAGGACTGCCGCTCTCCGCGGCGACCGCCTACATGCTCGGCGCGCCGATCGTCAGCCCGATCGTGGCGGTCTCGACGTGGGCCGCCTTTTCGCAAGCGGGCCCGCTCACGTGGACCGCGCTGCGGCTCGGCATCGGCTACGCGATCGCGGTCGGCGTGGCGCTGATCGTTCACCGGCTGTCGCCGGAAAAAATTCTCCAGCCCCAGACCGCGAATGCACGGCGTGGCGGGCTGACGAAGGCGCCGGAGCCGACGGGTGAGTCGCAGGATTTCAGCGTGGTGGTTTCGACCGCGAGCTTCCCGCGCAAGCTGCTGCTCGCCGCGCAGAGCGCCACGGCGGACTTTCTCGATGTCGCGTTTTTCTTCATCATCGGCGTCGCGATCACGAGCGTCTTCAACACAGCGATCTCCCGTGAAGCCCTCGAACCGCTCGCGCAGACGACTCCGCTGGCGATCCTCTCGCTCATGGGCCTCGCCGGGCTCATCGCGCTGTGCAGCACGACGGACGCGTTCGTCGCGTGGACGTTCACCGCCTTCGCGCCGCAGGCGAAGCTCGCGTTCATGCTCTTCGGCCCGCTCTTCGACCTGAAGCTGTTCTTCCTCTACGGCGTCATCTTCCGCCGCGGCTTCGTCGTGAAGCTCGCGATCGGCCTTTTCATCGTCATCTTCCTGCTCTGCTGGCGCCTGCCGACCGAGATCTTTCAGTGACGTGCATTTCTCCGCAAACCGACTAGCCTTCCGACTGTCATGAACACGCTGTTCAACCGCTGGCTTCCCTGCCTCACGCTCGCCGCCTGGAGCGCGGTGCTGCTCGTCTTCTACTTCAACGGCCGCGTGAAGGATCTGCTCGCGCCGCCCTTCCGCCCGTATGTGCTCGTCGCAGGCATCGTGCTCGCGCTGATGGCGTTCATCTTCCTGCTCTTCCGCGCGGACGCGTCGTGCTGCTCGTCGGCGGAATGCGGCCACTCGCTCTCGCGGCTCGCCTCGGGCCGGGTGCTCACGTTCCTCGTGCTCATCGTGCCGATCACCGTCGCGGCCTTTTTCTCGCCGGAGTCGTTTGGGAAAACGGCGATCGAGAACCGGGGGATCACAATGGATGTCGCGTCGCTCGGCTTGAAAGACCGCAGGCCCGCGTCACCGCCGGACCTCGCGCTGCCGACAAAAGACCAGTCCGCGCCGCCGGCTGCCGCGACCCCAGCGCCGGCGAATGCTCAGCCGCCCGCGAGCGAACCATCGCCCGGCGATTACCTCCAGCGCACGCCGGACGGCCGCATCGTCGCCGAGGTGCTCGACCTCCTCTACGCGGCGCAGGACAACGTGCTGCGCAAGGATTTCGAGAACAAGCCGGTGCAACTCATCGGCCAGTTCATGCCCGACAAGACGAGCGCGAACCAAACGAACCGGTTCAAGGCCGTGCGCATGTTCATGTATTGCTGCGCCGCCGATTCGCGGCCCATCGCGGCGCTGGTCGAGGTCGAGAAGATGCCCGACCTGCCGGAGATGACGTGGGTGAAGATCACCGGCACCGCGACCTTCCCGCTCGAGAATGGGCGCCGCATCTCGGTGCTCAAGGCGGAGAAGGTCGAGAAAACCGAGCCGCCGGAAGAAGCGATGCTTTACTAGGCCGGAAGTGCCCGCTCAATTGCGGGCATGATGCTTCCGGAGATTGAAAAGCTCCTTATCCTCCAAGATCGCGACCGCAAATTGCGGGCGCTCCAAACCGAACAGAAAAACGCGCCGCTCGAAAAGCAGGCCTTCGCCAACAAGCTCGCCGCCGCGCTGGCGCAGCTCGACGCGGCGAAGCTCAAGGGCAAGGAGGTCGAGGTTGAGCGCAAGAAGCTCGAGACCGAAGCGATCGGTGTCCGCGAGCGGATCGCGAAGTATCAGGTGCAGAAATTCCAAACGCGGAAGAACGAGGAATTCGCCGCGATCAACCACGAGATCGAAAACGGAGAGAAGGACATCCGCTCGATCGAAGATCGCGAACTCGACTTGATGGACTCAGTCGAGAAACAGAAGGCCGTGGTCGCCGAGGCGGACAAGAGTTTCGCCGCGATCAAGGCGCAGGCCGAGCGGCAGACCGCCGATCTCGATGTGAAGATCAAGGCGCTCGGCGAGCAGATCACCATCGTCGAAGCCGAGCGGACGAAGCTCGCGGCGGAGGTCGAGGAAGAGTTGCTCGACACCTACGATCGCCTGCTCCGCACGAAGAACGGCGAAGCCGTGGTGGGCTTGCGGCATGATGTTTGTTCCGGTTGCCACATGAAGGTGACGCCGACCACCAGTTCGATCGCCCGCCACGCCAGGGAGATCGTGCAGTGCGAGAACTGCGCGCGAATCCTCTACTGGGAGGACTGACGCGAACCCGACGTAGCCGGCCGTATGAATCGCATCTTCGGAGTCGAGATCGAATACGGTTGCCTCGTAACGGGTGAGCAGGCGGCGGGGAACATCGACGCGTGGCCGGGGCGGGTGAAGAACCACGCCTTCAAGCGGATGCGGGCGGGAGCGATCGACCTGCACTATCGCGATTACGAAGAGCCGCCGGGGAACGGCGGTTTTTTGCTGAACGGCGGTCGGCTCTACCTCGACATGGGGCACCTCGAATACTCGACGCCCGAGTGCCGCACGGTGCGCGATGCGGTCGCGTTCGAGATCGCGGGTGATCTCATCCTCCAGACTGCGCTGCGCGAGATGGGCGTGGAAGCAGAGGTCGCGTTCATCAAGAACAACGTCGATCACCACACCGGCGCGACCTTCGGCTGCCACGAGAACTACCTCATGCGGCGCGACGTGCAGTTTCACCCGGCGCTGCTCGGCACGCTGCTCAGCTTCCTCGCCACGCGGCAGATTTTCACCGGCGCCGGGCGCGTCGGGCAGGCGAGTCCGCTCGCGTTCGACTTCGATCCGCCGCGCGGCGGCGAGCCCATCGACTTCCAGATCAGCCAGCGTGCCGATCACATCGTCAACGACATCTACCAGTGGGTGCAGTTTAACCGCGCCATCATCAACGCGCGCGACGAACCGCTGGCTGACTACCGCAAATACCGCCGGCTTCATCTGCTGATCGGCGACTCGAACATGTCGCCCTTCGCCGCCGCGCTGAAGATCGGCACGACCGCGCTCATCCTCTCGCTCATCGAGGACGGTCGCATGCCCGACGACGTGATCCTGCGCGATGCCGTGCTCGCTACGCGGCAGATCAGCCACGACGGGACCGGCCGCGGCGCGGTGATGCTCGACGACGGAAGCACGCGCAGCGCGCTGGACATCCAGCACGATTTCCTCACCCACGCCGAGCGCTGCCTGCGCGGGCAGGACGAGGAGACCGACTGGATTCTCGAGAGCTGGCGCTTTACGATCGAAGCGCTCTCGACCAAGCCGGAACTGCTCATCGGCGGCGTCGATTGGATCAGCAAGAAGTGGATGCTCGAGCAGTTCCGCGAAGCCGAAGGCCTCGAATGGAACGACCCGTGGCTGCAAAGCCTCGATCTCGAATATCACAACATCGATCCCGCCAAGGGCCTCTTCTTCGGACTCACGCCGGCGAAGGCGATCGGTGAATTCAACGACGGCGCCCGCCGCCCGGAAACAATGACGCATCCGCCCGCCGACACCCGCGCCTGCGGCCGCGGCCACGCCGTCGCGCGCTTCATGCACGGGCGCGATCCTTATGTGATCAACTGGGACTCCATCTCGATCGAGAATAGTGCGCACCTGCCGATGGCGGATCCGTTCGAGACCTACGTCGAGAGCGTGGCGGAAATGTTCGGCTAGCTTGCTCCCTCGGGCCGCGTTGCCTTACGCTCCCGGCCTCATGGCGTCGAAAACCAAAGCTCCCGCCCCCGCCAAGCCCAGCGCCCTCGTCGATACCCGCGTCGTCTATTGCGGCGACCACCTCGACCAGCTCCAGAAGCTCCCCGCGGAGTGCGTCGATCTCATCTACATCGCCCCGCCCTTCTACTCGAACCGCAACTACGAAGCCGGTGCAGCTCGATCTCTACATGCAGCAGAGCTTGCTGGAGAATCCCGCGCCGCAGGAGGAGGAAGAGCCGCCGACGCCGTAGGTCGCGAGCTAGCGGCGCGGGTTTTCGATCTGTGCGATCCGTGCGAGCACGCGATCGCTGAGGCGCTGGTAGAGCTCGCGGCCTTCGCCTTCGTAGTCGGCGTCGGTGAAGGTCATCGGTGGCGCGATGACGAGCGTGATGGGGCGGAAGGGGTGTGGTCTTCCGCCGCGAGGAAAGGCCGCGTGTGCGCCGAAGATGCGGGCGGGGACGACGGTGCAGCGCGTCTTTGCCATGACGAGGCCGAGGCCGGGCATGGCGGGGAGAAAATCGCCGTCTTCGGTGCGCGAGCCTTCGGGGAAGATGATGGTGCATTCGCCGGTGCGGATGCGCTTGATGACGGTCTTGAGCGCGCTCATGTCGGCGCGGTCTTGATCGACGGGGATGACGTTCAGCTTCGGAAAGAGCCGGCCGACGATGGGCCAGTCGAGCAGCGTCTTGCGGCCGAGAAAGAAGATCTCGCGAGGGCAGGAGATGCCGGCGAACGGGGGGTCGAGGTAGCTCTCGTGATTCATCGCGAGCACGCAGCCGCCGGTGCGCGGGATGTTTTCGCGGCCGTAGGCGCGGAAGGCGAAGAGCGTCTTGGCGACGACGCGGGCGATGGCGCCGCAGACCTGGTAGGTGAGGCCCATCTACAGGTAGTCGGCGGGGAGCAGGCCCTTGAGTTTCAAGCGCCCGATGATTTCGCCGACGACGCCATCGACGGTGAGACTCGAGCTGTCGATGACGTGCGCGTCCTCGGCGATGATGAGCGGGCTGTTGCGGCGCGAGGAGTCGAACTTGTCGCGCGCGCTGATCGAGTCGGCGAGGCCTTGCCGCGCGCGGCGCAGGGCGCGGACTTCGGGGCTGGCATCGACGTAGAATTTATACGGCGTGTCGGGGAAGACGACGCTGCCGATGTCGCGGCCTTCCATCACCACGTCTTGATCGGCGGCGTAGGCACGCTGTTTTCCGACGAGCAGGCGGCGCACGTCGGGGATGCTGGAGATTGCGGAGACGTTGGCGTTGACGGCTTCATCGACGAGGTGCGCGGCGGGATCGATCCCGTCGAGGCGCATGGTCGATTCGCCGTCGGCGAGGCCGCACTCGACGCTGGTGAAGTGCAGGAGCTGCTGGACGCGCACGGGGTCGTTGACGGGCACGTCTTTGCTCACGGCCCACCACGTCACTGCGCGATACATGGCGCCGGTGTTCACGTAGATGTAGCCAAGCCGGCGCGCGAGCTGGCGGGCGACGCTGCTCTTGCCGCTCGCCGCGGGGCCGTCGATGGCGATGACGACGTGCTCGTTCACGCCGGCAGTCCGGTGATGACCGGGACCTGCGGGGACTTCGGCTCGTGCATGATCTTTTCGAGCATGTCGGCGAAGCCCGGATAGCTCGTGGCGACGCAGTCGGTGTCTTCGATGATCGTCTCGCCCTCGGCGAAGAGGCCCGCGATGGCGAAGGCCATGGCGATGCGGTGATCGCCGAAACTCTGCAAGCGCGCGCCGTGGAGCGGTGCGCCGCCCATGATCTCGAGGCCGTCCTCGGTTTCCGAGACCTGCGCGCCCATCGCGCGGAGGTTCGTCGCGATTGCGGCGAGGCGGTCGGTTTCTTTCACGCGCAGTTCGCCGGCGTCGGCGATGACGGTCTTGCCGTGCGCGAGCGCGCCGGCGACGGCGATGATCGGCAGTTCGTCGATGACGTTCGGGATTTCCTTCCCGGCGATGGTCGTGCCCTTGAGCCGATCGCCGCGGATTTCGATCGAGCCGATCGGCTCGGCTTCGTCGTTCTTGTGGACCTCGCGAACGCCCGCGCCCATGCGGACGAGCACGCCGAGGATGCCGGTGCGCGTGTCGTTCAAGCCCACGTCGCGCACGAGCAGGTGCGCGCCGGGTTGCGCGGCGGCGGCGACGAGCCAGAACGCGGCGCTCGAGATGTCGCCGGGCACCTGGAAGTCGCGCGACTCGGGCGTCTGCCCGCCGTAGAGGCTGACGGTGAGGTCTTCCTTCACGGGGCGGACGAGGAAATATTCGAGCATTCGCTCGGTGTGGTCGCGGCTCTGGATCGGCTCGGTGACGACGGTCTTGCCACTGGCGAACATCCCCGCGAGCAGCACGGCGCTTTTCACCTGCGCGCTGGCGACGGGGGAGAAGAAGTGGATCGGCTTGAGCGGGCCGCCTTCGATGACGAGCGGCGGACGGTCATTCGCGCCCTCCGCGCGGATGCTGGCGCCCATCTGCGTGAGCGGTTCGATGACGCGTTTCATCGGGCGCTTGCTCAGCGAAGCGTCGCCCACGAGCCGCGTGCGGAATGGTTGCCCCGCGAGGATGCCGCAGAGCAGGCGCATCGTGGTGCCGGAGTTGCCGCAGTCGATGTCGTGCTCGGGCACGGTGAATTTCCGCCGCGTGCCGTGGACGATGAGCGTCTCGGGCTCGGGTTGCTCGATCTTCACGCCGAGCGCGCGCATGGCGGCGGCGGAGCAGAGGCAGTCTTCGCTCGGGAGGAAGCCGCGGATGACGCAGGGCCCGTTGCTCATCGCGGCGAGCATGACGGAGCGGTGCGAGATGCTCTTGTCGCCGGGGACGGTCAACTCGGTCTGGATGGTCGGGGCGCGGTGGACTTTCCAGTCAGGCATCGGAAGGGGTTTTCGGCAGCCGCAGGCGGTCGCGCTGGGCTTTGGCTTGGTTGAGGAGTCGGTGGATCAAGGGTTCGCGTTTCTCGGCAGCGGGGTCGGAGAGCAGTGTGGAGAGTGCGCGGAGTTTTTCAATCAATCCATCGACCGCGATGCGCACGGCGGCGCGGTTTTGGCCGAGGATGCCGGTCCACATGTCCGGCGGGCCGCTGGCGATGCGCGTGGTGTCGCGGAAGCCGGGGCCGGCGAAGTCGAACGCTGCGGGGCTGTGATCGGCGACGGTCTGCACGAGCGCGGCGGCGAGCAAGTGCGGCAGGTGGCTGATCCACGCGACGATCTGATCGTGCTCGGCCGGTGCGAGCGTGCGCGTCGTGCAGCCGACGCTTTGCCAGAATACGGTGGCGTCGGCGATCGCGTCGCGCGGCGTGGCGTCGTCCGGCGTGAGGATGCACACCGAGCCATCGAAGAGGTCCGCGCGGGCGGCGGCGAAACCGGTCTGTTCAGAACCCGCCATCGGGTGACAGCCGATGAAGCGACCGGGCCCGGCGAAGATCGGTGCGAGTTCGGATACGACGTTCGCCTTCACACTGCCGACATCCATCACGAGCGCGCTGGATTTCAGCACCGGGGTGATCTGCCGGGCGAGCGGTGCCATCACTTCCACCGGGGTGGCGAAGACGATCACGTCCGCGTCTTTCGCTGCTGCGGTCAGATCGGTCGTCGCCGCATCCGTGCATCCGCTCCGCGCGATTTCGCCGACCGATTCGGCGCGGCGCCCCCACACGGTCACGTGCGCAGCCGTGCGCGCCTTGAGCGCGAGGGCGAGCGAGCCGCCGAGCAAGCCGGGGCCGAGGATGGTGACGCGGGAGGACATGCGGAGAAACAAACGAGCCCCGGCCCGCCGGTGATTCAGCAGGCCGGGGCCGATAAAGAGGAACGCTTCGTCCTTACGGGACGAGGAAGATCTTTTGCGTGTAAGGGCAGCGCACTTCGGTCCCCGGCGGGAAGCCGCGCACATCGACGTAGCCCTGCGCGGGCGCATACGGGCTGGTCACGTAGCCGGGCTTGCCGGGGACGGGCTTGCCGTAGGGCAGATCGCCGGATGCCTTGGGCGCGCCAGCGGTTGGCGGCGGTGGCGGCGGTGGCGGTTCGCTGCTCGGCGGCGTCGGTGCGGCTGGGTCGGTCGGTTCGGCCGGTTGCTCGACCGGCGGTTGCTCCGTCGGGGCCGGGCCTTGGAAGCCGCCCGGTCCGTGTGGCTGCTTCTTGGGTTGGTTCATGCACGCGGCCAGCAGTCCGGCGGCGGTGATGGCGGTGAGCTGAATTGCGATTCGCTTCATATGGTTGGTGGTGGCGGCTCTTAACCGATGGCGTGCGGCCCTGACAATCTGTTTTTCCGGCGAAGCCGCAGCCTCATGGAATGATCAGCGTCTGCCCGGGTTTGATGAGGTTCTTGCCGCCGAGCTGATTGTGATTGGCGTCGAGGATGTCCTGCGCCCGGTTTCGCGTGCCGTAATACTTCTGCGAGATCGACGCGAGCGTCTCGCCCGATTGCACCGCGTGCCGTTTCGCGCCTGGCGGCAGCGGGCCCTTGGTTTCGTCGGAGCGTTTTGCAGCGGCGACGCTGAGACCGGAGAGGCGCTGCTTCGCCTCGGTCAGTTGCTTTTGAAGGCTGAGGTTCTCGTTCTTCAGCCGCACGAGGTCCGACTGCGAAGCCGGCCCGCTGCCGCCGAGCCCGCCGGCGAGCTTGCGCTGGGCCTCCTTGCTGTAGGCCTTGGCCTCGTCGGCGAAGGAGCCTTTCGGAGCGAGGTCGATGTAGCGCTGAAAATGGTGCAGCGCGCTCACGGGTCGCTTGAGCTTCTCGTCGTAGATCACCGCCAGCCGGTAATGCACCTCTGCCGTCCCGGCGGTGCCATCGAGCGCGCTTTCATACAGCTTCACCGCTTCGCGATAGTCGCCCGCCTTCGCCTTCCGATCGGCGGCGGCGATCGTCTCCTTGGGCCGGTCGGTGAGGATCTTGTCGCAGCCCGTGAGGAGCAGAGCCGCGGCCATGGCAGCGGGCAGGAGGCGCATCACGTCTTGCGCAGTTTCGCGCTCTCGATCGCCTCCACCACGCTCTTCACGACTTTCACGCGCGCATACCATTTGAAGTTCGCCGGCACGACGGTCCACGGCGCGTGGTCGGTCGAGGTCTTCTCGAACATGACCTCCGCCGCCACGCCGTGCTCGTCCCATTTCTTCCGGTTGCGCCAGTCCTCGTCGTTGATCTTCCAGTGCTTCATCGGGTCGGCTTCCCGGCGCTTGAAGCGGTAGAGCTGCTCGTCCTTCGAGATGTGCAGGTAGATCTTCACGAAGATCGCGCCGTCGTCCGCGAGCATGCGCTCGAAGTTGTTGATCTCGTCGTAGGCCCGCTTCCACTCCTTGTCCGTGGCGAAACCCTCGACCCGCTCGACGAGCACACGCCCATACCACGAGCGGTCGAAAATCGTGGTCTGCCCGCAGGTCGGCAGCTTCTTCCAGAACCGCCAAAGGTAATGGTGCTGATACTCCTCGGTCGTCGGCTTCACGATCGAGTGCACGCGGATCGTGCGCGGATCGAGCCGCTCAGTGATCCGCTTGATCGCGCCGCCTTTGCCCGCCGCATCCGGCCCCTCGAAGACGACGACGAGCGAGTTCTTCGACTCGCTCAGCTCACGCTGCCAATGCAGCAGCGCCATCTGCGCCTCCTTGAGCTTCGGCTTGTATTCGGCTTCATCGAGTTGCTTGTGCTCGAGGTCGTCGAGATGTTTCCCATTTTTCAGCCCGATGGGCTCGATGAGTTCCGGCATGGGCGGCGAACTACACGCACGCCGCGCCGATGACAAGGCAGCGTCTCGAATTCACTTCGGCAGCTCGCACTTCGCCAGCCGCACCACGTCCTCGAAGCCCACGCACGTGCCCTGGATCTCGATCGTCTGCCCCGCCTGCCACCGCGCGAGCACCATCCCGGCGAGATTGGCGACCACGAGCGTGACGGTGTTGAACGCCTTCTCCTCGCGGAAGCGCAGACCGTTGTCGAAGACGCACGCGACCCAGCCCGTGCCGCCGGCCCGGCCGAGATAGACGGTCGTCTTCCGCGAGTCGCCCGGATCGATGCGGTGCGTCGCCAATGTGCCGCGGACCGTGAGCTGCGCGTCCTTGTAGGCCTTGTCCGCGCGGGCGCGATCGGCGGCGTAAGCCGTCACGAGCAGATCCGTCGGCACGATCTCGCCCGCAGCCGGACGAGTGAGCGGCACATGGTCGTTCTGCAGTTTCTCGATCAAGCCGCGGACGGTCACCGCCTCGTCGAGCTGTCCCGCGACCGTCAGCGCCTTCTTCATCTCCAGCAGTCGCGGGATCGTCTCCGCGACCACCGCGGCGCTGAGCTCATCGAGCCGCGCCGCCGTCTGCTGCTGGAGTGTGCGCAGCGCGCGCGGCTCGGCGGCGAAGTTCGCATCGCTCAGCACCTGCTCGGTGTGGACGCGCTGCTTCTCCGCGCGAACGACGAGCGCACTTTCGAGGTCCGCCGCCTTTTGAAACTGCGCCTGGAGCTCGCCGAGCTGGTCTTCGTATTTGCCGAGCACATCCCGCCGCACCGCGCCGATCCGGTCGCGGCACTTCGCCGCCTCGGCAGCAGCCGCATCATCCGCGTAGGAAGCGGCGCTCAGCAGCAGCAGGAGCAGAGATGGGATGAGAAAATGACGGGTCACTTCGTGCGAAGCGCGCGGTTGCGGAAGCCGTCGAGGTAACCGTTCGCCCACCCTTCGCGCCACTTTTTATTCCGTGCCGGATCGTCCGTCGCCGCGGCGGCTGCGAGTTCACGCACCTCGTCCTGAGCCGGGAGCTTTGCGCCCGGGCTCGCCGCCGGCCCGCCGACGGAGAATCCGGCCTTGAATCCCGCATCGTAGCTCTTCGCATCCACCGGCTGCGCATCGATCACCGGCGGCTGGTCGGGGAAGGCGTGATTGGTCGAGATCGTAGGCGTCGGAGGGCGGCATGCGGCCAACGCGAGCACCGCGAGCAGAAGCGCGCGCCTCATTGCGCTGCCGTCGGCACCTGCACCGGCAGCGGCGACCACGTCCGCACCGCCGGATTGAAGCGCAGCCGCACTTTCCACGCCGCCGCATGGTTCGTCGCCACATCGGGGATCACGTGTCCCTCGAGTTGCACGATCGCCGTATTCTCCGGCCCCAACTCAACCCGCGCCGATCCGAACGGCAGGAACTGCGGCACCGCTTGCGTCGTCGCCAACTCTCTGCGCACGACACCTCGCGCCGCCCAATACGCGCCGCGCGGCGTGAACTCGCGCTGCGTCTGCTCGCGCCAGCCATCGACCACCGTCGGTCCGAAGAACCACGACAGCGCGCCCAGCGGAATGAGCACCGCTGCGGCGATCGCCGCCCACTTTTTCGCCTGAAACTTCTTCCGCACCGGGATGAGCGTCGTGAGCGGCTGCCATTGTTCGAGGTTCTCCGCCCAATAGAGCGTCTCTCCGGAGATCAGCCCGATTTGCAGTTGATGATTGATCTGCCGGAGCGTGTAAGGCCCGAGCTGATCGCCGTGAACGTGGAGGTAGTATTCCTCGCGGAAACTCATGTTGAACAACTCAACAAAGGGCGCGCCGCACCCGCCGGCAACCGGGAAAACATGCACCGAAAACTCCCGTTGCCATCGCGCCGTCGCTTCCTACTTTGCCCGCGCTCAAAGCACTGCGCCCGTAGCTCAACTGGATAGAGCGTTGGCCTCCGAAGCCAAAGGTTATGGGTTCGACCCCCGTCGGGCGCACCAGCTGACGAACTGTCGCAGGCGAGCCAAACTGCAATCGCGTTACAACCGCACCGCGTCCGGTTCACGAATCTAGCGCGATGTTGGACAAACGCGCTGCTGCTCAAAATATTCCCCTCGTGGGGTGCTCGCGCCGGGTGCTGCTCGTCGATGACGATGCGGCTTCGCGCCGGTTGCTCGGCGCCAGTCTGCGCCATGCAGGGTTCGAGCTGTCGGCGGCGATCGATGGGGCGGAGGCGCTCGCTGCGATTGAAATTTCGCCACCGGATGTGCTCGTGCTGGATTTTGAAATGCCAGGGCTCGATGGCGCGGAGGTTTGTCGCCGGCTGCGCGCATCGGATCGCACGGCGCTCAATCAGCTTCCCGTCATCATGCTGACCGGGCACACCGGCGAGGCCGACGAGATCGCGTGCCTGACCGCTGGGGCGAACGATTTCGTCACCAAGCCGGTCAGCCGGGCTGTGCTCGTCGCGCGGATCGAAACGCAGTTGCGGCTCGGTGCGTTGAGCGATGAACTGCGCGCACAAAACCGCGAGATGGCCCGTTGGCGCGAGGCGCAGGAAGCCGACCTCGCCGTCGCCCGCTCGACTCAGCAGGCCATCGTCACGTCCGCGCCACCGCGGCTCGACGGTTGGCAGGTCGAGGCAGTCTATACGCCGCTGATCCAAGTCGGCGGCGATGTGTATGGCTGGCGGCAGTTGGATCGCGAAACGTGGCTTTTCTGGCTCGCCGACGCCACTGGCCACGGCGTGGCCGCAGCCCTCTTCACGACCTTGGTCGCCTTGCTGTTCAATCACGCCAGCACAGCATCCAGGACGGCTCGTGGAGTTTTGACGCGTGTGAACGCCGAGTTTTACAGCGTCCTCCGCGGGCGTTCTTTCATGACGGCGTGTTGCGTCGTCGTCGAAGGCGACGGGCGGCTGTCCTTTGCCGGAACCGGGCATCCGCCGCTGCTCATCCGACGGCGCGACGGCGTCGTCGAGGCGCTCCCGTCGCTCAATACGATGATGGGCATCGACCAGGAAATGGAGGTGAGCGAAACGGAAACAAGGATCGAGTCCGGTGACGTGGCGCTGCTCTACACCGACGGGCTGTTCAGCTTGAACCCAAACGGCTCTGAGCGCTTCACAAACGAGACTGTCGCGGACGCGTTCGCCCGGATCGATGGCAGTGTGGACTTGCTCCCGCGATTGATCGCACAACTCGTCCAGCGAGCTGGCGCTCCGGCTTTTGATGATGATCTGGCTGCGATCGCGCTGCGCAGAGTGTAGTCGCCGTGTCGTGTTCCGCACATGAAGCGTCGCGAATCCGGACACATTCACTCCTTCCGGGCTGGCCCCACAGAGGGAACCGCGCGTGGCACGCGATAGGTTGATACGAGGGGGTATGAACAAGCCCCTGAAAATCTCTCATCGCCGCCCCAACCTCACGCTGGGCGATATGATCCTCGCCGTCTCCTCCTCCAGCCGCAACAGCCGCGAGAGCATCGCGGCCATTACTGACTTGCTGCGCAGCGGTCGTGTTTGTCTGTCCGACCGGCGGTGCAAGTTGCGCGTGGCCGCGTAGCCCGCTCCCACCAGCTCGCGGACTTTGCTTTGCCAAAGCTCCGCGCTGTCTATCTCATCGCCGCCATGCCCGAAGCCCCTTCATCCTCGCCGGGGGAACTGCGCCTGTCGCTGCTGTTCGTCGAAGATCACGAAGCGACAGCCGTGATCATGGCCAAGCTGCTCCGGCGGCGCGGCCACACCGTCGTCCTCGCCCACTCCTGCGCGGAAGCGGAGGAAGCGGCGGCGGTGCAACGATTTGATTATGTCATCAGTGATCTTGGCCTGCCCGATGGCAGTGGGCACGAGTTGATGCGTGGGCTGCACGATCGTTATGCGATCAACGGCATCGCGCTGAGCGGCTCCGACGATGAGGATGACATTAAGCAGGCACTCGCGTCCGGCTTCGCCCGGCACTTCACCAAGCCGATCGACATCGACCGCCTGCAGCAGGCCCTGCTCGAACTCGCCGCCCAATCACGCGCAGTCGCCCCATCACATGCTCCGTGAGAGCTCCTTCACGATCTGAATGTAATCTCTGAGCGGCTTCGCGTGATTGTCGGCGCGCCACGCGATGGTCGATTCGCGCAGGAGCGGTGGGGAGAGCGGGCGGAAGACCACGCCGTCGTGTGGCAGTCCCGTGATTTGCTCGGGCATCAACGCCACGCCGAGGCCGTCGGCGACAAACCTGATCGCGGTCGGCTCGGTGTCGGCCTCCTGCAGGATTTTCGCCGCGAACCCGGCGCTCCGGCAGGTCTCGATCAACCATTCCCTCCCGCCCGGATGGGTCTTCGCGGACATGCCGATGAAGAACTGCGGCGCGAGGTCAGTGAGCTTGACCTTCGCCTTCTTCGCGAGCGGATGACGGCCCGGAGTCGCGACAAGGATCGTATCGTGCGCCACGCACTCGGAGAGCAAAGTGTGGCTGGAGAGCGCGGGGCGCAGACCGACGAAACCGAGGTCGATCTTGTGACCGTCGAGCGCCTGGAACTGCTCGGCGCTGGTCATGTCGAAAAGATTCAGCGCCACACCCGGGCAGAGTTTTCGGAAGGCTCCGAGTGTGGCCGGGAGCAGCCCGTAATGGATGTTCGCGACGTATTCGATATTAAGCTGGGAGCTTTCTCCGCTATTCATCCGCTGCACGGCGGCGACCGTCTCGGCGCACATCGCGAGGAGCTTTTTTGAGTCGAAAAGAAACCGGTGACCTTCCTCGGTGAGCGCGACGCGGTTGTTCGAGCGATCGAGCAGGCGGACGCCGATTTCGTCCTCGAGATTGCGCACCTGCCGCGTGAGCGACGGCTGGGCAAGCCGGAGCTTTTGAGCGGCCTTGGTGAAGCTCAATTCTTCGGCGACGGCGATGAAGTAGCGCAGGTGACGAAGCTCCCTTTGCCGGAGTGACCGGGAACTTTGCCAGGGAGACCCGTCACCTCGGCGAAGTGCGCGGCCCGCTTGGCGAAAAGGCCGGGACCTTCCACGGCGGAGTCGGCGGGGCGCAGGAGGTGAGGCAGGAGCGTAAAAAGGTGCATGAGACCCATTCGGAAGGCCGCGGGGAGTCTTTCAGGATTCGCGAAACTTTTTCGCCGGGGAGCGGGTGTCGCGTGGTGAGTTGGCGCTTTCCAAAACGCCAGCATCGGCGTTCTTACGCGCCCATGCAGAAACGCCTCGCCATCATCGGGACCGGAATCGCCGGACTGGGCTGCGCGTATTTCCTGCACGAGCGTTTCGACCTCACGATCTACGAGCAGCACGACTACGTCGGCGGGCACACGAATACGATCACCGTGCAGGAAGACGGCCGCGAGGTGCCGATCGACACGGGCTTCATGGTCTTCAATCACGCGACCTACCCGAACCTCGTCCGCCTTTTCCGCGAACTCGGCGTCGAGACGAAGAAGACCGACATGAGCTTCTCCGTGCAGCACGTGCCGACGGATCTCGAATACAACGGCGGCAGCCTGAACCTGCTCTTCGGCCAGCGGCGGAACCTGCTCCGCCCGCGCCACTGGCGGATGCTCGCCGCGATCGCGCGCTTCAATCGCGAAGCCGTCCCCGCGCTCGACGACCCGCGCTTTGCCGACATGAGCCTGCGCGACTACGTGACCGCGCGCGGCTACGGCGAGGACATGCTCGCCTTCTACCTCGTGCCGATGGCCAGCGCCGTGTGGAGCACGCCGCCGGAGAAGCTGGACGGCTTCCCCGCGACGACGCTGCTGCGGTTCTGGCACAACCACGGCTTCCTCGGCCTCGATACGCAGCACCAGTGGTGGACCGTCTGCGGCGGCGCAAAGAGCTACGTGGCGAAGCTCACGCCGCCCTTTCGCGAGCGCATCCACGTCGGGCGGAAAGCCACGCGCGTCGTCCGCGAGAGCGGTCGTGTGAAGGTGCATGATGCGAGCGGCGGAGTGGGGGAGTTCGACAAGGTGATCCTCGCCTGCCACGGCGACCAGGCGCTCGCGCTGCTCGGCGACGCGACGGAAATGGAGGCGCGGCTGCTGCGCGAATTCAAATACCAGCCGAACACCGCCACGCTGCACACCGACGCGAGCTTCATGCCGCGGACGCGCCGCTGCTGGGCGAGCTGGAACTACCGTATCGACACCGCCGGCGCGCCGCAGACGCACTACTGGATGAACCGCCTCCAGGGCGTGAGCGAGCGCATGGACTACTTCGTCTCGCTCAACTGCCACGACCGCATCGCGCCGGACAAGGTGCTCCGCCGCATCGACTACGAGCACCCGCTCTTCGACCTCGCGGCCATCCGCGCGCAGCGCGAACTGCCCGCTCTCAACAATCTCTCGCCCGACCAAACTACCTACTACGCCGGCGCGTGGTTCAAATACGGCTTCCACGAAGACGGCTTCGCCAGCGCACTCGATTGCGCTCGCGCGGTCACGCGGGAACCGATCTGGGCGTCATGAACTCGTGTCTCTACGAGTGCGACGTGATGCATCATCGGCTGGAGCCGAAGGAGCATCATTTCCGCTACCGCATCTTCATGTTCGCGCTCGATCTCGACGAGATCGATACCGTCGCTGCGAAGACCTTCGGCTTCGCGCGAAACCGCCGCGCGCTCTACGAATTCCGCGACCGCGATCACCTTACGCTCCCAGACCTCGGCGACCGCGGCACGGTGAAAGAGCACATCGTTGCGTGGATTGCGCAGCAGGGTGTCGAGCTTCCCGCAGATGCCCGCATCACGCTCGTCGCGCTGCCTCGCGTGCTCGGTTACATCTTCAATCCCGTCTCATTCTACTTCTGCGCCGATGCCGCCGGCGCGCCGCTCTGCGCGGTCGTGCAAGTCGGCAACACCTTCCGTGAGATGAAGCCCTACCTGCTGCGCGAACCGGATGCAGCGGGCGAGTTTCGCCTCGTCACGCCGAAGCATTTCTACGTCTCGCCCTTCTCCGAACTCGATCTCGCGTTCGACTTCAAACTCAAGGTCCCCGGCGACGTGCTCGACATCCACATCGACGACCGCGAAATCGACCGTGCCTCCGGCACCGATCGCCCAGTCCTGCTCAGCGCACTCACTGGCCGCCGCGTGGCGCTCACCAGTGCGCGGCTTGCATGGTTCACGCTCAAGTATCCGCTGCTCACGCTGCGCATCATCTCACTCATTCATTGGCACGCGCTCCGGTTGTGGCTAAAGCGCCTCCCATTCCATCGCAAGACCGCCAACGCGCATCTCCAGCGCGACGTTTTCAATCCGCACGACTCCATCACCACCCATGAATGATACGCTAACCGTCCAGGAATCGCTTGCCCGCGAAACAGCCGCGCGCCCCGGCCTCTACCAGCGCCTCATCCACGATGTCTTCGGGAAGATGAACCAAGGCTACCTCCGGCTGGAGTTGCCCGACGGCACGACGCGCCACCTCGGCGATCAAGCCCACGAAGTGAGCGCACACATCCGCGTCGTGCGGCCGATGTTCTTCAAGCGCTGCGTGCTCTTCGGTGATGTGGGCTTCGGTGAAAGCTACGTCGATGGCGACTGGGAGACCGAGTCGATCGAGCGCGTCATTTCGTGGGCGATCCTGAACATCGAGAACACACCCGCCATGAGCGGCTCCATGCGCCGCTCGACCGCGCTGAATCTACTCAAGTGCTACAACCGGCTCCGTCATCTGCTGCGCCCGAACAGCCCGCGCATCGCCAGGCAAAACATCGCCGAGCACTACGATCTCGGGAACGACTTCTACCGCCTCTGGCTCGATCCGACGATGACCTACTCCGCGGCGAAGTTCACCTCGCCCGACCAGCCGCTCGAAGCCGCGCAGATCGCCAAATACGACGCGCTCTGCCGGAAGTTGCGCCTGCGCGCTGGCGATCACTTGCTGGAGATCGGCAGCGGCTGGGGCGGCTTGGCTTCGCACGCCGTGCGGCACTACGGCTGCCGCGTCACGACCGTCACCATCTCGCAGCGGCAATACGAATATGCCCGCGAGCGCTTCGTGCGCGAAGGCATCGCGGACCGCGTGGACCTGCGCTTGCAGGATTACCGCGAGATCACCGGTCGCTTCGACAAGGTCGTGTCGATCGAGATGATGGAAGCCATCGGCGACCGCTACCTCGAAACGTTCTTCGACAAGATCCACGAACTCGCCAAACCCGATGCGCTCGTGGCGCTGCAATTCATCACCGTGCCCGACAGCCGCCACGCCGAGATGCGTCGCGGCATCGATTTCATCCAAAAGCATATCTTCCCCGGCTCGCTCCTGCTCAGCGTCAGTCGCGTGAACCGCGCCATCAATCGGACCGGCACTCTCTCACCGATCGAACTCGACGATCTCGGCCTCGACTACGCGCTCACACTGCGCCGCTGGTGGGAGGCCTTCAATGCGCGCCTCGCCGAGATCCGCGCGCAGGGATTCGACGAGCGCTTCGTCCGGAAGTGGAACTACTACCTCCAATACTGCGAGGCCGCGTTCGCGATGCGAAACATCAGCGTCGTCCACGCGCTCTACTCGCGGCCGAATAACCCGCGACTGCGCGCTTAACGCGCCCCCGCATACCAGCGCACCGTCTCGTCCAGCCCGTCGTCCACGCTCACGGCCGGCTCGAAATCCAGGCCGGCCTTGATCCGCGAAATGTCCGCCGCCGAGTGAATGATGTCGCCCGGCCGCGGCGCACCGTAGCGCACGGGACGCGCGGGCTTGCCGGTCAAGGTCGCGACCTTCGCCGAGATCATCGCATGCAGGTCCGCGAGCGTGGTGGAGCCGCCGAGCGCGACGTTGAAGACCTCTCCTGCTGAGCCGCGCACACTTGCCGTGGCGGCGAGGATGTTCGCCTGCACGACGTTGGCGATGTGGCAAAAGTCGCGCGTGATCCCGCCGTCGCCGTTGATGATGCACTCCTCGTCGCGCACGCACTTCGTGATCCATTGCGGGATCACCGCCGCGTAGCCGCCGCTCGGGTTCTGCCGCGGGCCGAAGACGTTGAAGTAACGCAACGCGACGGTCTCCAGGCCGTAGTGATCGAAGAACTGCCGCGCGTAGAGCTCATCCATCAGCTTCGACGCACCGTAGGGCGAAAGCGGCCGACCGATCTGCGCTTCGACTTTCGCCTCTGCTGCATCATCGCCATACACGGCGCTCGAGCTGGCGAAGACGAACCGGCGCACTCGGTTGTCGCGCGCGGCGATGAGCAGGTTCAGCGTGCCGCTTACGTTTGTGTTGTGGCAACCGATCGGGTCTTCGATCGAGAGGGGCACGGAGATGAAGCCCGCCTCGTGCAGCACGTAGTCGCAGTAGTTCGACGCCTCGCGGCACGCGCCGATGTCGGCGACGCTGCCTTCGCGAAACTCGAACCGCTCCCACTGCGCCGCGCTCACGCGGCTGCGCACATCGTCGAGATTACGCGGCGAGCCGGTGGAGTAGTCATCGAGGCCGCTCACGCGTTGATCGCAGCGCAGCAGCGTCTCGACGAGGTGCGACCCGATGAAGCCGGCGCAACCGGTGACGAGCCAGCGACGCGGTTCGGCGCGGAGTTGTTCGAGGGCGATTTCGTAGGTGGTCATCGGCTTGCGGCAGTTGTGAGCACGGCTTCGTATTGCGTGGCGATCGTCGCAAGGTCAAAGTCGCGCGCCTTGGTCCAACTCGCACGCTTCATCCCGAGCAGCTTCTCGTCCGAGCCCAGCAGGCAGTCGAGTTGGCGCGCGAAGGCCCGCGCATCGTTCACCGGCACGCGAAAGCCATTCACGCCATCTTCGACGACATCGCGCACGCCGGGGATGTCGCTCGCGACGATCGCGAGCCCGTGCTTGAGCGCCTCGACGGCGGCGACCGGCATCCCTTCGCTGCTCGAAGGCATGCAGAGGATGTCCGCGTCGCGCAGCACCGCCTGCACCTCCGCGCCTTCGAGCCAGCCGCGCGTGGTGATGAACTCGCCGAGCCGGTGCGCGTCGATCAGCGAGCGCACCTGCGGCATCATCGGCCCGTCGCCGATCATCGTGAGCTTCCACCCGGTCGTCGTGACCGAGCGCAGGGCTTCGATGAGAAAGTCCGGCCGTTTCTGTGGATTGAAGCGACCGATGAAGACGAGGTGACGCCGCCGGATCGATTCAGGCGGCGCGGGCGCGTCGCTGAGGTCGATGCCGTTGAGGATGCGCTCGACCTTCCGCGCATAGGCGCGCTGCGCGAGCTCTTGCACGAATGAACTCACCGCCGTGCAAGCCGTCGCATCGCGCCACACACGCGCGGCGATTCTGCCGGCGAATTTGAACAGCGTATCCGTCTGCTCCGGCACGCCCCCCGGCACATCGCCGAGATGCGCGGTGAGCACGTAAGGCACGCGCGTGAGTCGATGCACGCCACACGCGACCATGCCGGTCGGCATCGCGAAGTGCGCGTGGATCACGTCCGGATTCCACTGCTGTGCATGGCGCAGCGCGGCGGGAAAGCTGGTCGCGCAATACGCCGCCATCTCGTGAACGCGGCACGTATCCGGCGCGCGGCGCCCGCTCGCGGTGCGGAAGACTTCGACACCTCCGATCGTCTCGCGCTGCGAGCGCCAGCCGAGCGCGGCGGTTTGCACGCGCACCTGGTGGCCGCGCGCGCCGAGTGCCTCCGCGACCGTCTTTGCCACGCGCCCGCCGCCGCCCCCGATCGGCGGATACTCGTAGCAGAGCACGAGGATCCTCATCGCTTCAGCCACTCGCAGAGCACCCAGTAGCTCCACAGGAAAAGCCGTTCGTCCGACTTGTCGCCGAGGTGCGCGAGCACTTTTCGGCTGGCGGCGTGGGTATTGAGATGCGGGCGCGCCTTCTCGTGGGCGAACTCGAACCGGCCTTCGCGCAGCCAGCGGCCGATCGGCATCCCGAAGCCCTTCTTCGGACGACGCACGATCTCGTCCGGCAGGATCTGGCTGAGCGCGCGTTTGAGGATCCACTTCGTCTCGCCGTCGCGCAGCTTGAGCGGCCACTGGATGCTCCGCGCGAGATCGACGAAGTCGCGATCGAGAAACGGCGAGCGTGCCTCGAGCGAGCAGAGCATCGAGGCGCGATCGACCTTCGCGAGGATGCCGTCGCGCAGGTAGAGGTCCGTCCAGAATTGCAGCGCCCGATCGACCGTGTTGCGATGCGCGCAATTTTCCCACGTCTCAAGCGCCTCGCTGAAGACCTCCTCCAGGTCCGTCGGCTCGTCGAAGAGACCCTGCATCTCGCGCGGCTCCAGCGCGCTCATCCACACGGCATTCCAGAGCGGCTTCGGGTAGCTCAGGCCCATGAGCGTGCGCTTGAGTTTGAAGTCCCACGAGATGTTCGTGTGGCTCACCGGCAGCATCGCGGCGAGGTGGCGGATGCCGGCGTGGATCGGTTTCGGGACGAGCTTCGCGTAAAGCGACGCCTTCTTCAGCGCGCGGAAAGGATCGTAACCGGCGAAGAGTTCATCCCCGCCATCGCCGCCGAGCGCGACGGTGACGTGCTGGCGGGTGAACTTGCTGAGCAGATACGTGGGCAGCAGGGAGCCGTCGCCGAGCGGTTCATCGAGCTGCGCGACGAGTTCCGGGGCGAGCTTCGCGGCGGCGTCGAGATCGAGCGTCTGGTGATGGTGCCGCGCGCCGATCCGGTCTGCGACGAGCTGCGCGTAGGCCGACTCGTCGAAAGTGGGATCGTTGAAGCCGATGCTGAACGTGTTGAGCTGTCCGTCGCCGACGTGGCGCGCGGCGAGCGTGGCGATGGCGGAGGAATCGATGCCGCCGCTGAGGAAAACGCCGAGCGGCACGTCGGCCATGAGCCGCCGCTGCACCGCGCGATCGAGGGCATCGAGGATGCCCGCTTCGAGCTGCCGCGTGTCGCCGACCTTGATCTGCGCGGCTTCGTCCTTCCGCATGAGGCGCTCGACGGGATTCCACAGGACGAACTCCCACCATTTCCACGTCTTCAGTTTGCCGCTCTCCAGCTCGAGGCTCAGCGAATGTCCGCCGGGCAGTTTCCACACGCGCTCATAGATGCTGCGCGGCGCGGGGATGTAGCAGTAGGCGAAGTATTTTTTGAGCGAGAGTCGCGAGATCTCGCGTGGGCAGCTCGGATGCTCACGCAGCGCGGGGAGTTCGCTCGCGAAGCCAAACGTGTCGCCCTCGTGAAAGTAATAGAACGGCTTCTTCGCGAAGCGATCGCGCGACGCGAACAACCGCCGCCGCGCGCGATCGTAGATCACGAAGGCCCACATGCCGTTGAGCCGCTGGACGAAGCCGTCGCCCCACTCCGCGTAGCTGTGCAGCAGCACCTCGGTGTCGCTGTGATCGGTCTGGAAGACGCGACCGAGCTTCTGCAACTCTGCGCGCAGTTCGGCGTGATTGTAGATCTCGCCGTTGAAGACCACGCCGAGCTGGCCGTCGGCGGTCCACATCGGCTGCGCGCCGCCGCTCAAGTCCACGATGCTCAGCCGCCGATGGCCGAGGAAGACGCCCCCGTTTTGATCCCGCCAATGTCCTTCCGCATCCGGGCCTCGATGGCGGATCGCATCCGTCATCCGCTGCAGGTCCGCAAACTCTCCCGCACCGACGAAACCTGCTATGCCGCACATGATCGAAGGGACGGATCCATCATGGTTGCTGGCCTTTCAGATACAGGGCGCGGACATCCGTGGCGCCAATCGCCACGAGGTCGATGTTGTGGACTCGGAATTCAAACGCACGCATCTCCGGGGTGTAGTAGATCGGGGTTCGCGTTTTGATCAACTGCGCGATCTCGTCCGGCGCGAGCAGGAAGGTGTAGCGCTGGCCGCCCGAGGCGAGGTCGAGCACGGAGATGATCGGCTCCCACGAGCCGCAGATGATGACGCCCGGCTTGGGAAGTGTCGCGCAGAACGCGGTGAAGCCGCGCACTTTCAACAGCTCCGCCTGGCGCTCTCTGCGATCGACGATGAGCGCACCCGGCGAGCGGAAATCCTGCCCGAGGAAGGCCGCGCCCATCATGAGCACACAGCCGATTTGCAGCGCGAAGCGGGAGGTCCACTGCGTCGCGAGCAGCAGCAAGAAGGGTAGCGCCGGAATGCAGTAGCCCGGCTCCGACGGCAGCCACACGTAGAAGCCGATCCCAAACACCGCGCTGATGAACCACGCCCACCGCTCCGCGGGACTGGCCGCCGCGCCGACGGCGCGCGGGCCTCTCCGCCAGCAAGCGCCGAGCACCATCACCCCCAACGCGATGAGGCCGAGCACGCCCCACACGAGGATCGTGCCGCGATGCAGCACGAGACTCGCGGACAACTCCGCCAGGCGATACGGCTCCCGCAGATTGTCGGGGCCGAGCTTCAAGAAGATCGGGACGTAGATCGCCGCAGCCACCGCAGCGCTGCCGACGAAGAACTGGAGGAACGCGAGCAGGCGCAAGGGCTTCGGCATCGCAGCCACGAGCACGAGCGCGACCGGCAGCCCATGGATCACCGCCACAGGCCGGCTCCCGACGACGCAGCCAAACATCACCGCCGCCCACACCGCGCGGCCCGAGCGCGCGAGCAGGTAGCTCCCGAGCAGCAGGGCGAGTGTGAGGGGGAAGTCCTTCGAGGTGACGCTGTTCACGTAAAACGTCGGCAGCCCCGCGAGCGCCAGCCCGAGGAGCGGCCA
>VFJQ01000048.1 GCA_009885995.1 Verrucomicrobiota bacterium
AGATCGTGTCGTGATCGGGATGCGTGTTGGCCGCCAGATAACGCACCGAGAGGTGCTGATGGGTCGCCGCCTCGATGCGCCGGCTACCGAAAATGCCGTGGCTGTAGCAGTAGATGAGCAGCGCGAGCATCATCCGCGGCGGGAATTGCCGGGCGCCGCCGCGCCCGCCCAACGGGCTGCCTTCGGCAGGCTATCTCGCTCCGCTCGGTTGCTCGCTGCCGCCGCCGCGCTCGTTGATGCGGAATTGATCCAGATCGACCAGATTGACCGCCTCAAGAATGAAGTGGGCCATGTCATCGCCGGCCACCCACTCGCGCAAATCCACCGGCAACAGCATGGGTGTCTCGCGGTCGATGTTGATGAATCGTGCGGGCATACGTTCCAAACCCGCAAGCCAGCCCCGGCTTTGGTAAGTCCGACAGACTCCGGTGAGGTTCGTGGAGGGATGGAGCAAATTTTCGGCTCGCCACTTCGGAGCTTCGCCGTTACCGCAGCGCACCATGCTTCCGCGCCTGATCATTCCCATCTGCCTCGCCGCCCTCGTGTTCACGGGTTGCGAGACGCCTTACAAAAAGCTCGATGAAAAACGGGAGGCTGCGCGCAAGAACGCGTCAAAGGATCCGACCTTCCAGGCATTCGTGGGCCGCCTGCGCACGGCGGTGGCGCGAAAGGATCGCGAGATGCTCCAGTCGCTGATGGCGCCGGGCTTCGGCTACCGGTGGGATAGTGCGCCACCGGGGGACAACGTGTTCACCTTCTGGGATATGAACAACCTGTGGCCGGAGCTGAATACGCTGGTGCAACAGGAGATGGTGCCGCTGGAGGATTTCATGGTGGCTCCGCCGGAATTTGCGGCGGATCCGCAGGGCTTCGCGGGTTATCGCGTCGGGCTGAAGCAGGTGATGGGAAGCTGGCGGTTCATCTATTTCGTGCCGCCGCCACCAGCGGAGCACATGGTGCCGCCGGCCGGGCCGCAGTGAGTCCACAGGATCCAATCGCGCTCGGGCTGCCGCATCGGGAGCCGTTTGTTTTTGTGGATGCGGTGACGGAGCGAGTCGAGGGCGAGCGGGCCGTGGGGGTGAGGACGTTCGCGGCGGCGGATGAGGTGTTTCGCGGGCACTTCCCGGGCGATCCGATCGTGCCGGGGGTGCTGCTCACGGAGGCGCTCGCGCAGGTCGCGGGGATCGCGGCGGGTCAGCCGGGGCTACGGCTGGCGGCGATCAAGGCGATGAAATTTCCCGCAGCGGCGCGGCCAGAAGAGACGATCGAGTTGCGCGCGGTGAAGGCGGGCGCGGTGGGTGGGTTGTGGCAGTTCGGCGTCGAGGCGCGCGTGGGTGGGCGCGTCGTCGCCGAGGGGGTCATCGTGCTGGCTGGGTGAGGTCGTAGATCGTGCCCCAATTGCCGGTGGCGTGCTGGCGGCACTCGGAGCGCCAGGGCTGCGGGGAGTTGGGATACGTCTGACGTTCCTGCACACCCCAGAAGAGCCAGTGAGCGCCGAGCCGACGTGCGGTTTCGAGCCAGTCGGAGTCGCCATTGAGAACGCGATCGATGGCGCTCTTGCGCTCGGCGGGGTCGAGGCCGTGGCTCCAGAGGTGGCCTTCGTAACCCATGACCATGAGCCGTCCGCTGAGCAGCAGCGGGTGATTGTAGTTCGGGTGGCCGATGAAGCGATCGGTGACGGGGATGTCGCGCGCGGCCCACGTGGTGCCGTCGATTTCCGAACGCCGGGTCTGGAGCGAGTAGCCGACCTTTGGCTGCGGCGTGCCTTCGCGGACTTCGTCGGTGACGAGTTCGCCGCGGAGTCCGCCGAGCAGCGAGACGCCGCCGGAGAGGAAGAGGAGGAAACACGCGACGGCACGGACCGACGCGCGCTGGCGGGCGATGAGCACTTCCCACAAGGGCGGTAGAAACGCGAGATAGCTCCAGAGCATGAGCTTGGTGTTGTCCCACTCCCACGGGGCGAACTTCCAGATGCAGCAGGCGAGGAAGACGGCGACGGCGGGCGCGACGAGCGCAACGGCGGAGGCGGGGCCGCGTCGGCGGATCAGTTCGACGAGCAGCCAGAGGACGAGCGGGAAGAAGATGCCGAAGTTCGTGAGCCAGAAGACGAAGAAGTTCTCCTGCCCCTGCATCCAGCCGAGGTGAAGGCTGACCATCGACGCGCCGTGAAAGCCGCCGGTGACGCACCACACGAGCGTCGTCGCCGGGAGGAACGCGAGCGCGACGACGAGCGCGAGATGCCGCCGCGCGCCGCGCACGAAGCAGAACCACGCGGCGGCGACGAGCGAGAGGAAGAGGAAGGTGTGGAGATGGAAGACGGGCATGGCCGCGTAGAGCAGCCATTCGGTCCATAGCGGCAGGCTCTGCTCGTGGCGCTCGGGTTGGAGGAAGCGGGTGCGCCAGCTCGCGAGGAGCGCGAGGCCGGCGGGCAGCGCGTAGAGCAGTCCGCGCTGGGTGACGAACAAGGCGAGCGGCAGGCTCTTCCATGCGGCCTCGGCTTGGTAATCGATGAGGCGCCACTCGCGGATGATTTCAAAGCCGAGCGTGCCGCCGGCGAAGAGGAAACCCGCGACGGCAAAGCCGCGGCCCCAGCGCCAGAGCATGGCGGCGGTGCAGGCGCTCGCGATGAGGCCGGTCCAGATGAAGCCGCGGAGCACGTCGAGGCCGAGGAGGGCGAGCAGGCTGTTGAAGAGATCGGCGCCGACGGGATACGTGAGCGGCTCGCCGGCGAAGATGGGATTCTCCGGCCAGAACGGCGCGCCGTTCGCGAGGTAGCGAATGTAGGTGAGGTGGATCGAGAGGTCGCCGAGGTTGTTCGGCGAGAAGACCCAGAGTTCGTCGCCGGCGGTGAAGACGAGCCAGAGGAAGCTGCGCAGCGCGAAGAGCGCGAAGATGACGAGCGCGGCGCCGCCCCACGCGTCGATCCGCCACGCTTCGCGCTGAGCCCGCGAGGTCCAGAGCGAGCACACGCCGGCGATGGCGCCGGTGCTGAGCGCGCCGAGGGCGATGGCGGGAGTCAGGCTGCCGGCGGCGAAGGCGAGCGCGATGGCGGTGAGGACCGCGGCGGCGACGGCGATGAGCGTGGCGACGGCGAGTCTCATTGCTTCGGATCAGGTTCCGGATTCCACACACGCGGGCTGGGCTGGATCTCCGGCGTCCGGCCGGGGAAGTAGGCGGCGAAGGATTCGGCGCGGAGGTAGAGATACGATTCGTCGGGCGCCATGCCGCGGAGGTGGATGCGTTCGCGGAAATACGAGTCTTTGAGTCCGTGCTCGATGCGGTCCTTTTCGAGCGCATCGACGAGCAGCCACTCGGCGTCGAGCGGCTGCGGGGCGGCAGCGTGATCGCCCCACGAGATGTTCGGGCGGTCGTCGAGCACCCAGAGCAGCGGATATTTATCCTCCTGGATGATGTGCGCGGTGCGGTAGCGCGTAGTCGGGTCGCGCTGGAGTTGCCAGCGGAGCGGGTCGAGGAGCTTGTTCACGTCGAGCGTGGTCTGCACATAGACGTAGGGCTCGGTTTCGTTGGCGAACTTTTCGAAGTTGAGTTCGCGGGACTTGGCGAAGGAGAAGGCGCAGAGCACGACGGCGAGCGTGCCGATGGTCCAGCGATCGACTTGCGCCATGAGCCACTCGACGGCGACGCCGAAGACGAGGAGGAACGGCCACGCGAATGAGATGATGCACCACGGGGTCTTGTAGGGCACGAGCGAGTAGCCCACGAGGGTGCCGAGCGCGCTGATGGCGAGCCAGCGGAGGAAGCGGTTCGTGCGCGGCCACACGACGGCGAGCGAGGTAGCGGCGCCGAGCAGAGCGGGCCATTCGTAGCGGCCGAGGAGTTCGAGCCAATAGGACCACGCCTTCTCATGGCCGCTTTCGCCTGCGACGCCGGTCTGAGTCCAGACGGCGTAGGCTTTGACGAAGTCCACGATGCCCGCGGGATCGAGCAGGCAGCCGGAGTAGAAGAAGAGGACGAGCGCGGCGCAGACGGTGGCGGCGCGGCCGATGTCGTCGGCGGTGAAACACGTGAGGCCGCGGCGAAGCGGGGCGGATGGGCTGAGGATCTCGAGCACCCGGAGCGCGCCGATGCCGAGCGCGAGGGCGACGGCGTGGATGAGCCACGTTTCTTTCGTGAGCAGCATGCCGGCGAAGCCCAGGCCGGTGAGCCAGAGGTCGCGCCGTCGTCCGTCGCTCCACATGCCGGCGAGACCGGCGACGAGCATCATGAGGAAGAACACGAGCCACGTCTCGTGGATGGCGTAGCGGCCGTAGAAGACGAAGCCGGGCGATACGGCCATTGCCAGCGCCGCGAAGCGGGAGGCGCCCGGCGAAATCCATCGGCGAAAGCCGATGAGGAGGAAACCGACACAGCCGATGCTCGCGAGGGCGAGCGGGAAGCGCAGCACCCATTCGCCGCGGCCGAGCAGCGTCTGCGCGACGAAGAGCACGTAGAAATGGAGCGGTCCGTGAAAGTTCGTGGGGTCGTAGCGGTAGGCGCCGTCGCGGGTGATGACATCGACGAACCAGCCGTTCACGCCTTCGTCGAAATGGGCCGGCTTCATATCGAGCGCCCAGAGGCGCAGGACTGCAGCGAGGAGGAGGATGAGCACGTCGAGCCAACGACCGAATCTGACGTTGGACGTTGCGCCGGAGCCGGCTCCCGTGTTCCCCTGCGCGCCCACCATGCCGCCGGATTCGGTTTCCATCGTCATCCCAGCCTACAATGAAGCGCGCCGGCTCCCGCCGACGCTCGATGAGCTGGCGCGTTGGGCCGCGGGATGCGCGTGGGCGGTGGAAGTGTGGATCGTGGTGGAGCCGGGCACGGACGGGACGCGCGAGATAGCCGCCGAGGCCGCGGCCCGCCAGCCGAATTTCCGGATGCTCACCTACGCGGAGCATCGGGGCAAAGGCCACGCCGTGCGCACGGGCGCGCTCGCCGCGACGGGCGCGTTCGTTTTCTACATGGACTGCGACCTGAGCGTGCCGCTGCGCGACGTGGAGTCGTTCGTGCGCTACTTCCGCGAACACCCGGAGGCGGACGTGCTCGTGGGCAACCGCCAGCACGCGCAGAGCCGGATCACCGTGCGGCAATCGTGGCTGCGGCAGCGGATGGGGCAGACCTTCAATGCGATCCTACGGCGGCTGACGCTCACGGGCGTGCAGGACACGCAGTGTGGGTTCAAGGCGTTCCGGCGCGAGGCGGCAAAGGCGATCTTTTCGCGGCAGCGGCTCGATGGGTTCGCGTTTGACGTGGAGGTGCTGCTGCTGGCGCAGAAGCTGGGGCTGCGCGTCGTCGATCTGCCGGTCGAGTGGCGCAATTCACCCGAGAGCAAGGTGAGGCTCGTGCGCGACAGCGTGCAAATGCTGCGGGACGCGATCCGCATCCGCCGCGAACTCAGCGGGCAGCCGTAGCGCTCAGGCCGCGGGGACCACGTCGGTGGCGGCGGCGCGGCAGAGCTCGACCACGTCTTCCCACGCGAGCCGCAAATGCGGGGCGCGAGTGTGCAACTCGGCCATGATGCTCTCGCGGATCTCGGCGGCGACGCGATCGGAATTCCGGGCGACGCTGCGGCGGTCGCAGTCGAACATCCGGGCGAGTTCGGTCTGGTGAAGGCCTTCCACATGGAGGAGGCGGAAGAGGACGAAATCCTCGGCGGGGCGTCCGCGCATGGCGCTGCCGATCGAGTCGCGGAGGATGGAGACGAGCGGCTCTTCGTCGGAATGGAGGGTCAGGGGCGTTTCGACCGGGAGCCGTGCGGTCGCGAGTTCCAAGAGTGCGGTGTGCGGATCGCTGGCGGTCCGCCGCAAGTCGAGCCAGCGATTGGTCGCGACTCGCACGAGCCATGTGGTGAGCGCGCATTGACCCGTGAACTGGCGCAACAGGGGCGGTCGTGTCGGGGTGCCAACGACGAGGTCGTGGAGAAGGTCGGCAGCAAAAGTCGCCATCTCCGCCCGCGCTGCGCCCGCTTTTAGGACAAAATGCGCGACTCGGCCGGCGAGCATGCTCTGCAATTCCCCAACCGCAGAGGCATCTCCGGCCAGGCAGGCTTCGGCGAAAACGAAGTCTGGATTGGGCAATGAAGAGTTCGGCACGGGCACGCGCCTTAAAGCGATAAACCAGACTCGTTCAACGGGTTTCTCGGCAGAGAAATACAATTTCCATACAAGCGGACTTCGGCGCAGGCCAACATGAGTGCCGGCAACCGAGACACACCGGACTGCCCCCCGTAGGGCACCAGCCGGGTGCGGTTCCCCCGAACCGCACCCGGCTCACTCCCCCGAAAGACGCAGACTAACGCTGCGACCCCACCTATTCCCAACCCTCGCTCGCCAATCTCGTGGAATCCCGTTGCCTTCAATCCGAACCCCGAGTCCCCCGGCCCACCGGACCACTCGCGGCGCGTTGTCTGCGGAAAGCCTCCGAAAAATGCTTCGACTTTCATCAATTAGACGGAGCGAGAGGGGGGGGGTGGGCATTTTTTCTGCAACTTTTTTTGCTCTACAGAGAAAATCGTAGAATTCTGAAGTTATTTTGCCCACCCCCCCCTTCCGCTCCGTCTAATTGATAGAATGGATACTGACTTCCAAATCATCGTTGAGTTCCTCGCCCGCTGCGGAACCGAAGTAGAAGGCCACGCCGTGGCCGCGCCCAAGACGAAGGAGGCGGAACTGCTGATCCGCTTCGCCACGGGCACCTGCACCGCAGAAGAACGTGCCAAGGCCTGTGGCTTGATCCAGCTCCACCCGCTTTGGCTGGGGTGGGTTTCGACTCGGGTCAAAGCGATGCGGATCGATCCGCCGGCTTTCTCGTCAAACGGCGCGACGCACTCGGATTCCTAACCCCGCTACCCCGCCCATCTCAAACGGCAGCGCCGCGTGGGTAGGTGCCGAGCACCTTCACGAAGGTGCAGTGCTGTTCGAGCTCCGCGATCGCTTCCTTAAGCGCTTCGTCGTCGGTGTGGCCGTCGATATCGACGAAGAAGAAATACTCCCACGCCTTCCGCTTCGAGGGCCGGCTCTCGATCTTGCTCATGTTGATCCTGAGGCGCTTGAACGGCTCGATGGCTGAAAAGAGCGCGCCGGGCTTGTCCTGAAGGCTGAACATGAGCGACGTGCGGTCCTCGCCGGTGCGGGCAGAGGTCTGGTGGCCGACGACGAGGAAGCGCGTGGTGTTGTTCGGGTTGTCCTGCACGCTGCGTTCGAGGAGTTGGAGACCGTGAGCTTCCGCGGCCATCGCACCGACCAGCGCGCCCGCGTTCGGCTCTTGTGCAGCGAGTTCCGCCGCGCGTGGCGTGCTCGATACTTCGATGAGCTCGACCGTTGGGAGGTTCGCCCGCAGCCAGTTCCTGCACTGGCCGAAGACTTGGGGATGCGAATATAGGCGCCGGATTTCCGCCTTGGACACGTTCGCGGCAAGATGGTTTTCGATCCTCATAAGGATCTGCGCACAGATGCGCAGGTCGCTCTCCATGAAGACATCTAGCGTATGATTTACCGCTCCCTCCGTGGAATTCTCGATCGGCACCACTCCGTAGTCTGCATTGCCGCGCGCCACCGCGTCGAACACATCGGCGATCGTCACCTGCGCGGTGTATTCCACGCTCGCGCCGAAGCGGCTGCGAGCCGCTTGGTGCGTGTTGGTCGATTGCGGCCCGAAGTAGGCGATCGTCAGCCCCTTCTCCAGCGCGTAGGACGCGCTGATGATCTCGCGGTAGATCGCCCGGATGGATTTGTCGGGCAACCGGCTCTCCAGCGCCTTGGCTTTGCCGAGCAGCTTCCGGAAGACCTGCTCCTCCCGCTCGGGCGCATAAATCGCGGCGCCTTCAGCCTTCTTGATCACGCCCACCTCATGCACCAGGTCGGCGCGCTCGTTCAGCAGCCGGATGATCTGCTCATCCAGCGTGTCGATCTTGTTGCGGATCTCGGGCAAACTCATGGCTGTTCGCTCGACGGTTGCGCTTCTGGCTCTTCGGCGGCAATCACCTCCGCGGCGGGCTCTGCCTCAGCGTTCACCTCTGCGGCGGCTTCCGCCGGAGCAACCTCCGCAACTTCCGCCTCGGGAGCCGGACTCTCCGCTTCCGGCACCGGCGCCTTCGGCAAAGCCACGCGCTTCAGCTCCTGCGCATTCGGCAGCTCGTCCACCGTCTTGATCCCGAAGTGCTGGAGGAAATACTCCGTCGTCTCGTAAAGCAGCGGCCGCCCGGGCACCTCAGCGCGGCCCGCGATCTTGATGAGCGAGCGCTCCATGAGCACCTGCACCACGCTATCCACCGCCACACCGCGCACCGCCTCCATGTCCGCTCGCGTGACCGGCTGGCGGTAAGCGATGATCGCCAGCGTCTCCAACTGCGGCCCCGTCAGTCGCGTCGGTTTCGCCTCGGGATAAAGCTGCCGCACCCACTGCACCGCCGCGGGGTCCGTCAGCAGCGCCCAGCCATTCACCTGCTCGACCAGCCGGAACGCCCGCCCATTCGCCACCAACTCCGTGCTGATCTCCTGCAACGCCCCGGCCACGTCCGCCTCCTTCGCCTTCGCAAAGTCCAGCGCCAGCACATCGTCCGTCTTGTTCGTATCGCCCGCCGCCTTCAGCGCCGCCACGATCTCCTTGATCGTGATCGGCTTCGGCGAGGCAAACACCAGCGCCTCGACCACCTGCTTGAGCGTCATGCTTTGAGGAAAAAGACTGTCCACAGCGTCAGGCGGCCAGTTTCAATTCGATCTCCCCAAACGGCCCCTCTTGCGAGCAGCGCAGTTGTTTCAGCCGCACCAGTTCCAGCAGCGCCAGAAACGTCACCACGATCTCCCCGCGCGACACCGCGCCAGCGAAAAGCTCTGTGAACTTCAGCGGCACGCCGCCCGAGGTCATCTTCATGATGAGGTCGATCTTGTCCGAGACCGTGAAGTTTTCCTCGAAAATCTCGCGCAAATCCTCGCTCTTCGACGCGATCCGCTTGAGCACGTTGTTGAAGGCATTGATCAGGTCGAAGATCGACACCTCCCCCAGCGGCCGCTCCGGCGGCGCCTCCGCCGTCTCGGCCGCGCGTCCATAGACCGACGACTGCAACGCCTCGCACTCCCCCAGATGCGCCGCCGCCTCCTTGAACTTCTTGTATTCGACGAGCTGCCGGATCAGCTCCCAGCGCGGATCGTCTTCATCCGCCTCCTCCTCCGGCGGCTGCTGATCGACCGGGAGCAGGCTCCGGCTCTTGATGTAGAGAAGGTTCGACGCCATCACCAGAAACTCCCCCGCCACTTCGAGATCCAGCGCCTTGAACGCCTCGATGAACCCCAAATACTGCTGCGTGATCCGCTCGATCGAGATGTCGTAAATGTCCACCTCGTCCTGCTTCACGAGGTAAAGCAGCAGGTCGAGCGGACCTTCGAAGATCTCTAGTTTGACTTTGTATTCCTGGGACATGCGGTTGGGAGGCGGAGCCTACGAGAGCCCGAGCGGCGTTGCCAAGCGCGACTACGGTTTCACCGTCGCCTTCACGATCGCCGCGAGCACATCCGTGCGGTCCGCGCGCCGGACGAGTTCGAGATACTTCGGCCCCTCCGCATACGAGAGCGGCACCGTGCGGAAGACATCGCCATCGAGCACCAGCAACTCCACCGCGCGGCTCGCCACGCTGTCGGAGATCGCGTCCTTGAGCCGCTGCCCGCTGAACTTGCGCCCGTTCACGCCCGCCACCGTCATGCCCGAAGCCAGCTTCGCCGCATCGGCAGGCATCCCCGGGATCACCGACACGATCTTCCCATCGTCCGCCACGCTCATCCCGAGCGACGCGCCCGCGCTCGTCTGCTTGCGATCGGTGTCGCGCTCCTTCGCATACTCGCTCGGCTTCGGGCTGTATTGAAGCCGGTAGCCGAGCGTTTCGAGAAAGCCGAGCCCGAGTTCCTCGCGCGGCTGCTCGATCCGTTCGCGGAAGAACTTCGCCCAATCGTAATCCGCAAGCCCGCGCAGAATCCCGAGCACCTCATCCAGTTCGTAACCCGCGACCGGCGGGTTCTTCGGCTGCTTCGCGAAGAACTTCCGGCAGAAATCGTCCATGCTCCGCTGACCGCCCGACTTGTCGCGGATGATCGCATCCGCCTCGATCCACGTCACCAGCCCCTCATCGTAATAATCCTGCCCGCGCCTGAGTTGCGTCCACGCCGGGCTCTTCGCGCGGAGCAGCCAGCTCGCCGTCGCCGTATCCTCCACCGACCGCCACTTCCGCCCCGCCTGGCGCATGAGCCAGTCCACCTTGCCTGCAAACTGCGGCAGGAACTCCTCCTGCGTCAGCAGCCCGGCCCGCACCGTGAGCACCTCACCGAGGTATTGCGTCAGCCCTTCATAGATCCACAGCAGCTTCGTGCGCTCCACGGTATGGAAGTTCGTCGTCAGCATCGCCGCCGGCCGCCGATACTTCCCGCACCACGAGTGGACGAATTCATGCGGCAGCAAATACGCCGGCCACACCTTGCGTTTCTTCTCGTCGATCAGCTCGCGCTCGCCCACCGCATTGAAGCTGCTCGCCATGTGCTCGAGCCCGTTGCCCGGCAGTTGATCGCTGCACACCACCAGGAAGTGATAGCTCTCGAAGTGCGCCACCCCGAACAGCTCCAGCGCCTCCGCCACCAGCGCGCGGTAGCGCTCGATCAGCTTGTCATCGATCTGGATCGCCGCAGCCGACTCGCTCACGAGGTGCATGAAGACGGGCGGCGTCTTCTTCCCCGTCAGCTCCACATCGCGGAAATGCTGGCCGCAGATCAGCGGACTATCCACCACCGTGCGCAGCGTGCCTGCGGCAAAACTCACGCCTTCCGCCGTCTGCTGCTCAGTCTTCAGCGCCGTGCCGAAGCGCCAGCCCTCCGGCAACCGCAGCCTCACCTTCGCCGTCGCCGCATCGATCGACGCGCCCTCGGGATAAAGCAGCACCGTGTTCCAATTAATCACCCCGAGCAGCGAGTTCCCGAAGCTGTCGATGCCCGACGAGTTCGCCGTCGGTTGATTGCAGATGTAGTCGAGTTGCGCCACCACGCGATCCACGCCCGCCGGCACCGTCACATGAAAGCGGAACGGCTCCTCGTCATCGCGTTTCCACTCGATCGGCTCGCCCTTCGCCGTCGTAAAGCGCAGCCCGCCGAGATTCGCCACCGGCCCGCCCGGCGCATGCACGCCCGGCATCCACTTCGGATACCACACGATCATCTCCCCCGGCGTCGCCGGCATCTCCACCCGCGAGTGCAGCAGCGACCGCCCGAGCTCCCGCGCATCCACGTCGATGGAAAGCTGCGGCGGCGCCGCAAAAGCGGTGAGTGCGGCGAGAAGCGGGAGAAAGCGGGCGATGGTCTTCATGCGAAAGGCGGCGTTTGTGCGCCCTCCCACCGCTCCACGCAAGACCACACCGGCAGGAAACCGCGAAACGGAAGCCATCAAGGACACCCGCCGTCTCGCCCCCCGTTACGGAGAACCGATCTCCACCAAGTCCTCTCCGCCGTCGAGCAAGCCCAGCGCCGTAGAAAGGTGCTGCCCAAGAATCTGCTGCAACGCAGCGTCGGATGTGTTGCCGCACGTGAGCCAAAGAATTTTCGGCGGGCTGCCGTGCTGCTCGAGGAGGCGGATGAAGTCGCTGTCTTTGGTGAGGACGATGACTCCGGCGGTGCGTGCCGCCGCGTAGATATCCTCGTCGTCCGCATCGCGAAGGCCAATCTCCCGCAACGGCTGTGCCGTGACTGGAAAGTTCGCGCTAATCCAGTGGGCGATCCGTGGCGACAAATGTGCGTCCACCCATATCGTCATGCGGCCAGAAGCGGGTGATCAACGCGGCGGCGGGCAAAAGTCAGGCACGCCTTGAGGTCGTCGGACTCCAAATCGGGCATCTCTTCGAGAATCTGCGCCGCATCCAATCCGGCTGCGAAGAGGTCGAGAACGTCACTGACCCGGATGCGCATCCCGCGAACGCATGGACGTCCCCCGCACTGCTTTGGATTGAATGTGATGCGATCGAGTAACGTGGCCATAGCGGGAGTGTAGTGCCGGGTAATTTCAGAGCAAGCGGGCGGTGGCGCCTAACTAGCGCTCCCGCACTTGACACCTTTCATCGGGGTTAGGTGTCATTGGGGAGCGTTCGCCAGTTGAACTCGAACTCCAGTCCGGCCACATAATGCTTGTCGCGGATGGCTGCCTGAATCTCCTTTGAGCGGTGGACATGCTCGGCGACGCGAAAGAAGTGTTCTTCGAGTTGTTCATGCGGCGTGTCATAGCAGTTGAGGCGAATGACAATAAGCTTTCCGGTGGAATCTGGGTGCAGCCGCGCAACGCCGCCGTCCACTGCCGCGTCAACGCAATCGAGAAGCCGGTCCTGAATGCGACGGAACAGTCTCCGGTAGCCACGGCCCCTGCTCGACGCAGATGAGAATAAAGGCGTCGCGCTTCGGGTCATGGGTGATCGTCTCAATTGTGACGTTGCAAGACATCGCGCGGAATGACGCCTAACACCAAGATCGAACCGCAGAAGTGCGGCTTATACATCTTCTGGCGCGAATGCGGCATCCGCGCAGTCCAGCGGGTGCGGGTGGGCCAGGCAATCCCAAACTCCCCGCGGCACCGGCGGCGCGCGCGCGGAGGCGGGGGTCGGGATCACGCCGGGCCGCTCACATCGTCCGCGCGCTGCGGGAGGCGCTCCAATCGCTGTAGCCGGTCAGGCCGCCGACGGCGCGGATGCGGATGAGGTATTCGGCGCCGGGGGTGAGGCCATCGATCGGGATTCCGCGGGAATCGCCGAAGAGCCCCGCGGTTTGCCAGGGGCCGGGCGTGCCGCCGGGGCCGATGAGGGCGTATTGCGCCTCGAAGTTGCGCACGTTGCGCACGGGCTCCACGCGGGCAATGAGCTGGCCGCTCGTGCCGTGCCGGAGGTCGCGGATGTTCGGCTTCTCGAGCTGGGTCTGTGCGCGGTTGTTGCTCACCGCCTCGAAGCCGCTCGCGAGCAGCTTCGCCAGGTCGTTGCCGTGGTGTTCCTGCACGAAGCCCGCGAGCTTGCGCAGCAGGGCGATGACGTCGGCGCGTTTGTTGTTCTTTTCGGCGGTGTCGGCGGGGCCACCCATGTCGGCCTTGGCCATCGCTTCGGTGAAAGCGTCGCGGGCGGCTTCGAGGGCGACTAGCGTCACCGGGAAGGTGACGCCCACGGGCAGCGGGTTCCAGAGTTCGCTGACGTAGAGGCCACCGGCGACTTCGTCGGCCCGTTCGGCGATTTCATGGTCGGCGGCATTGCTGAAGCCGAGGAGGACGCGGAGTTGTGGCATTTTTTTGGGTGTGGTTTGGGGTTCGGATAAAAAGCCGTCCCAGGCCAGGCCCGCGGTGTCCCATCGCAGGGGGGCTTGCGCCCTCTGCGCCCTCTGCGTTCAACCAAACGCTCGGTCTCCCCGCGCCCGCACCTCCCACGGCTGAGGCAATCTTCGCCATCCGAAGTGGGTGTCTTCGTCCTACGAAGGTGGTGTCTTCGTCCGCCGATGGCGGCACCCTGTCCGCCTACGATGCGCCCCTAGAACCCCCCATGACGTCAGCCCCGAACGCCCGCCCTTACCACGCGATCGCCTTGATCCGCCGCGCCACTTCCTCGGCATTGGCGCGCGAGTTGAAGGCGCTGATGCGGAAGTAGCCCTCGCCCGCACTGCCGAAGCCGCTGCCGGGCGTGATGACCACGTTCGCTTCCCCGAGCATCCGGTCGAACATCTCCCAGCTCGTGAGCCCAGCCGGCGTGGAGCACCAGATGTAGGGCGCATTCACGCCGCCATACACGCGCAGGCCGATCGCCGTCGCCGCATCGCGCAGGATCGCCGCATTGCCCATGTAGTGCGCGATCAGCGCGGCCACCTGCGCCTTGCCCTCGGGCGTGTAGAGCGCCTCGGCCCCGCGCTGCACCGGGTAGGATACGCCGTTGAACTTCGTCGTGTGCCGGCGCGCCCAGAGAGGGTGCAGCGGCAGCTGCTCACCCGACCGGGTGCTCGCCAGCAGCGTCTTCGGCACCACGATGCAGGCGCACCGCGTGCCGGTGAAGCCCCCGTTTTTACTAAAGCTGCGGAACTCGATCGCCACCTCGCGCGCGCCGGGGATCTCGTAGATCGAGCGCGGCAGCGATGGGTCGCTGATGTAAGCCTCGTAGGCCGCGTCGAAGAGGATGAGCGAGCGGTGCCGCAGCGCATACTCCACCCACGCCGTGAGCTGCTCGCGCGTCGCCACGGCGCCGGTCGGGTTATTCGGGAAGCAGAGGTAGATCACATCCACCACCTCCGCCGGCGGCGCGGCCACGAAGCCATTCTCCGCCGAGCAGCGCAGGTAGGTGATGCCGCCATACGCACCGCTCGCATCCGCATCGCCCGTGTGCCCGGCCATCACGTTCGTATCCACATACACGGGATAGACCGGGTCGGTGATGGCGATGCGGTTGTCGCCGCCGAGGATGTCGAGGATGTTCCCACAGTCGCACTTCGAGCCGTCGGAGACGAAGACCTCATCGTCCGCCACCTCGAGCCCACGAGCGCGGAAGTCATGCTCCGCGATCGCGTGCCGCAGCCACTCGTAGCCCTGCTCGGGCCCGTAGCCGTGGAAGCCCTCGCGGGTGCCCATCTCATCGATCGCCCGGTGCATGGCCGTGCGCACCGCCTCGGGCAGCGGCTCGGTCACATCGCCGATGCCGCAGCGGATGATTCGCTTGGCGGCATCCGGGTTCGCATCGCCAAAGGCCTTCACGCGCCGCCCGATCTCGGGGAAGAGGTAACCGGCTTTGAGCTTGAGGTAGTGGTCGTTCAGGTAGGCCATAAAAACAGAGCGCGCATGTAGCCGCGCTCGCGATCGAGGGAAAGTGCGCTTTTGAAGCGCGGCGCCCGGCGCGCGCGTTGGCATCCGCGCTCGGCAACACCTCTCCGCGGTGACGATGCTCCATCGCAAATGGATGTCGAATTGCCGAAGTCGCCGCCAGCGGGTGACGAATATTACGTGCTGAAAGCCGGTGAGATCCTCGGGCCCTACTCGCGGGACGAATTGCACGCCGCTGCCAATGATGGCCGGTCTCGCTGACGGACTTTGCGCACATCGAAGGCCAGTCGCATTGGCGTCCACTTGGACGCGTGATCGGCGTGGCCGCCGATGTGTCGGTCGGCGCCATCGCTCCGGATTGGATTTCCATCGTTCGATGGGCCTGGCTCCGCTTGCGCTACAATCTCAACGAGCAATCGCTTAGCGTCGGTCTCGTCACCGTCGGGCTCGGAACGCTGGCTCTCGCACTTTCACATTGGCCGTTCCTCTTCAGCCTGCCGTGGTTTGCGCTTGGAACGATCGCAGCAGTTGCGTTGTTCCGGCGCGGGAGTTCAGGACAGGGTGCGCTGCTCGTTGCTGCCGGAGCTGTGGGCGCACTGCTCGTGACGATGAACAATGGCGGGAAGCGCCCGGCTGCCCGGACCGAGCCGGCGGTCATCGCGCACGCGACACCTGCACCTCCACCGCCCACGCGCCCGCCGGCGCTCGTCGTTCCCGACGCGCGCCGAACTCACCAGTTGCCGTGCAGCGCCCAACGCCCGCGGCGATTCAACTTCCGCCGGAAGTTCGGGAGCCAGCCAAGGTGGTCGTCGTCGCCCCCCACGCCCGCGCCGCTCGCACCCGTGGCCGCGACGCCGCCGCCGATGCTCACTGCACGTGCGACGCCGATGCCCACGCCCGCACCGGGGGCTTTGGAGCCAGCGCGAATGGATCAAGGCGACATCGTTCAGAAGCACCGCGATGCCTTCATCGTCGTCAAAGGCCGCGAAGGTTCCGGCAGCGGTTTCATCTGCCGGCTGGGAGGAAAGCCGTGGCTCTTTACGAATATCCACGTCGCAGCCGGGATGCACGACTGGCACTTGCTGCGACTCGACGCAACGCAGATCGCGCCGGGACCGGCCGACACTGCAGCAGGTCGTGATATCCTGCGCATGGCGCTCAATCCCGAAGTTCGCGGAACTCTCGAGGTAATGAGCAATCTCGAAGCAAACGCGCGGATCGGCGACGAAGTCGTGGTGCTCGGCAACAGCGGTGGCGGCGGCGGCGGCACCAGCCTCGCCAAAAATCATCGGCATCGGTCCCGACCGCATCGAAGTCACCGCGGAGTTCACTCCAGGCAACAGCGGGAGCCCGATCATTCACACCAAGAGCGGCAGGTCATCGGCATCGCTACGTATCTGACCAAACGCTACGAAGAGTTCAGCGGCGGCCCCCTCGTTCGGCGTTTTGGCTTCCGTCTCGACAACGTCCCAACGTGGGAGTCGATCAACCGGGCGGTCTTCCAGTCCGAGGCAGAGCAGATCAAGCGAATCGAGGCGTTGACGGGCGACGCATTCGACTGTCTGCGGTCGCTGCGTCAACGCACCGAGCCTGCATTCGACACCGAGACGTTGCGCCGCCCGGCCACCGAATGGCTGGCGATCATCCGCAAGTCGAAGCTCAGCCGTGCCGATCGCGATACTGCGACTGCGCGATTCCTCGGAGAGCTGCGTTTTATGGTGCGCGGCGATGTGGCGAGGGCGGAAATCCTGCAAACTAAGACAATGCTGGCGCAAACGCTTAATGGTATGACCTCTTACCTCGACCCGATTCCATGAACCAAATCGACCTGAACAACCGCACTGCCATCGTCACCGGCGGCGCCCGTGGCATTGGCCGCGCCATTGCGGAACGTCTCCTCGCCTCCGGGGCTAAAGTCTCGCTGTGGGACGTGGACACCGCCGCGCTGGAGCAGGCCGCACGCGAACTGGCGAGTGCTGGCACAGTCCACACAGCGACTGTAAATCTCGCCGACTTCGCTTTGGTGAAAGCCGCCGCGGAAGCCACTGCCGCTGCGTTCGGCAAGCTCGACATTCTCGTGAACAACGCGGGTATCACCGGTGGCAATGCGAAGACGTGGGAGCTGAATCCGGACGACTGGCGGCGCGTGATGGACGTGAATCTCAACGGTCCCTTTTACTGCTGCCACGCCGTCGTGCCGCACCTGCTGAAGAACGGCTACGGACGCATCGTCAACATCGCCTCGGTCGCGGGCAAGGAAGGCAACCCGAACGCCGCGCACTACAGCGCATCGAAGGCGGGAGTCATCGCGCTCACGAAATCGCTCGGCAAGGAACTCGCCACCGCAAACATCACCGTCAACGCGGTCACGCCCGCAGTCATGGCGACGGACATCCTCCAGCAGATGCAGCAGTCGCACATCGACTACATGCTCTCGAAAATCCCGATGGGCCGCTTCGGCAAAAAGGAGGAAGCCGCCGCGCTCGTCGCTTGGCTCTGCTCCGAGGACTGCTCCTTCACCACCGCCGCCGTCTTCGACCTCTCCGGCGGTCGCGCCACTTACTAGCTCCACGAAAACCTGATGAACATAACCACACTCCAACGTCCCACTTCGCTCGTCGAAGGCGTCTGCCAGCAACTTGCCGAACTCATCCGTGGCGGGAGCGCCGATGAGGAACGCTGGCTGCCCGCCGAGCGTTCGCTGGCGGAGCAACTCGGCGTGAGCCGCACCGTCGTGCGCGAGGCCACCAAGAGGCTCGAACAGCAGGGCATGCTCGAAATCCAACACGGCACCGGCATCAAGGTCGTGGACAAGCTCCACCGCCCGCTGAACGACTCGCTCTCGCTGCTCATTCCCGATGTCTCCGAGCGCCTGCAGCAGCTCAATGAAACGCGCCTTTCCATCGAGCCCGACGCCGCCGCCTTTGCCGCGCAGCGCGCCACGAAGGAGCAAATCCGCACGCTGCGCGGTATCCAGACTCAGTTGGAAAAGGCCCCCGACAACGCGGCGGCGATCGAGGCTGATATCGCCGCACACCACGCCATCGCGGACGCCAGCGGCAATCTGATTTACCGCCTCATCCTCGATTCGCTCGCCGAACTCGGCATCGCCAGCCGCCTGCGCACCATCGGCCGCATCGGCAAGCAGACGGCCATCGAACATCACGCCCAGATTCTCGATGCCATCGAGCGCCACGATCCCGTCGCGGCGAGCGAGGCGATGCGAATGCACATCCGCGCTGCCGGAGAAGACATGGACCTCCCGTCGCTCAAGACTCGTAAGACCAAGTAGCTGATGAAGTCGTTCGCCATCGCCCTGGCGGTCTGTTTTGGTTTCGTTGCGTCGGCCCAAGCCGAAGAGCGTTACCTGCTCGCGGCGGATACGCAGGTCATCGAGATCGACCGCTCCGGCAAAGTCACCGCTTTGCTGAAGCATCCAGGCCACGGTGGCATCTATGATGCGTGGCGGCTGCCGGATGGCGGCATCGCCTATGCGCACAAAGGCGGGCTGGCGGTGTTCGATGCGGCGAAGAAACTGGTCCTGGAGCATAAGGCGCGGGCGGGCGAAAAAGGCGCTGAGGCCAACAGCGTGGCAGTGCTCGAAGGCGGCGCGAAGTTTGCCCTCATGGACAGCGGCGTGAATCAGATCCGCATCGTGGATCGCAGCGGCGCGGTGGTGAGTGAGACGCCGCTGCCCGATCTCAAAGATGATCCACTCCACTTTCGCTATCGCATGATTCGCGAGGTGCCGGGCGCCAATGCTTTCTGGGTCGGCCAATACGGGCGCAAAACCGTCCTGAAGGTGGAGACGGGCACGGGGCGTGTGTTACAGACGATTCCGCTCGATCCGCTGCTGAAACCTTCGCCCACGGCGAAGAAGGCGTTTGCCACCTTGCAGGCTGATGATGGGTCGCTGTGGGTGGCCACGTCCACGGGATGCCAGTTGCTGCATCTCGGTGCGGATGGGAAAAAGCTCGGCTGCTGGACCATCGAGGACCTGGGTCTGAAATGTCGCTATCTCCTCGGCATGTCGCGCTCGCGAAATGGCAACGTGCTGATCGCCTGCGGTGACTATCATCTGCGCACTGCCGATGAGGGCCGCGATCTGCTGGCGGAGATCGATCCGGCGGGGAAAGTCGTGTGGAAGCTCACGCGGGATCAGTTGGTGGATCAAATCGAGGGCGTCATCGACAAGACGAGCGGCCTGGAGGAAATGCGCATCACGAACGTGCAGGTGACAGATGTGCCCGCGCCGAAGTCGGCGACCACGAGTCACGTTCATGCCTTCATCGAGAATCACTGCATCGACTGCCATGAGGGCGGCTCGGCGAAGGGCGACTTCGACATCACGGCGCTGGACTTCCGTCTTGATGACGCGGGCAATCGCGGACGCTGGGCGCGGGTGTTTGACCTCGTCGAGAAAAGTGAGATGCCGCCGCCGGAGAAGTCGGAGGTGGGCGCGGAGGAGCGGAAGCAGTTCGTCGCGCAACTCGGCGCGGAGTTGCTGAAGGCCTCGCAGGCGGAGGTCGCGAAGAACGGGCGCGGTCCTGTCCGGCGGCTCACGCGGGTGGAGTTTGAAAACAACCTGCGCGTGCTGTTGAAGCTGCCGCAGCTCGACATCCGCGACAAGGTGCCCGCCGACCGCGATGCGCATGGCTTCACGAAAGTGTCGGCGCTGCTCGATGTGTCGCGCGTGCAGCTCGATGCCTATCTCGATGCCACGGAGACTGCGCTGCGCTTGGCGATGGCGGGCGACAAACCGCCGACCGCTCCGGTGACGCAGCGCTTCACGGGCACGGACCTCTTTCCAGGGCTGGACACCTTTGGCGGGCGCGAGGCGATGTTCTTCGCACGCGACAACCGCATGGTGGCCATCGGCGCGAAAGAACTCGCGGCGATGACGCCCGAGCAGAGGCGCGATCCCACGCTGGAGATGGCGCTCTTTCGCTCCGCGACGTGGCCCTACTATGGCTATCCGCGTGGTTTCCGGGCGAAGGAGAGCGGCGCGTATCAGGTGCGCTTCCGCGGTCGCGCGGTGCGACAGGTGCGGGATTTTCGCCTCGTGCCCGCGTATGAACCGATCGCGATGAGCTTCCGCGCACGGCAGCCTTCGGGACCGGACGTCTCCGGCGATGTGCGCGAGACCGGCGGCTGGATGGATTTGCAACCGGAGGCGCGCGATTTTGAGACGACGATCCAGCTCAAGGCGGGCGAGACTTTTGAATACAGTCCGCTCGGTCTGCCGGTGCCGTTCATCCGCACGGACGGCGGTTTCTTTTACGACTATCCGCCGATGCCGCCGGAGGGGCATCGCGGCGTGGCGATTCAATGGCTCGAGGTCACCGGGCCGCTGCGCGAGACGGAATGGCCGCCGGCATCGCATCGCGTGTTATTCGACGATGTCTCGCCGGCGCGCGGCACGGCGGCGGATGCGGAGCGGTTGTTCCGGCGCTTTGCCGCACAGGCGGCGTTGCGACCGATGGCGGACGCGGCGCATGAGCCATTCCTGAAATACATCCGCGCCAGGCTCGCCGGCGGTGCGCCTTTCTCCGAGGCGATGCTCGCGGGCTATCAGGCGCTGCTGTGTTCCTCGCACTGCCTGTATCTCACGGAGCCGCAGAAGGGTGCCGTGGACGAGCAATTCGCCATCGCGAACCGGCTCTCGCATTTCCTCTGGAACTCGCGCCCGGGTGACGAACTCGCGCAGCTCGCGCGAGCCGGCCGTTTGCACGATGCCTCGGTGCTGCGGGCGCAAACCGAACGGCTCATCGCCGACCCGCGCTTCGAGGAATTTGTCGCCGCGTTTGCCGATGAATGGCTCGACCTGCGCAAGCTGCGCCGCGACATCCCGGACGAGCGTCTCTATCCGGAGTATCGCAAGGACGACTATCTCGTGGACTCGATGGAGCGCGAGACGCGCGCCTTTCTCCGGACCATGGTGCGCGAGAATCTGCCTGCCAGCACGGCCATCGCCGCCGACTTCACTTTTGTGAACGACCGCCTCGCCGCGCACTACGATCTGCCGCGCGTGAGCGGCTCCGCGATGCAGCGGGTGACGTTGCCAAAGGGCAGCCCGGTGGGCGGGCTCATCACGCAGGCTGCGCTGTTGAAGCACACCGCCAACGGCACCACGACCTCGCCCGTGCTGCGCGGTGTGTGGATCATGGAGAAGCTGATGGGCCAGCCGCCACCACCGCCGCCGAAGAGCGTGCCCGCCGTGGAGCCGGACATCCGCGGCGCCACCACCATCCGCGAGCTGCTGGCGAAACACACCGAGTCAAAGAACTGCGCGGGCTGTCATGCGAAGTTCGATCCGGTCGGCTTCGCGCTGGAGAACTTCGACGTGATGGGCGCATGGCGGGATCGCTATCGCGGCATGGAGCGCGGGGAGAAAATCACGGGCTTCGATCCCGCCGGACATCCTTACACCTACTTCGTCGGACAGCCCGTAGACGCGTCGGGAAAACTGCCGACCGGCGAAACCTTCCGCGACATCCACGAGATGAAGCGACTCCTCGCCGCCAACCCGCGGCAGCTCGCGCGCAACCTTCTCCACCACCTCACGCTCCACGCCACCGGCACGCCCGTGGGCTTCGCCGACCGCGCGGAAATCGAAGCCATGCTCGATGCGTGTGCGGCCGATGGATATCGCGTGCGCGACCTCGTTCACGCACTGGTGCGGAGCAGCATCTTCCTTGGCTCAGAGATCCGACCATGAACACGCCCCACATCTCCACCCCCATTCCCCGCCGCCTCTTCCTGCGCGGACTCGGCGTTACGCTGGCCCTGCCCGCATTGGAATGCCTGACGCCAGCATTCGCCCGCGCTGCCGCGCCAACGCCACCGAAGCGAATGCTGCTCATCTCCAACAATCTGGGCGTGCTGCCGCAGCACTTCTTTCCGAAAGACAAAGGCGCCGGCTACACGCCCTCGCCGTATTTGCAGGAACTCGCCGCTTTCCGGAGTGACTTCTCGATCTTCAGCGGGCTCTCGCATCCCGCCGTCACCGGCGGACACAGCACGGAAAATTGCTTCCTCACCGCCGCACGCGAGCCCACCCGCAGCGGCTTCCGCAACAGCATCTCACTCGACCAATTCGCGGTCGAGCAGTTCGGCCAGCAAACCCGCTTTCCCACGCTGAACCTCGGCGTGAACATCGACAAAGCGAACCGCAGTCTCTCGTGGACCCGCGATGGCGTGCTGCTGCCCGCCGAGGACAGCCCGGCCGCTTTGTTCCGCAAAATGTTCATCCAGGGCGATGCGAAGGACGTCGCGCTGCGGCTGAAGCGTCTCCAAGAGCGCGGCAGCGTGCTCGATGTGCTCCGTGACGATGTGCGCGGCTTCGAGCGCGGTCTTGGCGCCGCCGACCGCTCACGGCTCGACCAGTATCTCACCTCCGTGCGCGAACTGGAGGAACGCCTCGCCGTCTCCGGCGAATGGGAGCAGAAACCCAAGCCCGAAACCAAGGCCACTCCTCCGCAGGACATCGCCGACAAAGCCCGCTTCTTCCCCAAGATCCAGCTCATGCTCGACATGGCGCGCCTCGCGTTCGAGACGGACTCCACGCGTATCATCACGCTCATGGTGGACGGCTTTGCCACGCCCGTCTTTGAGATCGAGCCCCAGCAGCGCACCCGCGACGGCTACCACAATCTCAGCCACCACGGTCAGTCGAAGGAGAAGCTCGCAGAACTCGAAAAAGTGGACCTCCAGCAGATGCGCCACCTGCGCGCTCTCTTCGCCGCACTCGCCGCCACACCCGCCGCCGAAGGTGCCCGCCTGCTCGACCAGACGATGGTCCTCTACGGCAGCAACCTCGGCGATGCCAACGTCCACAACTGCACGAACCTCCCGATCCTGCTCGCTGGCGGCGGATTCAAACACGGTCAGCACCTCTCCTTCGACACCCTGCACAACAAACCGCTGTGCAATCTCTTCGTGTCGATGCTGCAACAGATGGGTGTCGAGGCAGAAGCCTTTGGCAGCAGCGCAGGCACCATCACCGACATCGTCCCATGAACACTCCTCTCAACCTCACCCGCCGCCACTTCCTCGGCCAGATGACGACCGGCCTCACCGGTGTCGCGCTTTCGCGGCTCTTCATGCATGAACTCACCGCTGCGCCGCCGCGGCAGCCGCACTTTGCGCCGAAGGCGAAGCAGGTGTTGCAGATTTTCTGCCCGGGCGCGGCATCGCACATGGACCTGTGGGACCACAAGCCGATGCTGGAGAAGTTTCACGGCACGCCGATGCCGGGCGCGGATAAGGAGGTCACGTTTCAGGGGAAGAACGGCAACTTGATGAAGTCGCCGTGGCCCTTCGCTCCGGCGGGGCAGAGCGGGAAGATGATTTCCACGATGCTGCCGCACATGGCGAAGCATGTGGACGAGATGGCTTTCATCCACAGCATGACCTCGCGCACGAACACTCACGGGCCGGGCTGCATCTACATGAATTCGTGCTTCACGCGGGAAGGTTTCCCAAGCGCGGGCGCGTGGGTCAGCTATGCGCTCGGTTCGACGAATGAAAACCTGCCGACTTACATCGCCATTCAGGATGTGCGCGGCGAACCGCCGAACGGAAAGGCGAACTGGAGCAACGGCTTTCTATCGGCGCAATATCAAGCCGTGTCGATGGCCGCGCAGCAGCCGTTGCGCAATCTCGCGCGCCCCGCTTCGATCAAGGCCGACGACGAGCAGGCGACGCGCGACTTTTTGAAGCTTATCAATGCCGAGCACGCCGCAGCGCATCCCGGCAACGATGAACTCCGCGCCCGCATGGCGGCGTATGAACTCGCCGCGAAGATGCAGCTCACCGCGCCCGAAGTCAGCGACCTCGCCGCCGAGCCCACGCATGTTCATGAACTCTACGGCACTGGCGACAGCAACAAGCTCAAGGCCGCCTATGCGAAGAACTGCCTGCTTGCCCGGCGCTTCCTCGAACAAGGTGTGCGCTACGTTTCACTCTACTGCGCCTCGCGTGCGAGTGCGGTGGACGGCCTCTTGAATTGGGACGCGCACAAGACGCTGAAGGCCGACTACGAGCGGCATTGCCCCATCTTCGATCAGCCGACGGCGGCGCTGCTCACCGATATGAAACAGCGCGGCATGTTGAACGACGTGCTCGTCGTGTGGTGCACCGAGTTTGGCCGCATGCCCACGCATCAGGAAGGCACCAGCGGTCGCGATCACAATCCCGATGCCTTCACCACCTGGATGATGGGTGCGGGCGTGAAAGGCGGCGTCAGTTACGGCGAGACGGACGACTTCGGCCGCCGCTCCGTCGTCGATGTCGCCACCGTCTATGACTTCTACGCCACCGTCCTGCACCTGCTCGGCCTCAATCACGAGAAGCTGACCTATTACCACAACGGCGCGAACCGCCGCCTCACTGACGTGCATGGGCACGTCCTCAAAAACATCCTCGCCTGACATCTGCCATGAAATCCCTCGCGATCATTCTCCTCGCGTCGTCGTCTGCACTCGCCGCCGACCCTGCGGGCATGGCCTTCTTCGAGCAAAAAATCCGCCCGGTGCTCGTGGAGCATTGTTACTCCTGCCACAGCGGCGAGGCGAAGAAGCTCAAGGGCAACCTTTACCTTGACTCGAAGGCCGGTTGGGAAAAGGGCGGCGACAGCGGCGAGCCCGTCATCATTCCGGGCAAGCCGGAGGCCAGCCTGCTCATCCGCACCGTGCAGCACCTCGAAGAGGACATGGAGATGCCGCCGAAGAAACCGAAGCTGCCCGATGCGGTCATCGCGGACCTCGTGACTTGGGTAAAGATGGGCGCGCCCGACCCGCGCGATGGCGCGAAGGTCGAAGCGAAGCGCGGGGACAAGTCGTGGTGGTCGCTGCAACCACTCGCGAAGCAGTTCGCGCACGACAGCATTGATGGCTTCGTCACGACCAAGCTCGCGGAGAATAAGCTGACGCTAAATCCACCGGCAGAGCCGCGTGCGCTCATCCGCCGCATGACTTACGACGTGACCGGCCTGCCGCCGACGGTGGAGGAAGTGGAGATATTTGCGAAGGCGCATCAGGCGAATCTGGGGCAGGCCATCGAAGCGCTCGTGGATAGACTGCTCGCATCACCGCGCTACGGCGAGCGCTGGGGGCGGCACTGGCTTGATGTCATCCGCTTCGGCGAGAGCAATGGCTTCGAGCGGAACTTCGTCATCGATGACCTCTGGCCGTTTCGCGATTACGTCATCCGCTCCATCAACGACGACAAGCCGTTCAACCAGTTCATCACCGAACACCTCGCGGGCGATGTCATCGGCAAGGACAACCCGCAGGTCGAAGTCGGCAGCGCTTTCCTCGTCGCGGGGCCTTATGACGATGTCGGTAATCAGGACAAGGTCGCGCAGGCGAACATCCGCGCCGCCACGCTCGATGACATGATTACCGCGACGAGCGGCGCGTTCCTCGGGCTCACCATCAACTGCGCCCGCTGTCACAACCACAAGTTCGACCCGATACCAACGGAGGATTACTACCGGCTGCGTGCGGCGTTTGAAGGCATCACGCATGGACGACGCGCCATCGCATCGAAAGAAGAGCGCGAGGCCTTCACCACGGCCACGGAGCCTTTGAATCGGAAGCTCAAGCAACTCGAGGCCGAGCGCGATGCACTCGACCAAGGCATCAACGCCCGCGCCAAAGCGCACTTGGCGAAGACCAAACCCACACGGCCAAAAGTGGATGAGTTTGGCACCGATGAACCCTTTGCGCCCGCCGAAGCCAGATACCTCCGCTTTGTCATCCACAGCTTCACGACGGACTACAACGGCAAGGTCGCGCCGGGAGCGCGCGGCGGGAAGCTCACCGAGTTCCAGGTCTGGAGCGCGGACGAACCGGCGCGCAACGTCGCGCTCGCCAGCAATGGCACGAAGGCGGAAGGCGCGAAATCAGCGACGGCGGAAGACTTTCCCGAGGCCTATGGGCCGCAATACTGCATCGATGGCATGACGGGAGAGGCGTGGTTCATCGGGCAGCCAGCGGAACTCACGCTGACCTTTGCCAAGCCCGAACGCATCAACCGCATCACCTTCACCAATGCGCGGGGCGAGCGTGGCACCGATGAAAGCAAAGTGCGCGGAGCCACGCCGACCGAATACGAAGTGCAGGTGTCGCTCGATGGCGAGACGTGGCAAGCCGTCGCCACCGATGAAGGCCGCGCAGCATGGACGCCCGCGCACGGCATCGCCAAAGCCCGCCGCACGAGCATCACCGAGGAGGAAGCCGCGCGCGTCGCCGCACTCAACAAACAACTCGCCCAGACCAAGGCCGCGCTCAACCGCGTGCCCAAACTCCCGGAGGTCTGGGCCGGCACTTACGCGCAGCCGAAGGAACCCACCTTCGTCCACAAAGGCGGCGACCCGATAAAGCCCGGCGAGGCCGTGGTGCCCGCGAGCCTCACCGTGCTCGACCAAGTGACGAAGCCCTTCGCCTTGAAGCCCGATGCGGATGAAAGTCAGCGCCGTCTCGCGCTCGCGAAGTGGATGACCAGCGACGACAACCCGCTCACGCCGCGCGTGCTCGCGAACCGCGTGTGGCAGCATCATTTCGGCACCGGCATTGTCGATACGCCGAGCGACTTTGGCTTCCTCGGCAGCAAGCCCACGCATCCCGAGTTACTCGATTACCTCGCGAGCCGCCTCGTCGCGAATGGCTGGAAGCTCAAGCCGCTGCATCGCGAAATCCTGCTCTCGCAGACTTACCTGCAAAGCGCCGCGTTTCGTCCCGAAGCCGCGCAGGAAGACAAAGACGCGCGCCTGCTCTGGCGCTTCCCGCCACGCCGCCTCAGCGCCGAGGAACTGCGCGACACCATGCTCAGCGCTGCGGGCAAGCTCCAGCTTGAGCCGATGGGCGGCCCCGGCTTCCGCCTCTACAAGTTCACGCAGAACAACGTCTCCACCTACTTCCCACTCGATACCCACGGCCCCGAGACCTACCGCCGCGCCGTCTATCACCAAAACGCCCGCGCCAGCGTCGTCGATGTCCTCAACGACTTCGACCTCCCCGACATCGCCTTCGCCGCGCCGAAACGAGCGAATACCACCACGCCGCTGCAAGCGCTCACCCTGCTCAATCACAGCTTCACCCTCGACATGGCCCAAGCCCTCGCCACCCGCATTCAAACCGGCGACGCCGTGACCCAAGCCTATCGCTTCACCTTCCAACGCGACCCAACCGCCAAGGAACACGAAGCCTCCACGAAACTCATCGCCACCCACGGCACCGAGTCTTTCTGCCGCGCGCTGCTGAACGCGAACGAACTCCTCTACCTCGAATGAACGCGCCGCGCGCTATCCGGGCGGCTGGCCCGGCGGGGTATTCGTGGATCTGGCCGGCTCGATCTTCGTGGCGATCGCCGGGCAGAGTGCGCTGCCCGGGCTCGGCGCGAGCGATGTGGATGACAATGCCGAGTTCCGCGCGACCGAGGGCGGTCTCGCGGCAGCGCTGGTGAAGGCGTTCGGGATCGATCCGAGGGACCGCGTCGCCGTGATCGCGCCGGCGAGGGACGCGCTCCGCCTCTCGCTCAGCCGGCGAACCGGGCTCGTGCGCGGCCGCTTCACCCCGGCTGCCGGGGAGAGGCCGCTCGGCTTCAGCGGCGCGGTGCTCCAGTCACAGGCGCACATCGGCGGGTTTTTCCTCGGGCGGAAGGAGTCGGGCACCATCACGATCGCGCCGGACGACACGCCCGGCGCGCCCTGACCGCGCGGCCGCCCGACGGCCAAAAACAGCTAGACCCTCCCCTGCCCCGAGCCTATAGGCGCGTGACCCTCATGCTCAAAAAGTTCCACCTTCTACTCTTGGGACTCGCCCTGATCGCATCAGGCCGGACGGCGTCTGCGCAGACGGTGATGCCCCGGCAGAGCAGCGAGGACTTCGCTCGCTACGCGATGCGACTGCGCGAGGCGGCGCTCTCGGCGATCGAACCGCGGATTTCCATCCCAACCACGGCGCGGACCACGACCTCGGGGGGCGTGTATATGTGGAAGCAGGACATCATCACGACCACGTTCTGGTGCGGGGAAAATGCGTCGACGAACAACCCGGTCCACAATCACTCCTCGAGCTGGGATCTGAATTGGGCGGCGAACTTCGGCGGCTATGACAACCCGAATCCCGAGGCGCGCCTGTCGGACGGGTTGGACTACCGGCCCAAGGCGTTCATCCCCCGGCTCAATCCGTTCTACTACGCCCTGCCCTACAACGACGTGACGCGCGGCACCACGAAGCCCGAAGCGCGCACGTGCATCCCGTGGTTCCGCACCGCCTTCGTCCGCGAGGGGCAGAGCATCCTGAAAGATCGGTGGATCGCCGTCCGCAACCGCCGCAATGGCCGCATCGCCTACGCACAATGGGGCGACTGCGGGCCCTTCCGCACGGATCACTGGCAGTATGTCTTCGGCACCGAGCGTCCGCGACCGAACCTCAACGGGGGCGCCGGGCTCGATGTGTCGCCCTCGGCGCGTGACTACCTCGGCATCGGTCCGACGGACACGACCGACTGGCGCTTCGTCGAGGCGCGCGAAGTGCCGCCCGGCCCGTGGCGCAAATACGGCGAGAACAATCCCTTCGTGCAGCAGGCGCGGCAGACCCAGTCGGTCGTGAAAAACGTCCCGCAGAAGGGCAAGGAAGCGACCACCGAGGCGGTGCCGCGGGTGACGGTGCGCTGAGGCGGGCGCGCTGCACTCAGTCGATCTTGAAGACGCGCACGGAACCGGCAGTCGTCGACCCGCGGAAGTTCCCGCGGCCCTGGCCCAAGTTCTTCCGGAACGTCCCGAAGTAGCGCGTCTTCGCCTGCGTCGTCGGGTGCGTAAAGGCGCCGCTGAATACTCCCTTCCTGTTCACCTTGAAGCTCAGCCCGGGCATGGTCGCGCCTTGGAGCACCCGGCCCCTCAGGCCGCCAAAAACCAGCGTGAACTGCACATCGGCCACGCGCACCTCGTCGAGGTCGCCGTCCGCAAACTCCACTCGCGCCTTCTGCGCTCCGAGCAGCGTCAGGATCGTTACGAATGGATTCTCCCCAACACCCGTGAACCGGTCCCCAGTCACCTGCAATCCATTGCGGAATCCGCCTGGATAGAGACCGGCCGAACCCGTTTGTTTGATCCACTCGAACACGGACGTCAGTGTTCCGCCGCCATTGAACTGCGTATCCCCCGTGAGGCTCCCTCCAAACGTCCGCGTCCGCCCGCGGCCCTTGGGATACAGCGGGGAGTTAAGTGCCAGCCGATCCTCGAAGAACTTCGAGCCGCCGCTGTAGGGCTCGCTATCTCCCACTCGCCCGATCAGACGCCCCGCCGTTGCACGCTTGTTGACCGTGCCCACTGTAAAGCCCGTCCCCGGCACGAACTGCGGCCCGAGCCCATCCCCAAGCAGCGCCTGTTCGGCGAGTCCGCCCGAAGATTGCGCATGCGTCGCCGTGTAGATTCCAGCCGTTGCATTCGTGCTCGCAGCCGCTCGCCGCAGCACGAAGCTCAGTGTCGTGCCGCTGCTCTCGTCGAGGAGGTCCGCGAAGATCAACCCCGTGCGGTCCAGTTGCAGCGTCAGCATCAGGTCCACCCCATCGGCTGCACCCGTCTTGTGCTTCGTGATCGTCCGCATTCCGGTCGATTCGAGTGCGTCGCGAAGCGCGTATTTCTGGTTCTGCCACCGCAGCTGACCGGTGAACGCACCCGTCGGCCCCAATTCCAGCGTCACCAACCCACCATCGGTCAATGTCCCACCCGTGATCGTCCCGCCGTAACTGCCCTTGAACGCACCGAACGGCAGCACGCTCACCGTCCCCACATCCGCCAGACCCGCAGTCGTCCTCACCCGGTAGTCGAAGCTGTCGCCCTCAAAGGGAAAGGCATCATTCGGATCGAAGTTCACCACCGGCCCGCCCGATGCCCGACCATGCGCGCCCTGCCGCACAATCACGTCGAACTCCAACCCCACACCCACCTCCCCCGTGTCCGTGTTCACGTCGTTGGCGATCACGTTCAGCGACACATTCCCGCCGCCCGTGAAGACCACATCATCCATCGCTAGCGGCACCTGCGCCCCGAGCGTCGTGAAGTTCTCGATTGCCGCCTGCGTCGTCCCCGCACCGCTCGTCGCCGTCACGCGGAAGTAGTAGGTCGTCTGCGGCACCAATCCCGTCAGGGTCACCAACACCGGTTGCTCACTCGCCCCGGTGAGCGTCCCCTGAACCGGCACCGTCACCGCATTGGTCAAGCCCGGCGACGTATCGTAGGAAAACAGCACCGCCGTTGACACTCTGTTCGGATTTACTCTCCCGTTCAGCGTGGCAAAAGTTGTCCCCTCCTCCGCAGGATCGGTCGTCGCACTCGGTGGCGCAAATGGCGTGCTTAACACCTTGTCGGCTCCGGCACTCGGCGACTGGCTGAGACTGTTCGAGGCGATGAGGCGGTAATGATAAGTCGTCCCCGGCTGCAATCCGCTGATCGTCTTTGAGTAGCTGATCGGGATCACCCCACTGCCAACCCCTTCGGCTTGCGTGACGCTGCCATACGCATTCGTCAGCCCGTATTCAAACTGCGCCAGCGTCGTGCCGCCATTCGGATTCACAGTGCCAGGAAGTGTCGCGCCCGTCTGCGTCAGACCCGCAACGTCACTCGTCATAACGGACGGCGGAGCCGTCGGCCCACCGCCGCTCGCATTAGTCCTGACGACCATATCGTTACCCACGGTCGTGCCCGCGGTGTTCGTCGCCATCAACCGGTAATGATATGTCGTGTCCGCCGCCAGCCCGCTGAGCCCGGCGGAGACTGCACCCGCTGTGTCTCCGCTGCCGAGATCCTGCGTCGCCGTGCTCTGCCCATAGCTCGTCGTGAGCCCGTATTCAAAGTTACCCGTCGTCGCCAACCCGTTCGCATTCACCGTCCCATTCGCCGTCGCCGTCGTCGTGCCTACACCGCTTGCCGCCATCGTCGTCACCACCGGCGGGAGTTTGCTGGTAGTAAAGGTAAGGTCCGCACCGACGCTGGTTCCGCCGCCGTTGTCCGCCACAAAACGGAAATGGTAGAGTGTGTTCGCCGCCAGCCCGCTCACCGCCACCGACGGATTCAGCGAGGCACCACCCGCGCCATAATTCACCACCGGCGTCTGCATCCCGTAGCTCGTCGTCAGACCATGCTCGAAGTAAGCCGTCGTCTCCGTCCCGTTGGGGTTCACCCCGCCATTGAGCGTTGCCCCCGTCGGCAACAGCACCGTCGCCGCATTCGTCGCCACCGTCGGCGGCAACGGACTGGTCGAGAAATTCACGTCAGCCCCCACACTCATCCCGCTGCTGCTCGTGGCGATGAAGCGGAAGTGATACGGCGTGTCCGCCATCAATCCGCTCACCTCCGCCGTGACCGCCTGCGACGCTACCGCACTGCCGAAGTCCTGCTCCGGCGTCGCGCTCCCATAGGCCGTCGTCGTGCCGTATTCAAAGTAGCCCGTCGTCGCCGCCCCGTTCGGATTCACCATTCCGCGTAGCGTCACCGTTGTCGTCGTGATTCCCACCGGCGCATTCGTCGTCGCGCTCGGCGGCGGTGGCGCGGTGACAAAGGTGCCGGCACCGCCTGGTGTCGTGCCGCCCGCATTCGTGGCTCGGACGCGGTAGTAGTAAGTCGTCGTCGGCATCAGCCCCGTCAGCCCCGCCGATACCGCTGCCTCTGTTGCACTCGGAGTGAAACTCTGCGGCGCAGTCGTATTCCCGTAGCTCGGCGTCAGTCCCCAGTCGAAGACCACCGTCGTCTGCGTATCCAGCGGCGTCACCGTCCCGTTCAGTGTCGCGCCACTAGGCACAGGGTCCGTCGCCGGCAGCGTCGCCGCCACCGGCGCGCGACTCCCCGTGACGAAGCTCTGGTCCATCCCAAACGTCGTCCCGTCCGCGTTCGTCGCCTTCACCCGGTAGTGATACTCCGTCACCGGCGCCAGACCCGTGAGATTGAAAAACACGGACTGCGCCCCCGCCCCCGCCGGCAGGTTCTGCCCCGCCGTCAAATTCCCGTAGCTCGGCGTCGTTCCCCACTCGAAGACCACATCCGTCGCCGAATCCAGCGGCGTCACCGTCCCGTTCAGCCGCGCTCCAGTCGCCGTCAACGCACTCTCCCCAGTCGTCGCCGCCGAGGGAGGTCGCCCCGTCGTCGTAAACGTCGCGTCGAGGCCGAGGCTGGTGCCGCCACCATTCGTCGCCAGAAGGCGGAAGTGATACAGCGTGTTCGGCAGCAACCCACTCAGCGGCGCCGACGCGGCGCCCGCCGCCGAGCCGCTGCCGAGATTCAGAGTGCTCGTTTGGCTGCCGTAGCTCGTCGTCATTCCGTATTCAAAGTAACCCGTCGTCGCCGCGCCGTTCGGATTCACCGTGCCGCCAAGCGTCGCCGCGCTGAAGCTCACGCCGGACGCGGAGCCCGTCGTCACCACCGGCACGAGAGGCGTCGTGGTAAATGTGCTATCGAGCCCATTGGTCGTGCCCTGCGCGTTCGTTGCGACGAGACGGAAGTGATACAGCGCATTCGGCATCAGCCCGCCCACCGCCGCCGCGATCCCCGTCGCCGAGTTGCCGCTGCCGACGTTCTGATCCGACGTGCGACTCCCGTAGCTAAGCGTCGTCCCATATTCGAAATATGCAGTCGTCGCTGCGGTGTTTGGATTCACCGAGCCTTGCAGCGTCACTGCATCCGTAGCGATCCCCGCTGCCGTTCCCGTGGCCACGCCGGGGGCAGAGGCGCCTCCCCCGGTAGGAGTGAAAAAAGCGACGTCGTCGCCGGCAGTCGAACCACCCGGATTCGTCGCCACAAAGCGATAGTGGTAAAGCGTGCCCGGATCGAGCCCGCTGACCAACGCCGAGACCGCCACCGCCGTGCTCCCGCTACCTACGGTTTGCTCGACTGTCTGGGTGCCATAGCTCGTGCTGGCCCCATATTGGAAATATCCGGTTGTCGCAGCACTATTCGGGGTTACGGATCCTCGCAGCGTCGCGCCGGTGCTGGTGACGCCTTGGGCCGACTCCGAAGTGACCGCCGGTGCTACGGGAAGCGTAGTGAATGAACCGTCCAAGCCAAACGCCGTCCCGTCCGCATTGGTCGCCTTGACCCGGAAGTGGTATGCGGCTTGTGGAAGCAATCCCGTGAGTGCCGCGGAGACAGCCGTGGCACTGCCACCTGCGGTGAGATTCTGAACAGCCGTAGTCATTCCATAGCTTACGGTCGGTCCCCACTCAAAGACAACCTGCGTCAGGGTGTCGAGTGGCGTTACAGACGCGTTCAAAGTAGCACCGGAAGCCATCAGCCCGCTTACACTTCCCGTCGTCGCCAGCGGGGCACGCCCGAGCGTGGTGAATGCCTGGTCCGCACCGACTACCGTGCCGTCGCTGTTCGCCGCCTTGACCCGGAAGTGATATGTAGTCACGGGAGCCAATCCGCTGAGCAAGGCCGAAACCGAGGCAGCAGATGCGCTCCCAGTATAGTTCTGCACCATCGTCGAACTCCCGTAGCTGGTCGTCGTTCCCCACTCGAAGAACACTTGGGTGGTCGTGTCTAGCGGCGTCACCGTGGCGTTCAGCGTCGCCGCATCGACCGCGATGCCCGTAGCGCCTTGCGATGTCGCCAGCGGTGCACGCCCCGGCGTCGTGAATATTCGGTCGGCGCCAACCGTTGTGCCGTCACTGTTCGTCGCCTTGATCCGGAAGTGATACGTCATTACGGGCTGTAATCCCGTCAGTATTGCCAGCAGCGGTGCAGATGCGCTGCTCGCGGATAAGTTTTGCACGGTCGTTGTATTGCCGTAGCTCGTCGTCGCTCCCCATTCGAAGACCACCTGCGTCGGCGTATCATAAGGCGTCACCGAGCCATTTAATGTTGCTCCGTTGATCCCCAAACTCGTCGCCGAGTCGGTCGCCACGATGGGAAGCCTGCCCGTAGTTGTGAACGCCTGGTCGAGTCCATAGGCCGTCCCGTCGGCGTTGGTCGCCTTCACCCGGTAGTGGTAAGTGGTCAGCGGCTGCAAACCGCTGAGCGCTCTGGACACCGGGGTGGGATTGCTATTTGCACCCAAATTCTGGGACGAAGTCGTGCTTCCGTAGCTCACCGTGGTTCCCCACTCGAAGGCCACCGAGGTCGTCGAGTCATAGGGTGTCACCGTCGCTTTGAGCGTGACATTAAGGGCCGCTACGCTGGTCGGAGGATCGGTCGCTGCAAGGGGCGCTCGTCCCAGCGTGAGAAAGCTAGCATCGGCTCCGTAGCCGGTCCCTGCGCTATTGGTCGCCGCCACCCGGTAGTGGTAGGTGGTCTTGGGCGTAAGTCCGGTCAGCGTGACATTGACCGCCGTGGGTTCATTCGCCGCAACCGAAGATGGGGTCGAAGTCGCGCTGAATCCATAGCTGGCAGTCGGCCCATATTGGAAAACGACCGGAGCATTATCCCCGTTGGCGTCCACCGTGCCGGTTAGACTGGCTCCCGTTAAAGTGAGGCTGGAGGCAGCGCCTGTGGTGACCACGGGAACGGTCACCGGTCCGGCCTCGTAACGTTCCACTGTGAAGTCGTTGGTGGTCCCCGTGCCAGAATAGCCAGAGGAGCCGGCTACGACGATCTTGCCGTCGCTCTGCACAGCCACTCCTCGCGCAGAGCCACTGCCCGGTGCTCTCTTGAGAATGCCCGTTCCATTAAAGGAACCATCCAGGCTTCCATCGGAATTATAGCGCACCACGGTAAATGCCTCGTTGCCGAATGATCCTGTCCTCCCCGCCACTACGATCCTTCCGTCGCTTTGCAGCGCCATGCAGACGGGGATGTTGCCGGTGCCGGGAATAGTGCCCACGGCTGTAGTCACGATGCCGGTGCCATTGAAGGTCGGGTCTTGACTGCCGTCGGTTTTGTAGCGAGCCACCGCAAAACCCAAACCAGTGCCGGGGTCAGAGATTCCCGCCACCAAAATCTTTTGATCGCTCTGGATTGCTACAGCATAACCGAGCGCATAAGAGCCAATCGAAGTAACAACCTTGCCACCGCTGTTGAAGGTAGGGTCGAGGCTTCCATTAGAATTGTAACGCGCCACCGCGAAGAAGTTTCCAGACCCCCCCACTTGAGTAACCCGCCACAACGATCTTGCCGTCAGTTTGCACGGCCAGCCCTTTTCCGCGGTCATTTCGCCCATCGAAACCCGTAGCGACTATGCCCGTGCCATTGAAGGTCGTGTCCAAAATGCCGTTGGTAGTGTAACGCACGACGCAGAAGTCCTCGTTACTCCCAGAAGGAACGCAATATCCCGCGACCAGAATTTTGCCGTCCGCCTGAAGCGCCACCACCTCGGTAATCCCGGGGCTTGTAGGGAAACTCGTAAAAACCATCCCGGTCCCGTTGAAGGTCGAGTCGAGGACCCCACTCGCGGTAAAACGCATAACCCCGGGCCCAGTTCCCCGCGCGGCTATGAGAATTTTCCCGTCGACTTGCACTGCAACGCCCCCCCCCTGATGCTCCACTGACAGTTTGCCGACCGCCGGAACCAAAGCTGGAATCGAGAGTTCCGTTGGTATTGTAGCGCATCATACCTACCCGAGAAGGGGAAGAGAGAGAGCCCGCAACTACGATCTTTCCGTCACTTTGCAGCGCCATGCTGTCGGCTCCTTCCGACCCTCCTGCGGGTAGGAACTCTGTCGTCACCCGGCCCGTGCCGCCGAATGAAGGGTCCAAGTCCCATGGCGCGGCGGGCGCGGGCAGGACGGTGAGCCAGAGAGCGAGGAGCAGGCAGAGGGAGCGAGGCAAGTTCATGCTGAGAGGCGGGGGCGAAGGTAGAAGTGTGGCTCTCCTTGATGCGAGGCAGCGACCGAAAAGGATGCCGCCAAGGAGACGACCGGACGCGGCGCGTGTCAACGCGCCATGTCGATGGAGCAAGGGGTGGCACCATTTCGCGTCAACCCCGCCCCTCCCGCACCGCGAGCCACTCGGCGGCGCGGACGTAGAGTTCCCTGGCGCTCGTGACGCCGAGCTTTTTCTTGAGGTTCTGCTGATGGCCCTCGACCGTCTTTCTCGAAATGCCGAGTTTCTCCGCGCTGGCGCTGCGGCGCAGGCCAGCGCCGAGCAGGGCAAAGCCTTCCTCCTCGCACGCCGTCAGGCCGGAAAGGTGTAGCTTCTTGTTCATGCCGCGTGCCGGGATGGGAAAAGGCGCGAGTTGAGGCCATTCCGGCCCGTTTCTGACGGAAAGCAGCGCGTCCCGATGGCTGGGGCACACGCCCCGGGAAGCTAGATCGTCTGGCTCAAAAAGCCGCCGTCCACGCGGATGTCCGTGCCGGTGACGAAGCTCGATGCGGCCTGGCTGGCGAGGAAGACGCACGCACCGATCAGTTCGCTCGATTCGCCGAAGCGCGCCATCGGCGTGTGACTCCAGATCGCCAGCGTGCGCGGGCTGGGCGTTCCGTCGGGATTGAAGAGCAGCTTGCGGTTTTGCTCCGCGGGGAAGAAGCCGGGAGTGAGTGTGTTCACCCGCACGCCTTTGGTCGCCCACTCGCGGGCGAGGAAGTTCGAGAGCGAGAGCACGGCGGCCTTGCTCGCCGAGTAGGCGACGACGCGGGAGAGCGGCAGGTGCGCGGAGACGCTGGCGATATTGATAATCGATCCCCTGCCCCGCTCGCACATCGCCGGGCCGAACTCCTGGCACGGCAGCAGGACGCCGCCGACGAGGTTCAGGTCGAAGTTCGCACGCCAGTCATCGAGGCCGATGGTCTCGAAGGCGCGCTCGGCGGTGACGGTGACCTTCGGGTCATTCCCGCCCGCGGCGTTCACGAGGATGGTCGGCACACCGAGCGTGGCATTGATGCCATCGTGCGCGGCCTTCACCGAGCCGCGGTCCATCGCGTCTGCGCTGAAGAAGTGTGCGATCCCTCCTGCCTGCCGGATCGCGTGGACGCGGGCTTCGCCGCGTTCGGTGCTGCGGCCGAGCACGGCGACTTTCGCACCGGCCTGCGCGAGACCTTCCGCGAGCGCGCCGCCGAGCACGCCGGTGGCGCCGATGACGACGGCGACTTCATTTTTGAGATCAAAGAGGTTCGAGGACATAGGCGCGCACCACATCGCAACCGCCCAACCAGCGCAAGCCCGGCGGGTTTCGCATCGTCAACCACCGGTAGGAACCGCACTGCCGCAGGCAGGTCGAGGCGGAAACATGGCGACAATCCTCAGCGGTCGCGGCGCGCTGGGGACAGCGCGCCCTACCTTTCACAGCCACACCGCGAGCGCGAACCACAGCACCATCGCGAGCGCGATCGTCAGCTTCCCGATCAAGCCCGCCGTCGTGCCGAGCAGCGTGCCCCACGTGGACTTCCCCGCGGCGACGAGTTCCTTGCCGCCGATCAATTCGCCGATGAGCACTCCCGCGAGCGGCCCGATGAAGATCGCGGGCGGAAAGGAAAGTGAAAAGAACATCCCGACGATCGCACCGACGATCCCGCCGACCGCACCGAGTCGCGTCGCGCCGAAATATTTCGCGCCGACCGCGCCGCTCACGAAATCGATCGCGTAGCTGATGAGCATGAGCACGAGCAGCCCGCCGATCGTCCACCACGAGACGATCGTGCCATCGGGATCAAGCGTGACCTTATGCACCACCGCGCCGGCTAGGATGAGCGTCGAGCCCGGCAGCAGCGGCAGCAGCGTGCCGACGAGGCCGACGAGGATGAGACCGATCGTGAGCGTCCACCAAAGCCATTCGAGATTGTGCGTCATGGAAATGTGAGTTGTCGCAGCGGGCAGCGCGCGCTACGAGGCCGATCCGCTTAGACCAAAACCAGCAACCGCAACCACCTAAATCCCATGCCTCTCTCAATCGGAACCAAAGCCCCCGTCTTCACCCTCAAGAGCAAGAAAGCCGACGGGCTCGTCGACGTGACCTTGCCCGTGGCCGGCAAGACGACCGTCCTGCTCTTCTTCCCGCTCGCCTTCACCAGCGTATGCACCGACGAAATGTGCAGCGTCACACAAGGCCTCGGCTCCTTCGGCGGCGCCGAAGTGATCGCGATCAGCGTGGACAGCCCCTTCGCACAGGAAGCGTGGGCAAAGCAGAACAACATCGGCGTGCCGCTCGTGAGCGACCTGAACAAGGAAGCGACGAATGCCTACGGCGTGCTCTTCAAAGGCATCGCGGGGATCGGCGACAGCTCTGCGCGCGCGGCCTTCGTGGTCGATGCGGCCGGGCAGATCGTCTATTCCGAGCAGACCGCGACGCCGAAGGATCTGCCGAACTTCGACGCGATCAAAGCGAAGGTCGCCGAGCAGAAGTAGCGCGCACCGTTTTCGCCGCAGCGGCGCAGAGGCACGGAGAAGGATGAGCATCATCCGCCGTGATCTTCTTTCTTTCTCTGCGCCTCTGCGCCTCCGCGGTTCACCTCATCAAACCATGAAAATCTACCACTACCTCATCACGCCCACGGCGCGCGAAACCGCGCCCGAGTCGCAGCTCCCCGACCTCGTCCTCGCCGGCACGCTCAAGCCGGAAACGATGGTGTGGACCGACGGCATGGCGCAGTGGACGCCCGCCGGCCAGGTGCTGCCGCAGCTTTTCTCGAAGACCGCCAGCGCACCGCCGCCGCTCCCGCCAAGCACCGGCGGCCAGCGCTCCCACGTCATCGACTTCGAGATCCACGGCGACGACATGCAGATGGTCGAGGTCGAACTCGACCCCGGCGAGACCGTGATCGCCGAGGCCGGCGGCATGTGCTTCATGGAGGAAGGCATCGAGTTCGAGACGAAGATGGGCGACGGCTCCGCGCCGGTCAGCGGCTTCATGGGTGCGCTCAAGGCCATCGGCTCGCGCGTGCTCACCGGCGAGTCGATCTTCATGACGCATTTCACGAATCGGGGCGCTGGCCGCAAAGCGAAGGTCGCCTTCGCCGCACCGTATCCCGGCAAGATCGTGCCGCTCAACCTCGCCGAACTCGGCGGCGAAGTGCTTTGCGAAAAGGACGCGTTCCTCTGCGCCGCGTTCGGCACCAGCGTCGGCATCGCTTTCAACAAGAAACTCGGCGTTGGCTTCTTCGGCGGCGAAGGTTTCATCCTCCAGCGACTGCGCGGCGACGGGCTCGCGTTCGTTCACGCGGGCGGCACGATCGTCCGGCGTGAACTCAAAGGCGAGACGCTGCGCGTGGACACGGGCTGCCTCGTCGGCATGACCACGGGGATTCAATACGACATCCAGCGCGCCGGGAACTTGAAGAGCATGTTCTTCGGCGGCGAGGGTCTCTTCCTCGCCACGCTGCGCGGCCACGGCACCGTGTGGCTGCAAAGCCTGCCGTTTTCACGCATGGCCGACCGCATCATCGCGCATGCTCCATCCAGCGGCGGCAGCGCGACCGGTGAAGGCAGCGTGCTCGGCGGCATCGGTCGGATGTTCGACGGGAACTAGCCGAGCGCCCGCGCGAGGACGTAGTCGTCCATCACGAAGCCGCCGCCGATGTCGAACACCGCTTCCTTCACGCGGCGGAAGCCCGCGCGTTCGTAGGCTCGCAGCGCGCGTTCGTTGCGCTTGTTCACTTGCAGCCGCAGCTCCGGCGCGCCGAGGTCACGCGCGACGACGCAAGCGCGCTCGATCATCGCCCGCCCGTGGCCGCAGCCGTGAAGCTCCGTCAGCAGGTAGAGCTTGTTCAGCTTCGCGTGGCCGTCCTCCTCACGCGCGATCGAGAGAAAGCCCGCGGGCTGTTCGTCGAGCAGCGCGAGTTCCCACACGACGCCGTCGCTCAGTTCACGCAGGATCGTCTCCGCCGAATACATCCACCCGAGCATATACTCCACCTGCGCCACGCCGATAATCGGCGGGTAATACGCACACCAGATTCGCTGCGCGAGATCGCGCAGCAGCGGCACGTCGGAGGCGGTCGAGCGGCGGAAGACGATCACTTCAACACCGTCTCCAGAAATGCGTAAGCCTTCTCGCGCACCTCGGCCGGGAAGTCGTGCGGGCAGTCGGGATGCTCCACCACAATCCCCTCGGGAGCACCGAGCAGCGCATACACCTCGCGCGCTGAAGCCACGACACGATCCACGCTCCGCCACTGGAAGTTCGCATCCTTCAGCGGCGCACTGATGAAGACGCGTCTCGGCGCGATAGCCGCGAGCAGCCCGTCGAAATCGAACGGGATCTCGTCGAGCCGGCCCGCATAACTCGCCAGCCGCGGCATGTAGCGGTCCTGGCACCAGCCCTGGCCGTGAACCCAGCGCTTCGGATCGCCGCTCATGTAGTCGCGATAAGAGTCCAGCCCGCAGCTCGAGACGACCGCCTTGATCCGCTCGTCGAAGACCGCGGTATAGACCGAGCCGTGCCCGCCGAGCGAATGGCCGATCGCGCCATACGCGCCGTGCTTCACCTCAGACATGGCGTCGAGCAGATCGAGCGCGCGGACGTTGTCCCAAATCGCCTTCATCGTGCCGCTCGCGTAGCCGAGCGCGAAGATGTCGGGTTGGTATTTCGCGAACAGCGGATAGTTCGGCGCGAGCGTCACCCAGCCACGGTCGGCAAGCTCGCTCGCGTATTGCCGGTTCGGCGTCTTGTTGCCGAGCCCCTCGATCACCACCGCGTGGCCGATCTCGTTGTTCGTCCCATGCAGGCAGAGCGCCGCTGGTGCGGGCTTCCCGGCGAGCGCGCTCTTCGGAATGAGGAGATAAGCCGGCACGCGCGAGCCCGGCTCGCTCGCATACGTGATCAGCCGCCGCACATGGCTGCCGCAATCGACTTCCTCGCTCACCTGCACGTCGAGCGCGCATCGCTTCTCCGCGCCGGGCAGCGGCCCCATGATCTCCTGCGCCGCCGCGAGGATCGCTGCGCGGCGCTTCGGCCAGTCGGCGGCGTTCTTCACCGGCTGCAATTCGGCGGCAGCAGCGGTGCTCGCGACGAGTTGGAGGAACGTCCGGCGATTCATTTCCCGTCGTTCCAAAGAATGTGCGTCCCGCTTTTCCCCGCGCACACGATGTCCTTCCAGCCGTTGCCATCGAGATCCGCCACGCGGATTTGCAGCCCGATGCCGGGGCCATTTTCGGCAACGGTGAACTTCGCGAACTTCTGCTGCTCCTTGTTCCACTTGAAATAGTAGATGACGCCCGGTTCGGCATCACCCGGATCATTGCCGCTGTGCGCCTTCACGCGGCGGCCAGTGATGAGTTCCGGCTGGCCGTCGTTGTCGAGGTCCGTCCACACGAGCACGTGCGGCTGCGAGAAACGATCGTCGATCAAGTGATGCCGCCAGTTGGTGCTGCCGTCCTTGTTATCGTCGCGGCGCTCCTCCCAGTAGAGCCCGTAGTTGTGCCCCTGGCCCCAGATGATATCGTTGCGTCCGTCGCCGCTAAGATCGACGACGAGCATCGGGCAACTCGCGTGCGGAAAATTCCAATCCTGATGCTGCGTCCACGGTTGTGTCGTGGCGCCGGTCTTCGGGCGCTCATACCAGCCGTTGCCGTAGAGGATGTCTTCGTGTCCGTCGCCGTTCAGGTCGCCGAAGCCGATACCGTGGCCGTTGGTGAGCTTGCCCGCTTCGTGGATGATCCACGGCTTCAGCACGGGTTCGCCAGCATCGCTTTTGGCGAGCCGGTAGCAGGCCATTGGATTGTTGTCGTTCCATGAGTTCACAACGAACTCCGGCACGCCGTCGCCATCCATGTCGCGAAATTCCGTCCACTCGTTCTGCGCGAGCTTCGTATCGATGAGCACGTGCCTTGTCCACGCCTCGCCTTTCGCGAGGCCCTCGGTTTTCGGGTTCTCAAACCACGCCACCTCAGTCTGCATGAACGACCCGCTGATAATATCCGGCCAGCCATCGCCATTCACATCCCACGCGTGCTCAGCGTTGCTCGTGAGGTAGTCGGGCGGCTGCACATCGAGCTTCCGCAGCGGCTTCTTCGTTTTGTAATCCGGGCCGGGATACCAGAACTCGCCTGCGCTGATGTCGGGCTTCCCGTCCTTGTTGAAGTCCGCGATCGCGCAGCCTTCGTTGTTGTCCATGTGCAGTTGCTGGACGCGGAACTTCAAACCCGCTGGCTTGGCCGGCTTGTCGGCGGCGAGGACGGACAGGGATGCGCTGAACGCTGCGACGATCACGAATGGGAGGCGGTTGGTTTTCATGGAGATGTGGGCTCTATGCCGTGAGCAGTTCGCGGATGCCGCGCGAGAGAATATCGTCTACGGAGTCCGCGCAATTCGCCACGCTCACCTCGTAGCCGCCCTTCGGATACTCCTCCTTCACCGGGATATACCATGGCCCGCCGTCGCCATACGCAGCGGTGGCGACGAAGCGCGACGGCGCGAGTCGCTGCGCGCGGAGTTGGTATTCGACGAAGCACTCCGCCGGCAGATGCAGCAGCGAGACGTCGCCGATGTGCAGCGCGCTCAGCACGATCGGCGTGCGCGCCGCGATGCGCTGAATCCACGCTACGCGCATCGCGGGCCGAATGCGGTTCGCGGGCACATTCTTCGCGTTCGTCAGCATCGCGCGCTGATCCTCCTCGGTGAAAACCGGATTCACCGCCGGCACGATCTCGTGCGTCTTCCACGACACGCTGCCGATCGGCGTGGGTGCGAGCGATTTCTCCGACGTGACGATGCCGTCGTAAACGCGCTGCGTGAGCTGCGCACGCGCCTCGGGCGTGCCGTCGTTGTATTTGCCGGCGGCGATGTTCCCGCTGCAACCGGTGAAGTAGAGATGCGCGCATCCGGGTTCGTCTTTCTGCCGTCGCTTGCGCGCGAGGCCGGGGAAATCGCTGCTCACGTGCCCCTTGCCGTAATGGCTCATCGGGTGCGTCGCGTAGTAGTGGCACGCGACGATCTTCTCGCTGCCATCGTAAAAGGCCACGGTCTTGAGCATCGGGTCGATCAGCCCCTCGGGCAGCGCGATCAGTTCCGCATCCGTGCAACCGCTGCCGCGCATCTTACCCACCTTGCCATCCGGCCCGATCGCGACGCGGCGATTGCCCGCCACCTTCTCCACGCGCCCCTCGCCGTGCGCGATGTGCGTGATGCGCCGCGGCACCGCGGCCTTCACCGCCACCCGCCCGCGGTCGAGGCAGCGATTGAAAAACTCCACGTCCACCACCCGCAACCCCGCGTTCTGCTCCGCGCACAGCCGCTCCGCGTGCAGGCACACGAACAGCGCATCGTGCTGATGCACGCACTGCACCGCCACGCGATCCGGCGTCGTGCCCGCCGCCTCGGCGAGCGCCGTGCGCCATGCGATGTGCGCTTCATTGAGGATGCCGGTCCAATCGACGGCACACACCACGACCGGCTTCCCCGCGCCAAGCAGCACAAAGCCGATCGCCTCCAGCTCATCCTCACAATCGACCACCGGCGTGATCCACCCGCCGCACAGCGGGTGCCCAACTGGCGGCGTCACATCGAAGCGAAACGGTGCGATGCGAAGCCCTGGCTTGTCCGCCGCGTGCGCGGCCATCGACGCAGCAAGTGCAGACTGGAGAAAACGACGGCGCGTCAGGCTGTTCATGGGTTCCCCCCGTTGACCTCCGGAGCGCGGTAATCTTGGCCCTCGACTCGAGGTCTAACCGGCCGCACAGCCCCACGCACTCTTTTGTCCCCTGCGGGCGTCTTCTGTGCTTCGCAGGCGAAGCATGCCTGTCAACCCAACTCCAATCAACGGAACCATCGCCAACAACGCTCTCCTCGGCACGCCCGACAACGACACGTTCAACCTCATTTACCCCAAGCCCATCGATGGCGGCGGTGAAGACAGAATGACCGGAGGCAGCGGCGACGACACCTACTACGTCAACTCCCTCAAGGACATCGTCATCGAAAGCAGCGGAGTAGCCGCCGGCATCGATACCGTCATCGCGTCCATCTCCTACAAGCTCGTCCTCAATGTGGAGAATCTCGTCTTGACCGGCCTCGGCAACCTCACTGGCACAGGCAACGCCCTGGCCAACGAGATCCACGGCAACGACAGGAGCAACATTCTCGACGGCGGAACCGGCGCCGACCTCCTCTTCGGCCATGCCGGCGACGACACTTACATCGTGGACAACCTCGGCGACGTCGTGAACGAGACGTCCAACAGCGTCGATGCGGGCGGCAATGACACCATCAAGAGCAGCGTGTTCTCGGGGACGTTCTTTAGCGCGGCCAGTCAGCACCTTTACATCGAAAACTTCACTTATACCGGCAGGCTCGCGTGGACCTTCACGGGCGACGCGCTGAACAATCGGATCACGGGTGGCACCGGCAGTGATACCCTTTACGGCGCGGAAGGCAGCGACTGGCTGAATGGCGGCAAGGGCGTGGATCAGCTCTATGGCGGCTTGGGCGACGATACCTTCGTCATCGATAACAAGGCCGACCGGATCTTCGAGGTCGCGGGAGAGGGCGCTCACGACTTGGTCCGCGCGTCGATTTCCATCGATCTGAATGCGGCAAAGCTCAACGCCGACGGAAGTGTCGCCTTCAAGTATTACGACGGCGTGGAGGATGTGGTGCTGACCGGGAAAGCCGCGCTCAACGCCTTTGGCCGGGATGCCGAAAGCAACCGACTCACTGGCAATGATGGCAAAAACACGCTCGATGGACGAGGCGGCAACGACACCCTTCACGGCGGCAAGGGCAACGACAAGCTGGCGGGCGGGACCGGGAATGACTTCGTCGATGGCGGCGAAGGAGTCGATCTGCTGTGTCTCACCGGCAGCAAGGACGATTACACGATTCGCCTCAATGCCGACGGCAGCCAACTGGTGCGGGACGAGAACCCCGACGACGGCGACGACGGCAGCGATCGATTCATCAATGTCGAGACGTTGAAGTTCGCCGATGTGAAAAAAGGCCTCGCCGTGCCGAGTCCCATCGTGGACGCCAACATCGCGGTGCCCAATGTCCTGAACGAGGAGGATGCCACCCAGAACGGCTTCTCCGCCGGAATCCTGGCCCAAGCGCAATTTCCCGGCGATCTCGATGTCTTCTACTCGCTGGTGAATCCCGGCGGGATCTTCTCGATCGATTCCACCACCGGCGAGATCACGGTCGAGCACGGCGAGTTGCTCGACTTCGAAACGACCAACGGCACGTATGGCCTCATCGTCCGCGCCACCGCTGAGCGCGGGCCGGCGCTGGAACGGGAATTCGCGATCACGATCATCAACAAAGCCGACCAACCCGCCGACACGCCGACGATCGACGACGTTTTCCAAGTGGACACCGGCATCGCTGACAACATCACCAGCGACACGACGCCGACCATCAGTGGCACCTCCACCGAGATCGGCGGCACGATCTTCATCTACGACACGTTCGACGGCGACACGACGCTCATCGCCACCACGACCGTTCTCTTCGGTGGCACCTGGAATATCACGCTGAGCAAGCTCGACGAAGGCGTGCATTTGCTGAAGGCCGCCGTGCAGGATCTTCTCGGAAACCCGAGCGCACTCTCCGATCCGCTCACGATCGAAATCGATACGATCACTCCCTTCGCGCCGAATGGCCTCGGCGTCACAATCGAGACCGACACGGGGCTCTCAGCCACCGACGGCATCACGAACGACACCACGCCGACCATCAGCGGCCAGGCGGCTGGGGAGGAAGGCAGCATCGTCCACCTCTACCAACTCGTCGGCAATGTGCTCACCGAGATCGGCACCGGCGCCGTCGATGCCGCGGGCAACTGGACCGCGCCGATCACTTCACCGCTCGCGTCGGCGATCTACGACATCCGCGCCACCATCGAAGACGGCGCCGGACACGTTGGGCCGCTCTCCGCCGGTTACCGGCTGATCATCGACACAGCCGTGCCCGCCGCACCCACGCTCACCCTTTCTCCCGCGAGCAATTCGGGCAGCCAGGCCGACACGACCACCAACGACTCGACCCCGACCTTGCGAGGCACGACGGAGGCGAACGCCCGGGTGCATATCTACAACAGCCTCGACGCCGAGATCGGCACCGCACTTGCCGATTCCACCGGCGCATGGAGCTTCACCATCACATCGCCACTCGCTGCGGGCAGTCCGAGCTTCACGGCGAAGGCAAAGGACCTCGCCGGCAACCTTGGGCCCGCTTCCGGCGCGCTGGTGCTGACGATCAATAACAACGCCTCACCCGCTGCGCCCACGCTGGCGGCCGCCAGTGACACTAACGTTATCGGTGACGGAATCACCAGCGACAGCACGCCAACCGTCAACGTATCGGGCAGCGGCACCATTCATCTCTTTCAAGGCACCAACGAAGTGATCCTCAGCGCGGGATCTTTTACCCCAGCGGCGCCACTCGGGGACGGCGAATACCTGTTCGCCGCTACCATCGACGGCACCGCCGACGCCTCCCCAGCGGTGATCGTTCGCATCGATACGCTCGCACCCACCGCTGTGGCACTGAGCAATCCGCGCACGGTCGATGAAAACAGAGCCGACTCCACCGTCGTGGGCACCTTGACCGCCACGGACGTCCATGCGGTGACGTTTGAGGTCGGCGGCGCGGATGTGGGTTCCTTCACGCTGGGCAGCGACGGCAGGACCTTGAGCTACACCGGAGCGGCGGTGAACTTCGAAGCGCCCAAGACCAGCTTCAGCCTCAGCATCACCGCCACCGACGCCGCGGGCAATCAGACAATTCAGCCCCTGACCGTCAATGTCCGGGATAGCCTCGAGACGACCTCAGCGAACCAGACGGTCTTCTTCCTCGCGGAAGGCAATGCCCTCTCCACAACCATTGCCACGGTGAGTGCCGACGGTGGGGCAACCTTGACTCTGATCGGAGATACCGCCGGCTTCTTTACGCTCAACGGAGGAATACTCTCCGCGAACGCACTCCTCAATTTCGAGGACGGCAATATCCCGGATGCCGACAGCGATCTTTCTAACGGCAAGCAAGTGGTCGCCACCATCCAAGCCAGCAACGGCATCGATACGGCGCTCTTTCAGGAGGTGACCCTGACGCTGGTGGACGTGCAGGAAATCCGCACCGTCACCGCTGGCGACAGCATCCTCGTCGGCGGCATCGGCAGCGACAGGCTGACCGGCGGTAACAATAGCGACAGTCTCTACGGTAACGGCGGCAACGATCTCCTCATCGGACTCGCCGGCGGCGACCTGCTCGATGGTGGCGATGGCAGCGATACGGTTTCTTACGAAACGTCCGGCGCGGTCACGGTCAATCTCTCCTCGAGTGAAGCCTCGGGCAATCACGCCGGCAACGACGGCCTCATCAGCATCGAGAACGTAATCGGCAGCGCAAACGCCGACACCCTCACGGGCGATCAAGGCGACAACGTGCTCGAAGGCGCAGCCGGCAATGACACCTTGAACGGTGGCAACCACGGGGTCTACGGCGACACAGTCTCCTACGCCGGCGCCCTCGCAGGCGTGACCGTGAACCTCTCCCTCACCACGTTACAGAATACTGTCGGCGCGGGAAGCGACACCATTTCCAACTTCGAGAACATCCAAGGCTCCGCGCTCAACGACACGTTGACCGGCAACTCCCTCGCCAACGTGCTCATCGGCGGCGCCGGTGCCGACGCGCTCAACGGCGGCGGTGGTAGCGATACCGCCTCCTACTTCAATGCGGCGGTAGGCGTGATCGCCAATCTGATGACGGGCGGGACGGCTGGGGATGCCAACGGTGATAGCTACACCAGCATCGAAAACCTGTTCGGCTCCATCTTCGCCGACACGCTGATCGGCGATAACCTGGCCAACGTGCTGACGGGCAGCGCCGGCCACGACACGCTGACCGGCGGCGGCGGCGCCGATGTCTTCAAATACCGACTCAACGAAGACGCGCTTCTTTCTGAGGCTCACTCCGACACTGTCACCGACTTCGTCGTGGGCGAAGACAAGCTCGATCTCTCCGATCTCGGCCTCAGCGATTCCGGCACCCTGGCCTTCGAGGACCTCATCAACGATGGCTTCCTGGCCTTGACGGGAAATCAAGTCTCAGCCGACCTCGATGGCGGCGGCGACCAGCTCGTCCTCCTTTACACTCTGCAGAACGTCTCCACGGACACACTCGGGCCCACCGACTTCATCCTCTAAGGCCGGCTCTCGCGCCTACTGCGCTTTCCACGCCTTGCTCCACAGCACGTAGGTTTCGTGAATGGCGCGGCGCTCGAGCGGTGTCCATTCGGCCGTGCGTTCAGCGAGCGTCTTGTATTCGCCGAAGCGCGGGTCCCGCTCGACGGCGAGCTGGTAATTCTCCAGCGCCTTCTTCGTCTCGCCGGTGCCCCAGTAGCCGAGCACGAGCGAGTAATAGTCGTAGTGCCCTCGGAAGTTGCTCATCTTCACCGAAGTCTCGAACTCCCGCACCGCGTCGACATAGTCGCCGAGATTGAAGTAAGCCCACCCGGCCCGGTTGTGCATCGGCGCGTTGTCCTTGAGGGCGACCGATTTCTTCAAATCCGCCCGCGCCTCGTCCTTGCGACCGAGCAGCGCCAGCGTGTAGCCCCGGTTCGCATATGCCTGCGCGTCCTCGGCGTTGGCCTTGATCTGCCCGTTGAGCACTTCCAGCTTCGGGGTGGTATCGACCGGCTCTGCCGAGCCGGCGAGCGTGGTGAAGAGCAACGGCAGCAGAGCGAGCGTGGAATGGAGAAGTTGGCGGGGGAGTGTCGTGGTCATTTGAGTTCTTCGATGAAGGTGAGCAAGTCCGCCATGCCTTGCACATCGAGACCGGTTTCGAGTCCCTCGGGCATGAGGCTGTGACCGTCGGAGCTGCTGCTGGCGATATTGCTCCGCGGGATCGTCTGCTCGATGCCGCCGAGCGTGCGGATCGTGAGGCTGCTCGCGTCGTCTTTTGAAATGACGCCGGTGAGCGTCTGCCCGTCTTTGGTATTCACGACGTAGGCGATGAACTGCGAAGCGACTTCCTTGTTCGGCTCAAGGATCGCGGTGAGCAACGCGTCGCGGCCCTTCGTCTTCACGGTGATGAGATCGGGGCCGACTTCCATCCCCTGTCCCGCGGCGCGGTGGCACGTGAGGCAGCGCGCGAGGTATTGCGCCTGGCCCCGCGCAGCGTCGCCCTTCGTAGTCAGCGCGGGTTTAAACTTCGCCGTCATCTCCGCACGCGATGGCGGGAGCACTGAGGCGAGCACGTTCTTCGCGAGCGCCGCGATCTTCGCGTCCTTGTGCTGTGCGAGGCTTTGCACCTGCGAAGCGGAGAGGTCGCTTGCCTTGATCGCTCCCGACTGAATCGCCGCGAGCAGCTTCGTCGTCCGCTCGTCGCGCGCGATGAACGCCGCGAGCGCGGCGTCCATGGCTTTCGGGCCGTAGTGCGGCCAGTGATCGAGCAGCGTCTTCGTCACGTCGGCTGACGATTGCTGCGCGAGCGTCTTGATCGCCGCAGACTGGACGGAGTCGGGCTGGCCTTTCGCGAGGCAGGTCTTCAAGGCGTCACTCGATGTGAACGCGAGCAACTCGATCGCATCGAGTCGCGCGGCAGTCGCAGCTTTCGCATCGGCGGCGGTCGTGGCCGCCTTGGTGAAGACGGCGGCAAGTTTGTGATCCGAGTCGGCCTTCTCGATCGTCGCGCCCGTGCGGCGGAGACCGTCGCCGAGCGCGCGAAGCCAGAGTGGGTTCGCGCCACGCTGCGCGATGAAATCGATCAAGTCGGGCACGCCGCTCTTCGTCGCTGCGCGAATCTCAATCAGTTTCGCGACGAACGGCGTGGCGTCAGTCATTTGCAGCGGCAGCGCATTTACGATTGCCGGCGGATTGCTGAGGATCGCGGCGGAGATCCATTTATCGGCGTGGTCCTTCGCAGCGAGGCGCGTGAGAGCGGCAGCGTCGTTGACTCGCAGCGCGACTTGGAAGCGCACGCGCGGGCTGGGGTCATCGACCAGAGCCTGTAGGGCAGGCGCTCCGCCTGCCGAGGCCGGGGCGTTCCCCGCGGCAAGCGGGGCGCTTGCCCTACAGAGCGTCACCGCGCGCTCGCGCACGAACCACTCGTTGTCGCGCAGCGCGCGGTCGATCGTCTCGTCGCTCAGCGCGCCGAGGCCGGAGAGGACGCCGAGCGCGTGGAACTTCGCGAGCGCGGCGCTCGGCTTTTGGAAAAGCGCGTCGAGCAGCGACACGGCGGCTTTGTCCTGCCGCTCGTAGATCAAGCGGGCGGCGGTGTCGCGGTGCCAGCCGTTCGGGTGCGCGAGCGTTTCCACGAGTTCAGCGGTGCTCGCTTTGCCGAGCGCGACGGCGCCGCGGCGCTGCCAAGCCTTATCCTCGGGGATGATGCGGTAGATGCGGCCGCGATCATTCCCGTTGTTCAGGTCGATGAACTTCTTGATCTCGTCCGGGATGCTGTGCGGATGCTCGATCACCTCGCGATACATGTCGCAGATGTGCAGGCAGCCGTCGGGCGCGTTGGCGAAGTTCACCACACGCACCCACGTGTCCTTACTCGCGGCGAACTCGAAGCCGTTCTCGTCGTCGGGACGACGACCGATGAGGCTCGCGCCGTCGGGGAAGATTTTCTTGCGGTGCACGAGCTGGCCGCCGGCATCGCCGCTGAACGTGTTGTTCACGAAGTCATCGCCATACGCGTCGCCGCGAAAAACCGACGTGCCCGTCGCGCCGGTGAAGTATCCGCTCACGCGCCCGCCGCCTTCGACCGCGCCTTTCACCACGCCGGCGATGCGCCAGCGTGTGCGGATGATGCGCCACGGTTCGTCCGGGCTCAGTCGGAAAACTTCCGCCGCGCCGCCATCCGCGGCGATGCTCTGGCGCGCGGGCGGCATGGTGAAGAACGGATTCCGCTCCGCGAACTTGTCGTCATAGACCCACGTCTGGAGGTGGTCGGAGTTCGAGCAGCCGAACTTCCGGCCGTAGTTATCGAAGCTCATTCCATACTGCGCGCCGCCGGCTTCGAAGCCGAAGTCGTGCGTGCGCGGGTCGAACCAAAAATTGCGCCCGCCGATTTCCTGCGCGGGCACGTCGGGCCGCTTGGGGCACGCGATCATGCCGCGATTCCCCGTGCCGGAGAGCATGTGGATGCGGTTGTCCTGTCCCCATTGCATGCTGTTCATCAGGCCCTGCACGTTGAGCAGCGCGAGCCCGGTGCCGAAGCCGGTGAAGACTTTCTCGCGCACCTCGGCGTGCCCGTCGCCGTCGCGATCCTCGAAGCGCCAGATGTCCGGCGTCGCGCCGACGTAGAGCCCGCCGTTTGCCCAGATGAGGCCGGTGGGCCACGGCAGATCGTCGGCGAAAACCTTGCTCGTCTCGTAGTATCCGTCGCCATCTTTGTCTTCGAGCATCGAGATGCGGCCGAGGTGCGGCGTCACGTCGCGCATCTCGGAGTAGTCGATCATCTCGCACACGAACATGCGTCCGTTTTCATCGAAGCAGACCGCGATCGGCGAACGCACCTGCGGCTCGTGCGCGGCGAACTGGAGCTTGTATCCCGGCTTCACTTTCCAAGTCGCAATCGCGTCCTTCGGTTCGACGGCGGGATAACGCGGGAGGTCTTTCGCGGGATCGACCGTCACCGGGTTCTTCGTCTCGCCGTAGGCTTTCGAGTAGGTGGTCTTGGATTTCAGGCCGTCTTGGGCGAAGGCGAGCGGGGCGAGGAGCAGCAGGAGGAGGAAGCGCATGGGTGCAGATGAGAAAACCTCTGAGGGTCACGCGACGCTAGAGATTGTCACAGCGCACATTCTCACCTGTTCAGATACTTTTGTGATTTCCTCATCCATCTCCCGCCGGAACTTCCTCCTGACGACCGCCAGCACGTGCGCCGCGTGCTACGCCCAGAGCGCCGCGCCCGAGCCGGTCATCGATATCCACCAGCATACCGACTACCGTGGGCGCACCGACGAACAGATGCTCGCCCACCAGCGCAAGATGGGCATCACGCATACCGTGCTGCTTCCCGCCGGACGGTTCTTCGGGCTCGAAGCTGGCGCGAGCGGGAACGATCGCGTGCAGGAAGTCGTGCGCGCGCACCCGAAGGAATACTTCTTCTTCGCGAACGAGGTGCCGTATCTCAGCGACGCGCGCGACATCATCGCCGCCGGGATCAAGGCCGGCGCGCTCGGGATCGGTGAGCAGAAGTTCATGGTCGAGGCCGACTCGCGCGCGGTGCATCTCGTCGCGGAGATCGCGAAGGAGCACGGCGTCGCGGTGCTGCTGCACTTTCAGTTCGGAAAATACAACACAAGCTTCGAGCGCTTTCACACGATCCTCGAGAAGTTCCCGACCGTGAACTTCATCGGCCACGCGCAGACGTGGTGGGCGAATATCGACGCAAAAGCCGACCCACAAGTGCTCTACCCGAAGGGCCCCGTCACGCCCGGCGGCATCACGGACAAGCTGCTCGCGAACTACCCGAATATGTTCGCCGACATGAGCGCCGGCTCCGGCCTGAATGCGCTGCTCCGCGACGAAGACCACGCGCGCGGTTTTCTCGACCGGCACCAAAACAAGCTGCTCTACGGCAGCGATTGCAACGACTCGATCGGCGAAGGCGAGAAGTGCAGCGGTGCGCAGCAACTCGCGACGATCCGCCGCCTCGCGCCGAACAAAGCCGCCGAGCGAAAGATCCTTTTCGAGAACGCGAAGCGCGTGCTGAAGCTGCCGGTGTAGCGCGGCGGCCGCGCTTACATGTATTCCGCGAGCGAGCCGCCGCCCGGCGGGAAGAGGATCGCCGTGGTGTCGGTGCGCTCGCCGGGCTTGAGCGCGATCGGGAGACCGCCGAGTTTTGCGGAGACGATGTGCTCGGCGCGGACGACGGAGTTCCCGATGATCTGCCCGCCCACGGTGATGCTGGAGATCTGCGACACGATGCTCCCGTTGTCCGAGACGCCCGCGCCGGAATCGAGGGCAGCGATCGTTGCGCTGGCGAGATTGCCGCCGATGGAGACGGAGCCGATCCGCCCGTCGGCGTTCTTGGCGGCGCCTCCCACGTTTGGAGCCGAGGTGCCGGCCAGGATCGTCGCCAGCCGGAAGGAACCTTTCACGACGATCTTGCCGATCGCCATGCGCCCGGGGCTCCCCTCGGCATAAATCCCCGGCGCGTCATCGCCGGTGCCCGTGAAATCACCGCCCACGGACACGGTGCCGATATGCTTGGCGAAGATCTCGACATTGTTCCGGTTGCTGAAATCGTCCCCGGAGATCCCAACCACCGAGCCGCCGATGCTCACCGTCCCGATGTCCCCCACCGCGGAGATCGTGCAGCAGTAAGAGGCAAACCACGGCCCGGTGTTTGGGATGACCTGGAGCACCGGCCCGATGATATTCCCGCCGATGCGCACGCTGGTGAGATTTCCGCCCGCAGCGATGCTGCTGGAACTTGAGGCGATGTAGGAATTCGTAGTGCTGTCGCGCGCGACGATCGGCCCGACGAGTGAGCCGACGATCGTCACCGAGTCGATGTTTCCACCCGCGGCGATCCGCCCCGTCTGGTCTCCGCTCCCTCCACGAAGATCACCGCCGATCTTGACCTTCCCGATCTTCCCCGAGGCCGAGATGAAGCCGGTCTGTGCGGCGCCGTCGAGGCCGTAAACCGAGCCGGCGATCGCCACGTTCAGGATTTCTGCCGCGACGATCTTCCGGTAAACGAAGTCGCCCTTCACCGTCAGCGAACCGAGCGTCCCCGTGACGGTGACGTTCGAGTAGAGCGTCCCGACGACATCCATCTTCACGATGGACTTCGCCGCAAACGACGAGTTGATCGCCCCGGCGCCGACCCGCACTTTCGCGAGGTCCGCGGTGCCGGTGATGGCCGAGTCGAGGATCGAGCCCACGATGTTCAAGTTGGCGACCGCGCCCGAGAGATCGAGGCTCACGCCGGTCATCGTGGTCACTTTGATCGTCCCGACTTTTCCCGCGAGGCTGCTCGCGATCGAGCCGTTCGCCCCCTGCGTCCCCGTGCCCCATGCGCCGAAGGTCTGCGCCGTGAGGCTCTTGATGGCGAGGTTGCTCCCGCCCGTCCCAGCGTCGATCTGGCCGAGGTCGCCGGCGATCTTTACTTTCCCCAGCCCGATCGCGGCGCCGTCCATCCCCGCGCCGTCGCTGGCCGCGGCGTCGATGTAGCCCACGTTCACGCGCCCGTCGCCGCTCGCGCCTCTTTTCACCACGGAGACCGCCAGGTCGGTCCCGGCGAAGGGATTCACGCCGCCCACGAGCGGCACGGTGCTGAAGTCGATCTCGCGGATCGTGCCGGTGAGTCCCGCGCCGGAGAGCCGCAGCGCCGCCGTGAGTTGCGCCACGGTGCCCTTGCTTGTTTTCACCGCGACGGTGTCGCCGTCGATGTCCGTGATGTTCACCACCGCCGCGGGTGCGATACGCGCCTCGAGCGGTTCGATGGACGAAGGCTGGGCGGAGGAACGGGAGTGTGTCATAGGTCGGCTAGGTGGGGACATCGCCCGCGCCTGTCAAGCGATGCTCTGAAGTCGCAATCGCCGCGAGCATCGGACGTGGCGCGAGCGGAAACGAACGCGCACAGTAGGTCGCGCGAGCCGGCGCCTCGCACCGAACAAAGCCGCCGAGCGGAAGATCCTTTTCGAGAACGCGAAGCGCGTGCGGAAGCTGCCGGTGTAGCGCGGAAAAGCTCGAGCCGCACCGGGCGGGAGTGCGGCGGTGGCTGCGGCGGCTTTCGACGCCGCGCCGGTGGGGAAAGGCGCGGCGGACGTGGCTTTCGGCGCGTTTGAAGTTCCTTTTGCTGCGGCGAGCCTCACCTTTGGAGCGCCTCCGCTTACCTTTGGGGCGTCTCCCCTTACCTTTGGAGCGCCGCCAATTACCTTTTCCGTGACGGAAAAGGTCTTATCCGTCGCGCATGAAGCGACCGAAACGGCTGAAAAGGCCGTTTTCAGAGATTCGCCAGATTTGTGCCTGCTGGAACTCCCTCGGGCAACGGAGAGCGGAAGTATCGACGCCTACCGCACGACCTTCACTTTCGGCAGCGCGGCTTTGAGCTTTTGCTCGACCTCGGGCGGGTCTTGCTGGCCGATCTTAAAGGTCTCGAGTGCGCGGAGCTTGCCGTAGCTTTTGAGCGCGGCGTCGGTCACGGGCGGGTTGATCCAATCCAGGCTGCGGAGTGAGCTGAGCTTGGTGAGCGACTGCGCGCCGGCTTCCGTGGCGCGCGCGTTCCCGAGGCCGAGGGACGTGAGCGAGTCGCATTTGGCCAGTTCCGCGCAGGCGGCATCGTCCACGGCGTCGCCAGCGAGGAAGAGTTGGCTTAGGTGCCGGAGCTTCGGGAGATGGGCGAAGCCGGCGGCGGTCACGCTCCCGGTATCGGCCCTCACACTGAGCTGTTCGAGCTTCGGAAAGGCCGCGGCGATGCCTCGCAGAGCGTCGTCCGCCACGCTGCGTTTGCCTGCGATACTCAAGATTTTCATCGCGGGGCGCAGCGGCCAGGTGGCGAAGGCGCTGCCGTCGAGCGGGGTTCCCTCATACGTCCCAAAAGTGTTGAGCGATTTCAATGCTGCGAGTGGGGCGAGAGCGGCGTCAGGCAGGTCGGCGTTTGCCACGGAGAGGTATTCCAAGCCGAAAATCCTGGCGATCTCGACAATCATTTCGGTGTTCATCTTTGCGGTGTTCAGCGGCGCGTCGATGGCCAGCCGGGTCAGTTTCTTCGCATTCGCGAGGCGCGCCCACGCGGCGGTGGGAACAGGCTCGACGTTGACGCCATTGATCACTAGTTCTTTCAGCGCTGGGATGGTGGCGATGGCCGCGAAGTCCTGCTCCGTGAAGGTCGCGCCAGCGAGTCTGAGGATCATCAGTTTCCGCGCCTTGCCGAGGGCGGTCAGGCTTTCCGTGCTGATGGTGCCCCCCACATCGAGCGTGTTCAGCGCCGGCATCGCCGCGATAGACTTGAACCCCGCACCGGTAAGCTTATCCAAGCCACTAAAGGCGAGCGTCCGAATGGTGGAGAGCCCGCGCAGCTTTTCCATCGTCGCATCAGTCGCAGGCACGTCTTCGAGATAAATCTCTTGGACGTCAATGATCTGCTCGACGATGTCGAGATCGCCCTCGGTGAGCCCATCGTGTTTACGGAATTCGACGGATTGGATCGGAAACGTATCTCCCGGATACTGCGTCATGTCCTTCACCGCGAAGTGACCTCCCGGCTGGGTGATCTTGACCGTCGCGCCCATTGCCAGCAGACGCTCGACGAGTTCGCGCCGCTTGAGCTTTGGCGCTTTGGAAGGCGGCGGGGCCATCGCCTGCCCGAGCGCGGGCTTCGGCGTCGCCGGGGCGGGCGTGGCGGCGGGAGCGGCACCGGCGGGAGGTTTCAGCCACGCGGCGCCCAGAGCTTCGCGCTGGGTCTTGAGTTCGAGCGCTTCGTCGAGGCGCTGGCGCTGCGTGAGCGCGGTTTGGTTTTGCGCGAGGATCGCGTCGTAGCGGGCGTGGGCGCTCTTCGCCTTCGCGAAACGCTCCGCGTCGAGCTTGGCGAGAGCGGGGCGATAATTTGCGCGCAGCGCCCGCAGCCCAGCAGGCGCGAGGGCTTCGTCCTCGGCGGGCACGTCGCCACCGCCGCTCATCCGCTCACGGTCGGCGCGGTAGGCGACCGCGTCGTCGAGCTTCCCCGTGCGTGTGGCCGTGGCGAGCATGCCGTCGAGCGCGGCGAGATACTGCTTCCGCAAATCGCCCGCGCCTTTTTCAAACGGAGCGGTGACTTCCTTAGCAAAGGCCGCCTCCCACTGGGGCACCTGCTCGGCGAGCCACTTCCCCGTGACGCTCTGCGCCGCCAGCGTGGGCGCGGTTCTCTGCACGTCGTCCCATTCCACAATGAATCCTTTCTTGAGATGCGGCTGCCCGTTCACCGTGATGCCGTCATCGCGCCAGCGCGCGTCCTGATCGCGATACGTGAGCACCCACGGCGGGTTGCCACTCTTGAGATTGGGCTCGCCGCCAGCCCAGTTGGTGTAGGCAAACGGTTCACCGGTCACCCAACTCCACGCGGCATCCGCCGTCGGACGGGAAGCGCCGATCCAGAGCGATTCGAGCGGATCGCCACCACCCTTGAGATTGCTCTTGAAGGCTTCGCGCACTGCGTCGTCTTCGGCTTTGCTCGTGATCGCAACGAGGTGTCCCCCCATCGCCTCGGCCTTCGCCTTGGCGTCCGCCCAGCCGATCAGATCGGGCACGAACTCGTAACGATGTCCGCCGAACGTGAGCGCGGCGGATGTGGGCATGGTGGGCGCAGGCGCTGGCTCCGCGGCGTCGAGCGAACGGAGCGTCACATTGCGATACGCGATCTCGCCAGTCCAGCCTTGCAAGCCGATCTTGCCCTTGCCACCCATCTTCGCGCTGAACTTCGTGGCACTGAGGTCGTAGGCGCACACGAGTTGATCATTCACCCAATGCTCCGCCTTGCCTCCACGCTGCACGAGCTTCGCCGTATTCCACTCGTCGAGCGGCTTCGCCGCAGCCTTCGTCGCTTCCTGCACATCGAAGAGCGAACCGGTCTTGCTTTTGGGCGCCAGCGCGTCGTCCATGAGATTCATCTCCGGGCACTCGGGACGCCCGCCCGACTCCAGGCTGCCGATGAGAAAAAGGATCCCGCCGTTCCCGCCGGTGCCGACGCGCCATTCGAGCGAGAGCTCGAAGTCGCCGAACGACTCATCGGTGACGAGCGTCGTCTTCTTCCCTTCGCCGACGAGCGCGCCGTCCTTCAAAAACCAGCCCCTCGGCCCGCCCGTCTCGGCGTAGCCATGCCAGCCCGTTAATGTCTTCCCATCGAAGAGCGCTCGCGCACCCGGGCTGGGAGGCGGCGCAGGGGTCGCGCTGCGCTCCATCGCGATCACGGGAGTCGCCGGCGCGCTCGCGGGAGGCTTCACGACAGCGGGCCGAGGTGAAGACGCGGCGGCGACGACCGGCGGCGGCACGGGAGCCGCGGCCGGTTTCTCCGGCACGGCGCTCGGCGTCGCACGCGCGGCCGCGGCGGGCTTGCGCCTCTTTTCTCCGCCGGAAAATGCGAGCACCGCGACGACGAGCACGACCAGCGCAGCGACGCCTCCGCCGACGTAAAACAACGTGCGATCGTTCGCCTTCGCTGCTGCCGCTAGTGGCGCTGTCCCACCGGGACGCGGCTTTGGGGCCGGCATCGTGCGGATGTAATCCACCATCGCCTTCATCTCCGTGCTGCTCTGGAACCGCCGATCCGGCGTCTGCTGCATGGCCTTGATCACGACTTGATCGACCCGCGCGTCCACCGCCACGCGATGACTGGGCGGATCGAAGACGCCCTGCGGCGTCTCCTTGCACAGCATCTCGTAGAGCATCACGCCGAGCGAGTAGATGTCCGCGCGATGGTCCACGTTCATCCCGCGCTTCTGCTCCGGCGCCATGTAGTCCGGCGTGCCCATCACGGTGCCGGTCTGCGTGTGGCCGAACTGCTCGGCGCTCGGATCGGTCAGCCGCGCGAGGCCGAAGTCGGCCACCTTCACGCGGCCTTCGAGGTTCACCATCACGTTCGCCGGCTTGATGTCGCGATGCACCACGCCCTTTCCATGTGCGTAGGCGAGCGCGTCGCACACTTCGCCGATGATCGAAAGCGCCTGCGCCGGCGCGAGGCCGGGGCCGTGGATGACCTGGTGCAGGTTCGTCCCCTCGACGAACTCCATCGCGAAATACCAATGCCCCGCGGGCGTCTGGCCGAAGTCATAGACCGCGATGATGTTCGGGTGATTGAGCCGTCCCATCGCCCGCGCCTCGCGCACGAAGCGATCCGCGAAGTCGCGATCCGCGCTCACTTCAAGCGGCAACAACTTGATCGCAACGTGCCGATCCAGCGCGATCTGCCGCGCTTGATACACCGCACCCATCCCGCCTCGTCCGAGCAAGCCGAGCACTTCGTATTGTGGAAAAAGCCCCGCCGCTTCCTCGATCGAAGGCGGCTGCCACATCCCGCCACCGCTCCCGCTCATCCGCACGGTGTTCATCTCACGCGCAGGCATTTCATCGGGGCTCACTCCGTCGAGATCTTGGGCTGCGGAATCGTCATCGGCCGGCATCCAGCCCTGATACCGACGCTCCGGCCTCCGTCCAGCGCGACTCTGCGTCGCCGCCGGGCAGCACGGCTCAGCTCGTCGCGCAGAGTAGCGCCGTCATCTCTTGATCCACGTCGTTAGGATCGGCGATTGTGTCGGCGACGATCGCGCGCAGCAGGTCGCGGTAGCGCTTTCGAAAATCGAACACCGCGACGTGCAGCGCGCCGGAAGACATGCCGGCCTTGGGCGCGATTTCTTCGTAGCGATCCTCGCCGCCCTCGAAGCCAAGGAAGGGCAGCAGCACGGTGAAGAGTGGCTCCTTCCCACCCGCGGCATATTCGCGCCGGAGGGACTCGACCGTGAACTCCAGCACCGTCAGCGCCCAGCGGCGCTGGAATACCGTGTCCGGGTCGCGCTCGGGCTCCTTCGCGAAGCACTCCTCCGCCCATGAACGCGAGAGCGTGATCGGTGGGTTCGGGCCCGGCTTCACTCCGCCCGTCGCGAGCCCGCGCAGCCGCACGAGCAGCCACTCGCGCATCCGCGACGCGCCTTCGTCCGTAGGAGTCGGCGGCTCCTTATCGCGCCAGCGCGTGAAGCTCGCCTCAGTCGCAATCGCCGCTTTTTCCGCCGACAAACCCGCGCGCCGCCACCACGCATAGACGGGATACCAGTAGCTCGCCGCGATCTCGTGAATGGCCTGCCGCACCGCGGTGGCATCGCCGGACAAGGCGGTGGCCCAGTGCCGCGGCGGCGCCGATGCATCAGGCTGTGGATTGGATATCAAATTCATAGGCAGCGGGAGCGCTGCGTAGCAGTCCGCTCGCGCGAGCGCAAGCGCCCGGGAAACCAGCGCCCGGGAAACCTGCGCTTCCCGGCAGGTTCTCCGCGCGCGGTTTCGCGCTGAAAGGTGTGGGATGAATCCGCGCCCGGCTCCCCCCATCATCCGCGTCTCGCTGCTCGCGCTGATGTGCATTGCAGCGACCGCTTTCGCCACGGAGCCGAAGCCGAACTTCGTCGTCTTCTTCGTCGATAATTTCGGCAACGGCGACCTCGGCTGCTTCGGCTCGACGCTGCACCGCACACCGCACGTGGACCGGCTCGCGGCGGAGGGGACGAAGTTCACGAGCTTCTACGTGGCGAGCGGCGTCTGCACGCCGAGCCGCGCGGCGCTGATGACGGGTTGCTATCCGCTCCGTGTGAATATGCACGAGAGCGGGACGAAGACGGCGGTGCTGCGCGCTCTCGACAAAAAGGGGCTGAACCCCAGCGAGACGACGATCGCCGAGACGCTCAAACAGGCGGGCTACGCGACGGGGATTTTTGGCAAGTGGCACCTCGGCGATCAGCCTGAGTTTCTGCCCACGCGGCAGGGCTTCGATGAGTTCTTCGGCATCCCCTACTCCGATGACATGACGAAGGACAAATTCCCCAACACCTGGCCGGAGCTGCCGCTGATGCGCGGAGAAAAGGTGATCGAGGCGCCGCCGGACCGCGACTATCTCGTGCAGCGGACGACCGAGGAAGTGATCGCATTCATGGAGCGGCACAAGGCGCGGCCGTTCTTCGCCTACATCCCGCACACGATGCCGGGCTCGACTGCGCATCCGTTTTCGAGCCCGGCCTTCCGCGGCAAATCGAAGAATGGCGACTACGGCGACAGCGTGGAGGAGCTGGACTGGAGCACCGGCGAGATCATGGGTGCGCTGAAGCGACTGGGCCTCGATGAGCGCACGCTGGTCGTGTGGACTTCGGATAACGGAGCGGTGAACCGCGAGCCGACGCAGGGCAGTTGCGCGCCGTATCGCGGGATGGCTTACGACACGAGCGAGGGTGCGATGCGGATGCCGTGCGTGATGCGCTGGCCGGGAAGGATCGCCGCAGGGAGGACGAACGACGAGGTATGCTCGACGATGGATTTGCTGCCGACATTTGCCGCGCTCGCGGGCGCGCCGCTTCCGACAAATCCGATCGACGGCCACGACATCCGCTCGCTGCTCCTCGGCGATGCGAGTGCGAAGTCGCCGTGGGATGCGCGGGGCTTTGCCTACTACCGCATGGAGCAACTCCAGGCGGTGCGCTCGGGCGGCTGGAAGCTCTACCTCCCGCTCGAAACTAAATACGTCGCGCTCAATCGCAGGACCGAGCCAGCGAAGCTCGAACTCTACGACTTGCGCGAAGATGTGCATGAGGACCGCGAAGTCGCGTCCGAGCACCCGGAGATCGTGGAGCAGCTCACGGCGCTGGCGGAAAAGGTCCGCGCGGAGATCGGCGATGTGGACCGTCCGGGCTCGGGACAGCGGCCCGCGGGGTGGGTCGAAAACCCAAAGCCGCTGCTGCCGTGATGCAGAATCGGCGTGTCTTTCTACGAACGACAGCGCTGGCCGGTGCCGGGGTCGTCGCGCGTGGCGCCCAGCGGCGGAAGGCGCCGTTCCGCGTGCTCTACTCGAGCGACACCACGCACATCCTCACCTGCGCGAGCCCGTGGCGCCCGCGCGGTGCGAAGCTGAGCGCCGCGATGTTTCACGCCGCGGTGGATGAGGCAGCGGACGCCGGCGCCGATGCGCACCTGCTCCAACCCGGGCTTGGCTGGGTGCCGTGGTGGCCGAGCAAGGTGCTGCCGCTCGATGCGCACGCGGCGTGGTTTCGCGAGCATTTCGACTCGAAGAACTCGAGCGCGTTCGTGCGCTTCGTGCTCGATGGCGGCGACTTCGTGAAGCTCACGCTGGATCGCTGCCGGGAACGTGGGATGGCGGGCTTCGTCAGCTTCCGGCTGAACGATGCGCACCACAAAGCCGACGCCGACGACCCGAAGAAGGCACGCGGCGATTCCGTCCCGCGCTTCTATGCGGAGCATCCGGAATTTCGCCTCGGCCCGCAGCCGGAGCAGACGGGCTACGCGGCGATGCTGCACAACTGGGCGATCCCCGAGGTCCGCGAGTTCAAGTTCCGGCTCATCGAGGATCTGTGCCGCAACTACGATCTCGACGGGCTGGAGCTCGACTTCCTGCGCCACCCGCACTTTTTCCGCCTGGGCGAAACGAATCGCGATCAGCGCCGCGCGGTGATGACGGAGTTCGTCGCCCGCGTGCGCCGGTTGCTCGACGAGACCGGGCGCGACGGGCGGCATCGCTGGCTGTGCGTCCGCATCCCGGCGCACCTCGCTTCGCACGATAAGCTCGGGCTCGACGTGGCGGCGCTCGCGACCGCGGGGGTCGAGATGTTCGATCTCTCGACCTACTACCACACCGAGCAGCAGACCTCGCTCGCCGAGATCCGACGCCTCGTGCCGGACGCGGCCGTCTTCCACGAGCTGACGCAATGCACTGCGAACGATGGACATTCGCACCGGCGCAGCACGCCCGAGCAGCTTTCGACCACCGCGCATCTCGCCTACGCGCGCGGCGCCGATGGCGTGGCACTGTTCAATTTCCAATACTACCGGGAGCAGTCGCACGAACCCGATCCGCCGTGCGTCGAGCCGCCCTTCGCTATCGTGAAGACGCTGCGCGAACCGGCGCGCGTCGACGCAGCGCCGCAGCACTATTTCATCGGGCGGAACTACAGCGAGCCGCGTCCGCCCCGCCGCCAGCTCCCGCGCATCGTCGCGCCCGGCACGACCTCACGCTTCACGCTCGATCTCGCTCCGCCCGCCGGCGGCTGGCAGCGTCCCGGCAGGCTGCGCATTCAGTCGGCGATAGCGATGCCGACTTCCCGCTGGAGCGCATCGCTCAATGGGATCGCCCTCGCGAGCAGCGACGACATCAGCGAGCCCTTCTCCAACCCGCTCACGCAACTCCTCGGAACCCCCGCCGCTCTGCGCGCGTGGACCGTGCCGGTCGAGCACTGCCGCGATGGCCGGAATGAAATCGAGTTCACCCTCGCGGAAGGTCCGGCCACGGAACTCATCTTCCTCGACCTCGCCTTCCCCGCCTGACGCTCAGCGCCGCCCGCGGAAGAACTCCTGCAAGAGCGTCGCACACTCGTCGCCGCGCACGCCGGCGGTGATGACGCAGCGGTGGTTGAGTTGCGGGTGCTGGAGCAGGTTCATAAGCGAACCGCCCGCGCCGTCCTTGGGCGAAAGGCAGCCGAAGATGACGCGCCGCACCCGGGTGTGGACGATCGCGCCCGCGCACATCGGGCACGGCTCCTTGGTGACGTAGAGATCGCACTCGGTGAGCCGCCAGTCCCCAACGACGCTCTCGGCCTGCGTGAGCGCGAGCATCTCGGCGTGGGCCGTCGCGTCTTTGAGCACCTCGACCTGGTTGCACGCGCGGCCGATCACCTGCCCCTGATGGACGACGACCGCCCCGACCGGCACCTCCCCCGCGTCAGCCGCCCGGCGCGCCTGACGCAGGGCTTCGCCCATGAAATATTGGTCGCTGGAGAGATCGATGTTCGTTTCGGGCGTCGGGTCGGGCACTGTGGCGGGAAATTCGGGTTGCGTGTGCCGCCTTCTACGCTAGAACTCCGGCCCTTTTCCAAAAATAAACCGCCCTATTTTGCCATGAACCGAGGCCAGATTCTCCGCACCATCGAGACCGAACAGCTCAAGAAAGAGCCACCGAAATTCAACATCGGTGACAGCGTCCGCGTTCACACCATCGTAAAGGAAGGCGTGGACAAGGAAGGCAAGAGCAAGGAGCGCATCCAGATTTTTTCCGGCATCGTGATCGCCCGCCGCGGATCGCTCGTGAATGAAAACTTCACCGTCCGCCGCATCAGCTACGGCGAAGGTGTCGAGCGCGTGTTTCCGCTGCATTCGCCACGCATCGCGAAGGTCGAGGTCGAGCGCGAAGGTGCACCGCGCCGCGCGAAGCTCTACTACCTGCGCGATCGCAAGGGCAAGGAAGCCATGTATGTGAAGCCGAAGAACAGGGCACTTGCGAGCGCGGAGAAAAAATCAAAGCAGAAGAAGGCGAAGCAACCGGCAGCCGCAGCCCCGGCGGCTGAGGAGACTCCGTCCGCTTAGTTTTTTCCGCCGCACGCGGCGATGAATTGCAGCCTCGCGCATGAGAGAAAGCTCCGTGCGCGAGGCTTTTCGTTGATTGCGGGAGTGGATGAAGCGGGCCGTGGCCCACTCGCCGGGCCGGTCGTGGCCGCGGCAGCGATCCTGCCCCATCGGTTTCGGCACAAGACGCTCCGCGACTCGAAGCAACTCACGGCACTCCAGCGCGATCGAATCTTCAACGAACTCACCGCACACGACAGCATCCACTGGGCGGTCTCGATCGTGGGCGTCGAGGAGATCGAGCGAATCAATATCCTCCGCGCCACACACGCCGCGATGCGCCGTGCGGTCGAACAACTCCCCTCGCCTCCCGACCACGTGCTCATCGACGGACTGCCCGTCCGGCCCTTTCCCATCGAACAGACCGCGCTCGTGAAGGGTGACGCGCTCAGCCTCTCCATCGCCGCCGCGAGCGTGATCGCGAAGGTGACGCGCGACCGCTTGATGCTCGACTACGACCGCGAGTATCCGGCATACGGCTTTGCGCAGCACAAAGGCTACGGCACCGCGCTGCACCTCACCCGCCTCCGCCAGCATGGGCCTTGTCCAATCCATCGCCGGACTTTTCTCCCGGTTCAGCAGTTCCTCCTCGGTCTCGGCTGAGGAAAACGCCGCGCACGCGCTCGGGCGACTCGGCGAAGACCTCGCGGCAAAGCACCTCCGGCGGAACGGCTACAAGGTGCTCTACCGGAACTTTCGCCGCAAAGACGGCGGCGAGGTGGATATCGTCTGCCGCGACAAGCGCAGCGGCGAACTGGTCTTCGTCGAGGTGAAGGCGCGGCGCACTCGCGACTACGGCGCGCCATCGCACGCCGTCGATGCGGAGAAGCGGAACCTCATCGCGCGCGGTGCCATCGCGTGGCTGCGTCTGCTCGACTTTCCGGACATCCGCTACCGCTTCGACATCGTGGAAGTGATCGCCGACGGCAAAGAGAAGCCGGAGATCACGATCATCGAAAATGCCTTCACGCTCCCCGAGCCTTACCGCACATGAAAACACTCGCTACCATTCTCATCGCCACGCTGAGCACCTGCGCCATCGCCGCTGCACAAAGCTTCGGCGCAGCGACGCCCGGCGGACGTGGAGGAAAAATCGTCCGCGTCACCACGCTCATGGCCAACGGCGACGGTTCCTTTGCCGCCGCGCTCGGCGCGAAGGGACCGCGCATCATCGTGTTTGAAGTCGGCGGCGTGATCGATCTCGCGGGCAAGGCGCTCGCGCTGCGCGAGCCGTTCGTCACGATCGCCGGACAGACCGCGCCTGCGCCGGGCATCACGCTCATCAAAGGCACGCTAAACATCATGACGCACGACGTGATCATCCAGCACCTCGCCGTCCGCCCCGGCGAAGCGGGACGCGCGAAGAAAAGCGGCTGGGAAGCCGACGGCATCTCCGGCGTCGGCGGGTCGAATGTGATCGTCGATCATTGCTCCTGCACATGGGCGACGGACGAAAACCTGACCGCATCCGGCGAGCGCTTCGGCGGCGGCGACTCAGTCGAGGATTGGCGCGCGAAGACTTCGCATCACGTCACCTTCTCGAACTGCATCATCGCCGAGGCGCTCTCGAAATCCACGCACGGCAAGGGCGAGCACTCGAAAGGCTCGCTGCTGCACGACAACGCGACCTTCCTCACCGTGGTCGGGAACCTCTACGCCTCGAATACCGAGCGCAATCCGCTGGCGAAGGGCGGAGTGCACGCGGTCATCGTGAATAACTGGATCTCCAACCCCGGCCGGCGCGCGATCCATCACGCGCTCGTCGATGAAGAATGGGGCACGCATCCGCATCAAACCAGCCGGCTCGCGATCGTCGGCAACGTGCTCGAATACGGCGCGAACACTCCAACGAAGATGCCGCTGTTTTTCAACCACGGCACGAGCCCGCTGGAGCTGTTCATGGACGACAACCTCGCGCCCGGGCCGTTCACCGGCGGCACTTCGCTGCCCGAGCAGCAGGTGAAGCCCCCGTGGCCCGACGGCCTTGAGCCGATGCCTGCGGCGAAGGTGAAGGAGTTCGTCGCGAAGAGCGTCGGCGCGCGCCCGTGGGATCGCGACCCGATCGACGCGCGCATCGTCCGCACGGCGCTCGAAGGCACCGGCAAGATCATCGACAGCGAGCAGGAAGCCGGCGGCTACCCCGAACGCCCGGAGACGCGCGCACCCTTCAAGCCCGAGGATTGGGACCTCGACACGATGCAGCCGCGACGCTGAGCCGGATCTTCGTGCGTGGCACGAAGCACCTCATCTGCATCGAATCCAAAAACCATGACTCCCGCGAATACCTCACGACGATCCTTCCTCAAAACCTCCACCGCGCTCGCAGGCGCCTGGCCGATCTTCGCGCACTCGGCTGAAGCCAGGCGTCCGCTCATCGCATATGTCGGCACTTACACTTCGCCGCTCAAGAACGTCCGGCCCACGCAGGTCGATCTCCCGCCGGGAAACGGGCGCGGCATTCACCTCTTCCAAACGGATCGCGCGACCGGCGCGTTGTCGCCGTGCGGCGTGTTCGAGATGGGCTCGAGCCCGAGTCACCTCGCGATCAATGCCGCCGGGACGCGGATGTATTCGACGAATGAAACCGACCGGATGGGCGAGAGCGATCCCGGCACGGTCAGCGCGTTCGCGATCAATCGCGACGACGGGCAGCTCACGCTGCTGAACACCGTCAGCTCCGGCGGCGCGGGACCGACTCACGCCAGCATCCATCCGAGCGGGAAGTTTCTTTTCGTCGCGAACTACTTCGGCGGCACCGTCTCCGTGCTTCCCATTTTGCCCGATGGAAAACTCGGCCCCGCCACCGACACGAAGCAGGCGGACGGCGAAGTCGGGCCGAAGAAGGCGACGAACGCGCCGCCAGGCAGCTTCGCATTCAGCGGGCACGACCAAAAGCATGCGCACATGATCGAAGCCGATCCGTCGGGGCGCTTCGTCGTCTCGACCGACCTCGGGCTGGATCAGATCCTCGTGTGGAAGTTCGACGAGGGCACCGGCAATCTCACGCCGCATAGCAGCGTGTCGCTCCCGCCCGGCGACGGCCCGCGACACTTCGCGTTTCACCCGAATGACCGCTGGCTCTACTCGCTGCAGGAGGAAGGCTCAAACGTCGTGCTCTTCGACTACGCCGACGGAAAACTCACCGCGCGCCAGACCCTCTCCAGCCTGCCGCCCGGATACGCCGGCAGCAATTTCTGCTCGGAGATCGCCGTCTCGCGCGACGCCCGCTTCGTCTATGCCGCGAACCGCCTGCACGACGGCATCGCGTGCTTCGCCGTCGGCGAAAATGGGACGCTCACCTTCGTCGCCGAGGAGCCGACCCGCGGCGACTACCCGCGCAGCTTCACCTTCGATCCGAGCGACACGTTCCTCTACTCGTGCAACCAGCGCGCCGACCACATTGCGACGTTTCGCGTTGATCGAAAATCCGGCACGCTCAGCTTCACCGGGCAGTTCACGCCCGTCGGCAATCCCTCCATCATCACCTTCCTCGACCTCGCCCAATGAACATCTCCCGCCGCCGCTTCCTCCACACCAGCGCCGCCTCGCTCGCGCTCTCCACGCTCGGCGCGGATGCACTCGACATCACCGGCCAGCCGCGGCGCGTCGGCCTCATCGGCGCGGGCTGGTATGGAAAGAGCGACCTCTGGCGGCTCATGCAGGTCGCGCCGGTCGAGGTCGTCTCCATCTGCGACCCGGACAAACACATGCTCGCGGGCGCGGCGGAGATTCACAGCCAGCGCGCGAAGTCGAAAGTCGCGCCGCGGCTCTTCGGCGACTACCGCGAGATGTTGCGCGAGCAGAAGCACGACCTCGTGCTCATCGGCTCGCCGGATCACTGGCACGCGCTGCACATGATCGCGGCGGTCGAAGCCGGCGCGGACGTGTATTGCCAGAAACCGATCAGCTCCGACGTGAGCGAAGGTGAAGCGATGCTCGCCTCGGCGCGCAAGCACCAGCGCGTCGTCCAGATCGGCACGCAGCGGAAAAGCACGCCGCACCTCATCGACGCGAAGAAGCAAATCATCGACGCCGGCCTGCTCGGCGCGATCGGCCACGTGGACATGTGCTGCTATTTCCACATGCGTGCGAACGGCAACCCGCCGGTCGAGCCCGTGCCCGACTTCCTCGACTATGAAATGTGGACCGGGCCCGCGCCGCTGCGGCCTTACGACGGCCTGCCGCACAAGCGCTGGTGGCGCACCTTTATGGAATACGGCAACGGCATCGTCGGCGACATGTGCGTCCACATGTTCGACACCGCGCGCTGGATGCTCGACCTCGGATGGCCGCGACGCATCACGTCGAGCGGCGGCATCTTCGTGCAGCGGGATGGGAAATCGAACATCAGCGACACGCAGAGCGCGGTGTTTGAATACGAGCACTTCAACTGCAACTGGCAGCACCGCACGTGGGGCTTGCCGACCGATCCCGATTATCCGTGGGCGCTCTTCATCCACGGCGAGAAAGGCGTGCTCAAGGCGAGCACGATGCGCGCGGATTTCATCCCGCACGACAAGAACGCGAAGCCGATCCACTTCGACTGTCTCTTCGAGCGCGAGCAGTTCCCCGAGGACGTGACCGAGAAGGACAACGAACTCAACGCCGCTCCCGCCACGCGCCGGCACATGCTCGACTTCCTCGCCGCCGTCGAGAAGCGCAGCAAGCCGATCGCCGACATCGAGCAAGGCCACATCTCCACCGCGAGTTGCATCCTCGCGAACGTCGCGATGAAAGTCGGCCGCCCGCTCACCTACGATCCGGCGAAGCGCGTGGTTATCGGTGATGCCGAATCCACTCAACTCCTCACCCGTCCTTACCGCGCGCCATGGCAACATCCCGTTTAATCCTCCTCGCCCTCCTCACTGCGACCGCGTTCGCCGACGACTGGCCGCACTTCCGCGGGCCGACGCGCAACGGCGTCTCCGCCGAGAAAGGCTGGAAGAGCGAGTGGCCGGGAGATGTGCCGGTGGCGTGGAAGGCAGAAGTCGGGCTCGGCTTCTCGTCCGTCGTCGTGGCGAAAGGCCGCGCGGCCACGGTGGGGCACGCGGATGGGAAGGACACGGTGTTCTGCTTCGACGCCGCAACGGGCAAGGAACTGTGGAAGCACAGCTATCCGGCAGAGTTGGGCGACAAGTTCTACGAGGGCGGCACGACGGGCACCCCGACCTTCGAGGGCGAGCGGCTCTACTGGCTCAGCCGTTGGGGTGATCTGTTTTGCTTCGACGCGGCGAGCGGGAAGGTCGTGTGGGAAAAGAACATCGCGAAAGAAACGGGCGCGACGATCGCGACGTGGGGCTTCACCGGCGCGCCGCTCGTGAGCGGCGATCTGCTCGTGCTCAATGTCGGTGACGCCGGCACCGCGGTGGAGAAAGCGACGGGCAAACTCGTGTGGAAATCCGCCGCGAAGGACTCGGGCTATTCCACTCCCCTGCCCCTCGGCGACCTCGCGCTGTTCGGAAACACGGAGAACTACCTCGCCGTGAACGCGAAGACCGGCGCGGAAGCGTGGCGCTTCCGCTGGCTCACGCAGTATGGCGTGAATGCCGCCGACCCGATCGTGAGCGGCGACCGCGTCTTCATCTCCAGCGGCTACGGCAAAGGCGGTGCGCTCCTGAAGCTCGGCGGCGCCGCGCCCGAGCAGGTGTGGAAGACGAAGAAGCTGCGCACGCAACTCAACGCCGCCGTGCTCCACGACGGCCACCTCTACGGCGTCGATGGCGACACGACTGAGAAGGCGCCGCTCAAGTGCCTCGACTTCGCCACCGGAGACGAAAAGTGGAGCGAGCCGGGCTTTGGCAGCGGCGGCGTCATCATTGCCGACGGAAAACTCATCGCGCTCAGCGGCGTGGGCGAACTGACGATCGCACCCGCGGCACCCGCCGGCTTCAAGCCCACCACGCGCACGCAAGTCTTCGGCCCGAAGGCGTGGACCGCACCGGTGCTCGCGAACGGGCTCCTCTACTGCCGCAACAACCGCGGTGAACTCGTCGTGCTCGACCTGCGGGCGCGTAAACTTTAACGCAAAGGCGCAAAGAGCGCAGAGGGGCGCGGAGAAACAATCTTTGCGATCCTTTGCGCCCTCTGCGCCTCTGCGTTGAAATCAGCCGTCCTACTCAAATGAACCGCCGCCACTTCATCCGCACCGCTACCCTCGCGGGCGCCGCTCCCTTCATCCGCGCCGCCGAGCCGCGCAAGCTGCGCACCGCGCTCATCGGCTCCGGTTGGTGGGGGAAAAACATCCTCAAGGAGGCGATGACCTCTGGCCGCTGCGCGGTGGTCGCGCTGGCGGATGTGGACGTGAACATCGCCGAGATCGCGGGTGAGCAGGTGAACGACATCAGCGGCGAGACGCCGAAGCTTTACCGCGACTACCGCGAGCTGCTCGCGAAGGAGAAGCCGGACATCGTCATCATCGCGACGCCCGACCACTGGCACGCGCTGAACACGATCGACGCTCTCAAGGCCGGCGCGCACGTCTTCGTGGAGAAGCCAACCGGGCACACCGTGAACGAAAGCCGCGCGATGCTGAAGGCGGCGAGGGAAAGCGGGCGCGTGGTGCAAGTCGGGCTGCACCGGCGCATCGGGCCGCATCACGTGAGCGGGATGAAGTTCCTCAAGTCCGGCGCGGTCGGCGAAGTCGGGATGGTGCGGCTCTTCGCGCACAGCGCGGGCGGCGGCCCCGAGAAGCCCACGCCAAACGAACCCGCGCCCGACAGCATGGACTGGAACTCGTGGTGCGGCCCGGCTCCGCTGCGGCCCTTCAGCAAAAAGCTGCACCCCGGCGGCTGGCGCAACACGCTCGACTTCGCCAACGGCACGCTCGGCGACTGGGGCGTGCATTGGCTCGATCAGGTGCTGTGGTGGAGCGGCGAGCAGTATCCGAAGCGCGTCTTCTGCACCGGCGGCCGCCCCGTCCTCGGCGCGCCCGTCTTGAACGACAAAGAGCAGACGAGCGACGCGCCGGATCACCAGGTCGCGACGTATGAGTTCGAGAAGTTCACGTGCGTCTGGGAGCACCGGCGCTTCGGGGGAAATGACAGCGAGAAGCACAAGATCGGCTCCTACTACTACGGCACCAAAGGCGTGCTCCACATCGGCTGGCGCGACGGCTGGACCTTCTACCCGAGCACCAAGGGCGGGAAGATGGAACACGCGGATGCGCAACTCGTCGAGCCCGACGGCCACAACATCGCGCTGCTCTGGGCCGACTTCCTCGCCGCCATCGATCAGCGACGCGCGCCCGTCGCCAGCATCGAACTCGCCCACCGCTCCTCCGTGCTCCCGCTGCTCGGCATGATCTCCTGGCGCACCGGGCGCAGCCTCGCGTGGGATGCCGCGAGCGAGACAATCGTCGGGGATGCCGAAGCGAGCGCTCTCCTCGCGCGACCGTATCGCGGGCCGTGGGTCTATCCGGCGGTATGACGCGAGTTGCGCGACGAGATTTCTCTAGGCACCGGCGTGCCGGACGTTAGCGTCCCAAACCCTTATGCGCAGCATGACTGGCTACGGACGCGGCGAGGCGTCCAGCAACGGCAGTAAAATCAGCGTCGAACTCAACTCCGTGAACCGGAAGCAGAACGACGTGCTCGTCTCCCTCCCGCGCGAACTCGCCGAACTCGAGGCCCGCGTGCGCGACGTGATCAACACCGAGGTCTCGCGCGGCCGGCTTACCGTCGTGGTCGCGCATCACGCGGGCAATGGTTCCAGCCAGCTCGCGCTCGACCGACAGCTCGCGAAGACCTACTACGAGTCCATGATCGCGCTGCAAAAGGAACTCGGCGCATCAGGCGAGATCGGCATCGAGACGGTGCTGCGCGCGCCGGGCGTGCTCCGCATCCCCGAGGAGCAGGTCGATGCCGACGAGGCATGGCCGCAGGTCGAGACATCGCTGAAAGCCGCGCTGCGCGAGCTGGTGAAGATGCGCGAACGCGAGGGCAAACACCTCGCGAAGGATCTCATCCACCGCCTCAAGATGCTGCGCGAATGTGTGCGCAAGATTCGCACAATCCAGCCCGCCGTGGTGAAGCGCTACCGGCAGAATCTCCACGACCGCATCGCCAAGGCGGGCATCGACCTCCCTCTCGACGACGACCGCCTGCTCCGCGAAGTGATCGTCTTCGCCGACAAGTGCGACATCACCGAGGAACTCACGCGACTCGACAGCCACCTCGCGCAATTCGCGCATCACCTTCGGAAGAACGAGCCGGTCGGGCGCACGCTCGAATTCATGAGCCAGGAGATCGCGCGCGAGTTCAACACCATCGGCTCGAAGGCCAACGACGTGGAAATTTCCCAGCTCGTCGTGACGTGCAAAGCGGAGCTCGAAAAGATCCGCGAGCAGCTCTCGAACATCGAATGAAGCCGACGCGCCGGGGCGTTCTCTTCGTCATCTCAGCGCCATCGGGCGGCGGGAAAAGCACGCTGCTCAACCTGCTCAAGCCCACGCGCGACTTCGTCTATTCCATCTCCTGCACCACCCGACCGCCGCGGCCCGGCGAGGAAAATGGGCGCGAGTATTACTTCGTCTCGCCGGAGGAATTCGAGCACCGCGTCCAGGTCGGCGACTTCCTCGAGCACGCCCGCGTCCACAACCACCGCTACGGCACGCTGCGCGAGACGGTGATGCAGAACCTCGATGCCGGTGACGACGTGCTGATCGACGTGGATGTGCAAGGCGCCGCCGCCATCCGCCACAACGCCGGCGGGGAAATCCAGCAGTCGCTCGTCGATGTCTTCCTCATGCCCGCCAGCCTCCAGGAGCTGCGGCGCCGCCTGCTCAAGCGCGGCACGGAGAATTCCGAGCAACTCGAACTGCGGCTGCGCAACGCCGTCGCCGAAATGGCCGAGTGGCCGTCGTATCGCTACGTCGTCCTCAGCGGTGAGCCGGATGAGGATCTCGTGAACTTCCGCGCCATCATGACCGCCGAGCGGATGCGCAGCCACCGACTCAAGTTCTCCGGCGAATGAGCGCGCCGGTGATCGTCGTCGGCATCACGGGTTCGATCGCCGCTTACAAGGCCGCCGATCTCGTGAGCCGGCTCGTGAAAGCCGACTGCGAGGTGCATGTGGTGATGACGCACGGCGCGCAGCAGTTCATCACGCCGCTCACCTTGCAGACCCTCTCGCGGAGTCCCGTCGTCACCGACATCTTCGACGGCACGCACGGCTGGAAGCCCGGGCACATCGACCTCGCCGACCGCGCGAGCCTCCTGCTCATCGCGCCCGCCACGGCGAACGTCATCGCCGAACTCGCCTGTGGCCTCGCCGGCAATCCGATCGGCGAGATCGCCCTCGCCACGCTCGCGCCGCTGCTCATCGCGCCGGCGATGAATGGCAAGATGTGGCAGCACGCCGCGACGCAGCAAAACGTCGCCACGCTCAAGGCACGCGGCGCGGAGTTCATCGGGCCGGAGGAAGGCTTGCTCGCCTGCGGCTACGAAGGGCTGGGACGGCTTTGGAACGTCGAGGGCATCGCCGCCCGCGCGCTCGACATCGTGCGGGGCCATTGAACGCAGCGAAATCAGATGACGCGATGCAACGGCAGGTAGGGACCGCTGTCCCAGCGGTCCGGGGCGAGCGCAGCGAGGCGGGTTGCTTCCACCTCGCTGCGCTCGCCCCGCGGACGGCTGAGGACAGCCATCCCTACCTCACGCCTCACCGCCTTCATTCAAACCAGCACCGCTCAATGGGATGTCGCTAGCTGAGAAGCAGACCGCGATGATCGCCCGCTACCGCGCGATCGAGGACGCGCACGAGCGCCTCGCTGCGATCACCTCGCGCGGCAAGAAATGGCCCGCGCCGACCGACGCCGAGCGAACGGACGCGGCGCTCGTGCCGGGATGCAGCTCGCGTGTGTGGCTCGTCGGCGAGATGAGCGAAGGCGTGTGCCGCTTCCGCATGGACGCCGACTCGCCACTGGTCAAAGGCCTCGCCGCTCTGCTGTGCGAACTTTACGACGGCGAAGCCGCCGCCGAGATCGTCGCACTCGAGCCCGAGTTGGCGCCCGCGCTCGGCCTCGACCGGATGCTCTCCCCTACCCGGCTCCACGGCTTCGCCAGCATCCGCGCCGCGATCCGCCGCTTCGCCGAACGCAACGCGTGAACTACCTAGACGCGCACAACCACCTCCACGACGCGCGCCTAGCGCCGCACCGCGCGGCGATCTTCGACGAACTGCGCCGCCTCGGCGTGACGAATGCAGTCGTGAACGGAACTCGGGAGAGCGACTGGGATGCGGTCGGCGCTTTGGTAGGGACGGCTGTCCCCAGCCGTCCGCTCGCTGGCATATCGCCGCGGACCGCTGAGGACAGCGGTCCCTACCTGATCAGCACCCCCAGCTACGGCCTACACCCGTGGTATGTGCGCGAACGCAGCGACGCGTGGCTGGAGGACTTGCGCGCCCGCCTCACTGCCGCGCCGCGCGCCGCCGTCGGCGAGATCGGCCTCGACCGCTGGGTGGAAGGACACGACCTCGCCGTGCAAGCGCCCGTCTTCACCGAGCAGCTCCAACTCGCCGCCGAGTTGCACCGCCCCGCGACGATCCACTGCATCCGCGCGTGGGGCGCGCTGTGGGAGACACTGCAAGCGCACGCGCTGCCCGCCGGCTTCCTGCTCCATGCGTATGGCGGCCCGGCGGAGATGGTGCCCGGCTTCGTCGAGCGCGGCGCGTATTTCAGCTTCAGCACCTACTTCCTCCACGAGCGCAAGGAGCCGCAGCGCGAAGTCTTCCGCCACCTCCCTCTCGACCGCCTGCTCGTCGAGACCGACGCGCCCGACCTCCGCCCGCCAGACGAACGCAACCCCCGCCCGCTCGCCGCACCCGATGGCTCGCCGATCAATCACCCCGCCAACATCGACCTCGCCTACGCCACGCTCGCGGACCTGCGCGGGCTGCCGCTCGAAGAACTCTCCGCTGTCGTCGCGCAAAACTTCGCACGGCTCTTCGGCAGCCAGCACGCCAGCGGCGTGCCGGAGATTAGCCGGGGGTAAAGCCCCGGAACCCTGTCCCCACAAGCCATGCGCCCCGGCAGGGGCGCGGGAAATTACGCCATGGCGGGGCGGATGCAGTCTTCGGTCACGAGGGTTTCGGGCTGGAAAAAACCGGGAGGGATGCCCGGCGCGGCCACGGGTTCGCGGCGCTCGATTTTGGCGGCGACGTAGCGATTCTAGTCGAGCAATTGCGCCAGAAGACGCGCTGCGCGAAGAAGTTGTAGGCGGCGAGGACGGCGGCATCGAGGGCAGTGTGGGCGTCCTTGAGCGGGTTGGCGCCGGGCACTTCGAGCGTGCGGTAGAGCGCGCGCAGCCCGCCCTTCATGCAAGGCAGGCCCTCCGCCCGGATGCGCCGAACCTCCCGCCCGGCCGCGGCGACGGCGCTCACTGCGGCGGCGTCCGGGTCGTCATTTCGCGAAGATGGAATATGGCGGAGTCGCGCCGCGCCGTTGCTGCCGCCACCGTTTGAAATCGATCGCATCGGGATCGAGGAACACCGAGCCGTCGCGCAGTTTCGTCGTGCCGATGAGCGTCGTGTTGTAAGTCTCGGTTCGGCGACTGCCGGTTTCCGCGTTCACTTTGCTGCCGACGTAAGTCCAGTCCGGCTCCGCGTGATTGTGCCCGTTGAGCACGGCGAACATGAGGTGAATGAAGCGAATGTTCCCGGTCTTCTCTTCGATCTGAAAACAGGCAATGAGGTGCCAACCGGAATGGCCGTTGTGACTCTCGCCGCCTTTGCCAATCTGGATCGTGGACTTGATCTCCAAGCCTGCCGGTTTGCCTGCCACTTTCGCCGCCGCGTTGATGAGATCGGGATACGCTTGGTGCGAGTTGTGTTTGTAGGACGAATGATCGTTCAACGCGTCGCAGAGCATGTTGGAAACGAGGCCGCTGAAGTTATTGCCCTGAATGTATGCGGGGAGCGCCTTTGCTCCGGCGGTCAGGAGGTTGGCATTGATGCCGGAGACGATGCTCTGCGTGGCATTGATCGCCGCTTCGACGTGCGAGAGCTTCATACCCGGCGGGAGCGGAACCTGCGGTCGGAAGTATTTTGAGTTTGCCGTGAGCGTCGAAGCGGACGGCTCGGGCGCAAAGGCCGCCGCGACCAATTGAGCAAACGGCACGCTTAGCGCACCCGCGAGCGCCTCAAGCACATCGATGGAGAAGTTCTCCCGCCCATTCTCCAAGCCCGAAAGGTATTGGTAGGTGATGCCCGTTCGCGTCGCGAGTTGGTCCTGCGTGAGTTGCTTTTGCTCGCGGAGCTTGCGAACGAATCGCCCGATGGTGGTCTTGGCATCCATTTCGCCTATAGTTGATACCGACTTCGGGCTTGCTCGTCTTTCGTCTATAGTTGAACCTCAAAACACTGCCCGATGTATCGCATCCACCACGCTGACTGCTTCGACTGGCTGCGCGATTGCCCGCCGCAATCCCTCCACGCTGTCTGCACTGATCCGCCTTATGGATTGCTGGAGTTCACCGGAAAGGAAGTCTCGAAACTGCGCGCCGGACGTGGCGGCGTGTGGCGCCTGCCGCCCACCATCGGTGGGAGCAAGCGTGATCCGCTGCCGCGCTTCACGGTGCTGACCGATGCGGAGAAGAAGACCCACGCGCGATTTTTCCACGAGTGGGGCAAGCTGCTGCTTCCCGCGCTCATGCCGGGCGCGCACGTCTGCGTCGCGGGGCATCCCATCATGCAGCATCTCGTGCAGGGTGCGCTGGCGGAGGCGGGCTTCGAGGTCCGCACGGCCATCATGCGGCTTTACTTCAGCTTCCGCGGTGGCGACCGGCCCAAGAACGCGGAGCGCGAGTTTCCCGAGGTGTGCGTGACGCCCAAGGGTGCCTACGAACCGTGGATGCTCTTTCGCAAACCCATCGCGGAGAAAACCGTCGCGGAGAATCTTCGCCGGTGGAAGACCGGCGGCTTGCGCCGACTTGGTCCCGACAAGCCGTTGCCAGACGCGATCACCAGCGGGCGCACGCCGGATCGCGAGGAGGCGATCTCGGATCACCCGTGCCTCAAGCCCCAGCACTTCATGCGCATCATCGTGCGGTCGCTGCTGCCGCTCGGTGAAGGCACGCTGCTCGATCCGTTCATGGGCTCCGGTTCGACCCTCGCCGCCGCCGAAGCGATCGGCTACGATGCGATCGGCGTCGAACTGGACGATGCGTATTTTCGACAGGCCGAGCGCTGCATTCCCCGGCTGGCTGCGTTGTATCCCGACTTCAACGGCGACGCGCTAATGATGAACGGCAGCTTGCCTGTCTTGGAACCCGATGATTCGCAACAAATGTCCATGGTGCTCGCGGAGCAACCCGCGCGCTACCACGCGAAGCGACGGACAAAGACCCAGCGGAACGGAGCCAAGGCGCGTAAGTAGGTGCGGATGGCCTCGGCCAGGCAGTCGGCGGCTTCGCGGGTGCCGCCGCCGTCTTCGCTGGCCTTGCAGTCGTGCTGCGCGTTGATCCCGCGCGCCGCGGCCACGACATCCGGCCGTGCTTCGAGCAGGCGACCGTAGCATCTGAAAAGCTCGCGTATTAGCACACGGTTTCTCCCGCGTCCGCAACCCTCGGATGCTCGAAATCCACTCTCCCTACGCCGGCACCGCGATCTCACGCCACGGGGTCCACTCGCCGTTGGGGGAGCTATCATCCGAAAAGCGCATCCGGTATTCGCGCATCTCGGGCTGGCCGGGGGGAAGGCCCGCCGCGGCAGGCGGTGCGCCTTCCCTACAGATGGCGCATTGCCGTCTCAGCGCGCCAGCGCCAGCACGCACGGCTTCGCTTTCGCAAAGGCCTCGTGCAACTCGACGATGTCGGGCAGCACCGCCTCTGCAAAGGCCGCTTCGAGGTCCGCGCGAGTCAGTCCGTCGTGTCGGATGAGAAAGGCCGCGTCGGCCATGTCTTGCGGATCGTCGCCTCGCATCATCTTCGTCAGCACGAGGTCCACGATGGCGGGGCGGAAGAGCCGCAACCAGCGCGTGGCCGGACGATCGATCGGCACGAGGTGCGCCACCCACGAGCGGCGGAGGAAGACCTGATTTTCCATGAACAGATGCGTGAAATACAGACCGTCGGCAGCGAGTTCGGCGTTTGCAGCATCGCGTGCGTCCCAAAACTGCGCGTCCTCTTCCACCAGCGCGCTCTGCGAAAGCCGGAGGATGGCGTCCACATCCATCGTCAGCGCCATTTCCGCGGGAGCATCCGCAAAGCCCAGGACGAGCGCGGCACGCCCGTAGAGCACGAGCGAGACTTCGTGATCGAGCCGACGGTCGAGCGCGGTGAGGATGCGCTCCGCGTTGGTCATGCCGCCATGGGCCGCGGCTCCGGGCGCAGCCATTGCGTGTAAAGACCGGGCGGCTTTCCACGCACCACGCCCGTCATCGCGACGAAGCGCGTGGGATGCGGCAGGACGCCCTCTTTCGGCGGAGCCGATGGCGGCAACGCCGTGAGCAGCGCAGGCCAGAACTCATTCTGAGGCTCGAAGCGTTGCCCCGCTTCCGCGACATGGCGCACCACGGACTCGGAGCGTTCCATCACCGCGAGCCGCGCGAGCCGGCGCGGATCATTGCCTTTCGCCCCGAGCATCGCCGCCCCGCAGCGGATACTGTGGGGATCGTAGGGCAGCGCGACGCAGAGCAGCGCCAGCGCTAGTTCCTCGTCGCTGAATTGTTCGCGCGCGGCGAGTTCAACCACAGGCTCATCGCCCCGCTGGTAGTGGAGGCACCCGCGCTGCACCGCGAGCGTCTGGAGTGCGCGCGGCGCGGTGAGGCCCAACCGGCGGGCCTTGTGCAAAAGCGGTGAAAGATGCGTCGTCGTGCCGAGCCGGCGCGCGAGAGTGCTCATGTCGCGTAGGCTGCCACAGCGCGGCGCGCGGGCAAAGCGTGAAAGCGGCGCGGGATTCGCCGCAAAAAAGAACGCGCGGCGCGCCCGGGGAGCGCCGATCCCGCGAGAGGGAATCACGCGCTTCGGCCTGCGACCCGTTCATTTCATCCACTCGACGGTCGCGTTGATCTCCCGCACCGCGCCGACGATGTCCGGCCAGGCTTCCAGCAGGCGGCCGTAGCGGGTGAAAAGCTCGCGCATCAGGGCGCGATTCGCGGCGTCGGAGCGGTCGGGCTTCATGTCGAAGGGGATGTCGAAATCCTCGTGCGTGAGCGCGTCACGGACGTGGGCGAGATAGGCTTCAAGATCCTGCCGCCACCAGTCCGGCGTGTCGGTGTCTTCGCGCAGCTCCTCCTCGAGTTGATCGATCTTCGAGCTCTCCAACTCGAGGACCTGCCCGCCGATGTGGTCGGTGAAATCGGGGAGCGACTGCTCGCCTAGGCCGCTGAGGTGGCGACCGAGCTGGCGCATCCGCTCGGCCGGTTCGGCGGTCTCGTGGCGCTGAAAACGGAGAATGATCCGGCGGATGAGGTGCGAGAACTCGAACACCACCGCCCGCTGCCCGGGGCCGAGGTCCGCGGGTTGCAGCATGGTCTTGCCGGGGCGCGGCTCGTGCCGCACGGCGAGCGGCGCGTGCGCGAGGAAGGCGTCGGCGATCGTCTGCCAGAGCGTGGCGCCGTAGGTGAAATCCTCGGCGTGCAGCACGGGAAAAAAGGGCGGGAGCAGCTCGCGGTGATCGAGGCCCATCGCCATGCCGGGGCTCGTGCTCGCATCTCCGACCGCGGGACACGGCGCGAGCGCGAAGACGCTGCGAGCTGCCAGCGCGGCGCGGTAGGCCTGCTCGGACTCGGTGAGCCGGCGGCGGTTTTCGCCCTTGTAGAAGAGGTAATAAACCGAGGTCGGGATGCCGGGATCGCCGACGTGGCCGCTGAAGCTCGCGCGCACGCGGCCTTGCACCGACCACACGCGGCGGAGGAAATCGTCGGCCACCTGCGAGGCGTCGAGCTGCGCGGGTTCGAGCCCGGCGGCGAATTCCGCGAGGCCGCGGCCGAGCAGCGCTTCGTGCGAGGCGAGGAAGTCCGCCTCGATCCCACCCGCGTGCTCCAGCGCCGCAGCACGGTCCGCGAATAGCCAGCGCGTGAATGGGTCGCACGAGGAGAAGAGCTTGAGCCGCGCATCGGTCGGTGGCGCGGCGGCGAGCGCGCAGGTCACGTCGTCGTCGATGCTGCAAAACATCCGGCCCGCTTCGTGGAGGAGGAAGGCGTTGCGATTCGCGCCGCAGGCGAAGCCGATGCCGAGCGGATCGAACAGCGCGAACTCGACCACGTCCGGCGCGATGCCGCGGCGCGTCAGCTCGGAAGCGAGGCGGCGCTTCTCCTCCTCACCCGCGTAGCGCACCCGCACGTCGTGCTCCTTCGCCCAAGCGCGGCTCGCCTCACGGAAGGCCGCGCGGTGCGCCGGCGCGGTCGAGCCGTCGGAGATCAGGAAGTCCACCCGCCGCGCGTGCTGCCGCGCATTCCGCGCGAAGCTCCCGAGCGCGCGCCCGACGAGATCGATGCGATCACCGCCAGTCGGGAAGCCGATGGTCTCGATGGGAGGTGGCGGCGGCGCGGTGTGGCGGGCGCAGGCGTCGAGCACGTCGCCGGTCGAGACGAGCAGGCGCGCTTCCGTCGCGCGCGCCAGCCACGAGCGCAGGGCGTTCGCTTCCAAGGAACCCCAGGCGTGCCGGTCCGCATAATGCGCGACGTGGGCCTCCATCGGCGCGAAGTCATCGCACGAGTTGATGAAATCCACGACGAACCCCGGGAGCACGCGCGGGGGTTCACCGCGGAGCATCACCGCCTGTTCATCGTGACCGACGGCATACGCGGTGAAGTCGTTCTTTCGCCAAGCCTGCACGGCCGCGCGCTGCGGGCGGGCTGCGGATGGACTGAAAATGGACGAGAGGAGCGCCATGGCCGCGCATTGATGCGGCGGCGGCGGGTTGCTTTCCAGCCGCATTTGCCGCTACGAAGACGCACCCGCTCGATGACGACCGCCAACAAGATCACTTTCACGCGCATCTTCCTCATCCCGTTATTCGTGATGATGGCGATCTACTACGGGCACGGCGTGGCACGCGGCGAGCCGCAGGAGTGGCAGCGCTACGCGACGCTCGCGATCTTTGTGATCGCGGCGATCAGCGATGGCGTGGATGGGTGGCTCGCGCGTCACCGCGGCCAGAGCACACAGCTCGGCGCCATCCTCGACCCGATCGCCGACAAGGGGCTGATGCTCGCGGCGATCATCACGCTGAGCGTGAGCAACTGGCACTACGAGTTGCCGCTGTGGTTCCCGGTGGTGGTGATCGCGCGCGACGTGCTGGTGATCACCGGCGCGGTCGTGCTCCACATGCTCACGCACGAAGTGCGCGTGCGACCGAACTGGGCGGGCAAGACCGCCACGGCGCTGACCATGGGCGCGCTCTCGCTCGTGATGCTTCAGTGGAACTTCCCCATCTTCACGACGCGTGTCGGAAACTGGGAAGCATCGTTGGTGTTCCTCGACGTGCCGGTGTATCTCGCGGGCCTTTTCACCGTCATGTCGGCCGTCGGCTACGTCGTCGATGGCATCCGCCAGCTCCACGCCAGCGGCCACGGTGAGCCGAAAGCTCCACACGAATCCTGATCACCAATGCCTGAACGCACCGTCGCCATCGTCGGCCGACCCAATGTCGGCAAGAGCGCCCTTTTCAACCGGCTCGCGCGCCGGCGCATCGCGATCGTGCATGACCAGCCGGGCGTCACCCGCGACCGCATCCACGCCACGTGCAAACTCGGCAATGAGCCGTTCACGATCGTGGATACCGGCGGCATCGGCGGCCATGTGGATCTCGATTTCACCGCGCAAGTGCATACCGAGGTCGATATCGCGATCGAGACGTCCGACGTGGTGCTCTTCGTCGTCGATGGACAATCGGGCGTGACCCCCGTGGACGAAGACCTCGCGCGCAAGCTGCGCAAATCCACCAAGCCGCTCATCCTCGTCATCAACAAGATCGACGAGTGGAAGCACGAGGCGGATGTGTATGACTTCGCGTCGCTCGGTTTCGGCGAGAGCTTTTCCATCAGCGCCGAACACGGCCGCGGGATCGACGATCTGGTCACCGCCACCGAGGCGCATCTGCCCCCCGTGGATAAGGACGCCAAGGCCGACAAGGGCGCGCCGCCAATGAAGATCGCGATCGTGGGCCGGCCAAATGTCGGCAAGAGCTCGCTGGCCAACGCCATCCTCCGCGACGAGCGCACGCTCGTCTCGCCGATCGCCGGGACGACGCGCGACTCCGTGGATATTCCTTACGAACGCGACGGCAAACAATACGTGCTCATCGACACCGCGGGCATCCGGCATCGGTCCAAGGTTTCGTCGTCGGTCGAGTTTTTCAGCGTCAAGCGCGCGGAGGACAGCATGGGACGCGCGGACCTCTGCTGCCTGGTGATCGATGCGTCGGCGGGAGTGACGGCGATGGACAAGAAGATCGCCGGCTTGATCAAGGATGCGCAGAAGCCTTGCGTCGTCGCGGTGAACAAATGGGATCTCGTGCGCGATCAGACGCGTGGGGCGGACAAGCTGCGGGAGTTCCTGGAGGATCTGGAGGTGAGCCTCTTCGCGGTGAACTACGCGCCGCTCATCCTCTGCTGCGCGAAGGACGAGGTCGATATCACGCGCGTGTTCAGGACGTTCGAGAAAGTGCGCAGCGCATCGCGCAAGCACCTCGACACCGGCCCGCTCAACCGGGCGCTGCAACAGGCGATGACGGAGCACCCTGCCCCGTCCAAACAGAACCGCCGTTTCAAGCTGCTCTACGCCACTCACGCGGCGGTCGAAGGGCGCTGGGCGGTCCCCATCCCCGAGGTCGTCGTCTTCTGCAACGACGGGAAGTTGCTCGAGGATAGCTACCGCCGCTTCCTCGAGGCGCGCATCCGCGAAGTCCAGCCGTTCGAGGGACTGCCGCTGCTCCTCAGGCTCCGCTCTCGCGAGCCGCGCATAAACAAGCGCTAGCGAGGTGATGGCGACGGATCGCATTCGATCGGTCGGAGCGGCGCTGGTTGCGTTCGCTTCGATCGCCTTTGCGCAGCCCGACGTCACCGACATCACGCGCCAGCCCGATGCCTACAACACGTGGAAGCTCGCGCTCACGCCAGGCGTCGCGACCGATGCGGCGGCGATCAAGGCGCCCGCGGGATTCAAGGTGGAGTTGTTGCGCTCGGCGGCGCCGGACGAGGATTCGTGGATCGCGCTCGCCTTTGATCCGAAGGGCCGGCTGACGATCGCCCGCGAGAAAAAAGGCCTGCTGCGAATGACGCTTCGGGATTGTAGGGCAGGCGCTCCGCCTGCCACTCCCGACCGGCAGGCGGAGCGCCTGCCCTACAAGACAGACTCCGCCGTCGAGAAGGTCGAGGTGATCGACGACGCGCTGCTCGAATGCCGCGGCCTGCTCTATGCCCACGGCGCGCTCTACGCGAATGCAAACAACAGCAAGGTGCTCGTGCGACTTCGCGATACGGATGGCGATGACGTCTTCGACCAGACCGAGGAACTGCTGCGCACCGAAGGCGGCGTGGGCCACGGGCGCAATCACGTGAAGAGCGGGCCGGACGGGATGCTCTATCTCGTCCACGGGAACAACGTCGTCGCGCCGCTGAACGCCGCGCTTGACTCGCCGCTGCGCAACTTCCAGGACGACCGCCTGATCCCCTGTCCTTGGGATCCCCAGATGTTCGATGGCGACGTGAAGCTTCCCGCCGGTCACATTCTGCGCGGCGATCCCGACGGGAAGAAATGGACACTCGTCGCCGGCGGATTCCGCAACCCGCTCGATGTGGCCTTCAACGAAGACGGCGAGATGTTCACCTTCGACGCCGACATGGAATGGGACACCGGCACGCCGTGGTATCGCCCGTGCCGCGTGAACCACGTCGTCAGCGGCGCGGACTTCGGCTGGCGGCGCGGCACGAGCAAGTGGCCGGAGTATTTCCCCGACTGCGGCCCGACGACCGTGAACATCGGGCTGGCGTCGCCGACCGGGATCGAATTCGGCACGCGCAGCCATTTTCCGCCGCAGTGGCGGCGCGCGCTGTTCATCTGCGATTGGTCGTATGGCCGGATCGTCGCCGTCCATCTTGCACCACGCGGCGCCACCTACGCGGGCACGGCGGAAAACTTCCTCGCCGGCAAGCCGCTCAACGTGACCGACGTGGCCTTCGGGCCGGATGGCGCGATGTATTTCGTCACCGGGGGAAGGCGCACGCAGTCGGGCTTGTATCGCGTGAGTTACGTCGGGCCGAAGGTCGAGGAACTGCTCGCACCCACGGATGCCAGCGCTGCCGCGGCGCGCGCGCTTCGGCATCGGCTCGAAGCCATGCACGGCCGCGCGCAAGCCGGCGCCGTGGATGAAATCTGGCCGCACCTTGCGAGCAGCGACCCCGTGATCCGTCACGCAGCGCGCATCGCGCTCGAATGGCAGGACGTGAACGAGTGGCAGACCCGCGCGCTGGCGGAGAAGGATCCCACCGGATGCCTCACCGCGCTCATGGCCCTCGCGCGCAACGGCACGAATGAGATGCAGCGGCCGCTGATCGAGCGGCTCAACGCGCTCCACTTCGGCGCGCTCGACGAAGAACAGCAGATCCTCGCCGCGCGAGTGGTTCAGCTCACACTCATCCGCCTCGGCCCGCTCGAACCCACGCTCGCCGCTCCGCTCACGCAGCGGCTCGATGCGCTCTATCCCGCGCGCGACTGGCGCGTCACGCACCTGCTCTGCGAACTGCTCGCGCATCTCCGCGCTCCAAGTTTCCGCGACAAGACTGTCGCTCTCCTCGTCGAGGCGAAGCGCAGCGAAGACCTGCTCCACTATCTCTTCTTCCTCCGCCTCGCCCCGGGCGGCTGGACGCTCGATCAGCGCCGCATCTACTTCACCGCACTCAACCACGCCGAAACCCTCGAAGGCGCGCGCGACTACCAGCGCTCCATGAAGATGCTCCGCGCCGAGGTGCTCGAACAGCTCACGCCCGCCGAGCACGAGGCCATCGCGCCGCTGCTCGCCGCCGCGACCTCAATCGCTGTGCCGCAGTCGAGCGGGCCGCAGGTGCTCGTGCGCGATTGGAAAATGGAAGACCTCACGCCTTCGCTCGACCGCGTGACTCGCGGGCGCTCGTTCGATGCGGGCAAGCAGGCCTTCGCCGGCGCGCAGTGCGTGCTCTGCCACCGCATCGGCCAGATGGGCGGCCTCGTCGGTCCCGATCTCACCGCGGTCAGCAGCCGCTTCAACCGCCGCGATCTGCTCGACTCGATTCTCAATCCCTCGCGCGTGATCGACGACAAGTTCCGCCAGATCGTCTTCACACTGAAGAGTGGCGCGAGCGTCGTCGGCACCATCGAGCGCGAAGACGCGAAGACCGTCACCGTCCGCACGAACCCCGTCGCCGCGCAGACCTCGACGCTCAACCTCGCCGACGTGCAAAGCCGCGAGCCGTCGTCCGTCTCGCCGATGCCACCAGGCTTGCTGAACGTGCTGACGCAAAACCAAATCCTCGACCTGCTCGCCTACATCGAATCCGGCGGCAATCCGCAGCACCCCGACTTCCGCCAGTAGTCCGAGCGATACCGCTTATTCCGGCGCTCCCTCGCCCGTCAGCTCTCCGATCTCCGCCGCCAGCCGCTCCGCCTGCTTTTGCAAGTCCGCCAGCTCCGTCTCAATCGCCGCGACCCGCTTCGTCACCACCGTCTCGATCAAGCCCGCATCCTTCTCCACCAACTGCGCCAGCTCGAACTCCGCGCTCGCGTGCAGCTCGTTCATCGCTTCGAGCATCCGCACGATTTCCATTTCCAGGCCCTCCCACAAGCGGCGCAGTGGCGCGGTCTGCTGCTCGTCGCGGAAATCCAGCCGCGCCCAGCCTTGCCGCAGGATGAAGCCCTCCGCGTTGTTCGCGATCTCGCGCAGCGTCGCGAGGTCGCCGTTGTCCTTCGCGTGGTTGATCGCCGCGGTCAGCTTCTCGTAGCTCGCCAGCTTCTCCGGGTCGTGGGCGAAGCGGTCGGGATGATAGAGCTTCACGAGTTTCCGCCACAGCTTCGCGGCCTCGTCCGCCTCCGCGGGCGATAGCTCGCGTTTCGCCGCCATCGCCGTCGCAGCTTCCTCGTAATCCTGCGTGGTCTGCGCGTCCGCCTGCCGGAATTCCGCGCGCACCTGCTCCGCTTCCTCCTCGCCGCGCGCGAGCAGCGCTTCGAGGAACTTACGCCGATAGCCCACCAGCAA
>VFJQ01000037.1 GCA_009885995.1 Verrucomicrobiota bacterium
ACCGCGTCATCTCCGACCGCGCGAACTTCAACTACACCGCCATCCGCGAGATCAGCCCCGGCCGCCTGCTCTACATGCACGACGGCCAAATCCCCGGCACCCTGGCGCGAATCAACTCGCTCTACATCGATGTGGAGAAAGCGAAGCCTTGAACGCAACACTTCACTCAAAACATGAAACTCGAACTTACCCTCACCGCCTTCCTCCTCGCTCCTCTGGCCCCAATCCACGCCGCCGATGCACCGGCCAAGGCGGAGAAGCCCCAAACGCCCGCGCCCTTTGTTTACGACGGCAATCCCGAGCGACGGAAATATGAACTGCCCGTCGAGCCCGACGAAAACATCGCCTATGGCCCGCACCGCATGCAGGTGATTTATTTCTGGCGGGCGAAGTCCGACCAGCCCACGCCGCTGCTCGTTTACATTCACGGCGGCGGCTGGCAGGGCAGCGACCGTTCGGTCGTGCGCAGCATGCTCCTGCCAGCGCTTCAGGCCGGCATCTCGGTGGCGTCCGTGGAATACCGCACCATCAAAGACTCCACCGCCGACGGACTCGTGCCGCCGGTGAAGGGGCCGATGCTCGACTGCGCCCGCGCCCTGCAGTTCTGCCGCAGCAAGGCCAAGGAGTGGAACCTCGACAAGACCAAGGTCGCCCTGTCCGGCGGCTCCGCTGGTGCCTGCACGAGCCTTTGGCTGGCCTTTCATGATGACCTTGCCGATCCCACGAGCGCCGACCCGGTCGCCCGCGAGTCCACCCGCGTCATCTGCGCCGCCGTCTCCGGTGCGCAAACCACGCTCGACCCTCACCAGATGCGCGCATGGACGCCCAACAGCAAATACGGCTCGCACGCCTTCGGCATCTCCTGGGACGCGAAGAAGAAAATCGGCTCCTTCCAGATGTTCTACGACGCCCGCGAAAGCCTCCTGCCCTGGATCAAAGAATACTCGCCCTACGAACTCGTCACCCGCGACGACCCGCCCGTGGGCCTCTACTACAGTGCCCCGCCGAACCTCGGTCATGACGAAAAAGACCCAACCCACACCGCGAACTTCGGCGTGAAGCTCAAGGAGCATTGTGATGCCAATCAAGTCCCCTGCGAACTCGTCTATCCCGGTGCGCCGAATGTGAAGCACGCCACCGACAGCGACTACATCAAGGCCCACCTGCGCCCTGAGCTGAGGTGACGCTCGCCACACCAACTCCGCCACCGCCTGAAAAATGAAACGTTCCCTTGCTGACTCCCTGTCGCTTGCCTCGCTCACGGCATTGCTGCTCGCGCCGGTGGCCGAACTGCACGCGGCCGAAACGTCCGCCATCGCCTTCTTCGAGCAGAAGATTCGCCCGGTGCTCATTGAGCATTGTTATTCCTGCCACAGCGCCAGCAGCGAAGCCAGCGCCTCCAGTCGCGTCACCGCCACGGCGATGGCGCTCGGTGAAGCCGCCGGAACTGCTGCTGCGCTGGCGCTGAAAGCGAAGACGGAGGTCGCGCTGTTCGACGGGCGGAAAGTGCGAGAGATGCTTTCCACGCAAAACGCCGGCCCTTTTACTGACGCCAAATGAATCACGAGCCTGAATCCCTCACTCGCCGCGAAATCCTGCGCCGCGCCGTCGCTGCGAGCGTCGGCCTCGCGGCGCTGCCTGCTGCGGCGAAGGCGCCGGAGGAGTTCGTGCCGGAGAATGATTACCCGTTCTTTGGCCACGAACCGCAGGCGGAAACTTCGCACTCCCTCGGCGCGTGAACTTCCTCGCGATCGAAATAGGCGGCACGAAAACGCAGCTCTACGCCGGCACCGATGCCGGTGAAATCCTCGACCGTCGGCGCTTCGCCGTGCGGCGCGAGGCGGGCGGGGAAGGCATCCGCGAAGATCTCGCGAGCGCGCTACCGGAGATGATCGCGCAGTGGCAGCCGGCGGCGATCGGCGTGGGTTACGGCGGGCCGGTGGATTGGCGCACGGGGCGCATCGTGAAGTCGCACCACGTCGCAGGCTGGGATGGATTTCCTTTCGGCGAATGGCTCGCGCAGCGCGCGGGTGTGCCAGTCTTTGTGGAGAACGACGCGAACGTGGCCTGCCTCGGCGAGGCGCTGCACGGCGCGGGGCGCGGGTGCGATCCGGTCTTCTGGGTGAACATCGGCAGCGGCGTCGGCGGCGGACTCGTGAGCGGCGGACGGCTTTATCACGGCGCGGTGCCGGGCGAAGTGGAGATCGGCCACGTGCGACTGGAGCGCGACGGGACGATCGTCGAAGATCGCTGCTCGGGCTGGGGCGTGGACCGCGCGATCCGCGCGGAGGTCGCCGCGAATCCCGCGACGATGCTCGCGCAGGTCGTCGCCGCGCATCCGCCCGGTGGTGAGGCGAAGCATCTCGCGCCGGCGCTGGCGAAGCGCTGCCCCGCAGCGGCGAAGGTGTTGCGCTACGCGATGGGCGAACTGGCCTTCGCGCTCTCGCACGCGGTGCATCTGCTTCACCCGGAGATCATCGTGGTCGGCGGCGGGATGTCGCTGCTCGGCGAACCGCTGCGCGCGCTTCTCGCCGAGCATCTACCAGGCTTCCTCATGGACGCCTTCCGCCCCGGTCCGCGCGTCGCACTCGCCGCGCTCCGCGAAGACGCCGTGCCCGTCGGTGCGCTCGCCCTTGCGGCGCAGCGCCTCACGGCTTAAGCCCACCACTCTCCTATGCACGACTGGATCAACGACTACCTCGCGGCGCAGAAACGCGCCGTCGATTCCATCAAGGCCGCCGATGTGGCCGCACTCATCGACACACTGCGCGCCGCACACAAGGCCGACGCGCAGATCTTCGCCTGCGGCAATGGCGGCAACGCGGCAAACGCGTCGCACTTCATCACCGACCTCGGCAAGAACGCCAGCGAGGCGATGGGGCATCCGTTCCGCTGCCTGTCGATCAACGACAACGTCTCGTGGCTGACCGCGATCGGGAATGACTACGCGTTCGAGGATGTCTTCGTGCGCCAACTCAAGAACTACGCAAGGCCCGGTGACGTGCTCATCACCTCGAGCGTGAGCGGGAACTCGCCGAATGTCGTGAAGGCGCTCGAGTGGTCGAAGGCGCACGGCCTTCGCACCATCGCGCTCGTCGGCGGGAAGCGCGGTCGCTCGGCGGAACTCGCGGACCAGGTCATCGTCGTCGAGGACACGCACTACGGCCGCGTCGAGGACGTGCAAATGCATGTGCTGCACATGCTCTGCTACGCCTTCGTCGAGCGGGCGGACGCACGCGCCTGACGCGCCTCGCTGCCGGACGAAGGCGGGTGGCTGGCGGCGGGAATCATGCTATTTGGAGAGCTGTTCGCCTCCGCCATGAACCGCCGCTTCTCCACCTTTCTCCGCTTGCTTGCCGTGACGCTGAGCCTCGGCGCCACGGTGCCCAGCCGCGCGGATCTCGTGCATCGCTGGTCGTTCAATGAACCGGCGGGCAGCGTCGCGGCGGGCACGATCTTCAGCGACGCGGTGTCCGGCGCGCTGGCGACGGTCGTGGGGGTGAATGCCACGGCTGGCGGAACCGTGCTGACGCTCCCAGGCAGCAGCACGGGCGGCAGCACAGCGGCGACATCGATCGCCGCTTACCTCGACCTGCCGAACGGCCTGATCTCCTCGAAGACCAATCTCACCGTCGAGATCTGGGCCACGCCCGGATCGCTCCGCGCCAACCAACGACTCCTCGATTTCGGGCGGATGAACATCGCCGGCGTCGGCGCCGGGGCTGCGCCGGGGGAAGTGACCAACACTTCCACGGCGGCCACCGGCACGACCACGTCGAGCGACACGCTGAACTTGAATATCTCCCGCGCCAACGTCCTCAACCAGCAGCGGCTCGAAGGCCGGCTCAATGCCGGCACCGCCGTGCAGCGCGACACCGTGCTGACGACGGCCGCGGGCACCGAATACCATTTCGCGCTGGTCTTCGAAGACGGCCTGGGCAGCAGCGGCGCGAGCGGTGGCAGGGCGTCGTGGTATCGCGACGGCGTGCTCGCAGGCTCGATCGATCTGCCCTTCCGCCTATCTGCGCTCGAAGACGTGAACAACTGGCTGGGCCGCTCGCAGGCCAGCGCCGACCTGGTGGCAAACATCGCCTACAACGAAGTGCGCATTTACAATCACGCGCTCGGCGCCGCTGCCGTCGCTGCCAGCCACACTCTCGGCGCTGATCCCGCGCTGCCGGTGGCGGTCGTGGACACGATCGTGGTGCGGCATGGGCAGAAGGTTCGCTATCCGGTGCTGGCGAACGACACCGGCGGAGTGAGCGCGCGCGTGGTGCAGACACCCCTGTTTGGCACTGCGCTGGCCGATGCGGATGGGCGCATCCTTTACACTCACACGAGCGGGCTGCCGGCGTCGGATACCTTCACCTATCGCGCGGGCAATGGCGCCGGCGAATCCGTGGAGACGACGGTCACGATCAACTTTTCGCCGGACCTGCGGCTGAGCAATCCCCTGCTCAACGTGCCAGCCACTCCGCCACCGACGACCTATCAGGTGGTGAATGCCTTCGTGCCGGCCATCACGTTCTCCGCTCCGACGTGCATCGCCACGCCGCCGGGCGACACGCAGCGGGTCTTCGTGTGCCAGCGAGGTGGGTTGCTCCGCGTCGTGCCGGATGTGAATGCCGCACCGCCGACGGCGAGCACATTCCTCGACCTGGCGACGCTGCTCACCTCGCGCGGCGAGACGCTCAGCACGGCGAGTGAGCAAGGCCTACTCAGCGTGGTCTTTCACCCGAACTACGCGACGAACCGTTACTTCTACGTCTTCTACTCGGTGACGATCGCCAGCCGTGTCTATGAGCGTGTCGCGCGTTTCACCGCCGACGCGATCGATCCGAACCTCGCCGATCCGGCATCGGAACTGGTGCTCATCGAGCAAGGCGACGACGCCGGCAATCACAACGGCGGCGACATGCACTTCGGCCCGGATGGCTATCTCTACATCTCGCTCGGCGACGAGGGGAACCAGAACGACTCGCTGAACAACTCGCAACGCATCACCAAGGATTTCCTCTCCGCGATCATGCGCATCGACGTGGACAAGCGGCCCGGCAACCTCGAGCCGAACGCGCACCCGAACCCTGCGGTGTATCCGAGCAACCCGCCGCCGGATTCGGTGAAGCGCGTCGCCGGCATCGCGCGCTACAGCATCCCGGCGGACAACCCCTTCGTGCCGCCCACGCCGGGTAATCCGCTCGGGCCTTGGGACGGCACGTTCAATGGCAGCGCGGTGGCGGCGGCGGAGCTTCCCTACGTGCGTTCGGAGTTCTGGGCGGTTGGCTTTCGCAATCCGTGGCGCTTCTCCTTCGATCCAGCGACGGGCGAACTTTGGGTCGGCGATGTCGGTGGCAGCGCGCGTGAGGAGGTGGACGTGGTGACCGCGGGGAAAAACTACGGCTGGGCGTATCGCGAAGGCTTTATCAACGGCCCGAAATCCGCACAGGCACCGGGGAACTTCGACGCGCTTTTCCACACGCTGCCGATCTACGATTACCCGCACACCGGCAGCGTTGGAGGCGACGCGAACTTCAAAGGCGACTCGATCACCGGCGGCCTCGTCTATCGCGGCACGCAGCTCTCGAATCTCACCGGTGCCTACATTTTCTCCGACTACGTCTCGGGCCACGTATGGACAATGCGGCGCAATGGCGCGGCGGCGCCGACCGTCGAGCGCATCACCGGCTCGGGCGGCCTCGTGGCGTTCGGGCGCGATCCGTCGAACGGCGACGTGCTGGCCGCGAACCACAGCACCAACCGCATCCAGCGGCTCACCGGGAGCGCGGCGCCGACCACCTTTCCGCAGACGCTCAGCGCCACGGACTTGTTCGCGGACTTGAGCGATCTCTCGCCGAATCCCGGCCTCGTGCCCTACTCGGTGAACCTCCCGTTTTGGAGCGACCACGCGATCAAGCGGCGCTGGTTCACCCTCCCGAACCCGGCCTCGCGCATGACGTGGTCGCGCGACGGCGTGTGGGATTTTCCTGCCGGGCAGATTTGGGTGAAACACTTCGACCTCGAACTCGAGCGCGGCAACCCCGCGACCGCGAAACGGATCGAGACGCGCGTGCTCGTGCGCACCGCCGCCGGTGCCTATGGCGTGAGCTATCGTTGGGATGATACAAGCACCGACGCCACACTCGTCGCGGATGAAGGCTTGGAGTTTCCCGTGACGATCGACATCGCCGGCACGCCCACGGTGCAGACCTGGCGCATCCCCACGCGGGCGCAGTGCCTCGTCTGCCACACGGCGCAAGCCGGCCACGCGCTGTCATTCACCACGCGCCAGTTCAACCGCGACGACAACCTCCAGGGCGCGATCGGCAACCAACTCGATCTGCTCCGCATCCACGGCTATCTCACCAACGACCCGCCAACGCCGCGCACTCTGCCGCGCCATGTGCGCGCGGATGAAACCAGCTACGCGGTCGAGGCCCGCGCGCGCAGCTACTTCGCCGTGAATTGCGCCTACTGCCACCAGGCCGGCGGCACCGCCGCGCCCGCGCAGTGGGATGGCCGCCCGGAGCTGACGCTCGCACAGACGGGCCTCATCCACGGCACCGCGACGAATAACGGTGGCAATGCGGCAAACCAGCTCATCGTCCCCGGCGATGCCGCGCACAGCGTCGTGCTCCAGCGCATCGCAGCGGCGGGCGGCTTCACGCGGATGCCGCCGCTCGCGACCAGCGAACTCGACCAGGCGGCCATCGATCTCGTCACGCAATGGATTGGCCACGCCGATCTCGTGAACCGGCAAAGCTATGCGGAATGGCGGCAGGCGCAGTTCGGCTCGACGATCTCGCCCGAGGGCGAACCGGGCGCGGATCCCGACCGCGACGCGACGCTGAACGAGCACGAATTTCTGTTCACCGCGCCGCCGCTGATCGCCGGGGCCGCCGCGGCTCCTGAACTCGCGATCGATGCCTTCAACGTCAGCCTCACGCTGCAAGTGCCGGCCAATCGCGCGGCTCAAGTCGAAGCCTCGACGGACTTGCAAACGTGGACACCGTGGGACGTGCCGGGCAACGACGCCGTGCCGCGCCCGGCTGGCCCAGTCACCTTCATGGGCCCGCGCACCGGCCCGGCTGAGTATTTCCGGCTGAGGATTTGGGAGAACTAAGGCGGCGAGTTGCCGAGCCGGAATGCGCGAGCCTCGATGATGGCGGGCCGCTGCATCAGCGGCGATTTCATCGCCCACGCCAGCTACCCCAAGTTCGACAGTTGACCCAGCCTTTCGGGTATTATGAGGGTGGTTAAAAGGAATGCTTCTCTTGGAACGGTGTGAGGTGGAGTGCGTTTGGCGTTGTAGTG
>VFJQ01000073.1 GCA_009885995.1 Verrucomicrobiota bacterium
AACTCGAAGACCTCAAACAGCGCGCCGGCGCCCGCGGCAACATGCGCAACGCCCGGCGCGAAGCCATCAAGAACGAAGGCGACTGGATCGAGCGCAAACCGCTGACCGCCTGGGAAACCTATGCCCAGACCCTCCTGCTCAGCAATGAAGCCGTCTATGTGAACTGACCGGCGTGGTTGTTGGAAACCGCGCGACTTGCCCCGATGACTCCCGTCACCCCAAACAAAACATCCGATCCCGCGCTGGAGTCGGCTTTGGTGCGGCGGGTGCAGGCTGGGGATCTTGATGCGTTCGCGCCGTTGGTCCGGCAGCATTTGCCGGAGTTGCGTGCGTTCGTCTGTCTGCGCCTGCCGGTGCCGCATCTCGCGGACGAGATCACGCACGAGACGTTCGTATTTGCCTTCCGCGAAATCGCGCGTTTCGACGCGACGAAACCGCTGCGCCCGTGGCTTCGCGCTATCGCGTGGAATCTAGTGCGCTCGGAGTTGCTGCGCTTTGCGCGAGAGCAGGTGAATCTTTCCCGCTTTGAGCAGGCGCAACTGGTCGCGCTGACGCGCGACTCCGAGAAGCGGGCGCTTCAGGATGAAACAGTGTTTCTGGAAGAGTGCCTTGCGCAGTTGCCCGAGAACGTGCGGCGGTTGGTGGACGAGCGCTATCGCCTCGGATGCTCGAACGACGAACTCGCGGCGCGCTTCGGACGGAGCGCGGAGTGGGTGCGCGTGACGCTGTTCCGGGTCCGCAAGCAACTGCGCGACTGCATCGAATCGAAACTCACCGCAATTCCAGATGCCGTCTGACCAGGAGTTTGCAGACTATTTTTCCGGGGCGATGCCGGTGCCCGAGCGCAAGGAGTTCGAGGAGCGGATGCTCGCCGAGCCCGTTGGGATCACGGAACTCGTTGCGCAGCGCCGGTTACATATGGCGCTGAAGGCGCTGCTCGATCCGGCACCTGAGCGGATCGAGGCAGCGATCCTCGCCCGCGTGCGAGGAGTGTCGGATGAGATCGCGTTGAAGAATGTCCTCGCGGAAACGACCGAGCAGGCGCGGCCAGTCCAGGCAGTTCAGCGGGTGCGCAGTGCTGGCCGGATTGCGCGACCGCAGTCCGCTTCGCGTCCCTCTGGGAGGTGGTGGACTACGGTGCAGGCTTTGTCGTCGGTGGGCGCCGCTGTTGCGGCAGTCCTGCTTCTGATTTTCGGGTCTTCCTGGTTCCGCCAGCGACCTGCGCGGAGTGTCGAATCGGGCGGTGTCGTGGCGCAGGTCCGCGACGACTTCGGTGCGCGGTGGGGCGCCCGGCAGCGCCCGCTCCGCTGGGGCGATGAATTGCGGCGCGAATCGTTGGTGCTCGATTCGGGCGTGGTTGAGTTAGCTTTTCGCAACGGCGCAACGCTTGTGGCGGAAGGCCCGGCGCGTCTCGATCTCGCGGGAGTTGGGCACGTCGTGCTGCATCAAGGCAAAGTCTCCGCGAGAGTTCCGGCGAGCGCGGTGGGCTTCACCGTCGATACGGCGGCGGGAAAGGTCGTCGATCGCGGAACCAGTTTCGGCGTGAAAGCGGCGCCGTCGGGTTTGGTCGAGACTCACGTTTTCGAAGGGCGCGTGGATGTGACGCCGGACGTGTTGTTCAAGAGCGCGATGAAGCCGCTCCGGCGCGACATGGCGGTGCGACTGGATCCGCAAGCCGCCTTGGTCGCCCCGATTCCCAGCGATGCACGCGAGTTTCCGAGCGCGGGGCAGGTCATCGCGGAGCCACTTATCAGCGGAGGCTTTGAAGATCTCGCGAAGGTCGGCACGGATGGGATGCCGACCACGTCGGCCATGTGGAGTGGCGACTCATGTGAGATCGCCGGGCGACACTCAGGAATTTTGCCGCATGCCGGCGATCGGATGTTGAGTTTCACGCTGACGGGTGAAGGCCCCGGCCACGGCCGCGAGAGCGACGTCTGGTCGGCTTCGGAGCAGTGGCAGTTCGTGGATCTCGCCCCCTACAAGGATGCGATCGAGAATGGAGTCACGGCCGAGCTTTCGGTGTGGTTCAATCGGATTGGCGGCGAGCAAGCTGTCTCCGAATTTGTGGTGGTGCTGGCCGCCTACCGCGGGAGTCCGGAGGATGTGAAGAATCAGTGGTGGGGCCACCGTCCGGAGATGGCGCTCGCTTACACTCAGGACACGACCGTCACTGACGAAGACCCGGCCACATGGGAGCGTGATGAGGTGCGCTTTGAGATTCCTGCTGGTGCAAATCTACTGCTCGTCAGCATCGCCGCCGCAAAGAGCAATCCCGCGGAAAAGCTGACGGGCCACTTTGCGGATTCCGCTTCGCTCCGCCTCGTCATTCCGCCGAGTGCGGCGGTTCACGCCCAGCGCTGAGCAGCGAAGCTGCGCGCGCAATGTTCCGCGCTGCGGACGGCACGCCAGCGCTCGGGAGCGCCGGGTCGCTAGCGTGCCGCCAATCGCAGGCGATCGGGAATCCGATCGCGAGAGTTACTTCGTGCCGAGGATCGCGTCCTTCGCGGCTTTCGCCACGCGGAACTTCACCACGGTCTTCGCGGCGATCTTGATCTTCTCGCCGGTCTTCGGGTTGGTGCCGATACGCGCCTTGCGTTTCTGCTTCACGAGCTTGCCGAAGCCGGGAAGGACGAATTCACCGTTCTTCTTCGCTTCGCTGTAGGCGATGCTGGTGACGACATCGAGGAAAAGCGCGGCGACTTTTTTGGTCGTCTCGGTTTTCTCGGCGAGGGTGGTTAGGAGCTGGGTTTTGGTTAGTTTTTTGGCCATAGGAGTGCGCTTCTACGCTGGCGGACTCGATGGTTACAAGGCGCAAAGCGCTGAATTTTTCGGGACAGCGTGCGTGCGAGAGCTTCAGAACAGCGTCATCTGCGGCTTCATCTCGGCGAGCGCTTGCTCGGCTTTTTTCTTGTTGCGCGGCTTGCCGAATTTCGGCGCAGGCGGCGCTTCCGCGAGCGTCGGTTTGCCATCGGCGTTGAGTTCGTGCTGCTCGAGGTTGCTGAGGATTTCTTTCGCGCGGCCGATGACGCTCGCGGGTAGACCGGCGAGGCGCGCGACTTGGATACCGTAGCTCTTATCGGCGCCACCGCGGACGATCTTGCGCAGGAAGATGATCTGATCGTTCCACTCGCGGACGGCGATGTTGTAGTTTTTCACGCCGGCGCGCGTGATCTCGAGTTCGGTTAGTTCGTGGTAGTGCGTGGCGAAGAGCGTGCGCGCTTTGACTTCGTCGTGCAGATACTCGGCGACGCTCCACGCGATGGAGAGGCCGTCGAAAGTGGACGTGCCGCGCCCGATTTCGTCGAGGATGACGAGGCTGCGCTCGGTGGCGTTGTGGCAGATGTTCGCGGTCTCGTTCATCTCGACCATGAAGGTGCTCTGGCCGCGCGAGAGGTCGTCGTTTGCGCCGACGCGGGTGAAGATGCGGTCGGCGAGCCCGATCTCGGCGCTCTTCGCGGGCACCCATGAGCCGATCTGCGCCATGAGCACGAGCAGCGCGACTTGCCGGATGTAGGTGCTCTTGCCGGCCATGTTCGGGCCGGTGAGGATGAGCAGGCGGTTCTTGTCGCCGTCGAGCGCGACGTCGTTCGGGACGAATTTTTCCTCGATGAGACTTTGGTCGAGGACGGGATGGCGGCCATCGACGATGGCGACGCGTGGATCTTCGCTGAGCACAGGGCGGCAGTAGACGAAGAGGCGCGCGGTCTCGGCGAGCGAGCCGAGGACATCGAGCTGCGCGATGGCGCTGGCGGTGGATTGAAGGGCGACGAGGTCGTTGAGGACTTCGCTGCGGAGCTGGATGAAGAGATCGTATTCGAGCGCCTTCGCGCGTTCATCGGCGCCGAGGATTTTCGACTCCACCTGCTTGAGTTCGTCGGTGATATAGCGCTCGCCGTTGGCGACGGTTTGCTTGCGATGCCACGTCGGGGGGACGGCGCTGAGGTTCGATTTGGTGACTTCGATGAAGTAGCCGAAGACGGACGTGTAGCGGATCTTCAGCGACTTGATGCCGGTTTCGGCGGTGAGGCGCTCCTGGAGCTCGGCGATCCACGTCTTGCCCTCGCGCGAGGCGCTGCGCAGCTCGTCGAGCGCGGCGAAATAGCCGTCGCGGAAGAGGCCGCCTTCCTTGGTCTCGAGGGGCGGCTCATCGATGATCGCCTTGGCGAGGAGATCGACGAGATGCGGGAGCGGGTGAATGTCGCGCAGCAGCTCGCTCGCGAGGCCTTCCGTGGGGAGCGCTTCGAGATCGGCTCGGAGCGCGGGCGCCTGCTCGAGCGCGTTGCGAAGCACGAGGAGGTCGCGCGCATTTCCGCCGGTCTGGGTGAGCCGGCCGACGGTGCGCTCGATGTCGCGCACGCCTTTCAACGTATCGCGGATCTGGCCGAGGATAAACGGCTCGGCGATGAGGTCGGCGATGGTTTGCTGTCGCGCGGAAAGGATGGCGAGGTCGCAGAGCGGGTGGAGGATCCAGTCGCGCAGCTTGCGCGCGCCCATGGGGGTGACGGTGCGATCGAGTGCGGCGAGGAGCGAGGTATCGCGGGCGCCACCGCGGTTCTGCACGAGTTCGAGGTTCGCCTGCGTGACGGCATCGAGCACCATGAACTGCGTATTCCGATACACCTGCAGCCGCGTGAAGTGCGTGAGCGTGCGGCGCAGTTCGGTCTTCAGGTAATGCACGATCGCGCCGGCAGCGGCACACGCGAGCGGGAGGTCGGTGCAGCCGAAGCCGTCGAGGCTCTGCACCTTGAACTGCTCGCGCAGGAGATACACGGCCTGGTCGAGGAGGAAGACGTAGCCTTCCCGCGCCACGAGTCCATGCACGTCGCGGAACTGCGCGGCTTGCTCTTCGCTGACGAGCACTTCGGCGGGCTGCACGCGGGCGAGTTCGTCGGCGAGGTCGCGCTCGCTGGCGAGTTCGGTGAGGCGGAAGTCGCCGGTGGTCGTGTCGGCGAAGGCAAAGCCGATGCGGCCTTTCGTGTCGGCGACGATCGCGGCGAGGAAGTTGTTCCGCTTCGCATCGAGCATGTGCAGGTCGGCGATGGTGCCGGGCGAGACGATGTGCGTGACTTCGCGTTGCACGATTTTTCCGGGCACCGGCTCGCTGGTCTGGTCGCAGATGGCGACGCGTTTGCCGGCGCGGATGAGGCGACGCACGTAGTTGTCGAGGGCGTGGTGGGGGACGCCGCACATGGGGACCTCGTTGCGCTTGGTGAGCGCGACGTTGAGGATCGCCGAGCCTTCCTTCGCGTCGTCGAAGAACATCTCGTAGAAATCGCCGAGCCGGTAGAGCAGCAAGGTATCCGCGGGCAGGGTGCGCCGGATGCCTTGGTATTGCTGCATCATGGGCGTGAGTTGCTCGGACATGCGGCGGGGAAAGTAGGCGGTGCCGGCGGTGGGGAAAGCGGGAAGTCGCCAGCGGACCAAAATCGGCGGAACGATGGCATCCAAGCCGCTTAATACCGGCCCGTTAAGCGCGCCCTGCCCCGGGGTGTGTCACCTTCCGAACCGTCACTTGAAAAACACTCCGAACCCGACGACCTACCGCGCACTCGTGAACCCCAGAAACCTGCGCTTCATCCTCCTCGCTGCCTTGATGCTTTGCGTCGGCACCGTCGCTCGCAGCCAGTTGCTTCCGTTTGGCGATGAGTTCCTGCCGACGTTCACGGTTACGGAGAATTACACCGACACCGTTGTGCTGGGTGATTTCGGGTATGAGCAGGTCCCCGACACCCTGCTGAGCATCAACGCGCGGGTTTCGATGCGAGATGTGATCGTGGCGGATCTAGTGGCAGATGGGAATTCGCTCGTGATCAATGCGGCGACGAATCTTCAACTCAGCCTGGATCTGGCAAACGCGGAGCTGACGGAGCTCAACGGCTACCAAGTATATACGTGGAACATGACGACTACTTCCCCCACGACGGGTGAGGAACTCATTTATGGGACGGTGGAGATGAAATTCAACGATGTAGAGTTGCGGATCACTCTTTCGGTGCGCGATTCCCCCGGCGACTTTTCCCTCTATGCGCCGCAGTTGGCAGGCTTGGAAGACGAGTTCGAGGACCAACCGCAGATTCTCAGCTTCGGCGTCGGGCCGTATGGCATGGAGGGGGTGCAGTTGTATTTGAGCGGGAAATCGTCGGTCTTCGACAAGACGGTCGGCAGCGGCGACGAAGCTCAGACTTTCTACGGTCTCGCGAAGGTGAACTTGACCGGGCTGATCGACTCCATCCCTCCGACAGTGGTCATCGATTCCCCGCGCTTCCGCTCTCGAATCAATGAGCGCCCCGGCACGGCCAGAGGGCATTTCAGTGACCGGTTTGGAGTGGTGCGGGTCGAAGTCCAAGTCACCAATGGAGATATCGGTGTTCCAAATGACAACCCGTGGGTGCCGACGACGATCAGCCTGGATACATGGACCGTGACGGGTCTGGATTTCCAAGCCGGGAACGTCCGACTCCGCGCGCGCTGCATCGATGAAAACGGCCTCGTCTCCGCGGTGCATGTTGTGGATTTCGTATTCTCGAGCACGAGCGATCTCACCGTGACTGCCTCAGGCGATTCGGCCGGTCGTGTGACCTCCTCCTTTTTCCCGACGCTGATCTACGATCCAGCGCTTCCCGCGCCCACGTCCGTGACGGAGCACCCCGATGGAAAATCACTCGTCGTGACTGCCGTGCCCGGAGCGGGCTCCGTCTTCGATGGCTGGGTTTCCGACATGACGCTTACCGACAAGCAAACCGCCTCCCCTCGGCTCAGCTTCGAGCATCAGCCGAACATGCACCTCACGGCGAAGTTCCTCATCAATCCCTTCACCCCCGTCAAAGGCCGCTACAACGGCATCGCCACCGGAACGACGTCCGAAGGCAACGGCTTCCTCGCCGTGACACTTGCATCCGATGGCGCGTTCACTGGATCCCTCAAGGCCGGCAAGATTTTACTGAAGCTGAAAGGAAAGTTTTCCAACACGGGTCGCTTCACCAAAACCATCACGGTGCGGGGCACCGAATACACCGTCGATTTGACGCTGAACGTCTCCGGCACCGGAACCGAGCAGATCACCGGCACGATCCGCGGCGGCAACATCGATGTCGTCATCGGGGCGGGTCGCGTCGTCTTCGACCGAGTGAAGAACCCAGCGCCGCAGGCTGGGGTTTACAACGTCATCCTCCCGCCGGTCCCAGGGCAACCGGACAGCTACCCCGCCGGCATCGGTTTCGGACGGGTCACCGTCAGCACCGCGGGTTCAGTGCGCTTCACGGGCCGTAGCGGGACCACGCCGACGTTCAATGCCGCTGCGCGTCTGACCGGCAGCGGGACGTGGCCATTTTTCGGAGCGCTCTATGGCAAGCGCGGGTCGATCTCGGGCGTCGTCACATTCGACCTCGCGAATCCGGCGCACGATCTCAATGGAACGCTCAACTGGTTCAAGCCCGCCAACGTTCGCGAGATCCCCGTTTACGTAGCGGGCTTCGCGGGGCAGAGCACGTTGCTCGGCGAGAAATTCACGCCCCCGTCCGCCGGTCAGCGGCTCTTTCTCGATGCCTCGGCAGGCGCGGGAAAACTCACCGTCACCTCGCTCGCCGATGGCGCTCTTCCTGCGCTGCAATCGACCTTGAACGTAACACTCGGAGTGGACAACCTCTTCACCCTGGGTGCATCGACTGGAGCGGTCATCGCCCCGGTGAAACTCGTGGTGAAGCCGTCCACCGGGCAGGTGGCTGGGAGCTTCGTGGAAGGCACCACGCTCACCAAGTTCACGGGCCTCGTCTTGCGCTCGAAGGTGAATCGCGCCGCCGGCTTTTTCCGCCGGGGCGGACGGACGGGCGCGATCGAGATCGCCGCGCCGTAGTCGGCGCGGCCGCCTCCATCGTAACCGTATCGGGACTGGCGGCGTCTCTGCGTCACACACGTATGAAACTCCCGATCTTCGCCGTCGCCGCCATCAGCCTCGCTCAACTCGCCCTCGCGCAGGAACTCATCCCACTCGACAAAGCGCAAGAGGGCGCGCGCAAGCTCGCCAACATCCTCGGCCAGCCTGGTGATCTGCCGCTTACCACCCACGTAGATAACGAGAAGCCGCAAGCATTTAAGGCCGGCGACGCCGTCCTTATGGTCATCCCCGAGCAGAGCCTCTCAGCCGAAACCCTCAGCAACGCCGGGGACACCGTCCTCCCCATTGCGCAGCTCTGGACGCACAAGCTCATCCTCTCCAGCAGCGCGCCGGCGCAGCAGCGCACCTTCACCTTTCCCGAAAAAGAGCGCGACCTGAACGTCAACCTCTACCTCATCGGCGTGGCGAAGAACGCGGCGGGCGCGCTCGAACTCATCGTCTTTGGCAAGGACAAGGAACCTCTCTCGCGCACCCCGCTTACCGAAGCGGATGGCGCTTCGCAGAGCTTCCCGATCGAGATCTCCGGTCAAAAAGAAAGCGAAGGCACCGGCCGTCTCACGCTCAGCATCCTCGGCAAACACAAGGCCGACCTCCTCCTCAAGCGCGAGGAATAGCGCGGCGGAAAAATCCCCGTTTGCGCCCGCGCCGGGTGCGGCTAGAAACCGCGCCCTTATGAAAATCCTTCTCGCCTACTCGGGCGGCCTCGACACGTCCGTTCTCCTCGCTTGGATCAAGGAAACCTACTCGGCCGAGATGATCGCCTTCTGCGCCGACGTGGGGCAGGAGGAAGAGCTCGATGGACTCGAAGCCAAGGCGCTCAAGACGGGCGCGAGCAAGATCTTCATCGACGACCTGCGCGAGGAGTTCGCCCGCGACTTCATCTTCCCGATGATGCAGGCGAGCGCGATCTACGAGGGGCAATACTTCCTCGGCACCAGCATCGCGCGCCCGTGCATCGCCAAGCGCATGGTCGAGATCGCCAAGGCGGAAGGCGCCGACGCCATCGCGCACGGTGCGACGGGGAAGGGGAATGATCAGGTGCGCTTCGAACTCACCTCCGCCGCGCTCGCGCCGGAGCTCGAAGTCATCGCCCCGTGGCGGCAGGACCGCTACCGCGATCAGTTCCCGGGCCGCGCCGAGATGATCGCCTACTGCGAGGAGAAAGGCATCCCGGTGCAGGCCAGTGCGAAGAAGCCCTACTCGATGGACCGCAACCTCCTGCACATCAGCTTCGAGGCCGGCATCCTCGAAGACCCGTGGTTCGACGCCAGTGCCGAGAAGGCACGCGACATGTATGTGCTCTCCGTTTCGCCGGAAGAAGCGCCGGACCAAGCCGAGCACGTCGAGCTCACCTTCGAGCGCGGCCTCTGCACCGCCATCGGCTACGCGGATATCGGCGTCGTGCTTGCCGAGCTCGGCTATGCCGACGAGCCGAAGTTCAACGCCAACGACCACGCGATCCTCTCGCCGTTCTGGGTGATGAAGGTGCTCAACTTCCTCGGCGGAAAACACGGCTGCGGCCGTGTGGACATGGTCGAGAACCGCTTCGTCGGCATGAAATCGCGCGGCGTTTACGAGACGCCCGGCGGCTCCATCCTCCACTTCGCGCACCGGCAGATGGAGTCGATCACGATGGACCGCGAAGTCATGCACCTGCGCGACTCGCTCATCCCGAAATACGCCGCGCTGGTCTATAACGGTTTCTGGTTCGCCCCCGAGCGCGAGGCGTTGCAAGCACTCGTCACCGAGTCGCAAAAGAACGTCGCCGGCGTCGTCCGCGTGAAGCTCTACAAAGGCAACATCATCGCCGCTGGCCGCAAGTCGCCCGTCTCGCTCTACAACCCGCACATCGCCACGATGGAGGCCGACCCGACCAAGGCCTACAACCAGAACGACGCCACCGGCTTCATCGCGCTGAACGCGCTGCGGCTTAAAGTCGCCGCGCAAGTCCACGGCACGAAATAACGTGCCCCGCCCGACGCGCCTCGCCTTCATCACCGTCCCGCTCGCGATCGCGCCGCTCATCGCCGCGGTCTTCGGGGGGACGGAAGGAGTGGGGTTCTTCTTCACCTTCGGCTCGATGTGCATCGCCGCGCCCGCCGTCGGCTTTTGGCTCGGCGAAATGCGCGGGCGCTCCGGCGAAGGCCGCGCCGCCATCGGCTGCCTCGGCACGCTCGCGCTCTTCGCCTTCTACTTCCTCTGGGCGCTGCTCGTCGCCCCGGCGATCCTGCGCGTGCTGCGGGCGCCTTGAGCTTTTTAACGCAGAGGCGCAGAGGTGCGCAGAGGTCCGCAGAGAGAGGGAAACACGAGAGGCGTTACCCCTCAGCCGCTGCTCCTTTCTCACTCCGAAACCCTCTGCGCCCCTCTGCGCCCTTTGCGCCTCTGCGTTGAAATGAGGCGTGCCAAACCACACGCACGCCCCTAGCGTCCGCCCCCATGCCGCCCGATAACTCCCCACGCACGCGCGCCCTGCGGATGCTCATGACGATGGATGCCACCGTTCTCGCGCTCCTCGGCCTCGCCTTCATCTGCTGCCCGCAGACGATCACCGCCGCGTTTCATTTCAAAGACCTGCCACCCGCGGTGAACTTCCTCATCGGCATGTGGGGCTGCGCGCTCGCCACGCTCGGCGCCGGCTACTTCGTCGCCGCCGTCGATCCCGCGCGGCACCGGCTGTGGGTCTGCATCGGCATCGCCCGCGGCGCGGCGGAAGCCATCTTCGGCTGGAGTTGCCTCGCCCGCGGCATCATCACCTGGCAGCAGAGCGGGCTGAGCATCCTGCTCGCCGCGTTCATGGCCATCGCCTACCTCGCGCTCTACCCGCGCACCACCGCCGCAAACTGATGGAAGTCGTCGGCCTCGCCCTCCTCATCGCCGTCTTCGTTGTCGGCTTCCTCATCGCCGGTCGCTGGTTCACGAATGTGTGGCTGCAAATCATCGTCGGCGCTGCGATGGGCATCGCCCTCGTCGCCGTCCTCGCCTTCGCCTTCCTCGGCGTCATGTTCGCCGGCTGCCTGCTCACGAGCGGGAAGATGGATTTCAAGTGAGCGTGCGCTGGCCGAAGACGATCGCTGGCCGGCTCAGTCTTGCGCTACCGGCGATGATTATCGCTGGCGGGAGTGCGATCGAGAGCCTCTGGCCTAGTGGAGAGGCATCCACTCCGATTCTGTCGGGTCTTATCGCGGGGCTCGTCTCGATCGTGTTGGGAATGACTTTCGCCGAGTCGAATCGCGACATCGTCTCACGCGTATTGCTGGGCGTGGAACTCGCCGTCGCGATCTTTTGCGTCAATCTCGCCCTCGCCTTTCCCGGCTGTTTGGTTTCTTACCAATTCCTCCACCCCCTCAAGTAAAGAGGATGACCACCACCGAAACCCTCCTCAAGCGCACCACCAGCCGCTGCCCGGTCTGCCACGCGGCGGCGCCGGCGGAGGTGTGGCGGCGGAGCGAGGAGGGGAAGCAGACCGTCTGGCTGCGGCGGCGGTGCGCCGAGCACGGCGCGGCGGAGGCCTGCATCAGCAGCGACGCCCGCTTCTACTGGCTCGCGCAAGGCGACCCGCGCAACGGCTGCGCCTCGTGCTCCGGCGATGGCGGGCGCGACGGCACGCTCGGCGTGAATGTCGCTGGAGGGCATCGCGCCGTCGATGCCACGCCCGGCACCGACGGCGCGGTGCCCTCCAACCCAGCCACCGAGCGCCTCTCCACCTGCCTCGCCCTCATCGAGATCGTCACCTCCTGCAACCTCGCCTGCCCCACGTGCTACGCCGACTCGCCCCAGAGCACGCGCGTCGATTTCATCCCGCTCGCCGATCTCCAGCGCCGCATCGACGGCGTGATCGCGCGCAAGGGCCGCATCGAAATCCTCCAGCTCTCCGGCGGCGAACCGACGCTGCACCCGCAGTTCTTCGAGCTGCTCGCGTGGTGCCACGCGCACCCCGGGCTCGACTACGTGCTGCTCAATACCAACGGCGTCCGCATCGCCACCGACGACGCCTTCGCCGACGCGCTCGGCAAAACGTATCGGCTCGGCAAGTTTCAGCTCTACCTCCAGTTCGACGGCCCGCAGGAAGCCGCCCAGCGCACCCTGCGCGGCGCCGACCTGCGCGCCATCCGCGAAAAGGCCATCGCCCGCTGCCGCGACCTCGCCATCCCGCTCACCCTCGCGATGACGGTGACCGGCGAAAACCTCCCGCACATCTGGGACGCGATCGAGTTCGGCCTGCGGTGGGAAAACGTCCGCGGCATCAGCTTCCAGCCGATGTTCACGAGCGGGCGGGTGGGAGCAGGGAGCAGGGAGCAGGGAGCAGTGAATCAGCAGCCTGCGAAAGACGCTCGCACCGGAGTCCTGCCCCCTGCTCCCTGCTCGCTGCTCCCTGCCCTGAACACCGCCGACATCATCCTCGCCGCCGTCGGGCAAAGCGGCGGCGCGATCAAGTTCGACGACTTCACCCCGCTGCCCTGCGGCGACCCGAACTGCGCCACGATCGGCTACCTGCTGCGCACACCCGCCGGCCTGCGCTCGATCAGCGACTTCATCGACTTCGCGCAAGTGCAGGGCTTCCTCCGCGACAAAGTGCGCTACTCCCTCGACGACCTCGCCCAGTGCGGCTGCGAGAGCGAACCTCTCGGCCGCCTGTTGCACAGCATGGAGCAGGGAGCAGGGGGCAGGGAGCCTGCGGCGGGCGCTGGCTCCGTGCTCCATGCTCCATGCTCCATGCCCGTGCCCGCCGCCGCCCCCTTCCGCCTCTTCATCAAGCCCTTCATGGACGCGTGGACGTGGGACGAAGACCGCATCGACCGCTGCTGCACCCACGTCATCCGCCCCGATGGGGTGCTGGATTCGTTTTGCAGGTATTATTCACAACGATGAGCTCGGACGCCCATCGTAAACGCTGGCGTTTCCCCGCATACCTGCTGCCCGGAATGACGCTGCTCGCCTTCATGGTGGCGGCGCGATTCAAATTGGACACCGAGTTTAACGCCATCATCGTTCAGATTCTGCCTTCTTCGCTTGTCTACTGGAGCGATGCCTTGCCCTTTGTCGGCTGGCTGATTCTGACCGTTCTCTGCTCCGGTTGGCTCTGCTGCGATCACTGCAAATACCGAGAGGTTTCTGGTTGGATGCTTTGGACACGAGTCATCTGCCTCACGCCGTTGGTCGCCATTTTTCACATCATCGGCTCAGTCGTCATCGCGGCACCGGGTTGCGTGCTTCTTCTGGGTCGCCGCTGATTCTCGTGAGCCCGGTATCTTCGTCCTTCCGACAGCTGACGAACGCCTTCTGATCCTGACCATGCCACTTACGGACTCCCCCTACCGCTGGCTCCTGCTCGCCGGGGTCGCGGTCAGCTTTTTCCTCTGGTCCCGCCTCGCCCGGCGCGAGCCGCGCCTGCTCGGCGTGTATCTGGGCGGGCTACTCGGCGCGTTCACCGGCGCGAAGCTCGTGTATCTCGGCGCCGAGGGCTGGCTGTTTTGGGATTCGCCGCAGCGCTGGCTCATCTGGGCCACGGGCAAGACCATCCTCGGCGCGCTGCTCGGCGGTTACGCGGGAGTGGAGATCGCGAAGAAGCTCGTCGGCTATGAGCGCGCCACGGGCGACCTCTTCGCCATCGTCGCGCCGGTCGGGATCATCCTCGGGCGCATCGGCTGCCTGCTGCATGGCTGCTGCGCCGGGCGGGAATGTGCGCCGGCGTGGTGGACGATCCGCGATCACCTCGGCGTGACGCGCTGGCCCGCGGTGCCGGCGGAGATCGGGTTCAATGTGCTCGCGCTCGCCGTCTTCCTCGCGATGCGCTGGTGGAACGCGCGCTCCGAGCGCGTTTGCCCGCCTGCACACAAGCTCAACGCGCTCGGAGCGCGCGTTCCACCTTTCGCTGGCCAGCACTTCCACCTCTACCTCATCGGCTACGGCACCTTCCGCTTCCTGCATGAAATCCTCCGCGACACTCCGCGGCTCGCGCCGGGCATTTCGGGCTACCAGGTCGCGGCACTGGCCTGCGTGCTGCTAGGCGCATGGGGCTTTTTTCGCCGCCGGAAGTTGTCACACACGCACCCTTGAAGCGAGTCCGGGCTCGCGCCCGTTCGTGCCCGTTCATGCTCCAGCCATCCGTCCTCGCCGCGCTGCTCGCGGCGCTCATCACCGCTCTCCACGCGGAAGATCCCCAGGATGTCTCGCCCTCGCTCGAGCGTATCCGCGATTCCCACGAAGTCCCCGCGCTCGCAGCGGCGGCGATCGATGAAGACAAGGTCGTGGCCATCGGCATCGCCGGCTTCCGCGTCGCGGGTGGCGAGGAGCACATCACGCTCGCCGATCGCTGGCACCTCGGCTCATGCACGAAATCGATGACGGCGTCGCTCGCCGCGATGCTCGTCGAGGATGGCTTGCTGCGCTGGGACTCGACGATCGGCGAAGTGCTCGGCGGCGATTGCGCGGACATGGACAAGGCGTGGCGCGGCGTGACGCTCGAGCAACTGCTCGTCCATCGCGGCGGCGCACCGGCGCACGCGTCGGCGGACATCTGGACCGTCGCCTGCGGCCGGCTCGGCACGCCCAGCGAACAGCGCCTCGCCTTCATCCAGGGCATGCTCTCGCACTCACCGGAAGTGACGCCGGGCACCCAGTGGGTGTATTCCGACAGCGGCTACGCGGTCGCGGGCAAGATGCTCGAACGCGCGGCGGGCCAGCCGTGGGAGACGCTGATGCGGGAGCGACTGTTCGAGCCGCTCGGCATGACGAGCGCCGGCTTCGGCGAGCCCGCGACGGCGGGCGTGGTGAATCAACCGTGGGGCCATCGCGGCTACGAGGCGCCCTACCAACCGATCCCGCCCGGCCCCGACGCCGACAACCCGCCCGCGATCGCTCCCGCTGCGGCGGTGCATTGCAGCATCGCCGACTTCGCCCGCTACGCGAGGTGGCACGTCGCCGGCGCGCGCGGCGAGGGCTGGCTGCTGTCGCCCGAGAGCTTCGAGAAACTGCACACGCCGCCGCCGGAGCAGGAATACGCGATGGGCTGGGCGGTGACGCAGCGCCGGTGGGCCGGCGGCATCACGCTCATGCACCAGGGGGAGAATGAGATGTTCTACGCCGTGATGTGGCTCGGCCCTGCGGAGAACACGGCCTTCGTGGCGACGTGCAACGCCGATGGCGACAACGCTGCCGACGCTTGCAACGACGCGATCCGGATGCTGATCAATCGCTACTGAGCGCGCGCGGCTTTTCCGCTCGTCAGTCGCGCGACCCTCGCCAAAGTGCGCGCCTCATGTCCCTCACCGCGCACATCACACCGATTTGGAAAAAGCAGAAGCTCTTCGTCGGCGCTTTCCTGCTGCTCTTCGGTGCGTGGTTCTTCTGGGATGGCGCGGTCGGCTACCCGCGCACGAATGAACGCTACGCCGCGTGGAAGAAATATCACGACGCCGGCCAGGACGCGAAGTGGCGCGCCTACGCTGCGAGCCGCGGGTGGAAGGCGCAGCCGCCCGAGCACGCCATGACCGAGATCCAAATCCGCGGCCAATTCCTCTACGGCAGCATCGCGGCATTCAGCGGGCTGCTTGCGCTGCTCTACTGGTGGCGGCAAATCGGCCGCACGCTGCAACTCGACGACGAAGGGGTGACTTCGCCCGCCGGAACCCGCGTGCCGTTTTCCGCCATCACCGGGCTCGGGCTCAAGAAGTGGGAATCGAAGGGCCTCGCGATCGTGCGCTACGAGGTCGGCGGGCGGAAAGGGGAGTTCGTCGTGGACGATTACAAGTTCGAGACCGAGCCCGCGCGGGCGATCGTCGAGGAGATCAAGCGCCGGCTCGAGGCGCGTGCCGCCGGGTAGGGACCGCTGTGCTCAGCGGTCCGCGGATCACGCGTCGCCGCCCCAGCGGACGGCTGAGGGCCGCCGTCCCGACCAGCTACTTCTTCCGGCGTCCGAACGAATACCCCTTCAGCGTCCGCCCGCCCTTGGCGATGCCGCCTTGCGGGATGCCGCTCTCGTTGAAGAGCTGCGTGTAGAGATACTCGAACCCGTCGAGCTTCAGCCGCGGGACGCTGCGGCCGATGAAGCGCTCGATCTTGCGCACCGAGTCGAGGTCTTCCGCGCAAAAGATCGTGAACGCGTCGCCCAGCAACTGCGCGCGGCCGGTGCGGCCGATGCGGTGGACGTAGTCTTCCGGATGGCCGGGCACGTCGTAATTGATGACGTGCGAGACGCCCGCGATGTCGAGCCCGCGCGCGGCGAGATCGGTGGCGACGAGCACTTCGTATTTGCCGCTCTTGAAGCCGGCGAGCGCCTCTTCGCGATCGCGCTGCGTGCGGTCGCTGTGCATCGCGGCCACGGCGTGATTCTTCTGCTTGAGCAGCGCGGTGACTTTGTCGGCGGCGACTTTCGTCGAGCAGAAGATGAGGACGCTCTGGAAGTCGGTGCGCTCGAGCAGCGCGATCAGCAGATCGAACTTCTGGTCCTTCGCCACCGGATAGAGCGCGTGGGTCACCGTCTCCGCGGGGCTGAAGCGCAGGCCGATCTCGATCTTCTCCGGATCCTTGAGCACCCACTGCGTCATCCCTTCGATCTCCGGCGGCATGGTGGCGGAGAAGAATAGCGTCTGGCGTTTCTTCGGGCACTTCTCGACGATGCGCCGCACTTGCGGGAGGAAGCCCATGTCGAGCATGCGATCGACTTCATCGAGCACGAGGATCTCGAGCGTATCGAGGGAGATCTCCCCTTCGCCCATGAAATCGAGCAACCGCCCCGGCGTCGCCACGAGCACGTCGATCCCGCTCTTGATGGCCGCGCGCTGCTCGCCAAAGCCGACGCCACCATGGACGAGGCCGATGTTCACATCCATGAAGCGCGCGTAGTCGCGAAACGCCGTCTCGACCTGCGCAGCCAGCTCGCGCGTGGGCTCGAGGATGAGGGCGCGGAGGGTGCCGTGCTTCTTGAGCTTGGTGAGGACGGGCAGTGCGAAGGCCGCTGTTTTCCCCGTGCCGGTCTGCGCGGAACCCATGAGATCCTTCCCCGAGAGCACCACCGGGATGGCGCGGAGTTGGATCGGCGTGGGATCGATGTAACCCATCGATTGCACGCCATGGACGACTTCATCGAGCAGACCGAATTCCTGAAATGACATGGAGGGCGAGCCGATAGCGGAAGCCGGGAGGGAATCAACCCAGCAAATGCCGCGAGGCTCGCGCGAAGGGCCGCGGGCCGTTAGCGTCGGGCCATGTCTTTCTCCCGCCCATCCCCGCTCGCTGTGCTCGCCACGGTGCTGTGGCCGCTGTTTCTCGCGTGCAGCGTGCTGGTGGCGCTGGGGTGGGGGAGCGGTTTCGGAGCGGGGATGCTGGCGGATCCGGACTTCGCGCGGAGGGTGCCGAGTGCGGACTTGCGGGCAGCGCTGGGGTTGTTCAGTCGCGTGCTCGATCCCGTGTGGATCACGCTCGGTGCGGTGAATTCGTATCTCGCGCTCGTGCGCACCGAGGGGCTCGCTACCGCGCGGCGGTGGTGCGGCATGGTCTTGGTCGCAGGCTTCATCATCGGCGCCGCGAGCGCCGCGACGAGCATGCCGCTGGGCCCGGTTTTTTTCCCGGCGAATCTCGGGATGAAGCTCGGGCCGGTGCCGTTCGCGCTGCCGTTCCTGTGGCTGCTGATCGTCATCGGCGCGAGGGAGACGGTGCTGCGAATCTTTCCGCGCCTCGCGCACGGCGTGTGCGCAGCGCTGACCGGCGTGTGCTGTGCCGGGACGAGTCTGCTGCTCGATCCGATCGCGTGGAAGTATCGCGCGTGGTGGCTGTGGTATCCGGCGCAGTTCGACGCGCCGGATCACACGCCATGGTCGGCTCATCTCACATGGCTGCTCGCGGGCAGCGCGCTCGCCTTTGCGATGCGCTCGCCGCACGTCGCCCCGCGCGTCGTGGTGCGCCCGATGGCGCCGATACTGGGCTTTCTCATCCTCGATGCGGTCGTGGCGCTGACGCTGCTGGTGCGCTGAAGCGCGGCAACGGGAGCTGGAAGTTTTTCCTCGCCGCGTGCGCAGTCGTGGCGATGGTGCGAGCCCTTTTTCAACATGAGTCAGGATACCCGCCAACTTCGTCTCGGCCTGCCCTCGGGCAGCTTGCAGGAACCGACCTTCGCGCTGTTCGCCAAGGCCGGGTTCAACATTTCAGGCGCGAGCCGTTCGTATAGGCCGAGCGTCGATGACGCAGAGTTGTCCGTGCGCCTGCTGCGTGCGCAGGAGATTTCGCGCTACGTCGAGCACGGCTTTCTTGACGCGGGAGTCACCGGCAAGGATTGGATCGCGAACAACGGTTCGGACGTAGCTGTGCTGGCGGAGATGACCTTTTCCAAGGTGAGCCGGAACCCCACGCGCTGGGTGATCGCGGTGCCGGAGGATTCGCCGATCCGCTCGGTGAAGGATCTCGAAGGCAAGTGCATCGCGACCGAGGCCGTGGCGCTGACCGAGCGTTACCTCGCCGAGCATGGGGTGAAGGCGATCGTCGAATTTTCATGGGGCGCGACCGAGGTGAAAGTGCCGGACCTGGTCGATGCGATCGTGGATGTGACCGAGACGGGTTCATCGCTCCGCGCGAACAAGCTGCGGATCCTCGCGACGATCATGGAGTCGTCGCCGCAGTTCATCGCAAACAAAGCCGCGCTCGACGATCCGTGGAAGCGGCAGAAGATCGAGAAGATCGTGCTGCTGCTCCAGGGCGCCTTTGCCGCGCGCGACAAGGTGGGTCTGAAGATGAACCTGCCGGAAGCGAAGCTCGCCGAACTGCTCAAGGCGCTGCCGGCCTTGCGCAACCCGACCATCGCCCACCTCGCGACGCCCGAATGGGTCGCGGTGGAGACGATCATCGACGAGTCGGTCGTGCGCGAAATCATCCCTCAGCTCAAGGCGCTTGGCGCCGAGGGCATCATCGAATATCCACTGAACAAGCTCGTTTACTGAAAATGCCGTTTGCCGGGGGAGGAGCACCGTGCTTCTCTCCGCACCCCAACCGAAATCATCCCACTCATGGGTTCCATCAAGAAGAAGAGAAAAGCCAAGATCGCAAACCACAAACGCCGCAAGCGCCGTCGTGAAAACCGGCACAAGAAGCGTTTGCGCTACAAGAGCTAGCGCATAGGCTGCGCGCCGATGAAACCGCTCCGAGTTGGAATTTTCCAGTGGTCGGGAGCAATCATCTTCGCGTTACTTTTTCTCCCGACCGCACGCGCCGCGAAACCGGCGACGCCCGTTTCGGCTGCGCCGAAGAAGTCAGCCGTCGCAAGATCGAAGCCGGTCGCGAAGCCCGCGGTCCCTGCGCGGTCCGACGAATTTGCAGACGCGTATCCGGGCGGCAGCAGCATCACGCCGCCTGACCTGGCGCTGAACGATGACGGCGGGCGCAGAGCCGAGGCACTTGCGAGCTTTGCCCGTGGAGTAGTGGCGGAGGACAACGCCGAAGCGGAGATCGCGATGGAGGCCTACAAGCGCGCGCTGGCGCTTGATCCGGGCTACATCGAACTCGCGCTGAAGGTGGCTTACGAATTTGCGCGGAAGAACGATGTGCCGGGTGGCATCCAGGTGCTGAAGGACGCGGCGAAGGCGGCGCCGAAGGACCCGCGTCCGGTGGTCCATCTCTCGCAACTCTACGCGAAGCATCTCAAGAAGCCGGACCTCGCGCTGAAATATGCCGAGCAAGCCATCGCGATCGATCCGGCGCAGTTCACCGGTTATCTGGCTGTTTACGAGCTTCACGTCGCAACGGGACAGTTGAAGAAGGCGGAAGAAATCATCGACCGGGCGGAACGATCGAAGAGCAGCGACCCGAAATTCTGGGCTCAACTCGGCGACCTGACGACGCGACTTTTCCTCAAGGAGGATGGCACTTCCGAACCGCAGCATATCGAGCGCATGAACGCGCTCTATCGCCGCGCTGCGGACCTCGGTCGCGATGACGCGGTGATTCAGGCGAAGGCTGGCGATTATTTTGTGCTGAGCAGGCAGGTGAAGGAGGCCATCCCGTTTTACCTCAGCGCGCTCAAGGGAGGCGTGAGCGATGATCCGGCACTGGGCAATCTGCGCGAAAAGCTCGCCCGCGCTTTCCTCATCGCCGAAGAGAAGGATCGGGCGATCGAGATGCTCGAGTCAGTGGTCGATGAGAATCCGACGCGATTCGAAACCTACGAACTGCTCGGCGAACTCTATATGCAGAAGGGGAACAACGAGCGCGCGCTGGTCAACTTCGAGCAGACGCTGCTGCTCGATGGGGCGAGCGCTGAGAATTACCTGCGGCTCGCCGAACTCTACCTCAAGCTCAAGCGCTCCGATAAAGCCGTGGACACGATGCGTCAGGCGCGTGCGAAGTTTCCGGACGTGCCGCAGATCGGCATCAGCTTCGCAGTGACGCTGAGTCAGGCGAAGCGCCACACCGAGGCGATGACTGCCTTCGCCGAGGCCAAGGCCGACGCGGAGCAGAATCACAACGAGGTGCTCAACGCGAAATTCTACCTGCAATATGGAGCCGCAGCCGAGCAGGCCGGGCTGATCGATCGGGCGGCTGAGTTGCTCCGTGAGAGCATCCGACTCGATGGCGCCAACGCCGCCGAGGCGCGCAACTACCTCGGTTACATGTGGGTCGATAACGACAAGAACCTCGACGAGGCCGGAGGATTGATCCGCAAAGCGCTCGAATCCGATCCCGACAACGGCGCCTACCTCGACAGCCTCGGGTGGTTTTATTTGAAGAAGGGAGAATACGAGCGTGCGCTAAAGGAACTCACACGCGCGCTGGAGAATCTCAAGGCGGAGGATGCCGTCGTCCTCGACCACCTCGGCGAGGCCTGTCACGCGCTTGGAAAAATCGCCGAGGCGATGAGCTATTGGCAGAAGTCGCTCGCCGTCGAAGCCAATCCGAAAGTGAGCGAGAAGCTCGATGCCGCGAAGCAGAAGGTCACCAAGTCGAGCGCGCCGCCCGGGACGGACGAGAAATAACACCGCCGGGCATTGCGGAATGGAGACGCCGTCTCAGCCCAGGCGTGCGATCAAGTCACCGAAATCAAGCGCGAGGCGGATCGATGAGTTGACGCGATCGAGCGCCGCATCATGCGCAGGGTGCGGGAGTTCCACGAGCCGCGTGGTGCCATTGCCGGTGAAGGCGATTTCATCCCACTGGATCGATGTGATCTCATCATTGAAACGCGCCACGGCGCGGCCGCGGAAAAATGCGCGCGTCGTCTCCGGCGGCTGGAAGATGGCGTGCTTGACGTGCTCTTCGCTGACCAGCCGTTTCATCCGGCCCTCGCGCATGAGTTCGTAGTAGAGGCCGTGTTCGAGCGACACGTTGTGGTATTCGAGGTCGATCGATTGCAGCCACGGATCACTCCACGAGAGTCCCTCGGCTTCACGCAGCGTCTGGAGCAGGAATTTCTTCGCTACCCAGTCGAGCCGGTCTTTGCACAGCCAGTAGTCGCGCGAGAGATCGTCGAGCACCGCCTCCCACTCGCGCAGAGTCCACGTCGTGTCCTCATCCTGCGCGGAGTGCTCCTTCGCCGCGGCGAGGTAGAGCCGCTGAATGTCGATCGCGCTGATCTTGCGGCCGTCCTTGAGTTCGATGATCCACGCATAGCTCGGGTCGCGGCTGATCTGCTTGGTCGCCGCGATCGGGTCGGCCAGTTCGAGCTGCGGCGCGTGGCCGCTCTCGATCAAGTCCAGCACCAGAGCCGTCGTGCCGATCTTCAGCGCCGTCGCCCAATGCGACATGTTCGAGTCGCCGGTGATGACGTGGAATCGCCGGTAGCGCATCGCGTCGGCGTGCGGCTCGTCGCGCGTGTTCACGATGGGGCGCCGGTTCATCGTATCGATGGAGCAGAGCACGCTGAAAAAGTCCGACCGCTGCGCGATCTGAAACACGCCTGGCTGCCCCGGCTGATCCTCGCCCTCGATCCCGATCTTCCCCGCTCCCGCGAAGATCTGCCGCGTCACAAGGAAGGGCACGACATCGCGAACGATCCGCTCCCAAGGCACACCGCGGCTCATCAGGTAGTTGTCGTGGCAGCCGTAGCTGTGGCCGATGAAGTCCGTGTTGTTCTTGTAAAGCCGCGCTTCCTGTCCTGCTGGAAGCTTCGAGTTTCGCCGGCGCGCGCATTCGCCAAGGATGCGCTCGCCCGCCTTGTCCTGAGCCACGACTTCGCGGAGCGTCGTGCATTCGGGCGTCGAGTATTCCGGGTGCGCGTGGTCGTTGTAAAAGCGTGCTCCGTTCGAGAGCACGAGGTCGCTCTTGATCTCCTCAAACGATAGCGCCCGCGCGCGGTCCGCTTCGTAGTAGGCCGCCTCATCCGTGTCCTGCAGGAGTTCCTCCGCGCGAAACCCACGCGCGTCGAGATGTGGATCCTCGAGTGAGTAGTCCCACTTCATCAGCGCGCCGTGTTCGGTATAACAGCGCACGATCTCGATGGATTCCCGGACGACATCGACGTCGTCCATACCGTCGACGGTAATCCCGTATTCTGTCTCGATGCCGAACACACGTTTCATGCTGCGCAAGGTAGCGCGAGCCGACGTGAGTCAGCAAGTGGCCCGCTGCTAAACTGGCATATCGCCGATCCTACGCGCCGCGTCGGCGGCGCTTGACGTGGAGCTGCGCGAGCGACTTCGCGAGCGCGGCCTGCACGGCGGCGGCTTCTTCGCCACCGAGTTCGTGCGCGCCCTTGAGCGCTTCCTCGGCGCGCTTCACAGCAGCTTCGGCGGCGGCTTCGTCGATGGCTTTCTCCTCGATCGCCATGTCCACGAGCACGTTCACGCGGTCGGCGGTGATCTGCACGAAACCTTCGCCGACGGCGAGGTGGTGCGTCTTTCCGTCCTTCGTCACGATGAGTTCGCCTGGATGAATCTGCGTCATCAGCGGGACGTGCATCGGATACACGCCCATCTCGCCCTCGACCGCCGGCAGCACGACGAACTCGACGTCGTCGCTGTAGGCTTTCGACTCAGGCGTGACGATTTCGAGGCGGAGTGTTGCAGCGGCCATGATGAGAACCTAGGCGCGGATTTGGTCGATGCCGCCCTTCATGTAGAAGTTGGCTTCGGGCACATCGTCGTGTTTGCCCTCGAGGATTTCCTTAAAGCCGCGGACGGTATCCGCGATGGTGCAATACTGGCCGGGCGTCCCGGTGAAGACTTCGGCGACGTGGAAGGGCTGCGAGAGGAAGCGCTGGATTTTGCGCGCGCGGAAGACGGTGAGTTTGTCTTCGGGCGAGAGCTCATCCATGCCGAGAATCGCGATGATGTCCTGCAAGTCCTTGTAGCGCTGAAGCACGCGCTGCACGCCGCGGGCGACGTTGTAGTGCTCTTCGCCGACGACATCGGGCGCGAGCGCCTTCGACGTGGACGAGAGCGGATCGACGGCGGGATAGATGCCCAACTCGGCGATGGAGCGCTCAAGCACGACGGTCGAGTCGAGGTGCGCAAAGGTGTTCGCGGGCGCGGGATCGGTGAGATCGTCCGCGGGCACATACACCGCTTGCACGGAGGTGATGGAACCCTTGGTCGTCGAGGTGATGCGTTCCTGGAGTTGGCCCATTTCCGCGGCGAGAGTCGGCTGGTAACCCACCGCCGACGGCGTGCGGCCGAGGAGCGCGGACACTTCGGAGCCGGCTTGCGAGAAGCGGAAGACGTTATCGACGAAGAGGAGCACGTCCTGGTTCTTCTCGTCGCGGAAGTATTCCGCCATCGAGAGCGCGCTGAGCGCGACGCGGAGACGCGCGCCTGGCGGCTCATTCATCTGGCCATACACGAGCGCGACCTTCGACTTGCTGAGATCCTTTTGATTGATGACGCCCGCGTCGCTCATCTCGTGGTAGAGATCGTTGCCTTCGCGCGAACGCTCACCCACGCCGGCGAAGACCGAGAAGCCGCCGTGCTGCTTGGCGATGTTGTTGATGAGTTCGAGGATGACGACGGTCTTGCCGACGCCCGCACCACCGAACGCGCCGACCTTGCCGCCCTTCGTGAACGGACAAATCAGATCGATGACCTTGATGCCAGTTTCGAGGACGTTGGACTTTGTGTCCTGGTCCATGAGCGTCGGCGCCGCGCGATGGATCGCATAGCGTTTTTCGTAGGTCACCGGGCCGCGCTCGTCCACTGGGTCGCCGGTGACGTTGAAGATGCGACCGAGAACTCCTTCGCCCACCGGCACGCTGATTGGAGCGCCCGTCGCGACGACTTTCATCCCGCGCTTGAGGCCTTCCGAGCTGCTCATGGCGATCGCGCGGACCCAGCTTTCGCCGAGGTGCGCCTGGACTTCGAGGACGAGCTTGGTGTCCACGCCGCTGGGGCTGAATTGGATCTCAAGCGCGTCGTAGATGCCGGGCAGTTTGCCCGCGGCGCTGAAATCGACATCGACGACGGCGCCGATGACTTGGACGATGGTTCCGTGATTGCTCATAGCTTTGCGATGGTTGGGTGAGGATTAACCGAGCGCGATCTGCGCCGTGGAGATTTCGAGGATTTCGGTGGTGATGGCCGCCTGGCGGACCTTGTTATATTCGAGCGTGAGGTCCTTGATGAGTTGCTTCGCGTTGTCGGTCGCGTTCTTCATCGCGACCATGCGTGCGCTGTGCTCCGAGGCACGGCTGTCGAGGATCATCTGATAAACTTGGAAGTGGACGTAATGAGGGAGCACCGCCTCGAGCACGCCATTGGCGTCCGGCTCGAAGACGTAAGGCGTCGCATCGTGCGCGGCCTCGATTTTTTTGTCGGCCGACGAGAGCACGTCGGCGACATCGAAGCTGGTGATTGGCAGGAGCTGCCGCACCGAGGGCACCTGCGTGAGCGTATTGACGAAGTCGGTGAACGCGACGGACACGCGATCAACTTCGCCCGCGACGAACTTATCCATGCAGAACTTCGAGACCTGTTTGGCTTCGAGGAAGTGGAAGTTCTCCTTGATGTTGAAGTCCGCGAGCACCGTGCGCTGCGCGCGCGTGAGATATTGCATCGCCTTCCTGCCGACGACGACGAAGACGGTCTTCGCCGGATCGAACTTCGCGACTTCGCGGAAGAGGTTCGTGTTCAGCGCGCCGCACAGGCCCTTGTCGGTCGCGATGACGAGCACGAGTTCCTTCTTCACCTCGCGCGTCTGGAGCAGCGCGTGCGCTTCGTCTTCGCCGAGACCGGAGAGCGAACCGAGCACCGTGCGCAGCAAGTCGGCATACGAACGTCCCGCGAGCGCAGCGTTCTGCGCTTTCCGCATCTTCGCCGCCGCGACCATTTGCATGGCCTTGGTGATCTGCGAAGTGTTTTTGACCGACTTGATGCGTCGGCGGATGTCGCGGGTGTTCGCGGCCATGTCTTACTTGTAGCTCTGCTTGAAGTCTTCGACCGCGCTCTTGAGTTCGGCGCCGAGCGCGTCGTCGATCGACTTCTTCTCCCAAATCTTCGCGAGCAGGTCGCTCTTCCGCGTCATGAAGAAGTCCTGCAGCTTGAGCTGGAAATCCTTCACCTTCTCGACCGGCACGTCGTCGAAGTAGTTGTTCTGCATCGCCCAAAGGACGGCGACCTGCAGCTCGACCGAGAGCGGGTTGTATTGGATCTGTTTGAAGAGCTCCACGATGCGCGCGCCGCGGTCGAGTTTGGCTTTTGTGCCGGCGTCGAGATCGCTGCCGAACTGCGCGAATGCCGCGAGTTCGCGGAACTGCGCGAGCTCGCCTTTGATCTTACCGGCCACTTGCTTGATGCCCTTGATCTGCGCGGCGGAACCGACGCGGCTCACGGACAAGCCGACGGAAACGGCGGGGCGGATGCCTTGGTAGAAAAGGTCGGTTTCGAGATAAATCTGGCCGTCGGTGATCGAGATGACGTTCGTCGGAATGTAGGCCGACACGTCGCCGGCTTGCGTCTCGATGATCGGCAACGCGGTGAGTGAGCCGTTGCCGTTCTGCTCGTTCACGCGCGCCGAGCGTTCGAGCAGGCGCGAGTGGAGATAGAACACGTCGCCGGGATACGCTTCGCGGCCCGACGGGCGCTTGAGCACGAGCGACACCTGGCGGTAGGCGACGGCGTGCTTCGAGAGGTCATCGAACACGATGAGCGCATCCATGCCGTTATCCATGAACCACTCGCCCATCGCCGCACCGGAGAACGGCGCGAGGTATTGGTTCGTGGCCGTGTCGGACGCGGTCGCACAGACGATGATCGTATAAGGCATCGCGCCAGCTTCCTCGAGCACCGCGATGGCGCGCGCGACGTTCGACTGCTTCTGCCCGATCGCGACGTAGATGGAGTAAAGCGGGCGGAAGTCCGCCTTGCCTTCGTTCGCCTTGTTGATGCGCGCCTGATTGATGATGGCGTCGATCGCGATTGTGGTCTTGCCGGTCGCGCGGTCGCCGATGATCAACTCGCGCTGCCCGCGGCCGATCGGGATCATTGCGTCGATGGCCATGATGCCGGTCTGCACCGGCTGGCTCACCGACTTACGCTTGATGATGCCCGGCGCGATCTTTTCGACCGGATAGAAAGCGGTCTGCGCGATCGGGCCTTTGCCATCGACCGGGCAGCCGAGCGTATCGACGATGCGGCCGAGCAGCGCCTTGCCGACCGGCACGGAGAGCAGGCGGCCCGTGGTCTTCACCTCGGTGCCTTCATGCACGCCCTTGTCGTCGCCGAGCAGGATGCAGCCGACTTCGCTCTCTTCGAGGTTCAGCGCGATGCCGTAGAGGCCGCCGCCGAAGTCGATCATCTCGTTGAGCATCACGTCGCTGAGACCTTCGATCTTCGCGACGCCGTCGCCGACTTCGCGGACGATGCCGACGTTCGACTTGGTCGCGTTGGTCTTAAGCGAGCCGATAGTGGATTCGATTTCCTGGAGAATGTTGCTCATGGTGGTTTAGGCGTGAAGGAGTTCGTCTTCGAGGCGGGCGATGCGGTCCTGGATGCTGTTGTCCCAGACATCGCTGCCGATCTTGATGCGGAGTCCGCCGATCAGTTCGGGCGTGACGTTAAATTCAGAGGTTAGGTCGTTGCCGTATTTGGCTTTGAGAGCCCGGCGGAGCTGGTCGCGTGTCTCGCGGTCGAGATTGGTCGCGCTCTCGACGACGGCATGGCGCTTGGCGAGTTCGAGCCGGATGTAGCGTTGGTAGCCTTCGAGGATGTCGAGGAAGTGCCGCGGCTTTTTCTCCGCGAGTTGCTTCACGACGGTGCGCACCTTGTCTTCGTCGAGACGGTTCTCCGTGAAGCTCCCGAGGAAGAGCGACTTGGCGGCTTTGCGGGCTTCCTTGCTCAGCTTCATCGCAGTTTAGGCGGCGAGTTCCTTCGCCGCTTCTTCCGAAAGGCGGCGCTGGTCGGCGTCGCTTAGGACTTTGCCCGTCACCTTCGCCGTCGTGTCGATCACAAGCCGCGCGACCTCGCGCTTGAGGTCGGCGAGCATCTTCGCATGCTCGCGCGTAGTGGCTTCGCGGGCCTTGTTGATGATCTGCTCGGCTTCCATCACCGCGCGCTGCGATTCTCGCTCCTGCAGCGACTTGGCGGCGGACTTTGCGTCGTCGATCACTCGCTGTGCGTCTGCGTTGGCTTTCGAGAGAAACTCAGCAGCCTGCTGCTGTGCTGCGGCGAGTTGCTTCTTGATCTCCTCCGCGTTGGCGAGGCCCTCGGCGATCTTCTTCCGGCGCTCCTCGAGCACCTGGAGGATTGGCTGGTAGGCGAACTTGTGCAAAACGAACGCGACGATCGAGAAGCTGATGCACTGGGAAAGGAACTTCCACCAGTCCACGCCGAACTGCTCGGCGATCTCCGTCACGGGATTGGACGCTGCGAGAAGAGTGAAGAGGGTCATGGAAAGTCGAGCTTGCGGAAACTAGCGCGGGACCGCCCGGAGACGGCCCCGCGCCGGTGAGTTACTTGCCGAGGAACAGCGCGAAGAACACGATGCCTTCTGCGAAGGCCGTGCTCAGGATCGACTGGATGAGGATCTTCGTGGCCGCGCCGGGATTGCGCCCGACGGCTTCCGAAGCCTTCATGCCGATCAGGCCCACGCCGATGGCCGCGCCTAGGGCGCCGAGGCCACCCTGGATGCTGCCGGTGATGCCTGCTGCTTCTGCGAGCGTTGTGATGATGCTCATATTGGTTTTGTTTCCGTTGTTGTTTTTGTGGTTCCCGGCTACCCCCGCTGACTTTGCACGGTCAGGCGGCCGAAAGTGTTGGTGAGATCGGTTAGTGGTGCGCCTCGTGGCCCTCGTCGCCATGCGAGCAGATGAGGAGCGTGAAGACTGCGGTGAGGAGCATGAAGACAAGCGCCTGCACGAGGCCGACGAGCAGTTCCATGAAGTAGAAGGGAATCGGGATGAGCCACGCTAGGATCGGCACGAGGCCCGCCATCGCTTCCAGCAAGTTTTCACCCGCGAAGATATTGCCGTAGAGACGGAAGCTCAGCGAGACCGGGCGGAAGAGGATCGAGATCACTTCGAGTAATCCGACCAGCACGAAGACCGCCGCCATCGCCAGTGCGAGGAATCCGGACATCTCTTTGCGGGCGGGGTTGCCGAACAGATGGACGACGACGCCTCCGATGCCGTTCGCTTGGATCGCCCACACGCACCAGCAGACAAAGAAGATGATCGCCATCGCCAGCGTCATGTTCAGGTCCGCGCTGACGCCGCGGAAAAGCGGGGTCGAAATGTGTGTGAGACCACCCTGCTCGTTCGGGTGTCCCCATCCGATGGTGCCCACGCCGGGGATCAGGCCAGCCCAGTTTGTGAAAAGGATGAAGATGAAAACCGTCGCGAAGAACCAGAATGTCTTCTTCGCGAGTTGAGGTCCGATGATCGACTCGAGGAAGTCCCGCAGACTCTCGACGAGCCATTCCCAGAAGTTCTGCGCGCCCTCCGGCACTTCCTTCATCCGTGCTGTCGCGATGCGCGCGAAGATCAGAATTCCCAGCGTGACGATCCATGTCACGACCATCGAGTTGGTCACGTGCAGCGGGCCGATTTTCAGGATCGGCACCTCCGGCGCCGCCGCCGGCAGTCCGTGATGCACCGCAGTCGCGTGCTCGCCACGCACTTCCTCCGCAGCGATCGTCCGTGCGCTCCATCCGAAAACCACGATCGCCATCAGCACCAAGGCACGCGCGAAAGTCGAACAAAGCGAACGATGGCGATTGGAGAAGACGGTGAGACTCATGTCGGTTGGCAACGCGCGCCGAAGCAGGCCGGCTCAGGAGAGCCGAAAGTCGCTGCAGGGATCGCCAGCGACGCCACACCGGGCGCGGCGTGGGCGCGTAGAAGAGCAAACCCGTGCGGGTGTGGCAAGCCCCTTTGTGAAATTTTTCACAAAGTCCCCTCGTCAGCCCCCCGAGCGCGCGATCAACGCCTCGCAAATTCGCCGCGGCAGCGCCGGACCTTCGTAGATGAAGCCCGTGTAGAGCTGCACCAGCGCTGCGCCGGCGTCGAACTTCTCCAGCGCGTCGTCGGGCGTGAAGACGCCGCCCGCCGCGACGATCGGCAGCTTCGTCCGCGCCGTCAGGAAGCGCACGATCTCCGTGCTCCGAGCGCGCAAGGGCATCCCGCTCAAGCCGCCTTGCGTGCGCAACTCCACCGGCACGCTCGTGTGGTCGATGGTCGTGTTCGTCGCGATCAAGCCGGCCGCCCGGTGTTGCTCGGCCAGCGCGACGATTTCCTCGATCGCCGGCCAGTCGAGGTCGGGTGCGATCTTCACCAGCACCGGGTCGCCCTCGGCGTTGCGGCTCTGGATCGCGCCGAGCAGTTCGTCGAGCGCCGCGCGATCTTGAAGTTGGCGCAGGCCCGGCGTGTTGGGCGAACTGATATTGAGCACGAAGTAATCGCCGAAACGCCGCAGCCGCTCAAACGAGAGCAAGTAGTCCGCGGTCGCCTCGTCGAGCGGCGTGACCTTCGACTTGCCGATGTTGATCCCGACCGGGATGCGCGGCCAGTCGCCGCTCTCGCGCAGCCGCTGCAGCCGCCCCGCGACCATGTCGCAGCCGTCGTTGTTGAAGCCCATCCGGTTGATCAGCCCGCGCTGCTCCGGCAGGCGGAAGACGCGCGGCTTCGGGTTTCCCGGCTGCGCCTTGGAGGTGATCGTCCCCGCCTCGACGAAGCCAAACCCGAGCGCCTCCCACGCCGGCAGCGCCACGGCGTTCTTGTCGAAGCCAGCCGCGAGTCCCACGGGATTCGGGAAGTGGACGCCGAAGACCGTGCGCGCTAGCCGTGGGTCGGGCCGCGGTGCGAGCGGGCGCATCGCCGCGCCGAACTTCGTCAGCCCCCACATCGCGAGGTGATGCACCTTCTCCGCGTCGAGCGAGAAGAGCAGGGGACGGAGGATCGAGCGGTAGAAATTCACGGGGTGGACGCTGGCAGATTATTTCCCGATGCAAAAGCGTCCGAAGATCACCCCGAGCAAATCTTCCGCATCCACCTTGCCGACGATCTCGCCCGCGGTGTCGAGCGCGGCCCGCAGCTCCTCGGCGATGAACTCGGGCGACAACCCCTCGTCGAACGCACTCCGCGCTGCGTCGAGAAAGCCACGTGCGCGTTCGAGGCAGGACTGGTGACGGGCGTTGATCGCCACGGTCCAGTCGCGGTGCGCTGCGCCGCCGAAGACCTTCGCCTCGATCGCCGCGGTGAGCGCATCCATCCCTTCGCCGGTCGTGCAGGAGACGCGCACCGCGTCCACGCTGTGCCAGCCGGCGTGCGTGCCGAGATCGCATTTGTTCAAGACGAGGACGGTAGGGAGCGCTGTCCCCAGCGGTCCGTGTGCGACGGACGGCTGGGGGCAGCCGTCCCTACCTTCGCTCGCATCGCAAAGGTGCAGCACCAGATCCGCGCGCTCGACCTGCCGCTGCGTGCGCGCTATCCCCTCCCGCTCGACCTCGTCTTCGCTCTCCCGCACGCCCGCTGTGTCGATGAGCCGCAGCGGGATACCGCGCAGATTGATCACCTCCTCGATCACATCGCGCGTCGTGCCCGGTCGCGCGCTCACGATCGCGCGCTCGCAGCCGAGCAGGCGATTCAAGAGCGACGATTTTCCCACGTTCGGCGCACCATAGATCACCGTGCGCACGCCTTCGCGCAGCACGCGGCCCTGCTCCGCGGTGTCGAGCAGCCTCGCCACATCCACGCGCAACGCATCGAGTCGCGTGCGCAGCGCCTCGCCCGTCTCGGGGTCGATGTCTTCATCGGGAAAATCGATAAACGCCTCCACGTGCGCGAGCACTTCGAGCAGCGCCTCGCGCAGCGCGCGGATGCGCTCGCCGAGCCGGCCTTCGAGCTGCTCATTCGCCGCGCGCAGCGCGAGATCCGTCTGCGCGCTGATGAGATCCATCACCGCCTCCGCCTGCGTGAGGTCGAGCTTGCCATGCAGGAAGGCCCGCTGCGTGAACTCCCCCGGCTCCGCCGCCTGCGCGCCCTGGCGCAGTAGCGCCTCGAGGATTCGCCGCGTCACCAGCACGCCGCCATGGCACGCGATCTCCACCACATCTTCGCCCGTGTAGCTATGCGGCGCGGGGAAGACGGTGAGCAGCACATCGTCGAGCCTCTGCCCGCCATCGTGGATCGCGCCCCGCGTCGCCACCCGCGGCGCGCCGATCCCGCCGCGGAAAACCGCCCGGGCGACCTCCACCGCGCGCGGCCCGCTGAGGCGCAGCACGGCGATGGCCCCCTCACCGAAGGGCGTCGAAATGGCGGCGATGGTATCGAAAAGCATCGCCGCACCATGCCCCGCCCCCGCGCGGATGGGAAGCGGAGACAGCCTGCGGCACCGTCCCAGACTGAAGACGCGCCAGCTTCCGCCCTTGTAAGGGCCGCCGCTGCCCGTGAAGTGGCAGTCTCCATCCCTGCGCCGCCATAAACTGCCTCTGAAGCGGCAGTTTATGGCGTTGCACCGTCAGCCGCCGCTTCTGTGGTGCTAGTTTCCGCCTCTGCACCGCTAGTGCGTGCCCCTGGATCGGCAATTTGCGCCTCTGCATCGGCAGCGTGCCGGGCTGCATCGGCAATATGTGTCCCTGTAGTGTATAGAAATCACCATCCGACCATTGCAGACCCCAAAAATTGCCGATGGTGAGGCCCAGACTGGCGTTGCAGCTCCCAGACTGGCGATGCAGCGGCTCAAGCTGAGGGGCGATTACGCGGCCCATCCAGGGCGTGCCGCAGACATTCCGGGCGCCGATCGGAGTGCGCCCCATCCGGCGCCGGGCCCCAAAAACAAATCGGCGCCGGGCAGACTCCGTAGGGAGCCCGCCCGGCGCGCGATGAGAGTGCTTCGCTTTCGGGAAGCGGGCGAGTTACTTGATCTCGACCTTGGCGCCGGCGGATTCGACCTTCGCCTTGATGGCGGCGGCTTCTTCCTTGGTCACGCCTTCCTTGAGCGTCTTGGGAGCGCCCTCGACGAGAGCCTTGGCTTCGGCGAGGCCGAGGCCCGGCACTGCGGCGCGGACTTCCTTGATGACGGCGATCTTGTTGCCGCCGGTCTCCAGGAGGACGACGTCGAACTGCGTCTTCTCCTCAACAGGAGCAGCAGCAGCGGCTCCGCCACCAGCAGCCGCGACGGCGGCCACGGGAGCAGCGGCGCTGACGCCCCACTTGGTTTCGAGTTGCTTCACGAGATCAGCGACTTCGAGGACGGTGAGTCCGCTGAGCTGATCGACGATTGCGTTGATGTCTGCCATTTTGTTTTGCGTTTGTCGGTGTCGTCGCCGGCCAGTGGTCGCTGGCCCGATTAAGCCCGCCCGCAGGCGGACCGACGAGGAACCATTAGTTATGGGTTTCGTTGAAGCCTCGCTTCCGCTTTCAGCGCGGTTGCGAGGTTCCGCCGGATGGCGATCCGGCGAAAGGGTTTAGGGTTAAGCTGCGGCGTCGGTCGCCGCGGGCTCGCTGGCGACTGCGTCGCTGGCTGCCGCGCCGCCGCCCTGCTCGGCCTTGGCCTTGAGGACGCGGGCGAGCTGGCTGGCCGGTTCGTTGAGCAGGCGGACGAGCTTGCTGGCCGGAGCCTGCAGGACGCCGAGAAGCTGGGAGAGCAGCACGTCGCGCGACGGGAGGTCGGCGATGGTGGCGATCTCTTCCTTGCTGACGACGAGGCGATCGACGACGCCCGTCTTGACGGTGGGCATCTTGAACTCGGCGGCGAAGGTCTTGAGCACTTTCGCTGCGGCGGCGACATCTTTGTCGCCGGTGACGATCGCGGTCTGGCCCTTGAGTTCGCCGAGATCCGGCAGGCCAGCTTCCTTCGCGGCGAGCTTGAGCAGGGTGTTCTTGACGACCTGGCAGCGGGCGCCGACGCCGCTGAGGCGGTTCCGGAGTTCGCTGAACTGGCCGACCTTGAGGCCGGTGTAATCGGTGATGAACAGGAACGGCGAAGCGTTGAGCTTCTGGTTCAGGTTCGTGATGATGGAGGTTTTGGCAGGATGCGGCATGGTGCGCGAAGGTTAGTTTTTCAGGAACGGCGCGGCGTCCACGGTGATGCCGGGGAGCATCGTCGCGGCCAGCGTGATGTTGTCCACGAAGCGGCCTTTGGCTGCCGATGGGCGGGCTTTGACGACTGCGTCGATCACGGCGGTGCCGTTCTCGGCGAGTTGTGCGGGGCTGAAGGAGAACTTGCCGACGGGGACGGCGACGTTGCCGTTCTTGTCGAGCTTGAATTCGACTCGGCCGGCTTTGACTTCATTGACCGCCTTGGCGGTGTCGTCGGTCACGGTGCCGGTCTTCGGGTTGGGCATGAGGCCGCGGGGGCCGAGCACTTTGCCGAGCTTACGCACTTCGGACATCGCGGCCGGGGTGGCGATGGCGACGTCGAAATCGGAGAACCCACCGGTGCATTTCTCGATCATGTCCTTGAAGCCGACGAACTCAGCGCCGGCAGCGCGGGCGGCCTCGGCGGCGGCGCCTTCGGCGAAGACGAGGACGCGCACGTTCTTGCCAGAGCCGTGCGGGAGCGGGCAGGTGCCGCGGACCATTTGGTCGGATTGCTTGGGATCGACGCCGAGCCGGAAGGAGAGGGTCACGGTCTGGTCGAACTTCGTCGCCGGCATCGATTTGAGGACGCCGATCGCTTCGGTGAGCGGGTAGGTCTTTTTCGCCTGCACCTTCTCGAGGGCGGCGCGGTAACGTTTGCTAGGTTTTTGAGCCATGGTTGTTGAGCAGTTGTGGCGACGAGAGATTGGGTGCTCCGTCTCCTGCGAGTTTCGGTGAACCTCTTCCGGACCGGAAAAGGGACGCGGAGGCTAGGCGTGGGCCGCGCCTTGTCAACGCGCTCTTTTCCTAGACGAAAACCAGCGGCGTGGCGTCCTGGGCGATCAACCCGTGGCTCTGGAGCAGCCTGCGGTAAAGGGCCAGTCCTGCCTTTTCCTGCTCCCGCAGATCGAAGCGGATGTGCTCGGTGAGATACCGGCGGCGGAATTCGGCGGTGCCGGTCTCGTCGGTGGCGATGATCTCGTCGAGTCGCTGCAAGCCGTGGGCTTTCAGGCCGCGAAAGGCGTCGGCGACGGCGCGCACATTTTCCAACTCCGGACGCAGCGCCCACGCGGCGAAGACGAACGGCAGGCCGGTGCAGCGCTTCCATTCCTCGCCCAGATCGAGGATGTGGAGCCCAGGGTCGGCGTGTTCGCGGAAGGCGATCGCCTGGTTGCCGATGAGCAGTTGCGCGTCGCCCTCCGTGCCGAACTCCGGTTGCGCGCCGTGAAATTCCCGGAGCAGGACGCGGATGAGGTTGGCCGAGGTCATCGACGCGGGATCGAGGGCGATGCGGCGGATGGAGCGCAGTTCTCCGCGAAAGGCGAGGATGACGCTATACACCGGGCCGTCGCTCGCGATCGCTACGTCATCGACCAGCGCGTAGTGCGGCTCGCGCAGGAACTCGAACGCGGGCACGAGAGCCGCGTCGAGCTTCCCGGCGGAAAGTGAGCGCGCCAGTTCGCTCGGGTGCGCGAGGACGACGTCGCCATCGTAGCCGTGGATGAGCGGCTTCGAGTTCAGATACTGCACGCAGCCGATCCGCAGGCCGTGCAAGGCCGACCACGGGCGTTCGCCCGATTCCGCCCTCACGCGTGCGCCATCTCGGCGGGTGCTCGGGATGCGCCGATACCACGTGTCGCGCTGCATCGGCTCGCGACCGGCTTCGCAGATGGCTTTTTCGAGCGACTGCATGGTTTGGAAGGTCGGTGTCTGCGCGCCGGCCATGTGAAAGATCTTCTCCTCCATGATCGTGCCGTGCAGGTCGTCCACGCCGTAGTTGAGCGCGAGCGAGGCGAGGGGCAGGCCGAGGCTCACCCAGTAGGCGGTGATGTGGTCGAAGTTATCGAGGTAGATGCGCGAGACGGCGAGGTTCTTGAGTTCCTCGAATGCGGTCGCGTGCGGAATGTGCCGCAACATCGGCCGCGCCTGCTCGCTCTCGAAGGCAAACGGGATGAAGCCGACGAAGCCTCCAGTTTCATCCTGCAACTCGCGCAGGCGGCGCAGGTGATCGACCCGATGCGCGTAGGTCTCGATGTGGCCGAAGAGCATCGTCGCCGTGCTGCGCATCCCGAGCCCGTGCCAGGTGCGATGCACCTCGGCCCACTCCTCGGCGTTCTCCTTCCCTCGGCAGATCTGGTCGCGCACTTCGGGTGCGAAAATCTCGGCGCCTCCGCCGGTGATCGCGTCGAGACCCGCGTCGCGCAGGATCTCGAGGACTTCTTGGATCGGCTTCTTGAATACCCGCTGCGCGAGATGCCGGATCTCGATGGCGGTGAATGCCTTCACGTAAAGCTCCGGGCTGAGCGCACGCAGCCGCGTGATCAGTTCGAGATACCACTCGGCTTTCAGCGTCGGGTGCAGCCCTCCGACCATGTGAATCTCCGTGATTCCAAATCCCAGCGCCCACGCGACCTTCCCGACGATCTCATCGATGCTCAGCTCGAATGCGTGGGCCTCGCGCTTGCGCGCCCCGAACGCGCAGAACTCGCACGCGAGCAGGCAGAGGTTCGAGTAGTTGATGTATTGGTTGTGGATGTAGGTCGCGACGTTCCCGTTTTTGCGTTCGCGCATCACGTTCGCGATGAGGCCCAGCGCGTTCAGGTCGCCGGAGCTGTAGAGCGTCAGCGCTTCGTCATCGGAGACTCGCCCATCCGCCACCACCTTGTCGTAAATCGGTCGCAGTTCGCGTGGAATGAACTTGGCAGTGTGAGGCATCGGAAATCGGGTTCACCCGTAGTAAGGGACGCCGGATTTTGCAAGCCCCGCCGTGGCGGTGCTTAGCGCAAGTTCGCGAAGGGCCCCTGCTGCTCGGTCAGCACGCGGCCGACGAGTCGTGAGAGGTCGTCGAGCTTGAACGGCTTTTGCAAAAACCCCGCGAGCCGGTGCTCGCCGAAGCGTGCCATGGCCTGCGTTTGCGCGAAGCCGCTCATCAAGATCACTGGCAGATCGGGGCGCAGGCGGCGGAGTTCGCGCAGGGTCTCGACGCCGTCCATCTGCGGCATCGTCAGGTCGAGCAGCACGAGGTCGAAGGGCCGGCCGTATTGCCGCACGCGTTGCAGCGCGACGACGCCATCTTCTGCCGCCACGACTTTGCAGCCGAGCATCTCGAGCGCGCGCGTCACGGTGCGGCGCACGGGCGCTTCATCATCGACGGCCAGCACGGTTGCATGGAAGAGCGGGCGCGCCTCCGCGTCGCCTCCGCTGGCGCCACCGGTTGGGAAGACGCCGATGGCTGGCAGGGCCAGTTGGAAGGACGTGCCCTGTCCGAGACGGGACTCCACCTTCAGCGCTCCCCGATGGCTGCGCGCGATGCCGAGCACCGCTGCCAGCCCGAGCCCGCGCCCGGTGAACTTGGTCGTGAAGAACGGCTCGAACATCCGCGAGGCGACTTCCGGGTTCATCCCGCAGCCGGTGTCGGTGATTTCGAGCATCACGTATTCGCCCTCGAAGATCTCCGGCACGAGTTGCGCGTCGATCAGCCACGCGGGCTCCGCGCTCACCCGGCTGGTGCGGATGGTGATCGTGCCGTGCCCTTCGCCGAGCGCCTCGCTGGCGTTGGTGACGAGGTTCATCAACACCTGCCGGAGCTGCGCCGTGTCGCCATGCACCGGCGGGAGTTTCTCGGCGAGGTGCAGTTCGAGCTTCGCCCGTTTGCTCACCGAGGCCTGCATCAGCTCCAGCGTTTCCATCACCACCGCGCTCAGATCCACGCGGCTCACGATGAAGCGGCCCTGACCGGCGTAGGCGAGCATCTGGGCGCAGAGCTCCGAGGCGCGGTCTGCCGCCATCTCGATCTCGTCGAGGCTCTTGACGGTCGGTGAATCGGGCGCGAGTTCGAGCTTCGCGAGGCTGGCATTGCCGAGGATCGCAGTGAGCAGATTGTTGAAATCGTGCGCGATGCCGCCAGCGAGGATGCCGAGGCTTTCGAGCTTCTGCGTCTCCTGGAGCTTGCGCTCAAAGCGCAGCCGCTCGTCTTCCGAGCGCAGCCGCTGGCTGATGTTTCGGCAAATCGCCTGCACCCCCACGGCTTCGCCGTCTTGGAATTCGATCCACGAATTCACTTCGAACGGCACCGCCCGCCCGTCGCGCGTTTTTAGCTCGATGTGGAAGCTCGCGCCCCACGGCGTATCGGTCGGTCGTGTCGGCCGGACGAGTCCGCCCGCGATCTCCGCCTCCGCCGGGGCCATGATCGAATAGATCGGTCGGCCGATGATTTCCCGCGCCGACCAGCCGAGCAGGCGCTCGCCAGCGGGATTGAAGGCCGTGATAACGCCGTCGAGATCGTGGGTGAGGACGACATCGGTCGCGCTCGCAAACAGTTCGTGATAGCGCCGGTCGGCGTCGGAGATGTGCGGCGCGGGCTCGGGTTTCGGTTCTGGCAGCGGGGCGGGCTGGGCCGGCTTCCGCCGTCGGAGTGCGAACCCGGCGGCTAGAATTGCAAAGCCGCTGAACGCGACACCGCCCGCGATCAAAGCCGAACGGTTCCTCACCCACCACGGGGCCGCGGCGATCCGGATGAGACTCGACCGACTGGGCGCAATGATGCGATACGGGCTGCTACTTCCCTTTCGGAGAATGAGCACGCCGGTGCCTTCGACCACATCGCCCGCGCCGAGGGTCGGCCACTTGCCTGCCGGCTCCGGTCCCTCGAAGATCACCGGCACGACGGAGCCAAATGCATCGATCAAGACCTGCCGGCCTTCGGGTTGCGAGGCGTTGGGGCCGGCCACCCGCGTGCGCACTCGCACGAGCCGCGCGTAGGAGTCGGACGAGGGCGTGACCCGAGGGTCGAGATCCAGCGGCGCTGGGGTCTTGCCCGCCTCGATCACACGCAGGCTCATGCACAGCAGGTGCGGAGCGGCTCCGGTTCCGGATGGGATGCCGCCGACTTCGACCAAATCATTGATCTTCACCTCCGACGCCACATTCGTGCGGCACACGAGCGCTCCGGCCGATGCGTCCTGGAGGAAAAGCATGTCGGTGCCGAGGAAGGTCGTCACAGTCCCGCGCAGCCGGACACGCTGCTCCGGATCTGCCTTTGCCGCCGAGGCGATGAAATCCTCCACACTCACGAACATCGACTGCGCGCTCAGGATTGGCGCGAGTGCGAGCATGACGAGAACCCAAAGGGCGGTCCCGCAGCGAGTGAAACACATGAATTTTCCCCGAATTGCCATACAGCGAAGTGGCGAGCGTGGGCAGCAGGCCCGGTGCCGCCAGCCCTGTGGCGCCGGACTTCGCGCCAAATTACCGTATGTCCCCGAGTGGGCGTGCATCCACGGGCCAAATCTTACCCGCCGCCTTCTCATCCGTGCTTGCTAAGAACCACGCGCCGTGCCGATTCATCGCCGCATGATCCGCCCCGTCGCCCTTCTCCTCGCCCTCGCCTTCGCGACGGCGCTGCATGCGGAGATTACGCCCGGCGAGATCCTCATCAGTGAGATGAATTGTGCCGCGTGCCACGACGCGGGGCCGCAGATGGTGCGACTGGCTTCCCGGCAGTCGCCGCGGCTCGGAAAGGACGGTGTCCGGCCGACCGCGCAATGGCTGCGCGAGTTCCTCGCCGATCCGCAGAAAGTGCAGCCGGGGACCTTGATGCCCGACTCGCTGCACGCGCTGCCGCCGGAGCAGAAAGCGGAAGCCGCGGAAGCGCTGACCCATTTCATCCTGAGCCTGCAGCCCGCGGATTCCGCCACCGGCCGCGGCGCGAGCGCGGGGACGATCGCGGAGGGCGAGCGGCTCTACCACACCATCGGCTGCGCGATGTGCCATGCGCCGGCAAGCCTCTTGCCGGGGAAGGAGAACGACGCAGCCGCAAAGGAGGAACTCGCGAAGCTCCAGCAGACCTCCGTGCCGCTCGGCGCGGGCATCGCGAAGAAATACTCACTGCCGGAGCTGACGCGCTTCCTGCGCGACCCGCTGAAGGCGCGGCCGTCCGGGCGGATGCCGGGGATGAACTTGACCGAGACGGAAGCGGAAGCGATCGCGATGTATCTCGTGCGCGAGCAGATGGACACGCAGCCGATGCGCCCGCTCGGCGACGCACCGTTCACCGTCGATGCCGCGAAGGCTGCGCGCGGCGAGCAGGTCTTCGCCGAGATGAACTGCGCCGCCTGCCACGCCGGCACCGATGCGCCGAAGCGCGGGGCGAAGGCGCTCGCGCAACTCGCCGCCCGCCAGCCGCGCGGATGCCTCGGCACGAAACCCGGGGCGAACGTGCCGAAGTTCGACATCACCGACCGCCAGCGCCAGGTCATCCTCGCCTTGCTCCAGGAGCAGACCCCGCTGAACACGCCGCTCGATCCCGAGCACACGATCCGCCGCACGATGACGACGCTGAACTGCTACGCCTGCCACGTGCGCGGCAAGCGCGGCGGCGCCGACGGGCTGCGGCGCGACTACTTCACCAGCACCGGCGAGGTCGATCTCGGCGACGAAGGCCGCGTGCCGCCCTCGCTCACCGGCATCGGCGCGAAGCTGCGCCCCGAGTGGGTGAGGCAACTGCTCGCCGAGGGCTCGAAGGTGCGGCCTTACATGGTCACGCGGATGCCGCGTTTCGGCACCGCGAACATCGGGCACCTGCCCGAGCTTTTCGAGAAAGCGGACGCACACCCCGATGCCAAGCCGTAGCCCGATGTCTTCGCGCAAGGCGGTTGCGGCGGATGCGAACAAGTGCGGTCGCAAGCTCATCGGCGTCGGCGGGGAAGCTCTATTTCTGTGCCGCGGTCGCTGCGGCGCTGGCCGCGAGTCCACGAGTGGCGCGCTGCCGCGCTTGCGCTCGGCGCAGGGCGCCCCATTAGTCCGCGACGCTGCCTGCTACACGCTCATCACCATCCCAAAATCATGATCACCCGACTCACCCAACTCCTCCTGCTCACGTTCGCGCTCATCGCCGCCGGCTGCACGTCCTGCTGCCACTAGGGGGCACTCGGGAAGTCATCGGGCGTCAGTGAGTCTCGGCGACACGGGCGCGTCCCGGCGCGGGCGAGGTGGATGCACTTTGCCCTAGACCCTGTGCGCTCCCGCCGCGATGGGTGCGGGCTATGTTTGTCGATCACATCCAAATTCATGCACAGGCCGGTAAAGGTGGGCGCGGGTGCGTGTCGTTTCTCCGGGAGAAGTTCATTCCGAAGGGGGGGCCGAATGGGGGGAATGGCGGGAAGGGGGCGTCGATCATTTTCCGGGTGGACCCGAATGTGGATAATCTGACGGACTTCTACTACAACCCGAACCTGCGCGGGAAAAACGGGGAGCATGGGATGGGGAAGAATTGTTATGGGGTGGCGGCGGAGGATGCGATCTACCGGGTGCCGGTGGGGACGATCGTGTGGCGGGTGCCGATCGCGGAGACGACGGCGATGGGGGATGCGGCGCGGCACGATAAGGGGTTCACCGATTTCTCGAAGCTGTCGGACGAGGAGGCGGCGTCGTTTTCGATGCCGAAGAAGCAGAGGATGGAGTTCGATCCGGAGGTGTTCGAGCTGGTGGCGGACTTGACGGAGCCGGGGACGGATTTTGTGCTGTGCGAGGGGGGGAAGGGCGGGCGGGGGAATACGACGTTCAAGAGCTCGAAGAATCGCGTGCCGATCGAATACACGGACGGGGACGACGGGGAGGCGGGGACGTTTTATGTCGAGCTGAGGAAGATCGCGGACGCGGGGCTGGTGGGGTATCCGAACGCGGGGAAATCAACGCTGCTGACGAAGGTGTCGAACGCGCATCCGAAGATCGCGCCGTATCCGTTCACGACGCTGACGCCGCATGTGGGGATCGTGGAGTTGCCGGGATTCCAGCGAGTGACGGTGGCGGACATCCCGGGGCTGATCGAGGGGGCGCATGCGAATGTGGGGCTGGGACACGATTTCCTGCGGCACATCGTGCGGTGCAAGCTGCTGCTTTTCGTGCTGGATATGGCGGGGAGTGAGGGGCGGGAGCCGATCGCGGACCTGCAGACGCTGCGCAAGGAGCTGGATCTTCACGACCCGACGCTGAGCGAGCGGCCGTGGCTGATCGTGGCGAACAAGATGGATCTGGAGGGGGCGAAGGAGCATCTTAAACATTTCAAGACGCGGTATCGGAAGGTGGAGATCATCCCGATCAGCGCGGAGAGCGGGGACGGTCTGGAGACGCTGAAGCGGCGGCTGGGAGAGATCGTGTGCGAGGGGAAATTCAAGCCGGAGCCGGCGCGGAAGAAGCGGGGATCCGCAGATAGCGCAGAGTGACGCAGATTTTCTGCAAGGGGATCTCCCGCTTCCCCTCTGCGGAAATCTGCGGATGAACCGCGCGGGTTATGGCGTGCGCGCGCGCGGGTCGCGGCCTTCGTCGAGGTCGATGTAGTCGAAGAAGGTCTGGATGTCGTCGCGGTCGGTGAAGCCGCTCTCGGCTTTGCGCTGGCGGAGGCGGTCGCTGGCTTCGTCGTTCCAGCCGCGCTTGCGCATGAATTCGGTCCAGACGAGCACTTCCTCATCGCTGGGCTGGCGGCCGCGCTGGAAGGCCCAGGCGAGGATTTCCTCATCGGTGCCGCCGGCGCGGACGCGCTCGACGAGGGCGGGGTAGTCGATGTGGAGGAGCCGGCAGCACTGACCATCGAAGCCGAGACCGAGGTTGGGGATGTAGTCGGCGTGGAGCTGGCCGGCGGCGTGGAGGCGGATTTTGTCGAGCATCCGCGCGAAGTAAACGAGGCCGGTGGTCTTCTGGTGAGGGCTGCGGAGCGTGGGTGTGGTCATGGCGGGGGCAGCTTAAGGCGGGGGCAGTTTTTGCCGCAAGGCGCCGCTTGCGTTCGCTGGGCTTTTCGCGGAGAACGCAGCGCACTGCTTCCCGTTGAATACAATATTATTGATCGATGACGATGAGGTCTGCCGTGCGCCCGCCGCTGAATTGCTGAGGCGTGCGCAGTGGGATGTCTACGAGGCGGGGGATGGGGAGGAGGGGCTGGAGCTGGCGATGAAACACCGGCCGGATGTGATCCTGTGCGACCTGCTGATGCCGCGGGTGAACGGGTATCAGGTGTGCCGGGCGGTGCGGGAGCGGATCGAGCTGCGGCATACGAAGATTCTGGTGGTGACGGGGCGCGATTATACGGCGGATCGCAAGAGCGCGGAGGAGGCGGGCGCGGACGGGTATCTGGTGAAGCCACTGGAGGCGTCCCAACTCATGTCAGCGCTCGACAAACTCATGCCCGGCCACGCGGGCGCTGCGCCAGTGGTGCCGGCTGCGGCGCCAGCGAAGTCGGAGGGACCGGGGACGCGGGTGAAATTCTGGGGCGTGCGCGGATCGATCCCGTCGCCGGGGAATGGGACGGTGCATTTTGGCGGTAACACGTCGTGTGTGGAGGTGCGCGTAGGGGAGCAGATCGTGGTGCTCGACGCCGGGAGCGGCATCCGCGGTCTGGGCAATGCGCTGGTCGAGGAGTTCCGAGGGAAGCCGATCGAGCTCACGCTGCTGCTCACACATACGCATTGGGATCACATCCAGGGGTTCCCGTTCTTTGTGCCGGCGTATGATTCGCGGAACCGGATCAATATTTACGGCTACGAGGGCGCGCTGTCCGGGCTGCGCACGGCGCTCGAGGGGCAGATGGAGAGCCCGTATTTCCCGGTGTCGCTCGATGAGTTGCCGGGGAATCTGCGGATCCATGAATTGCGCGAGATGGAGTTCACCGCGGGTGCGGTGCAGGTCGAGGCGTGCTTCACGAATCACCCCGGAGTGTGCGTCGCCTACAAGCTGCGGACGAGCGACGGCGTGGTCGTGTATATGCCGGACAACGAGACGAAGCGGGGGACTGTGAATGTGGTGAACGGCCAGGTCGTGCCGGACCCGGCGGACGAGAAGCTGAAGGATTTCATCCGTGGGGTGGACGTGCTGATCATGGACAGCCAATACACGGCCGAGGAGTATCAGACGCACTTGAACTGGGGTCACGGCTGCATCGACGACGTGGTGCGCATGGCGATGGAGAACGACGTGAAGCGGCTCTACGCCTTCCATCACGACCCGGCGCACGACGATCGATTCATCTCCGGGATGCTGATGCATGCGCGGCAGATCGCCGAGCGCGCGGCGAGTCCGCTCGTGATCGAGGCGGCCCGCGAGGGGCAGGAAATCACGCTGCGCGCCGGAGTCGCAGCAGCGCGCTGACGCGGCGCGTTACGGTTTCGCGAACTCCTGCTTCAGCTTCTCGACGAGCGCCTCGAGCTTTGGTCGGCGCAGCTCTTCCACCTGCTTGCGCAACTCTTCCTCGACCTTGCGGCGCTCCTCGAAGTAGCGATCGGCAAACTTCTTCCTCTGCTCGTCGGAGAGGCTCAGGCCCGATTGCTTCAGCGCGGTCTCCACTTCCTCACGCATCTTTGTCCGGAGGAATTCGCTGCGCTGGAAAATCTCCATCTTCTTCTCCGGCGGCAGTTCCGCGAACTGCTTGAAGCTTCGCATCCATCTCTCCTTCTCTTCCGGACTCATCTGCTGGAAAGCCTGGCGCGCCTTCTCCGCATCCGGCCCGCCGAAGAACCCCGGGCGGCGCATGGGCGGTGTTTCAGGCTTCGGCGTCGTCGTGGCGAGCGGGTCGGCGGGCGGACGTTCCTGCGCGAGCAGCAGCGCCGGGCAGGCGAGGGCGATCAGGGTCGGGAAGAGTCGAGCCATGCGTTGCTGTCGTCGAGGGCGAGGAGAACGTCGAGATTGCTGACCAGCGCGAAGTCGCTGCTCTGGATGGCGGCATCGATCGCCGCCGTGTCATGCACAGCCATCGCGCGAGGTGCCGATTGCTTCGGCTGGCCGCTGACCGCGACGACGAGCACCACCGCAGCCGCGCCGGCGAATGCCATCCAGTTCCACCCGCGCCGCAGCCATTCGAGAAAGCCCGGCTCCCGTTCCGGTTCGGACATCCGGACAGCGCGCAGGACATTTTGCACAAACGCGGGGCGCGCCTTGGCCGGGCGGGCGCGCCCGAGCAAGTGCCAGAGGTTGTCGTGTTCGTCGTGATTCATGGCTGCGAACGGTGAACCCGCGCACAGCGCAGAAGTTGCAGACAATTCACGAGAGCGGCGGCGTTCCTATTTTTCGTGCGCTTCGAGGTAGCCCTCGAGTTGCCGGATGCGCGTCGGGTGGCGCATCTTGCGCAGAGCTTTTGCCTCGATCTGCCGGATGCGCTCGCGCGTGACGCGGAACTGCCGGCCCACTTCCTCGAGCGTGCGGCTGTAGCCGTCCACCAGCCCGAACCGCTGCTCGAGCACCGCGCGTTCACGGTCCGTCAGCGTGTCGAGCACGTCGCGGATCTTCTCCTTCAAAAGTGAAACGGCCGTCACGTCGCTCGGATCCTCGGCCGTGACGTCGGGGATGAAGTCGCCGAAGCTCGTGTCGTCGCTATCGCCCACCGGGGACTGCAGGCTGATGGGCTGCTGCGCCATCTTGAGCACCGCACGCACGCGCTCGACGGGCAGATTGATCTCCTCCGCCACTTCCTCCGGCGTGGGCTCGCGACCGTAGTCCTGCACGAGTTGCTTTTGCACGCGCATCAGCTTGTTGATCGTCTCGATCATGTGCACCGGGATGCGGATGGTGCGCGCCTGGTCGGCGATCGAGCGGGTGATGGCCTGCCGGATCCACCACGTCGCGTAGGTCGAGAATTTGTAGCCGCGCCGATACTCGAATTTCTCCACCGCCTTCATCAGGCCCATGTTGCCTTCCTGGATGAGATCAAGGAACGACAGTCCGCGGTTCGTGTATTTCTTTGCGATCGAGATGACGAGCCGGAGGTTGGCTTCGACCATCTCGGTCTTCGCGCGCAGTGCTTTCTTCAGCCAGTGCTTGAGGTTCTTATATTCAGCCGTGAACTCCTCGGTGGTCATCCACGCAATGCTTTGGAGCTTGCGCATTTCCTCGGTGTGCATCGCTCGCGTTGTCTTGCCTCCTTTGACGTCGGATGTCACTTTGGCGAACTCGTCGAGGTGGAACTTCAAGCGCCGGTGGTGCTCGTCGCAGAGTGCCACGAGTTCCTCGGTGACCTTCTGCTTGTAGAAGAAGTTCGGGTAGATCTTCTGGATCGCGCGGTGTGCCTTTTCGAAGTCGCGATAGCTCTTCGTGTCGTGGTTGATCCCGCCGCGCGCGATGTATTGCTTGAATGCGGCCGCGCACTTCTCCGATGCGTGTTCGAGTTGCTTCACGAGGCGCGGCAGCGTCTTCATGTAGCGGTCACGGCTCTCGATCTTCTTGTCGAGGATCACCCGGTCGAACCGCTCGCGGTTCTCGATCAACTTCACCGCGATGTCGAGGTGCGCACGGGGGATGAATCCAAAACGGTTCGTGTGTTCCTGCACCTTGAGCTCTGCTTCCTCGATGCGTTTGCTGATCTCCACTTCCTGCTCCCGCGTCAGCAGCGGCACCTGCCCCATCTGCTTCAGATACATCCGGACCGGATCGTCCAGAACGTCGAGTTTCTGATCCTGCACCCGCTCCTCCTCCTGCTCCTCCTGCTGCGGTTCTTCCTGTTTCTTCCCATCCTTCACGCGGTCCACCTCCGAGGCATCCACGATCTCGATCTCCATTTGGCGGAGCCGGTGCATGATCGTCTCCATCTCGTCCGGATCGCTCATGTTCTCCGGGAGCGCCTCGTTCACGTCGTCGTAAGTGAGGTAGCCTTGCTCCTTCGCCAGTCGCACGAGTTCGCGCAGTTTGTCCTGCACGTCCGGTTGATCGATCACGCTGATCACTGCCACCGGCGCCTTACCGTCCGGTCGCGCCGCGGCCTTCAGCTTGCCTGAACCGTTCGTCCCGTGGACGACCGCATCCGGCGGCGCCGAATCACGTTGAGAAACATGCTTTGCCACCGCTGTGAGTTCCGCCGCCTTGGTCGCCTTCTTTGCTTTCCGATCCGTGGCCTTTCTCGCTTTGCTCTTCGGAACAGCCCGTTTCGGGGCAAGAGCCTTCTTCCGGGCGGGAGCCTGCTTCTTGATTTTCGCGACCCGCACCGGCTTGGCAGCTTTTACGCTGCGCTTGCTCTTGGCCGCTGCCGGCTTCCTTGCCGACTTCTTGGCGCTGGGCTTCCGGGAGGAGGGTTTCTTGGAAATCTGCTTACTTCGGCTTGTGCGGCGGGGTTTGGAGGGACGTTTCGGCGACTTGGAAGCGGCTTTCTTGGTTCGTTTGGGCATACCCGAGTGGAGTGGGCGCCTCCCCCTCCACCACCGCCGACAGGCACAATTGGCGTGGGGAAAAGCCGCGCAACGTTTGCGAGCCGCCATTTCAAAGCAAGCGATTCTTTCGGTAGTTTCCGCAGTCAGATCTTCCACGGAGAAAGCTCAACGGCATGAGCCTTCAACGCCTTGATCTCCATCTGCAAACGCAGCAGCTCCGCGGAATCCAAGGCCGGCTGCCTAAGCCGTGACTCGCAGGCGTCCAGGCGCCGCTTCACCCGACGCCAGTCCAGCTCCCGCCATGCGTCATTCGTGACCATCTGCGGGTTGGCCGGGAGCTTCTCGGCCAGCAGCGTCGCCACCGTCGCCTCCTCCGCCGCGCTCAGCGTCGTGAGGAAACCTCCGATCGATGTCGAATCCTCCGGTAGCAGGTCCGCGGCGAGGATCTTCGCGAGCAGCTCCCCATTCGGTTCGTCCTCTAGCACGTCCGTCCACGACTCCTCCAGCAGCCACGCCCGCGCCGCTTCATCGCGCAAGGCCACCGTGCAGAGCAGCCGCATCGTCGGGTCCAGCGCGAGCGGGCGTGCCGCCGAAGTCGTCGGCGTCATCTCGATCGGCGCGTCCGCTTTCGGGGAGGAAAGCAGCCGCGCAAACTCCTCCGGCGCCATCTCCAGCCGCATCGCCGCCTTGTTCACGATCGTCCCCCGCAGCATCGGGTCGCTCAGCTTGCTGATTTGCACCGCGAGCTTCCGCGCCGCCGCCACGCGCCCGCGGGACGTCGCGAACTCCGGCCGCGCCACCTCCCGATCGAGCACGAAATCGAAGTAGTCCTTCGCTGCCGCGATCCGCTCGCGGAACGCATCCGCACCCTTGCCGCGGATCAGTGAATCCGGGTCCTCCCCCTGCGGCATCGTCGCCACGCGCACCGCCACATTCGCCCCGAGCAGCGCGTCGAGCGAGCGCTCCGCCGCCTTCTCGCCCGCCACGTCCGCGTCGAAGCACAGCACCACCTCCTCGCAGTATTGCTTGAGCTTGCGCGCCTGCATCTCCGTGAACGCCGTCCCCTGCGGCGCCACCACATTCTGCACGCCCGCCTCGAACGCCGTGATCAAATCGAGCTGCCCCTCGCACACGATCGCCGAGCCACGATCGATCAGCGCGCGCTTCGACCGGTGCAGCCCGAAGAGCACCTTGCCCTTCGTGAACAGCATCGTCTCCGGCGAGTTCACATACTTCGCCGTCTTCGCATCCGGGTCGAGCACGCGGCCGGAGAAGGCGATCACTTCCCCCGTGTCGTTGCAGATCGGGAACATCACGCGATCGCGGAAGCGGTCGTAGAACTCCCCGTTCCGCCGTTCCTCATCGCGCAGCTTCACCAGCCCGCTCTCCACCATCTCCTCGTCCGAAAACCCGCGCTCGTGCGCGAACGTCCCGAACGCATCCCACGCATCCGGCGCGTAGCCGAGCTTCCACGACCTCGCCACCTCGCTCCCGATCCCGCGCCCTTTCAAATACTCCCGCGCCACCTGCGCCGAGGGATACTTCATCAGCCGCTGATGGAAGAACTCCGCCGCCTCCGCGTGCAGAGCGAGCAACCGGCGCCGCAGCGAAACCTTCGCCTCATCCTCCGCCGACATCATCCCTTCCTCGATCCGGATCCCCGCGCGCTCCGCGAGCTTCCGCGCCGCTGCGAGGAACTCCAGATTCTCATACTGCATCACAAACCGGATCGGCCCACCGCCCGCGCCACAGCCGAAGCACTTAAAGATCTGCCGCGCCGGATTCACCGTGAACGACGGCGTCTTCTCCTGGTGAAACGGGCACAGCGCCTTGAACACCCCGCCCGTGCGCTTCAGCGGGAAGTAACCGCCGACGACTTCCACGATGTCATTCGCGGAGTTGATCTGGTCGATGGTTTCATTCGCGAGTCGCGGCACGCGCGCACTCTCGCGGCAGCGACCCGGCGTGTCGAGCGACAGCGCTCAGCGGGTGTGGCTCGGTTTGGCCGGGAACCCAGGTAGGGACCGCTGTCCCCAGCGGTCCGGAGTGAGCGCAGCGAAGCGGGAACACGTCCCGAAAAACAACTCGCATCTCGCGGACGGCTGAGGACAGCCGTCCCTACCAAGCCACGACCCACTCAGCGACCTGGCCCGCGGGGTCCGCGGAAGGACCCGCCGTCCGAGCGCGGCTGCGGCGCTGGCAAGCCGTTCGCCTGCGCCCACGCCTGCGCCGCCGGCGCATCGCGCTGCACCCACGAGCGCAGCACTTCCTGCGTCGTCTCGTTGCGGCGTTGCTCCTCAGTGATTGATTGCGCCCACGCCACCGCACCCTCGGGATCGTTGCGCACGACTTCCTTCGCATACTCCTGCCGCGCGCGGTCGAACTCCGGCGACCCGCCGAGCTGCTGGAGATACTTCCCCGCGGCGACCGCATCCTTCTTCACCCACTCGTCGATCGCCTCCGCCATCGCCCGCTCCCGCGTCTCGCCGGCGGGCAAGCCATTCGCCCACGCGGCCGTCCCTTGCGGATCCTTGCTCGCCATCCGCTGCGCCAGCTCCCGAGCCAGGCCCGCGCGGAACTGCTCATCCGACACCGCCAGCACCGCCTCGCGCGCCCCATCCTCGCCGCGCTGCGCGACCAGCTCGCCCACCAGCGTATCCGCCATCCGCCCGCGCGCCCGGCTGTAAGACTGCTGCCCCGCCACATCCAGCGCCCGATCCAGGTCCGTCTTCGCCAGCGAACCGATCAGCGTCGCCACCGCCCAGTTCCCGTCCTCTCCACCCGGCCCGCGCCCGCGCCCATCCTGCGGCTGCGCATCATTGCCCGGCGTCGCCCCGTTCTTCTCCGCCCACGCGATCGCCTCCTCCGGGCTCGCCTTCACCCACGTCTTCAGCACCGCGCTCAGCCCGTTGAACTTCGCCCAATCCCGCTGCCCGTTCGCATACACCGCCGCATCCGCCGGCGCCATCTTCGCCCACTTCTGCAGCAGCATCGCCTGCTCCGTCATCCGAAAGCCCCGCCCATCCTTCGCGATCACATCCAGCGCCGTCTTGATCTCCTCCGCATCGTTCAGCGCCTCCAGCAGACGGAGGAAGCCGAGCATCCGCACCGCCTCATCGTCCTGCTTGAGTAAGTGCTTCACGTGCTCCTCCAGCGAGCGCCCGTTCGTCACGTCGGCGATCCCCGACGCCCTCGAGCCGAACCAACCGCCCAGCGACAGCTCATCCTCCGTCGGCTTCTGCGTGGCGGCGGAAGACGCTTCCGTCATCACCGGCGCCGCCGCGCCCGGCTGCGCGATACGCTCGATCACCCGCACGACCGACGTCATCCGCCCGAGACTGAACGCCGCCGCCGCAGTGAGCAGCCACACGGCAGTGATGATGAGAGAGCGTCGATTCATAAGGTGGAGAGTCCCGGGACAAAACCCCGGCAGCGCCCGGAAGTTATCGCCCAAATCCCCCCCGCGCCACCCCTCATCGCCCCCCAGGCCCCGCGCCCCTCAGCCCGCCGCTAGCTTCCGCTGCCTGCCGGGCGCTGGGATGGCTCTTTTTGCGGGCGGGGGCATTCACGGGGATGCACTGCGGCTGTGGAACAGACCGCGCCTTCTCTGTAACCGGCTCCGGTCTCCAGAAGCGTGGAACAAACCCGGTAACGTCCAGACCCGGCGTCTGCATGGGCCCACCCGGCGTCTGCGTGGGGCCACCCGGCGTCTGGATGGGGCCACCCGGCGTCTGCGTGGAGCCACCCGGCGTCTGCGTGGAGCCACCCGGCGTCTGCGTGGAGCCACCCGGCGTCT
>VFJQ01000061.1 GCA_009885995.1 Verrucomicrobiota bacterium
CTTCCCCTTTTCTTCCGGCTTCCCCTTTTCTTCCGGCTTCCCCTTTTCTTCCGGCTTCCCCTTTTCTTCCGGCTTCCCCTTTTCTTCCGGCTTTGCCTTCGCATCGGACTTCGCCTTGATGAGTTGCTGCTCAAGTGCGGCAAGCCTCTCGTCGCCGCGAGCGGGATCGCCCTTCGCATACCACGCGGTGCCGAGAGCGCGCAGGCGCTCCGTCTCGCGCGAGGCGTCGGGGTCGGCGGCGAGAAAGGGTGTGGCTTCGAGCGCGGTTAGTTCGCTCCACAACTCAAACGTCACGCCGAGTTCGAGCAACCGGTCGCGGCCCATGCGCCAGGCTTGCTGCTTGTCCGGGCCGAGGCGCGGGAGTTCGACGAGGTTCTTCGCGAGGTCGATGGCCTCGTGCACGCGGCCGACGTAGCCGAGGTTCTTCGCGAGCCAGTCGTTGTTGTGCGCGTAGTTGTGGATCTGCTCGGGCATCACGCGCGTGGCGGCCATCTGGGCGTGATCGACGCGCGCACTTGCCTCCTGCTGCCAGCACGCGTCGGGGTAGCGCTTCAGCTCGGAGAAAGTGTGGCCGCTCATGTGCCAGAGGTGAGCGATGGCGGGTGCGCTTTGCCCGCATCGCGTCGCGCTGGCGAGGGCGCGTTTGTCGGCGCCGCCTTTGTTCCAGAGATGGATGAGGTAGTGGTGAATGCCGGGGTGCATTGGCGCTTTCGCGAGCACCTGCTGCGCGAGTGCTTCGACGGCGGCGCGGCTGCCGAGCGGCGAACCGTGCTGCTTGTTGTCCCAGAGCTGGAAGACGAGGAACGCCTTCGCTTCGAGGTCGTCGGGGAAGTCGTAGATGAGGTTCTCGAACGCGGTCACGAGCGTGTCGCGCCGCACCTTCTCGTCCTTCTTCGTGTCGGCGTAATACGCGGCCCACATGTCGATCCAGCGCTGCTCGCGCGGGCTGGCCTTGGCGCGGCGCTTCGTGGCTTCCTTGATGAAGCCGGCTGCGCGCTTTTCGTTGTTCACGTTCGCCATGGTCATGCCCCAGTAGGCGATGGCGCAGTCGGGATCGAGCCACGCGGCTTGGCGGAAGGAGCGCTCGGCTTCGAAATACCAAAAGCCGTGGAGTTGCGTGACGCCCTGGTCGATGAACTTCTGCGCTTCTGCGCTCTTCGTGGTCGCCGCGAAATGCACCGTGCTCGATCCCGGCAGGAGCGTGGCGAATTGCCGCGGGCCTTCGTTGAACGCCTCGCCGTGCATCGAGTGGCCGGGCTTGGGCGGCTCGGCGGCGTGGAGCGGCGCGAGCACCAGAGCGGCAAAGACGGGAGCGGTGAGAGATGTCGCGAGGCGGAACATGCGTGGGGATAATCCGCGAGGCTGGGAAACCCGCACCCCCCATTTTGGGTCATCCTTCGACTCCGCACCGCACCACCGCCTTCGCCCGCTGCGGCGCTCCGCTCAGGATGACTCGCGGTTGGAAGCCCTACCGCTTCGGCGGATCGAGCAGGACGCGGTGCTCGCGCAGCGTGGTGCCGATCTGGCGGTGGTATTCGCTCACGGCTTTGTTGAAATCGCTGCGCGCACGGACTTCGGCGGCTTCGGCTTCGGCGAGCTTGCGTTGCAGTTCGAGCACTTCAAACGTCGTGCCGGTCCCGGCGCGCAGGCGTTCCTCGCCGGCTTCGAGGCTTTCCTTGGCGAGGGCGCGGGCCTCGCCGGTGGACTTGATGCGCTGGCGTGCGGTGATGACGGAGCCGTTGGCGTTGTCCACGTCGACCACGATCTGTTGCTCGAGCTTTTGCAGGTTGATGAGCGATTGCGCGGCGCTGAGCTGCGCGGCGGCGACGGAGCCGCGGCCTTCGCGGTTCGGGATCGGGACGCTGAAGATCGCACCGATGGTCCACGCGCTCTGGTCGCGCTTCGGGACGCGACTGGCGCTCGTGCCGAAGTCGTTGTCGATGCCGAGCAGGTGCAGGCTGGCGCTGAGGTCGAAGCGGGGGAGCGCGTTGTTCTTCGTGAAGGAGAGCGTGATGTTGCGGCGCTCGATTTCGAGGATCGCCTGCCGGTAGTCGGGGCGAATCTGAAGCGCCTCGGCGATGCCGCCGGTCACATTCGCGGTGAAGCCGGGCGTGGGCGGAGGGTCGATCTCGACGGTGATGTCGAGCAGCCCTTCGAGGTCGTGAGTGATGAGCTGCTTGAGGAAGTTTTCGTTATCCTTGATCCGGCGCGCGGCGACGATGACGGCCTCTTCGCGCGCGGCGGCCTCGGCGCGGGCAGTCGTGATGTTCAGCGGCGACATGACGCCGATGTCCACGCGCTTGGTGTTGTCGTTGACGAGCTGGAGTGCGAGGTCGCGGAAGCCGGTCGCGACTTCCAGATTCTCGATCGAGAGCTGGAGGTCGTTGTAGGTGGAGACCGTGTCGGTGATCACGTCGATGATGCGCTGGCGGAGCTGCCACTCGGAGACAAGCACGTTGTTCCGCGCGATGCGGAGCTGGGCGAGGTTTGCGTCGGGACCGAAGCCTTGCAGCAGCGGCTGCACGATGCCGAGCGATGCGTCGGTGGTGGTGCGCTCGTTGAAACCATCGAGCGGATCGACGTTCCGTGTCGTCAGGCGCAGGTCGTATTCCATGCCCCATGCGCTGGTGCCGCCGAGGCCGGTGCTGAGCCGGCTCGTCTGCGTCACGTCGTTGGCGGTGAAGTGCGCGATGCCGCTGAAGGTGTTCGCGGTGATCTCGGCCGATGTGGCGGGAGTCAGGCCGAAGCGGGCGCGTGGGCGGAAGATGTCGCGCAGCACGTCTTCGCCGCGTTCAGCGTTGAGGTCGAAGACGGGATCGAAGCGGCCGAGTTCTTGCGTGACGCGTTCACGGGCGATCTGCGGCTCGAAGCGCTGGACCTCGAGCGTGAAGTTCTTCGCGAGCGCGAGTTCGATCGCCTTGTGCAGCGTGAGGTGCAGCGTCGTGGGGCGCGCGGCTTTCTTTTCAGCAGCGGCAGCGGTGACGGTGAGAGCGAGGAGCAGGACGAGGTGGCGAAGCACGCGGAGGGCGAAAGCGCATTTCGGCGCAAGTTGCAAGGCGGACACGCCACACCAATCGTGTGAGCGTCCGCGAGTTAGGCTAGAAGGGCCGGGTCGGCAGCGGGGGAGGGCGCAGCGGTTTGGCTTCCGGCACCGCTTTCAGTGCCGACTGAATCATCATCAGTTCGCCCACGTTTTCCGGTGTAAATAATCCGACGAGCACGCCGGCGCTGTTGATGACGGGGAGCGCTGGGGTGCCGCCTTGCTGCATGAGTTGGAAGGCGCGGTCGAGGAGCATGGTATCGTGAATGGTCGGCACGTCGGTGCGCATGATTTCAGCGACGGGGGTGTCGGCGCCGCTCTTGCGCAGGGCGGCGATGAGGTCGTCGCGAGTGAGCACGCCGCAGACGGCGCCGGAGGTGTTGACCACGGGGAAGTCGCCTTGGGAGGTGTTGAGCACGGCTTCGCAGGCCGCGTGCAGCGAGGCTGTGTGCGGGAGCGCCTCGAAGCGGGTGATCATCGCGTCGCGCACGCGCAGGCCATTCGAGATCGAGCGCATCTGCGCGTGGGCGGCCTCGCTTTGCGCGCCGAAGAAGACGAAGAGCGCGACGAGCGCGAGCATCGGCTGGTGATTGAGCAGGCCGAAGAGGCCGCCGCCGAAAGCGAGCGCCTGGCCGATGGATGCGGCGATGTTTGTCGCCCGCGCGTAGTCCATTCGCATCGCGAGCAGGGAGCGCAGGACGCGTCCGCCATCCATGGGGAAGGCGGGGAGGAGATTGAAGAGCACGAGCAGCATGTTCGCGCCGCAGAGCATGTCCACCAGGCTCGGGCTGATGCGATCGAGCGCGAACGGATTGAAGTCGGGGCTCGTGAATGGAAACAGCAGTGCGCCGATGGCGACATTGACGAGCGGGCCGCAGATGGCGACGACGAGTTCTTCGGCCGGTTTGTCAGGCATGCGCTCGAGGCGCGCGAGACCGCCGATGGGAAGCAGCGTGATGTCGTGTGTGTGGATGCCGTAGCGGCGCGCGGCCATGGCGTGGCCGAACTCGTGGAGGAGCACGCAGAGGAAGACGAGGCATATGAAGACGACGCCCTGAATCGCCGCCACGGGACCACCTTGGCCGTAGAAGAGCAGCGTGTAGAACGCGAGCAGCAGGAAGAAGGTCGCGTGGATCTTTACGTCGATGCCCGCGATGCGAGCGATGTGGAATGACCAGCGCATGTGCGGGTGAGGTTAGCGGGGATGGTGGGTCACGGCAAACGCACGTCGCGTTTGCGGGCTTCGGCGCGCGCCACTTTGGCGAGCGCGGGCTGATTCATGCGTGTGTAAAGCTCGGCGAGCAGCAGCCAGGAGTCGGCGCGGAAGTCTTGCGTCTCTAGAAAGCTGCGCAACTCGGAAGCGGCGGCGGAGGTATTTTCGAATTGTGCGAGTGCGGTGACGTAGCGGCGGTAGATCGGCCAATTCAATCGCGCGAATTCGGTAGCGCATCCATAGGCGAAGACGGGGCTCATTTTCCAATCCGCGTGGTCCAGTGCGGCGCGGAGTTGGAGCTTTTCGGCTTCGAGACTGGGACTTTCGTCGGCTCGGTCGAGCGCCGCGCGGGCTTCGGCGAAGTGGCGGAGCTTGAGTTGCGCGGCGGCGATGCCGAGGTGGGCGAAGGAGAGCTTGGGATCGCGGCGGAGCGCTTCGGCGTATTCGGCGAGGGCGCGGTCGGGGTGGGCTTCGGCGGCTTCGAGGTTCCCGAGGTTCACGTGCATCCGCGCGGAGTCGCCGCCGGCGGCGATGGTGCGGGTGAGGAAGGTGCGCTGGTCGCGCCAGTCGGGCTGGCGCAGCCACGTGCGCGTGGCGAGGCATGATGTCCAGACGAGGGCGAGTGCGATGGCGCACCGCTGCGGTGTGGAAAGGGGCAGGTAGGGACCCCTGTCCTCAGCGGTCAGCGTGGTGGATGAGGCGCGCTTGTCAGCCTGCGCGGACGGCTGGGGACAGCCGTCCCTACCGATTCTCGCCCGCGTCTTCGCGAGGCCGATCGCCGCGAGCAGGAAGGCGCTTGGCACGTAGAGCCAGTGCTCGGCGACGGTGGCGTTGAGCGGGGTGATGTTGCTGATCGGGAGATACGCGATGGCGGCGGCGAGGAGCGCGAAGCGGGTGTCGCGATCGGCACGGCGAAACCACGCGATGAGTCCGGCGATGAGCAGCGCGCCGAGGAGGGTCTGGCATTCGCGGAGGCGCGCGTTTTTCCGCGAGGCCTCGGGTGTGGCGGAGGGGCGGGTGGCGACGTCGCGCTCCATGCGGAGGTTTACGGGAGCGATGAGGAGGCCGGTGTATTCGGCGACGGCGCGGGCGGCGAGGATGGGGCGGGCGATGAGCGGCGTGGGCGTCGATTGCGGTGGCGGGGTCTTGTTCGCGGTGAGGCGGAGCGGGAGGTAGATCGCGAGCACGCCGACGGCGAGGATGACCGCGCGTGGCGGCACGCGGCGCCAGGCGATGAGCGCGAGCCAGATGAGCAGGAAGACGCCGCCGCTTTCCTTCGAGAGCAGTGCGCCGAGGAAGCACAGCGCGGCGTAAAGCTGCGCGCGCTTTTCCGCGCGGAGCGCGAACCACAGGCCGGTGAAGCCGCACAGCGCGGCGAGGGGATCGGCGCGGCCGGAGATGTAGGTGACGGCGCTCGTGTGCAGCGGGTGGATGGCCCAGACGAGCGCGATCCCGAGTGCCCAGCGGCGCCGTTCTTCGCCGAGCCAGCGGCGCAGGAGTGCGTAGAGCGCGACGGCGGCTGCGGCGTGGATGGCGATGCTCGTGAAGTGCCAGCCCCCGGGATTCGCGAAACCCCACGCGGCGTAGTCGGCGGTGAAGGTGAGGCGCTGGAGAGGGCGGTAGAAGTTCGAGGCGGTCGCGTCGAGGAAGAGGAAGTGGCGGAAGCCTTCGGGGATGAGGCGCCAGGAACGGATGAGCGGGTCGCGCAGGACGAGCGCGGTGTCGTCCCATACGAAGCCGTTGCGCAGCGCGGGCGCGTAGGCGACGAACGCGACCGCAATGATCAACAATATGGCTCCGAAGCGGTGGATGAATTTGCTCAAGCTCGCGCTGGTGTGCGCGGTCTTCGTGCTGTCGGCAAGCCTGCGCGCGGGTGAACTCGACGGCGCGCAGCAACTCATCGTGGGCGTGGCGCAGACGTGGGATTCGTCGGGTGGGAAGTTGCAGCGGTTCGAGCGGGCTGGGCGCGGGTGGAAAGCGGTGGCGCCGCCGGTGAGCGTGCTCTTCGGACGGCAGGGGCTGGCGTGGGGGCGTGGTCTGCTCGGCACGGATGAACCGGGCAAGCACAAGGCGGAGAAGGATTGGCGCGCGCCGGCGGGGGTCTTCCGGATCGGGAAGATCTACACCTACGACCGGGCGCTGCCGCCGGGCTCGGACTTTCCATTTCACACGGTGACGGACGGCGACGCGTGGATCGACGATGTGACGCACCCGGATTACAACCGGCACGTCGCGATCGATCCGGCGAAGCCACCGGCGTGGTTCGAGAAGCAGAAGATGCGGCATGGGGATTTCGCATATCGCTGGCTGGTGGAGATCCGGCACAACTCGGACCCGCCGGTGCCGGGCGCGGGGAGCGCAATCTTCTTCCACATCCGGCGTGGGCCGCAGCGGCCGAGCGCGGGATGCACGACGATGGCGGAGGAGAATCTGGTCGAGTTGATCCGCTGGCTGCGCACGGGGAAGCGGCCGCACTACGCGCTGTTGCCGCGGGAGGAATATCTGGCGAAATGGAAGGCGTGGGGGCTGCCGTCGCCGGAGGAGGCTGGGGGCGTCCTCCCATGACACGAGTGCCTAAGCTTTCCCATGACACCGAGTAACCCTGATGCTACCAGCCTTTCATCCACCTATGACTACGCTCGCCTCTTTCTTTAACCTCGCGGGTCCCGACCTGATCGTCATTTTCTTCATCATCCTGCTGCTCTTCGGTGCGAAGAAGCTGCCGGAACTGGCCAAGGGCCTCGGCCAGGCGGTGAAGGAGTTCGGCCGTGCCAAGGACGACTTCGAGCGTGAGGTGACGACGTCGGCCGCGCCGCCGCAGGAACCGGCCAAGATCGAAGAACCGAAGGTCGCGAAGGCCGAGGAGACGCAGGCTCACGATTCGCATGAGGAAGCGCAGGTCCCGACCTCGAAGGTGATCTAGTCGCCCTGTCATTCGTTTTTCCACTTCAGGCTCGCCGATTCCGGCGGGCCTGATTTGTTTCCGGCCCATGTTTCTCCAGCTCCTCCCGGCTCTACTCGCGCTCGGAATCGCCGCCTCCGCGGTCGAACCGCGCGAGATCGTCTTTTGCAGCTACAACGTCGAGAATTACACGGACGCCAAACCACCGAGTGAGGCGTCGCGATACGGGCTCAAGGCGAAGCCGGAGAAGGAGATCGCGGCGCTCGTGGAGATCGTGAAGGAGATCGCGCCGGACATCCTCGGCGTCTGTGAAATGGGGTCGCCGGAGAAACTTGCGGACTTCCAAAAACGGCTCGCGGCAGCGGGGGTCGAGCTGCCGCACACGGAGTTCGTCGCTGCGCTGGATGAAGACCGGCACCTCGCGCTGCTGAGCCGCTTCCCGATCGTGGCGCGCAACTCTCAGACCGACGTGGGCTTCGTGCTAAACGGCCAGCCCGAGCGCGTGCGGCGTGGGTTTCTCGATGTGACGGTGCAGGTCACGCCGGACTACCGGCTGCGGTGCGTGGGGACGCACCTGAAGTCGAAGCTACCGATCCCGGAAGGCGAGGCGGTGGTGCGGCGGCTCGAAGCGCAGAAGCTGCGCGAACACCTCGACGGCATCTTCGCGAAGGAGCCGCAGGCGAATGTGATCTGCTACGGCGACTTCAACGACACGAAGGACCAGCCGATGTTTCACGCCGTCACCGGCCCGCGCGGGTCGGTGGGCTACATGACGGACCTGTGGTGCCGCGATCCGCTGGGCGACAAGTGGACGTATCATTGGAAGAACGCCGACGAGTATTCGCGGATCGATTACCTCTTCGTGAGCCCCGGGCTGCTGACGGAGGTGGAACGCTCGAAGGCGTCGGTCTATCGGTCGGAAAACTGGAGCGCCGCGAGCGATCACCGCCCAGTTTTCACGTCGATCCGGGCCACAGAGGGCAGACGGCGATAAAAATTGCACTGGCGATGATGGGGAAGTTCGGCGTTGATCCGTGATGCGTTTAACCCTCCGCACGATCGCGGGCGTTCTCCTTTCGGCCTCGGCGATTTACGCCGGTCCGTTGAAGGAGTCGTATCGCGTCTCGGAGCGCGGCGAGTGGCGGGAGTTTGAGGTCGCTCGCGATGAGGTGCATCGCGATCGGGCGCTGGAGCGTTTGCACGCGGTGCTGGGCTCGCTGGACGAAGTGCGGGCGGCGGCTGGAAAGGGAGACCTCGTGCTTTATCCGAAAGGCGCGCCGCGCAATGCCTCGACGCGGCGCTACGTGACGCGCCAGGTGGCGGTGCGGCTCGCTCCGGGCGTCGATGTCGGGCCGATCGCGGTTTTTTCGCGGAGCCGGGTGGTGCGCTCGCTGGGGAAGACGCAGCGCTGGTTTGTGCTGGAGACGGCGGCGGAAGCGGGGAGCGCACTGGAGGCGGCGGAACTCCTCGCGGGAGTCCCAGGGGTGCTCGCGGTCGAGCCACAGCTCGCGCGGCAGCAACAGCGCCGCGCGACCATCCCGACGGACCCGCTTTTCACGCGCCAGTGGCATCTCAACAACACGGGGCAGAGCGGTGGGCAGGTCGGGCTCGATGTGAACGTGACCGGCGTGTGGGACAACTTTCGCGGCGCGGGCGTAACGATCGGCATCATCGACGACGGGCTCGAACATTCGCACCCGGACCTCGCGGCGAACTACGACTCCGCGCTGAGCTACGACTTCAATTTTCAAGACACGGAGCCCGAGCCGCCGAAGTTCAGCTTCGACGATCACGGGACCGCGTGCGCCGGCGTGGTGGCGGCACGGGGCTTCAACAACCGCGGCGTCGTCGGCGCCGCTTACGAGGCGAAGCTCGCGGGTCTGAGGCTGATCTCGCGACCGACGAGCGATGCGGATGAAGCGGAGGCGTTCGGCTTCCGCAACGATGCGATCGCGATCAAGAGCAACAGTTGGGGGCCGACGGACAATGCGAAGACGCTCGAAGGGGCGGGGCCTCTTTCACGCGCGGCGTTGGAGGATGCGGTCGTGGACGGACGGGCGGGGCGCGGCACGATCTTCGTGTGGGCGTGCGGCAATGGCGGCAACGTGGGCGACAACTCGAACTACGACGGCTACGCGAACCGGCCCGAGGCGCTGGCGATCGGCGCAATCGCCAATGACGGGATCCTTGCCGATTACTCCGAGCTGGGCGCGAACGTGCTCGCCGTCGCGCCGAGCGATGGGGGCTCGCTGGCGATCACGACGACCGATCGAAAGGGTGAAGACGGATTTAACTACACCGGCCTCCGCTCCGACCCGGTCACCGATCGAGACTATACCGGTGACTTTGGCGGCACGTCCGCAGCCGCGCCGCTCGCCGCGGGCGTGATCGCGCTGATCCTCGAAGCGAAGCCGCAACTCGGCTGGCGCGATGTGCGCGAGATCCTCATCCGCACGGCGCGGAAGGTGAACCCTTCGGACATGGACTGGGTGACCAATGGCGGCGGCTTTCACTTCAACCACAAATTCGGTGCGGGCTTGATCGACGCCGGCGCGGCCGTGGCGATGGCGGCGACGTGGGAGAATCTGGGGCCGAGAATCTTCGCCATGCGCGAGGAGAAAGTCGGCGCTGAGATCATCCCCGATAACAATCCCGCGGGCGTCGTGAACACGTTCAACTTCACCGAGAGTGAGCTGCGCGTCGAGCACGTGAGCCTGACGGTGGACATTCGGCACAGCCGGCGTGGGCAGCTTCGCATCGAGATCGAGTCGCCGGCGGGCACGAAGAGCGTGCTCGCGCCGGGCCGGTCGCGCGACCTTGGGAAGCACTTCCAGGAGTGGACGTTCACGTCGGTGCATCATTGGGGCGAGAACGCTGTGGGGGATTGGAAAGTGCGGGTGATCGATACGAAGGCGAGGACGGTGGGGACGATCCGGTCGCTGAAGATCGAGTTGGCCGGGTCGGCGTTTCCGCCGCCGCTTGCGGCGAATGGGGTCACGCTCACGGCTGAGCAATTTCCCGATGGCGACTACCAGAGCGGCGAGGAAGTGACCGCGGAGTTTGCGCTCCGGAACACGACGGATGCGGCGATCGTCGGCGTCACCGCCACGCTGGCGGCGGAAGCGGGGATCGTGAACCCGGGCGGTCCGCAGGATTTCGGTTCGATCGCGCCAGGGGAGACGGTGTCGCGTCCGTTCACGTTCACCGTCGGTGCGGAGCCGGGCGAGACGATCCGGGCCGCGCTCGCGCTCACGAGCGACGCCGGCAGCCTGAACCGCGCGATCTTCAAACTACCCGCCGGGCGCCGCCCCGATGAGCCGCGGCGCTACGTGAATAACGGCGTCATTACGATTCCAGCGTCCGGCACGACTGGCAGTGCGAATGTGTTCCCGAGTGTCGTCACGGTTTATCCATTCGGCCTGCCGCGAGGCACGGTGCCGATCGTGACGAAAGTGACCGTGACGTTGCACGGCTTTACGCATTCGCAGACCGAGGACGTGGACGCACTGCTCGTCCACGTGAGCAGCGGCAGGAGCGCCATGCTGATGTCCGACGCCGGGGCCGGTCCGGTGAACAATCTCGAGCTGACTTTCGACGACGACGCGACGCAGCCGCTGACGAATTCACCGGTGACCAGCGGCACGTATCGGCCAAGGAACCTCGGCTCGCGGATCGACGTGATCCCGAACGGCCCGGCGAAACCCTTCGGCAACGCGCTCTCGGTATTCAATGGGCTGGTGCCGCTCGACCAGTGGCTGCTCTACATTCGCGACGATCAAAAGAACGCTGTCGGCTTGATCAGCGGATGGGAGCTGACGATCGATTACGCTTACTGAGCGATGGGGAGCATGGGACGCATTGGACTTATGCGACGCATGAGGTAAGACGCGCGTCCCAATGCTTTCCGTCGTCGTCCCGCTTTTTAATGAGCAAGACAACATCGCCGCGCTCCAGCGCGAGGTCGCCGCAGCGCTTGCGGGGCTCGACTACGAATTGATCCTCGTGGACGACTGCTCGACCGACGAGACGCTCGCGCGGATCGAGAGCGGGCCGGGAGTTCATGTGATCGAGTTCGCGAAGAACACCGGCCAGAGCGCCGCGATGTATGCGGGCATCATGGCGGCGAAGGGCGAATTCATCGCATTGCTCGATGGTGACCTGCAAAACGATCCCACCGACATCCGCACGCTGCTCGCGGAGCTGAACAAGGGCTTCGATCTCGCGTGTGGCTATCGCGCGAAGCGGAAGGACACCACGTTCAAGCGCTGGCAGAGCCGCATCGCCAACGCAGTGCGCAGCCGCTTCACGAGGGACGGCGTGCGCGACACCGGTTGCACTTTGAAGGTCATGCGTCGCGAATGTCGTGAGGCGCTGGTGCCATTCTACGGTATGCATCGCTTCCTCCCGGCACTGATCAAAGGCATGGGCTACCGCATCACCGAACTGCCCGTGAACCACCGCCCGCGCACCGCTGGCGTGAGCAAATACGGCTTCGGCAACCGTGCTTGGAAGGCCACGTGCGACATGTTTGCCGTGCGCTGGCTGCTCTCGCGGCAGGTGCAGATCCGAGTTCGGCGAGAGAGCTGAGCGAGGCGGAAAAATCCCCCGGAAATTCGTTTTGACACCCTGAAGTGGGTTGGTAGCTTGCCCGCCCTTTTCGGGAATACCGGAAGAACGATTCGCCTGCATCGAGAATTTCTTGGTGCGGGCGTTTACGCTCTCTACGGAATGAACGAAAGAGGCGCTGGCCGCGAGGCCGGTGAACATCTTAATTCTCGACGCACTGCGTGCGCCTTCACCGGCAAGCGTGAATGCTGAAAGGCCTGGGTAGCTCAGTTGGTAGAGCACGTCCTTGGTAAGGACGAGGTCGCCGGTTCAATCCCGGTCCCAGGCTCCAGCTTCGGAAGCAGCCGCTGCGCGTCGCCGAGACTCCAAACAAACAACACAACAAACCACCAACCCACCTGACCCAATATGGCCAAGGAAGCATTCAAACGCGACAAACCCCACGTGAACGTCGGCACCATCGGCCACGTTGACCACGGCAAGACCACGCTCACAGCGGCAATCACCACCATCCTTTCAAAGAAAGGCTTCGCCGAAGCCAAGCGCTACGACCAGATCGACGCGGCGCCGGAAGAGAAGGAGCGCGGCATCACCATCAACACCGCCCACGTCGAGTATCAGACCGAAAAGCGCCACTACGCGCACGTCGATTGTCCCGGCCACGCCGATTATGTGAAGAACATGATCACCGGCGCGGCGCAGATGGACGGAGCGATCCTCGTCGTCTCCGCGGCTGACGGCCCGATGCCGCAGACGCGCGAGCACATCCTCCTGGCCCGCCAGGTCGGCGTGCCGTCGGTCGTCGTCTTCATGAACAAGTGCGACATGGTCGATGACCCGGAACTTCTCGACCTCGTCGAGATGGAAGTCCGTGATCTCCTCACCCAGTATGATTTCCCCGGTGACAAGATCCCGATCATCAAGGGCTCGGCGGTGAAGGCGCTCGAAGCGGGCGACCCGAATCACGCCGACGCCAAGTGCATCATGGAACTCATGGACGCAGTCGATGACTACATCCCGCTCCCCGAGCGCCCGATCGACCAGCCCTTCCTCATGCCGGTCGAAGACGTGTTCAACATCGAAGGTCGCGGCACCGTCGCCACCGGTCGTGTCGAGCGTGGCATCCTCAAGAAGATGGAGGAAATTGAGATCATCGGCCTCAAGGACACGGTCAAAACGACCGTCACCGACATCGAAATGTTCCGTAAGCTCCTCGACGAGGCGCGCGCGGGCGACAACGTCGGCGTCCTGCTCCGCGGCGTGAAGAAGGAAGACGTCGAGCGTGGCCAGGTGCTGGCCAAGCCCGGCTCGATCAAGCCGCACACCAAGTTCAAGGCTGAGATCTACGTCCTCTCGAAGGAAGAGGGCGGCCGTCACACACCGTTCTTCTCGAACTACCGCCCGCAATTCTACTTCCGCACCACGGACGTAACTGGCTCGGTCAAGCTCCCCGAGGGCGTCGAGATGGTCATGCCTGGTGACAACGTCTCCATCGAAGTCGAGCTCATCGTCCCCGTGGCCATGGAAAAGACCATGCGTTTCGCCATCCGAGAAGGTGGCAAGACCGTGGGCGCCGGCCGCGTCTCGGACATCCTCTAGTCTAAACCCTTGCCGAATGTCGCGCGGGGCGGATGATCCAGTTCGCCCCGCGTTTTCGGCGGAAAACAAAGCGATTACGGCAGTAGCTCAACTGGTAGAGCAGCGGTCTCCAAAACCGCCGGTTGGGGGTTCGATTCCCTCCTGCCGTGCGCCGCTGCACCATCCCGCCCGTTCATGTTCAAAGTAAAGGCATTCATCATCGAAGTTAAAAACGAGCTCTACAAGGCATCCTGGCCTTGGGAGCCGAAGGAGAAAGGCATGAAGAAATACAAGGAACTCGTCGATTCGACGCTCCTCGTCCTCATCGCCATGCTCCTCCTTTCCGGCTTCGTTGGAGCGTGGGACTTCCTGATGCTGAACGTGAGCACACTCCTAACCACCCTCGCCAGCAAGTAGCGCCCAGCCATGACCGAAGAAGACAAACGCAAACAGTGGTTCGTGGTGCAGGCACTCTCGGGACAGGAAAACAAAGTCTTCGAGAACATTCGTAAGCGCATCATCACCGAAGAGATGGGCGACTATATTTTCGAGGTCGTTCTTCCTACCGAGCGCGTCAGCGAGATCAAGCACGGCAAGAAGACCGAGACGACTCGTAAGTTTTTTCCAGGCTACCTCATCGTCAATATGTGGCTGCTCGACGACAATAAGCAGCTCGTGGACAGGACGTGGTATTTCATTAAGGACACGCCCGGCGTGATCGGCTTTGCCGGCACCAAGGAGCGCGACGGCCGCCCGCCTCAGCCCATTCCGATGCGCCCGAGCGAAGTCGAAGCCCTGCTCGCGCAGGTCCGTGGCGCGGAGGAACATGTCACGCCGAAGATCGCGTTCGGCGTCGGAGAACTCGTCAAAGTCAGCGACGGCCCCTTCCAAAACCAAACCGGCGTTGTCGAGGAGATCGACCCCGAGCGCGGCAAGTTGCGCGTCTCCGTCTCCATCTTCGGCCGCGAAACGCTCGTCGATCTCGAATACTGGCAGGTCGAACGTAACACCGAATAGCTCCACCCTTTTCACCACCTAACCGCTTCCTCGTATGGCCAAAGAAATCACCGGACAAATCAAACTCCAAATCCCCGCCGGAGCCGCGAACCCCGCACCGCCTGTGGGTCCCGCGCTCGGTCAGCAGGGCGTCAACATCATGGCGTTCTGCAAGGAGTTTAACGCCAAGACCCAAAAGCAGGCGGGCGACGTCCTCCCAGTCGTCATCACCGTTTACAAGGACAAGAGCTTCACCTTCATCACCAAGCAGCCGCCGGCGAGCGCGCTTATCAAGAAGGCGATCAACATCGCCGCCGGTTCGAAGGAGCCGAACAAGATCAAGGTCGGCAAGCTCACCAAGAAGCAGCTTCAGGAGATCGCCAACCGCAAGATGCCCGATCTCAACGCCCGCACCGTCGAGGCCGCGATGAAAGTCATCGCCGGCACCGCGCGCCAGATGGGCGTGGAAGTCGAGCCGTAGGCTTGATCGAGCGGCGGTGCACAACCGCCGAACCGAGTTTCGCGATAAGACCCACCGATGGTGGGGACACGCTTCGTGAAGATGAATCTCGGGGTTCATGTCACGCCGAGGCGGAGTGAGCTACAGAGCCGCCCGCGGCCAATCACCGTCCGATGTATTCGCGGCTAGCCGCGGAACTGCTCTAGCGTTCGGCGATGAAACCGCTGATCCGCACAATCCTCCTCTGGTTCGTCCTCGCGCTCCTCTCGTGGCTGCTCGCGCGCGCGACTGCCGATGACATGACGGAAACACTCGCCGTCGGCGCGCTGTTCCTGCTGCCGCCGCTGGCGGCGTGGTTTACGGTCGGGGCGGTGAGGGCGCTGCCCGAGGGGTGGTTTTGGCGTGTCGCGTTTTGGGTCGTGACCGCCGGCGGTTGGCTCGCAGCGCTGCTCCTCGCGCAGGGGCACTGCGAGACTTCGCTGGCGGTGCAGCGCCATGATGGCGTCTGGGCGCTGAGCATCACGGGCCTCGCCGTTGTGTGGCTCGCGGTGAAGACGCGGACTTTGCCGAGATGGCGTGTGGTCCGCGAGGCGGCGGCGGGTGTCGCGATCCTCGCTCTAGCGGGTGGTGTATTTGTATGGAGCTACGATGCGCGCACGCGCTCCATCGCGGCGCAGTCGGAGGCGCGCTGGACGGAGATTGGGCTGCCGATGACGGAGTTTGAGAAAACCATCACGCCTGGCCGCGAGAACGCCGGTTCGGAGGTCGCCCGCCAAGTGCTCCGCGAGCAAGTGGGCGCCCGCTTTTACAAGGATGGCACCGTTGCTGCCGCACGCGAACCGGCCATCACGCCGTCGAAGACGACGGAGGACATCATCGCGCGCGCGGTGGACCTCCTCGTTGCCGGACAGCCTCCGTCCGATGTGATCGAGATCTCAGCGCAGCCCATCGCGGCCATCGAGGTCGTCGCCCCCACGCTCGACGCCGCATACCGCAGCATCCTCGCTACGGAGCCACCGGCGTGGGTCGTCGATTTGCACGACGGCTACGCTATCAGTGTTGCGAATTTTCTCGGCATCCGAAAGTTCTCCCAACTCATCGCCGCGGACGCGCTGCGCCGCCTCTCCGCTGGCGACGAGGAAGGCGCGGTCCGCGCCATCGCCGCCGGATTGCGCGTGACGCAAAGCCTGCGACACCATCCCACGCTGGTCTCGTTGATGATCAAAGTCGCCGTGGACGGACTATTCACGCCGGAACAAGTTCGACTTCTCGCCACGCAGGATGGTTGGGCCTCTATCGCTCGCGACGTTCCCGTCCAGCGCGCGGAGTTTCTGCGGCGGTTGCAAAGCGAGGCATGGATTTACTTGCGGTTCGCTGCCCAGTCGGTCGATGACTCGATGTTCATCTACGCCAGTGCGCATGGTCTTCCGGGGTGGGCCCGGCACATCACCAACGGCTACCACTACCCGCGCCAGTGCGCCATCGCCGTGGGAGACTACGCCGAGCAGGCGGTCATTCTGAGATCCCCGGCCACGCTGGCGCTGTCCGACTGTGGCGACAGCCGGATCGAAGCCGCCTTCGCCAGCCATTCGTCCGCTTGGAGGGTGAACTCCTGCCGCGCCGCGATGCGCATTCACGCCACGCTGCTCCTGCGCGAACAATGCGAACTCATCCGCGACGCCCGCGGGCGCCTCGCCGCCGGGCGACCCATCGAGTCGCGCGACTCCGCCGTCCTCCCCGGCGTGCGCTGGGAACTCACCGCCGACGCGGAGAAAAGAACCGTCGCGACCCGCCTCGCCGGCGCGCCCGCGTGGATCGTGGAGAACACCGTGACGGGTAAAGATTTCTGGCTGCTGCCGCTCGACGGCAGCGTCGCGTGGCAATTTCGAGCATCCGTCCGCTGACCGTGTATCGCCCTCGTCGCCAAAAACGAAAAGGGCGCGGATTGCTCCGCGCCCTTTCGTGATTCGTGCTGAGGCTTCGCCTTAGACCGAGTAGGTGCTCGACGACGTGGTGCCGCCGCGGCCGGTCCAGTTCGTGTGGAAGGTCTGGCCGCGCGGCTTGTCCACGCGCTCGTAGGTGTGTGCGCCGAAGTAGTCGCGCTGCGCCTGGAGCAGGTTCGCGGGCAAGTTCGCGGTGCGGTAGCCGTCGAAGAACGCGAGTGCTGTGCTGAACGCCGGCACCGGGATGCCTTTCTTCGCCGCCATCGCGACGACGGTGCGCCAGCCTTTCTGGCAGCGCTTGATCTCGCCGCGGAAGTAATCGTCGAGCAGCAGGTTCGTGAGCTTCGGGTTCTTGTCGAAGGCCTCTTTGATCTTCCCGAGGAAGGCGCTGCGGATGATGCAGCCACCGCGCCACATCAGCGCGATGCCGCCGTTGTTGAGACTCCACTTATACTCGGCCGCCGCGGCGCGCATGAGCATGTAGCCCTGCGCGTAGCTGATGAGCTTCGAGCAGTAGAGCGCGTCGCGGATGGCCTCGACGAACTTCGCGCGATCACCGCTGATCGCCGGGCGCGGACCCTTGAGCTTGCGCTGAGCTTTCACGCGCTCGTCTTTCATCGCGGAGACGCACCGGGAATAGACCGCCTCGGCCATGAGCGTGATCGGGATGCCGAGTTCGGCGGAGTTGATCACGGTCCACTTGCCGGTGCCTTTCTGGCCGGCGGTGTCGAGGATCTTGTCCACGAGCGGCGTGCCGTCTTCGTCCTTCTTGGCGAGGATGTCGCGGGTGATCTCGATGAGGTAGGAGTCGAGGACGCCTTTGTTCCACTCGGCGAAGACCGCGCTCATTTCGTCGGCCGTCATGCCGAGGCCGTCGCGCATGAGCTGGTAAGCTTCGCAAATGAGCTGCATGTCGCCGTATTCGATACCGTTGTGGACCATCTTCACGTAGTGGCCCGCGCCGCCGTCGCCGACCCAGTCGCAGCACGGCACGTTGCCTTCGACCTTGGCGGAGATGCCCTGGAAGATCGCCTTCACATGTGGCCACGCTTCCTTGGCGCCGCCGGGCATGATGCTCGGGCCGTGGCGCGCGCCTTCTTCGCCGCCGCTCACGCCGGTGCCGATGAAGAGCATTCCTTTTTCCGCGAGATATTTCACGCGGCGCTCGGAGTCGCCGTAGAGCGAATTGCCGCCGTCGATGAGGATGTCGCCGGGTTCGAGGAACGGCAGGACTTGCTCGATGAAGTCATCCACCGCCTTGCCCGCCTTCACCATCATCATGATGCGGCGCGGACGCTTGAGCAGCCCGACCATCTCCTCGATGGAGCGGGCGCCGATGACCTTGGTGCCTTTCGCTTCGTTGGCGATGAAGGCGTCCACCTTTTCGACGGTGCGGTTGTAAGCGACGACGGTGAAGCCGTGGTCGTTCATGTTGAGGATCAGGTTCTGGCCCATGACGGCCAGACCGATGAGTGCGATGTCTGCTTGTGGTTCCATATGTGTGTTTGGGTTGAAGATTCGTGCGGTGGTCTAAGGGGGGGCGACGATACGGAGGCGCACGCAGCGGGGGCGAGAAGTTTTTGCGGCCGAAGCCGGTCCCGCGTGGCTCAGCGCGAAGGCGCCGCCTGCGCCGTGGCGCGACCGAGGAGCACGAAGTCGCCTTCCGTGCCGATTTCGCGCCAGCGCTCGCTTGGGAAGACGGAGGGCACGTCTTCGCGGCGGGCGAGTCCGTAGGCGGCAGGGCGCGCGGCCATCGCAGCTTCGAGGGACTGCATGTCGTCGAAGAGCCGCGAACGCTGTTCGAGCGTGGGTTTGAGCACGTGATCGGCTTCATCCTCGGTCACGCTGACCAGCCGACCGGTGGCAAACGTGAAGCCTTGGGCGCGAACGCGGGCTGCGAAGAGCGTGGCCTCGGCGAAGTCGGGCTGAGCCTTGGCGAGTTCGGCCAGGTCCTGGGTGTCGGCCTGTTGTTTGAGAAAGTGATCCCCAAGGTCGCGCAGGCTGGCGAGCACGACGAGCAGCACGAGCATGCCCGCGGCGAGGCGATCCAGCAGCACGGTGCGCTGGCCGCGTTCGCGCCACCACACCACCACGCCGAGCGCCAGCGCCGGCATGAGCGGGAGGATGTAGGTGGGCAGCTTCGAGCCGCTGAAGGAGAGGATGATGAATGGCGGGAGGAACCAGCCGATGAGCAGCGCGGCTCGCGGTCCCAGCGATGCCTTCGCGCGCACCCGCCGCCACAGATCGCGCAGGAGCGCGGGCAGCAGGAATGTCCACGGCAGGAAGGCCACGGGCAGTATGGCGAAGAAGAACCAGAACGGCTTGTTGCGGCCGTGCTTGCCGGAGGCGAAGCGCTTCACGAGTTCATCGCCTGCGAAGTAATCGAACAGCTTTTTGTGCGCGAGGCTCTGCGCGACGAACCACCACAGGCCGAGCGTGAGTGTGAGCGTGAGCCCCGTCGCCCACGGCATCGAAGGCCGCCGCTCGCGCGGTGTCCGCCAGCGAAGGCAAAGCACGGCGCTGAGCGGCACGACGAGCGCCATCGGGCCCTTCGTCATGAAGCCGAGGCCCATCGCGAGGAAGAACGCCGCACCCCAGATTTCGCCGCCGCCTTGATGCCGCCGCACGGCGCAGGCGATCGCGGCGGTGATCCAGAACGTGAGCAGCATGTCGGGCGTGAGCAGTCGGGCCAGCGCGAAGAAGCCGGCGCTGGATGCGAGCACGAGCACGGCGGCACGGCGCATCCCGCGCCCGAGGATCATCCGCGCCAGCCACGCGGTGAGCGCGAGCGTGCCGAGCGCGGCGAGCACCGCGGGCAGTCGCGCGGCCCACGCGTGTGCGCCGAACGCTTTGATCGACATCGCCGTGAGCCAGTAGAGCAGGGGTGGCTTTTGGAAGTGCGGAATGCCGTTCTGGTGCGGTGTGAACCAGTCCCCATCGACGGCCATCTCGCGACCGATCTCGGCGTAGCGGCCTTCGTCCGGTTCGTTCAGTCCGCGATCGAGGAAGACGAAGTAGCACGCGGCCACCGCGAGCGCCCATCCCCAGCGACGGAGCCACGTTTTCATCGCCGAACCTCCGCGATGCGCGCGGGTGATGCGCCGCGCCGTCGGATGAACCAGGCCATGCCGAGCATATCGACGAGCGGACGCCACAGCATCACCCACAGGCCATATTTGGAAGTGCCGCGTGTGCGCGGACGATGCCCGACCGGACGTTCCGCCATGCGGAAGCCCGCCGCGCGCACCATCGCGGGGATGAACGAGTAGAGTGTGCGCAGCGGGATGAGCGCCTCGCGGACTTCGCGGCGAAAAACCTTCAACCCACAACCCGTGTCGCGCATGCCGTCGCGCAGCACGCGCGAGCGAATCGCATTCGCGAAGCGCGACATCCAGCGTCGCAGCGTCGAGTCCTGCCGTTTCGCACGATAGCCGGTTACGAAGTCCGCCTCGTCCAGCGCCGCGAGGAGCGCGGGAAGATCGGCGGGATCGTTCTGTCCGTCGCCATCGAGCAGCGCGATCGCTTCGCCGCACGCCTGGTGGATGCCGAAGAAGAGCGCCGGGCCTTGCCCCTGGTTCTGCGCGAAGTGGATCACGCGCACCGCGGGCCACGCCGCTGCGACTTCGTCGAGCACGCGCCCGGTGCCATCGCGGCTGCCGTCGTCGATCAGCAGCACTTCGACGGCACCCAACCCATCAACGACCGGGCGCAACTCCGCGAGCAAAGCGGGCGCGGCGTCCTCCTCATCGAAGAAAGGGATGATGATGGAGAGCCGCGGAGATGGATGGAGGTCGGGCATGCAGCGCGCGTGCGGGACAGGCACGCGAACGCTGCGCTTAAGGGCACCGACAAGCGAAGCAAGCGCGCAATCGTGACAGTGTTGTCATCACAACGCGCTCACATCTCCCGCGCCCACGCGGGCCGCTGTTTGAGATGGTAGAGCATCTCGCCGGCTTTCGGGACGTGGAGGATGCCTTCGTCCTCGCGGTCGATGTAATCCTCGATCCGGATGCTCGCCGGGTCGCGGTAGCCGAGGTTCACGGCTTCGCACTCTTCGCGCGGGATCGCGGTCGCGAGCGTCACGCGCACGCGGCAGTTCTCGACGCCGTTTTCATAAGTCCCGATGCCGCGCACGTGTGTGCTGTGCGCGAGCGTGCCCCACGGGAAGTGCTTAAACTTGTTCCACTGCTTCACGAAGTAGTCAGTGCAGTGGTAGCCGACCTTCTTGATGTGCTCGCCGTGCGTGATGCTGATTTCATGCACGTGCGGCGCGTAGATGATGAGCTCGCCGCCGTCGGCGACTACGGGCTCGAGCTTATACATGCACTTCCCGGCGACCCAGATCTCGTCATACATCTTCGGCGCGCACGAGAGCACGGTGTGAAACGGGCGGTCCTTGTAGGTGATGTGCAGTTTCTTCGAGAGCTCGCTCGCCTCGTCCCACGCGCCTTCCGGTGTGCCGGCGAACAGCCCGGCGAGTTGCGCCTTCTCCACGACCATGCAGAAGCACAGCTTCGGCACTGACACCATGCCGCCGACGCGATCGACGACCTTGCGCACGGGTGTCCACTTGTTGCCGATGATCATCGGGTTCGTGACGACCGCGCCGAGCCAGTGGAAAAAATTCAGCACGTCCGGCCCGCTCACGCCGGGGAAGAGGTATTTATTTCCGCCGCTAAAGCCGACGACCTCATGAGGGAAGACCGGGCCGATGATGATGATCTGGTCGTAGTCGTAGAGCCGCGCGTTCACGCGCACGGGCACTTCCAGTTCGAGCAAGCCGCCGGTCAGCTCGCGCGTGTCGTCGCACGTGAGCTGGCCGATCTGGCGGAGCGCGGCGGGGTTGTCCCACTCGTGGTTGATGAACTTCACCGCGCCAAACTTTGCGCGCCGCTCGTCGAGAGTGATCTCGAGCCGTTCGCAGATCGCCTCCTCGCTCATCGGCTGATGCGTGCCGAGCGCGATCATCACATCGAACGCCGCGCACGCGCCGCCGATCTGCTCGTGCAGCGTCTGCCACACGAGCCCGAGCGGGCACGTGCGTGTGGCGTCGGGCACGATGCAGAGGACTCGCCGGCCCTTGTAATCCTTGGCCGGACAAGCCTGCGAAACGAGAGTGCGAACATCATCGGGCGCGAGCGAGGCGCCGTTGGGAGCGGTGCGGGAGAGCGTTGGCATACGATTCGTATAAGCTTGAAGCTTGCGCCCGGAAAGCGTTTGCGCGTGTCGCCGCTCGCGCCCTAATCTCCGCCCCATGTCTTCTCCCGCCGCCGCTCCCACGAGCCGCACGGATCATATTCAAGCCCGATACATCGAAGCCTACCGCTGGATGCTCCTCGCGCGCATCACGGAGGAAAAGATCGCCACGCTCTACCGCGGCGGAAAGATCGTCGGCGGCGTCTTCATCGGAAAAGGGCAGGAAGCCTTGAGCGCCGCGACCGGCATGGCGCTCCGGCCCGGCGATGTCTTCGCGCCGCTCATTCGCGATCAAGCGGGACGGTTCGCTTTTGGCGAGAGCTTGCTCGATGTCTTCCGCACCTACCTCGGCTCGCGGCTCGGCCCGATGCGCGGGCGCGACGGCAACGTCCACCGCGGCCGCCCGCGCGAGGGCTACCTGGCCATGGTCTCGCACCTCGGCGCGATGGTGCCCGCCGTCGCCGGCGTGCTGCTCGCCCGGCGGCTGCGCGGCGAGAGCGGCACGATCGGCGCGACTTGCCTCGGCGATGGCGCGACTTCGACCGGCGCCTTTCACGAAGGGCTGAATCTCGCCGCCGTCGAGAAGCTCCCGCTCATCCTCGTCGTGGCGAACAACCAATACGCCTACTCCACGCCGACCTCGCGGCAGTTCGTCTGCGCCGACCTCGTAGACCGCGCCGCGGGCTACGGCGTCGAAGGCCGCAGCGTGGACGCCACCGATCTCGCCGCGTGCCTCGCCACTTTGCAGGAAGCCGCAGACCGCGCCCGCGCCGGACACGGTCCGCAGCTCATCATTGCTTCGCTGCTCCGCCTTGCGGGACACGGCGAACACGACGATGCGGGCTACGTCGATCCCGTTTTGAAAAAGGCCGCCCGCGACTGCCTCACCGTCGCCGAGCAGCACATCATCGGCGAGCAATGGGCGACCGCTGCGGATCTCAAGACCTGGCGCATGGAAGTCACGAGGAAGATCGAGGACGCCATCGCCACCACACTCCGCGAACCTCCGCCCGATCCCGGCGATGAGCAGTGGACGGCCGTCTCCACGCCGCGACTGCGCGACGGATTTTTCGAGGCATGATCACTTACCTGGAAGCCATCCGCGAAGCGCAGCACAAGGCCCTCGCCGACGACCCGCGCGTCTATCTCTACGGCCAGGACATCGGCAATTTCGGGGGTGCATTCAAAGCGACGAAGGGACTCGCGAAAGATTTTCCCGGCCGCGTGCTCGACGCGCCGCTGAGCGAAGACGCGATCATCGGCTCGGCCATCGGCGCGGCGATCGACGGGATGCGACCGATCGTCGAGATGCAGTTCGCTGACTTCTCCACGTGCGGGCTGAATCAAATCATCAACCATGCCGCGACGCTCTACTGGCGCACGAACATCCCGTGCCCGATCGTCGTGCGTCTGCCTAGCGGCGGCACCGCGGGCGCGGGCCCATTTCACAGCCAGAGCATGGAGGCGCTCTACGCGCACTATCCCGGCCTCATCGTGATGACTCCCGCGACCGTCGAAGACGCCTACTCGATGCTGCTCGAAGCCGTCGCGATCGATGACCCCGTGATCTTCTGCGAGCACAAGTATCTCTACTATCACCTCAAGGCGCCGGCGCTCCCGACCGAGGCGCTGCCCACGGGCAAAGCGCGCGTCGCCCGGCAGGGCCGCGACATGACGATCGTGGCCTACAGCGCGATGGTCCACGAAGCCCTCGCCTGCGCCGATGAACTCGCGAGCGAAGGCTGGCAGATCGAAGTCATCGACCTGCGCAGCGTGAAGCCGCTCGATACCGACACCGTGCTCGCCAGCGTCGCGCGCACCGGTCGCCTGCTCGTCGTGGGCGAAGCCTTCCCGTGGGGCGGCGTCACCGCCGAAGTGATCGCGCGCGTCGCGCAGGAAGGCTTCTCGCTGCTCGACGCGCCGCCCGTGCGCATCAACGCCAAGGACACGCCCGTGCCGTATCACCCGAATCTCTGGGGCACCCATCGCCCCACGGCGCGCACCATCGCCGCCGAAGCCCGCAAACTTCTCCACCTCTAGCACCCGATGCCGCGCGTCCCCATCCTCATGCCGCAACTCGGCGAATCCATCGCCGAGGCCACCATCGTCCGACTGCCCTTTGCCGCGGGCGATGAAGTCGCGGGCGACATCGAAGTGCTCGAAGTCGAGACGCAGAAAGCCACCATGGGCGTCACCGCGCCGTGCCGCGGGAGGATCGCCGAGTGGACCGTGGAACTCGGCAAGAGTTACCCCGTCGGCTCCACGCTTGGTTGGTTGGAAGTCACCGCCGAAGACGCCGCGCGGCTCGGCCTCGATGAGCCCACATCCGCACCGATGATGCCCGCGCCCGAGGAGCAGCCCGGAGAGTCCCGCAGCTCGACGGAAACGCAAACCGTCACGCCGCTCGTCCGCGGTTTGCCCGTGCCCGCGCAAGCTTCCGCGGCGGGCTACCTCTCGCCGCGGATGAAAGCGCGGATGGACGAGCTCGGTTTCCGCGTCACCGATCTCGCAGGGATCGCCGGCAGCGGCGCCGCGGGCCGCGTCACGATCGAAGACCTCGAGGCCTATCTGCGCCGTCTCGCCGAGCACAAGCAGACGCCTGCCTCCTCCATGCGCGTGGCCGTCGCCGACGCGATGCGCCGCTCGTGGTCGCGGCCGCTTGCGACCGTGGGCCGAATGGTGCGGCTCGACGTGATGCTTGCGCATCGCAAGCAGTCGAATCCCAAGCCCGGTCCCGCGCTCTATGCGCTGCGCGCACTCGCCGTCGCGCTCGGCGAAAACAGCGCGCCCGGCGGACGCCTCATCGGTCGAAAGATCGTTCATCCGAAGAGCATCGACGTGGGCTTCGCCGTCGAGACCGAAGACGGCGTGCTCGTGCCCGTGCTGCGCGATGCGGACAAGACGCCGCTGGCCACGATGGTCGCGCGCTACCACGAACTCGTCGAACTCGGACGCCAGCGCCGCCTGCCCGCCAATGCGCAGGGCGGCTCGCTCGCCACCGTGACCAACTTCGGCACCTTCGGCCTGGAATGGGCCACGCCCATCCCGCTCCCCGAGCAGACGCTCGTGCTCGGCCTCGGCGCGGGGAAAATCGTCCCCGAGTGGGACGGCAAATCCTTCCAACCCGCGACCGAAGCGCAGATCACGCTCAGCTTCGACCACCGCGTGCTCGACGGCGGCGCCGCCGGTCGCCTGCTCGCGCGGATCGCGGAGCTTTTCCAGACGCCGGAGAAGTTGTAGGGCGTGTTTGTAAAAGCAGCGCGCCGGTAGGGATGGCTGTCCTCAGCCGTCCGCGTGGAGTGAATCCGCCTTCCTTGCACCACTCCGGACCGCCGGGGACAGCGGTCCCTACCCGTCCTGCGGATGAGTTTGCACACACACCTAGTCCACGAAGACGAACTCGTTCGTCTCGAGGAGCAACCTGCGCGAATTTCTCCCACGGGCCGCCCGGCGCGGGCTTCGTGGCGCGCCGGGCGGGAGGGTGTGGGGCGGTGCGAGGAAGCCGGATACCTACCAGTTCACGCCGACGGTGATGGAGTTGGCGGTGCCGCTGGCTGGATTCACCAGCCGGATGTAGAGTTTGTCATTGGCGCCATCCTTGAAGTAGCCGCTTGCCGTGAGGGCATCGGCCTGGAGCGTAGCGAGGGCGGTGGCGGGAAGAGTCCCGACCGAAGTGGTGAGCGAAGTCACACTGGAGACCGGGATTCCCACGCCAGTGAGGACGATGAGTGGCGAGATGTCCCCCGGGTCAAAATCCTCCACGATCACCTGGAGCTTGGTCGCGCCGGTATTGGTGAGTGCTGATAGGAAGTCGCACTTATAGGTAAAGACGGGGTGGTTAAAGGGGCTCGCTCCCCGGACAATCACCGGTATTTGGGTATGAGCGAACAGCTTCACTGTATCACACCCATCCCATAGGCACGGGAATTGGCATGTGTAGCCGCTGATTTACGGGGCTGGCAGAGGCGGGAGCGGGAAAGCGAGATTTAGACTTTCGAGGACGGCTTCA
>VFJQ01000146.1 GCA_009885995.1 Verrucomicrobiota bacterium
ATGCACTTTGCGCCAAGGCCTCCTTTCCCGCTTCCCGCTCTGCACCAGATGACGCTCCCTCCCTCCTTCATCCCTCTAACGGCTCCGGCTGTCACGCTGGCTGCTCCGCCGCCTTCGCCCGCGCAGCCATCGCGCCAGCCTCCGCCGTCGCTGAGCTTGGGGTCGTTGACTCCGCGCGTCCTCTATGAACCGAAGTATCGCGATCATTGTGCTAATCGCCTGCACGGCGCTCGGCTTCGAGGACAGCCTTGCTCCGGCTACATCCGTTCACACCAAGGTCGAGTTGCCCGCACCGTATCGCACTGGCGAGGTTTTCGCTGAGTTCGACCACAACCGCGAGAAGAGTGTCCTGAGCTTTCGCTCCCTAACGATTAAGATTGGTTCCCGCACAATCACCGTGCCCAAACGCACCCTCGACTTTTTCGAGGGTCCCATGCCTGCGACCATTCAGTTCCTCGTCAGCCCGTCACTCGATCCCGACAGCACAGTTCCAGATTCTTTCCACGTTTCATTCCGCTACATATCCTATGCCTACGAGGGAGTGGGATGGCCCGACTTCGAGAAACGCCCAACAGGCTGCATCTACGTCAGTAAGGATTCACTCCGAGGGATCGGTCGTTGGGAGACCAACCCCGATGGCAGCCCGAAAGGTCAACTCTACGACACCAACTTAAAGGAAGTTAAGTATTTTGAGTAACAACTCCGAATCAACGTCGCCTAACCCCTATGGAAGGAGTCAAGGTCGAGCGCGTGTGATTAGCTGAGTTTTTGGTGGGTGGGTTACAAGGTAGGGGGTGAGTTGAGGGTGGCGGGGATCTTTGGGACGGTTGACTCGCTCGCTGCCGCTCGTCTCGCCCCTGCGGGGCCAGCCTTCGGCGGGTCTTCCCCGCGGCTCATGCCGCCGGTGATCCGCTTCTAGGGATTGAGTCGATTGGCTTTCAACTTCCAGAGCATCGGAGGGGCAGTCTGTGAATCGCGCTCCACGATTGCCGAACTGACGACCGGCGATTTCGGTGGACGGATCACGCAGGCTCGGCGTAGCCGTGCGGGATTGAACACCCATCTCCATCCATGAACGTAGTCATCACCGGAGCCGGCAGCGGCGTCGGACAAGCCACCGCTCTCGCCTTCGCCGAACTCGGCGAGAATGTCGCCATCATCGGTCGTCGGCGCGAGACGCTCGATGAAACGCTCAAACGCGCGGGCGATCTCGCTTTTCGCATGACGCCTTATGCCTGCGATATCGGCGATCCTGATGCCGTGGCGGCTTGCGGCCAGGCGATCCTCGAGCAACTCGGCACGGTCGATGTGCTCGTGAACGCCGCCGGCACCAACGCCCCGCAGCGCAGCTTCGAAGTGCTGACGCTCGCGGATTATCGCCGGATGATCGATACGAACCTCAACGGCGCCTACTACTGCGTGCAGGCCTTCCTCCCGCAGATGCGCGCGCAGGGCGTCGGGACGATCGTGAACATCATCTCCGAGGCCGCCAAGCAGGCCAGCCCGAAGGCCGGGCCCGCCTACTCGATGTCGAAGGCCGGCATGGTCGGTCTCACGCAGGCGATCAACGCCGAGGAACGTGCGCGCGGCATCCGTGCGTGCGCCATCCTGCCGGGCGACATCGACACGCCGCTGCTCGACAAGCGCCCGGTCGTCCCCGACGCCGAGGCGCGCGCGCGGATGATGAAGCCCGAGGACATCGCCGCGTGCGTTCTCTTCTGCGTGCAGATTCCGCCGCGCGTGGTCGTCGAGGAATTGCTCGTCCGTCCGCGCTGAGTCCGCTAGGTCGTTCGCGATGGATGTAAAACATCGCGATCTACGAATCGCCGCGCGCCAGGCCGCCTTGCGTGGGTGCGGCATGTTTGCCGATGTCCCGTCGACTGATCTCGAGCGCGTCGCGGCATTCATCGAGGAGCGCAGCGTCCGTAAGGGGCAGGAACTTTTTCGTGAAGGCGACCCGGTGCGCGGGTTCTTCGTCGTGCGGAGCGGCGCGGTCAGCGTCTTTCGCATTAGTGCGGATGGAGCAGAGAACGTGATCCATGTGTTCCGGCAGGGGCAGTCCTTCGCGGAGGGCGCACTGGCGAACGAAGGCGGATATCCCGCGAGCGCCCGTGCGGTCGAGGGCTGCGAGTTGTTGTTTGTCCCGCGTGCGGAGTTTCTCGCGCTCCTTCGGTCCCACGCGGAGATCGCCCTGCGCATGATCGGGTCGATGAGCCAGCACCTGCGTCTGCTCGTAAACGCGCTCGAGGATTTGCAGGGCAAGGATGTCGAGACGCGCCTCATCAACTGGCTGCTCAAGCGTTGCCCGCCGCCGCGCACGGATGCGCCCGTGGAGATCGCGCTCGATGTGACGAAGTCCGTCCTCGCCGCCGAACTCAGCACGCGGAACGAAACGCTCTCCCGCGCGCTGGCGAAGATGCGCGACGCCGGGCAGATCGAGGTCGAGGGCAAGCGCATCCGCATCCTCGCGCCGCGGCGGCTCGAGGCGCATTTTCGCGCGAGTCTTGGCGAGGCGGATTGAGCACCATCTCGCACCAATTCGTATCAGCACACGATTTCCGCGAACTCCTTGTCGGTGAAGGCCTGCAGCGTCTTGGTGCGGACGTTGCCGGCGGCGGCGAGCAAGGTCAGCAGGTGCAGCGCTTTCTTTTCGCTGTCGGCGCGGATGATGATCACGCCGTCGTAGGCGCCGATGGTCCAGTATTGGGCCTCGACTTTCGCTCCCGCTTTCTTCGCGAGTGCGTTGAAGTGATGCGCGCGCTTGGGAGATTCCTTGATGTGTTCCGCGCCTTTTTGAGTGAAGCGGAGGAGGGCGATGTAGTGGCTCATGGTGATGTCCTTTCGATGGTTTGGTTTCGTTCGCAGCTTGCTCCCAATTTCCGCGACGCGCTTTGACCTGCATCAATGCCCGGCTGCGTGCATCGCGCGGGGCTCGCGGCGTCTCTGCCCCCCTTCGCTCATCGAGAGCAGACACCGTTTCGGTCGGAAGTTTGACGCAAGTCAACAGGGCGCGGCATCGGGCCGGGAGGATCTGCGGCCAGCGGATATATACAGGGTATGAACTCGTTCCATTGCCCCAGTCACGACGGATCGAACGAAGCGCATCCGACGGTTTGCGCGGCGCCGCTTTGCTACCACCTCGCGCCGTCGCGCCAACTCCTGCACGCGCACGCGGGCCGCTCCGGCGACGGTCCGATCCCGCCCGGTGAGACGCCCGATGTTCCGCCGTGCCTCTTGAGCCGGCAGCAGCATTCGGTGATCGGCGTGGAGAAGGTGCGCCGGGTCGCGCTAATGGTAACGCCGCGGCCGGAAGGAGAGTTTCTGGACCAGGCGTGGGAGGCGCTCTCGACGGTCCGCGCGATCCTCCGGCAACAGGGCGAACCGATGACGATCACCGCGCAGACGGTGTATATACGGGACATGGCGAACGCGGGTGCGCTGCGGCGATTGATGGAGGCGTTTTTCGCGGAGCGAATGCCGGTGACCATCTTTCTGCCGCAACTGCCCTGCGACGGCGCGGAGCTCGCGATCGAAGCGTGGGCGCTCGCGAGCGGCCGGTCGGAAATTCAGCATCACGGCCCGGGCTTGATCACCGTGAGCTACGATGGTCTGCGTTGGATTCAAGCTGCCGCCTGCGCCGCGGAGGGCGAAGGACACACCGCCTACGACCAGACGACCGAGGTCTTCACCACGCTGCGCAATGAGGTCGCACAAGCCGGGGTGTCGTTCGACGAGGTCGCCCGCATCTGGCTCTACCAGGGCGGCATTACCGCGCCGGAGGATGGCACGGAGCGGTATCGCGAGTTGAACCGCTCGCGGACGGATTTCTTCGAGGGCATTCAGTTCTGCCGCCGGCTGGGCCCGTCGCGCAACGGCAAGATTTCGTATCCCGCGAGCACCGGCATCGGCACGCAGGGGCGCGGCTTGGTGGCGACCTGCCTGGCGCTCCAAACGGAGCGGAAGGACGTGCGACTTGTTCCGCTCGAGAATCCCCTGCAAACGCCGTCGTTCGATTACGCCACGAGCTTCTCCCTCAAGAGTCCGAAATTCTCCCGCGCGATGGCGGTGGCGATCGGCGACTACGTCACCACTTGGATCTCGGGCACGGCGAGCATCGTGCATTCGGAAAGCGTCCACCTCGGCGACGTCGAGAAACAGACGGATCAAGCACTCACCAACATCGAGCGGCTGATCGATGCGGAGAATTGCGAGCGTCACGGGTTGGTCGGCGCGGGCTCGACGCTCGCGGACCTGGCCAAGATGCGCGTGTATGTGAAGTGCCCCGAGGACTTCGAGCGCTGCCGTGCGACGTGCGAACGCCGCCTCGGCCCGGTGCCGGTGATCTACGCGCACGCCGACATCTGCCGGCCGGAGCTGCTCGTCGAAATCGAGGCCGTCGCCTTCTCGCCCTTGCGCCAGCCGATCAGCGCCGTGCAACCCGCGGCTGCGCCATCCATCCCATGACAGCATGAGTGCGCGCGCGCTGAGTCTGGTGATCGGAACCCTCGCGCTGGCGGGCACGGTGCGCGCCGAGGTGGAAGCAGCGAATCCTTACGACACCAAGCTCACTCCGACGCAGATCAGCGCGCTCGATCAACTGGTGTTCGCGCGGTTGCAGCGGCTCGGCATTCAGTCCGCGTGGACGTGCTCCGATGCGCTCTTCGTGCGCCGCGTCCATCTCGATGTCATCGGCACACTGCCGACGCCCGAGGAGACGGAGGCGTTCCTCGCGGACAAGTCGATGCACAAGCGGCGCGATCTCATCGAGCGTCTGCTCGAGCGCGACGAGTTCGCGGACTACTGGGCGATGAAGTGGAGCGACGTGCTGCGGGTGAAGGCGGAGTTTCCGATCAACCTGTGGCCGAATGCGGTGCAGGCTTATCACCGCTGGATTCACAGGAGCATCGTGGAAAACAAATCCTACGACCGCTTTGCCCGTGAGATGCTCACGGCGAGCGGGAGCAATTTCCGGATGCCGCCGGTGAACTTCTACCGCGCGATGCAGAAGAAGGATGCCGAAGGAATCGCGCACACCGTGGCGATCACCTTCATGGGCGCGCGCGCTGATAAATGGCCGGACGAGCGGCGCAAGGGAATGGCCGCGTTCTTCTCGCAGCTCGGCCACAAATCCACGGCCGAGTGGAAGGAGGAGATCATCTTCTTCGATTCTGCCAAGCCCGTGGAAGGGACGCCCGTTTTCCCCGACGGCACGGCGGCGAAGCTGACGACCGAGCGCGATCCGCGGGAGGTCTTCGCGGACTGGCTCATCTCGCCGCGCAATCCGTGGTTCACCGCGAACATCGCGAACCGCGTGTGGTCCTGGCTGCTCGGGCGCGGCATCGTGGACGAGGCCGACGATCTCCGCGCCGACAACCCGGCGCGCAATCCCGAGCTGCTGCGCTACCTGCAAGCGGAGCTGATTGGGGCGCGCTACGATCTCAAGCACCTCTATCGGCTCATCCTGAATTCACGCACCTATCAACTCTCGTCGGTGCCGCGCAGCACGCATCCCGAGGCGGAAGCGAACTTCGCTTTCTACGCGACGCGGCGGCTGGAAGCCGAGGTGCTCATCGACGCGCTGAATCAAATCAGCGGGACCACCGAGAAATACGCGAGCCCGATCCCGGAGCCGTTCACTTTCATCCCGGAAGACCAACGCGCCATCGCGCTGGCGGACGGCAGCATCACCAGTTCGTTCCTTGAGTTGTTCGGCCGTTCCGCACGCAACACCGGCATGGCCGGCGAACGCAACAGCCGCATCACGCCGGATCAGCGGCTGCATCTGCTGAACTCCGGCCACGTCCAAAAGAAGATCGAGCAAGGGCCGAAGATGCAGGCATTGCTGCGCTCGAACGACGGTCTGAAAAAGAAAACCACTGCCCTCTACCTCGCCATTCTTTCGCGCTATCCCACGAACGAGGAATTGAAAGTCGTAGAAGGCTACACGCAGCCGGAAGCGAGCGCCGGCGCGGACGTCGCGTGGGCCTTGATCAACAGCGCCGAGTTTCTCCACCGCCACTAACCACCCATCCGAATCATGAACACCTCCACCTTCTCTCTCACCCGCCGCGAAGCCATGCGCCTCGGTCTCGCGGGCACTGCCGGATTCTTGCTCGGCGATCGCATCATTGCAGCAGCGCCGCCGGTGAAGGCGAAAGCGGTGATTCAAATCTGGATGTGGGGCGGTCCGTGCCACCTCGACACCTTCGATCCCAAGCCGGATGCAGGCGCCGATTTCTGCGGGCCGCTGAAGTCGCCGATCGCGACGAATGTGGACGGCGTGCGCATCTGCGAACTGCTCCCGCTTCTCGCGAAGCAGGCGGACAAATACGCGATCATCCGCAGCATGACGCACGGCAACAACGGTCACGAGACAGCGTCCTACATGGTGCAGACCGGCCACAAGCCGGGCGAGAGCGACGCCTATCCCTGCATGGGCGCGGTGGTGTCGCACTTCAAAGGCGCCGCCGCCGGTTACAAGGGGCTGATCCCGCCTTACATCGTGCTCACGCAACCGCAGGGCCGGTTCGACGAGGCGGGATTCCTCGGCTCGCGCTACAAGCCATTTGCAACCGGTGGTGATCCGGCGAAGACGCCGTTTGTCGTCGAGGGCGTGGTCGCGCCCGGCGTGACCGATGAGCGGCAGGTCGCGCGACGTGAACTACTGCACAATCTCAACACCTTCAATCACGCAGCGAAGGGTGACCCGCGACTGGCGGCGCTCGCGCAGTGTGAAAAGGAAGCCTACGACTTGATCCTCGGCGACGCGGGCAAAGTCTTCGCGCTCGCGGAGGAGAAGGACGAAGTGCGCGATCGCTACGGGCGCAGCACCTTCGGCCAGTCGTGCCTCATGGCGCGGCGGTTGGTCGAGCGCGGCGTGCCTTACGTGACGATCAATTACAACGGCTGGGACACGCACAAGCAGCACTTCCAAACGATGAATCGGAAGCTGCCCGAGCTCGATCAAGGCATGGCGACGTTGCTTCAGGATCTGTCCGAGCGCGGCCTGCTCGACAGCACGATCGTGTGGTGGGGCGGCGAATTCGGACGCACTCCGCGCGTGCAATGGGAGCCGCCGTGGAGCGGCGGGCGCAATCATTTCGGCAATGTCTTCTGCTCGGTCGTCGCCGGCGGCGGGTTCAAGGGCGGCTACGTCGTGGGCGCGTCGGACCAAACCGGCGAGGCTGTCGCCGAGCGTCCGGTCAGCCCGACTGACTTGATCGGCAGCATGTATGATCTGCTCGGCATCGACACCGAAGCGACGCTCCCGCATCCGCAGGGGCTCGCGGTGAAGGTGATGCCCGCGGGCGCCGATGGCGTCACCACCGGTGGCCGACTGCGCGAGATCATGAGCTGATTCGCACGATGAAAACCACCGTGCGCCGTCTCGCGATCGTCGTTGCGACATTGATCGCCGCCTCGACGGCGCACGCGCAGCGAGCCCCGCGCATCGGCTACGTTTATCCAGCCGGCGGGCAGCAAGGGCAGACGTTTGAGATCGCCGTCGGCGGGCAGGGCCTCACGGGCGTGAGCGACGCGTATTTCACCGGCAAAGGTGTGCAGGCGACGGTGGTCGCATTCGAGCGCCCGCTCAACGGCGCGGAAACCGAACTGCTGCGCGAGAAGCTCAAGCAGCTCGAAGATCAAAGGAAGACTGCGTCATCGAGCAGCGCAAAGCTTGCGACGCCGGACGCCGATGATGAGATCGCCGGGATCAAGGAGAAGCTCGCGTGCTTCGGCAACGGTCGGCCATTCAACAACGCCATCGCCGAGAACGTGACGCTGCGGGTGAGCATGGCGCCCGACGCGACGCTCGGCGACCAGGAGATCCGGCTCGCCTCGCCCAGCGGACTCTCGAACCCGCTCGTGTTTTGTGTCGGCCAGCTCGCGGAGTTCAGCGAGCCGGCAGCAAGAGGAAGCCTCAAGGCGGAGATCGACGCGAGTCCGCGCCGGCAGCGCAAGCGCGAGCCGAAGGGCGAAGCGAAACCGATCACGCTGCCCGCGGTGATGAACGGCCAGATTCTCGCGGGCGAAGAGGATCGCTTTCGTTTCACCGCGCGGCGCGGCCAGCGCGTGTTCGTCGCCGTGAGCGCGCGAAAACTGATCCCGTATCTGCCCGACGCAGTGCCCGGTTGGTTCCAGGCGACGCTCGCGATTTACGACACAAACGGGCGCGAACTCGCCTACGCCGACGACTTCCGCTTCAACCCCGACCCGGTGCTCTTCTACGAGTTCCCGAAGGACGGCCAATACGAGATCGAGATTCGCGATTCGATCTATCGCGGGCGCGAGGATTTCGTCTATCGCATCACCGTCGGCGAGTTGCCGTTCGTGACGAGCATCTTCCCGCTCGGCGGAGCGGTGGGCGCGACGTGTAACGTCCAGCTCCGCGGCTGGAACCTGACCGCGAGCACGCTCGCACTCGACTTGCGCAACGTGAAGCCAGGCTTGCTCCCGCTCGTGGCCACGCGCGGGCAGTCGGTTTCCAACTTCGTCCCGTTCGCGGTGGATACCTTGCCGGAGGTGCTCGAAGCGGACCCGAACAGCGCAACGACCACTCCGCAGCCGCTCACGCTGCCGGTGATCGTCAATGGCCGCATCGACCAACCCGGCGACACCGATGTCTTCCGCATCGAAGGAAAAGCAGGCAGCGAAATCGTCGCCGAGATCTTCGCGCGCCGCTTGAACTCGCCGCTCGATTCCGTGCTCAAGCTCACCGACGCCGCGGGCGCGCAACTCGCGCTCAATGATGACACCGAAGACAAAGGCGCCGGCCTCACGACCCACCACGCCGATTCGCGGATCCTCGCCAGGCTTCCCACCGATGGAGTCTATTTCATCCACGTGGCCGATACGCAGCACGGCGGCAGCCCCGATCACGCCTACCGCTTGCGAGTGCGTCCGCCGCAGCCGGGTTTTGAGCTCCGCGTGGCGCCCTCGAGCCTCAGCGGGCGCACGGGCGGCAGCGTGCCCGTCACGATCTACACCTTGCGAAAAGACGGCTTCACCGGCGAGATCGCCGTCTCGCTGAAAGGAGCGCCGCCGGATTTCAAACTCGGCGGCGGCAATGTTCCCGCCGACAAAGACCAGGCGAAGCTCACGCTCACGCTCGGCGAACCGCAGGACGATCCCATTTCAATCGAGATCGAAGGACGCGCGACCATCGACGGGCGCGAGGTTTTGCACTCCGCCATCCCAGCCGAGGACATGCAGCAGGCATTCGCGTATCGCCACCTCGTCCCGGCGAAAGAACTCCGGGTTGCCGTAGCCGGACGCCTCGCCGCAACTGGCCAGGTGAAAATCGCGAGCGAGACTCCGGTGAAGATTCCCGCCGGCGGCACGGTGCGCGTTCAGATCACTGCGGCGATCGGCGAAAAGGCCGGCGACCTCCAACTCGAATTGAGCGATCCACCCACCGGAATCGTGGTGAAGAACGTCTCCACGTCGCCCGAAGGCGCCGAGATCGAATTCGCCAGTGATGCCGGGAAAGTCACCGTCGGCGAGAAGGGCAGTCTCATCGTGCAAGCCTTCGCAACGCGGACCGGAGCGAAAGGAAAACCGCGCCGCATCCCGCTCGGCGCACTACCCGCGATTCCATTCGAGGTCGTCGGTCAATAGGCTGGCCTAGTTGGCGTTCGCTGGCTCGGACGGAGCCGCGACTCTATTTCGCCGCAGATTGATCTACATCAAAGCGGCGACGCTTGACGGGAACTACCAACGGCGCGCACAAACCGTCCAACTTCCCGCCCAATCATGCTCAGCAAATCACAAGCAAAGGTCTTCTTCCTCGGTGGCACCGGCCTGTTCAGCGCGGCCTTCCTCGCGCTGACGGTGGACACGCACCGCAAAGTCCCTGCGCAGACGCGTCAGGCCGACATCACGCCCGCGGTCGCGCGCGGCAAACGCATCTGGGAGCACAACAACTGCATGGGCTGCCACACGCTTTTCGGCGAAGGCGCCTACTACGCGCCGGAGCTGACGAAGGCCGTCGAGCGCCGCGGCAAGCCGTGGCTGCGGATGTTCCTGAAGGATCCGGCGGCGATGTTCCCGAACGACCGCAAGATGGTGAACTACCATTTCAACGACGGGCAGATCGACGACGTGATCGCCTTCCTCGACTGGTGCGGCCACGTGGACCTCAACGGTTTCCCCGCGAAGCCGCCGCTCGCCGAGAAGATGAAAGCCACGAGCGCGGCGCCGGTCGTCACGATGAAGCCGATCCCGCCGATCTTCGACACGATGGCCTGCACGGGTTGCCACTCCATCGGCGGCAAAGGCGGCGCGGCTGGCGTGGCGCTCGGCGCTCCGCCGCTCGACGAAGTCTATAAGCGCAAGAGCAAGGCCGAGATCGCGACGTGGATTTCCGATCCGCAGAAGATCAAACCGGACACGAAGATGCCGAAGCTGCCGCTCTCGCCGGCGCAAGTCACCGAGATCGCCGACTTCCTCTCCTCGCTCGGCAACTAACCCAACCACACCATGAAATTCGCATCTCAGAAAGTCGCTTACTGGTTCTTCGCCTCGGCGATGCTGCTGTTCGTTTTGCAACTCGTCTATGGGTTCATCATGGGCTTCGCGCACATCGGCATGGACGGACTGCACGAGTGGATTCCGTTCAACACCGCGCGCGCCGTTCACACGAACCTGCTCGTGTTCTGGTTGCTGCTCGGCTTCATGGGCGCGGCCTACTTCATCATCCCCGATGAGGCCGACTGTGAGCTGTTTTCGGTGAAGCTCGCCTACGTCCAGCTCATCGCGTTTCTCGCCGTGGGTGTGACGGCCATCGTCGGCTACCACTTCAATATCTGGGAAGGCCGCAAGTTCCTCGAAATCCCGCGCCCACTCGATTACCTCGTCGTCGTGGATGTGCTGCTCTTCCTCGCGAACATCGGCCTGACGGTGATGCGCGGGAAGCGCTACACCACGACTTCGATCGTGCTCTACATGGGGCTGCTCTTCGCCGCGCTGCTGTATCTGCCGGGCATGATCAGCTTCGATAACCAGACGATGGATTCCTTCTACCGCTGGTGGGTCGTGCATCTGTGGGTGGAAGGCGTGTGGGAACTCATCATGGGCGGCATCCTCTGCTACCTGCTCATCAAGCTCACCGGCGTCGATCGCGAGGTCGTCGAGAAGTGGCTCTACATCATCGTCGGCCTCACCTTCCTCAGCGGCATCCTCGGCACGGGGCACCATTACTATTACATCGGCACGCCGCGCTACTGGCTCATCGTCGGAGGAATCTTCAGCGCACTCGAACCGCTCGCCTTCCTCGGCATGGCGATCTACGCGCTCGCGATGGCGAAGAAAGGCGGGCGCAAGCATCCGAACAAGATCGCGCTCACCTGGTCGCTCGGTTGCGCGATCATGGCCTGCGTCGGCGCGGGTTTCCTCGGCATCGCGCACACCATTCCGCAGGTGAATATGTTCACGCACGGCACGCTCGTGACCGCGATGCACGGGCACCTCGCCTTCTGGGGCGCCTACGCGATGATCGTCCTGGCGATCATGGCCTACGCGATGCCGCTGCTCACGGGCCGCAAGCTGTGGGACTCACCGCTCGCGACCTGGGCGTTTTGGACGAGCAACATCGGCATGTCCGCGATGACCGGCGCGTTTGCCGTCGCCGGTATCACGCAGGTGAATCTCGAGCGCCGCATGGGCCTGGATTTCCTCGCCGTGCAGCATGAGATCGAGATGCACTTCATCGGCCTGCTCCTCGCTGCCAGCCTCTTCACCGTCGGCATCGGCTGCTTCATCTGGAACTTCCTGCGCCACGGCCTGCCCACCGACGAAGCGCTCGGCGCAGACATCGAAGCCTCGTGAGCATTTTCTATCTGCCGGTCGGGAAGGAAGAGACGATCTTCCAACACGCCTACGAGTCGCGCCTGCCGCTCATGGTGAAAGGCCCGACCGGTTGCGGAAAGACACGCTTCATCCAGCACATGGCGGAAAAGCTCGGGCGCGAACTCGTGACGGTCTCGTGCAACGAAGACACGTCCGCGACCGATCTGCTCGGGCGTCACCTCCTGCTCGGCGGCGACACCCGCTGGGTCGATGGCCCGGTCACGCGCGCGGTCCGCAGCGGCGCGCTGCTTTACCTCGATGAGATCGCCGAGGCGCGCGCCGACGCGCTCGTCGTGATCCACTCGCTCAGCGATCACCGCCGCGAACTCTTCCTCGACCGCACCGGCGAGACACTGCGCGCGCCCGACGAGTTCATGCTCATCGTGAGCTACAATCCGGGCTACCAGCGCTCGATGCGCGAGCTGAAGCCCTCGACGCGCCAGCGCTTCGTCGCGCTCAGCTTCGGCTATCCGCCGGAGTCTGTGGAGATCGAGATCATCGTGGGAGAAACCGGCGTGGAGAAGGCAACCGCGCAGCGGCTCGTGCAGATCGGGCGGAAGATTCGCAACCTCACCGAGCTGTCGCTGATGGAATCTGCAAGCACGCGCCTGCTCGTCGCCGCCGGCCGGCTCATCGCGCGCGGAGTGCCACCACGGCTCGCCTGCCAGAGCGCGATCGCCGAGCCGCTGAGCGACGATCCCGACGCGCTCGCCGCGCTGCGGCAGGTCATTGAACTGAGCATCTAGCGGCCATGCTCGACTGGGAAGAACATGCGTTCGTCGGCTTGCGAGCGCTCTATCGGCGCGTCTTCACTCGCAGTGCCGCGCGCGAGCGCGCAGCGGTGCGCGCAACGCTCGCCGAGCGGCGGCAAACACTGCTGCTCATCGCACAAATGCTCGCCGGCAGGTCGCTCTCGCTCTTCGAAACCGACGAGCGGCAGCTCTGCGCGGAGGATCGCATCTTCCTCCCAAGCGAGTGGTCGCTCGCCACCACGCGCGAGGCGAACTCCGCGCTCTACACGCTCAAGACCGTCGTCGCCGCGCTCGCACTGCGGCAGGACGACGGTGCGTCGCTGCCCGAACTCGTGCGACGCTGCGGCGACGAGTTGCCGCACCTCGCTGAACTCATCGCCAACACGCAAGCTGCGTTGCCCGAGGACTTGTGGCAGGTGCTCGGCATCCCGGCCCGGCGATCATCCGCTCAATCCGCGAGCGCAGTTCTTCCGAACGAGCCGTCGAGCGAACCAGCCGAAGCCGCGACCGAGATCACCGGGCGCGGCCAGGCGAACGTCGAAGTATTGCCCTTGGAATCTCTCGATGATCCCGGCGCGGAGATGCCGGAGCACGTCTTCGAGAAGGTCGAGTCGATCGAGGAATACCAAGGCACGCCGCGCAAGACGGACGACGACGATGCGCTCGCCGACCACGAGGAAGCGCTGCGCGAACTGGAGATGCGCCAGCTTCTCCGCACACCAGAGCGGCCCCGCTCGATCTACCGCAGCGACGTCATCCTCGACGGCTTCGGTCTCGAAGTCAGCGACGGCTCGCGCGCCGTCGGCATCCCGTATCCCGAGTGGGATCATCGGCGTGGCAGCTACCGCGCAGACTGGTGCCACGTGCTCGAAAGCCGCACCACGCGCGGCGACGCCGCGTGGAGCCAGCGCACCGCGACGAAGCATCGCGCGACGATCCAGCGCCTGCGCCGCCAACTCGCCACGCTGCGCTCCGACTTCCTCCGCGTGCGTCGCCAGCCCGCCGGGCCGGACTTCGATCTCGATGCCGTCGTCCACGCCGAGGTGCTCCGCCGCACCGGCGGCACGCCGAGCGAGTTGCTCTACACCGACGTGCGCCGCGACCTGCACGACATCGCCGCGCTCGTGCTGCTCGACCAGAGCTACTCGACCGACGCTTACCTCGATAACGTGCGCGTCCTCGACGTGATCACCGAAACGATCTTCTGCGTCGGCGAGGTGCTCGGCGACGCTATCGAGAAGTTCGCCGTCGCCGGCTTCAGCTCGAACACGCGCCGCTCCTGCCGCTTCACGCTGCTGAAGGATTTCGCCGAGCCGTGGCGCAAGACCCGCGACCACCTCGGCACGCTGGAGCCGTGTGGTTATACGCGCATCGGTCCCGCCTTGCGCCACGCGCAGGAGCTTCTCGCGCGCGAGCCGGCACGGCGGAAAATCATCCTGCTCATCACCGACGGTCGCCCATGCGACTACGACCGCTACGAGGGCACCTACGGCATCAAGGACGTGAAGAAGGCGATCGAGACGGGCCGGCAAAACGGCATCCAGATGCACGCCTTCGCGGTCGAGAAACAAGCCGCGGAGTATTTTCCCGCGATGTTCACGCAGCACCGCTACGACATCGTCGCCACGCCTTCGCGCCTCACCGAGACGATGTGCGGCCTCTTCGCGCGACTGCTGCGCGGGGATTGAGCGGAAACGCTCGCGAGTTTGATGTGTGTCAAAGCGGGAACCGTGAGGCTAAGTAAAGGAGAGCCATGAAACGCACCGCCCTGTTCACCCTCGTTCTCGCAGCCACACTCAGCTTCGCAGCCGAGCCTCCACCCGCAACCCCCGCCCCACTTCCCGGCCCAGCCGCGAAGGGCACCGACCCGGACATCGTCGGCGAGGAGAAAGCTTTGCTCACCGCGGCGCCGAATGTGCCGCCGCCGATCACACGCAAGCACGCGACGAAAGTGATCGTGAACCTCGAAGTGCGCGAGGTGGTGAAGCGCATGGCCGACGGCGTGGAATATCTTTTCTGGACGTTCGGCGGCGAAGTGCCGGGCCTCTTCATCCGCGTGCGCGAGGGCGACCTCGTCGAGTTTCACCTCGGCAATCACCCGAATTCGAAGATGCCGCACAACATCGACCTGCACGCGGTCACCGGGCCGGGCGGCGGCGCGGCTTCATCGTTCACTGCACCGGGGCACAAGTCGCAGTTTTCATTCAAGGCGCTCAACCCCGGCCTCTACGTTTATCACTGCGCGACCGCGCCGGTCGGGATGCACGTCGCTAACGGCATGTATGGCCTCATCTTCGTCGAGCCGAAGGGCGGGATGCCGCCGGCGGACAAGGAGTTCTACGTGATGCAGGGCGACTTCTACACGAAGGGCAAATTCGGCGAGGAAGGCTTGCAGCCATTCGACATGGAGAAGGCGATCGATGAGCGGCCGAGCTATGTCGTTTTCAATGGCTCCGTCGGCGCGCTCGTCGGCGACAACGCGCTCAAGGCGAAGGTTGGCGAGACGGTGCGGCTCTTCATCGGCAATGGCGGGCCGAACCTCGTGTCGTCGTTCCACGTGATCGGCGAAATCTTCGACCACGTGTATCAAGAGGGCGGCGTGGTCCCCACGCAGGAGCAGGTGCAGACCACGCTCGTGCCCGCGGGCGGCTCGGCGATCGTGGATTTCAAACTCGACGTGCCGGGCACGTTCATCCTTGTGGATCACTCGATCTTCCGCGCATTCAACAAAGGCGCACTCGGCATGATGAAGGTCGATGGGCCGCCGAACCTGCTCGTCTATTCCGGCAAGGAAGTGGACGCGACTTACCCCGGAGAGAGCGCATTCCCGAGCACGGAAGCGAAGGTCGCCACGCTCGAGGCGCAGATGAAAAAAGCGATCGCGGGCGACCCGAAGATCTCGGGGATCAGCAAGGAAATCATCATGGAGAAGGGCAAGCGCGTGTATGCGCAGACGTGTTTCGCGTGCCACCAGGCGGAGGGACAGGGCCTGCCGCCCGTCTTCCCGCCGCTCGCGAAGTCCGACTATCTCATGGCCGATCGCGACCGAGCCATTCGCGGCGTGATCAAGGGCCAGTCGGGCGAGATGGTCGTGAACGGGCAGAAATACAACGGCGTGATGCCGCCCGTGCTTTTGAGCGACGAGCAGATCGCGCAGGTGGTCACCTACGTGATGAACTCGTGGGGGAACTCCGGCGACATCATCACGGTCGAGCACGTGAAGAAGATTCACGCCGAGTCCGCGAACCAATAACGATGCTCCGCTGCGCCTTCGCTCTCGTGGCTTGTGTCGGCTTCGCGGTCGAGCCCGACATGGCGCTGATCCCGGCGGCGAAATACCGGCCGCTGTTTCGCGGCGAGAAGGATGCGAAGGAGATCGCCGTCGCTGCGTTCCAGTTCGATCGACGCGCGGTGACGAATAGCGAGTTTCTCGAGTTCGTCCGCGCGAATCCGAAATGGCAGCGCTCGCAGGCGAAGCGGCTCTTCGCCGATGAGCGCTACCTCGCGCACTGGGCAGGCGATCTCGACTTTGGCAAAGCCGGTGCTGCGCAGCCGGTCACGCACGTCTCGTGGTTTACGGCGAAGGCGTTCGCCGCGTGGCGAGGCAAGCGGCTGCCGACGACCGTGGAGTGGGAACTCGCCGCCGCCGCTGGCTTCACGCAGGCGGACGGAACGAAGGACGCGGACTTCCAGCAGGCGATCGCGCGCTGGTATGGCACACCCTCGCCCGACGTGCTGCCCGACGCGGGCAGCGGACGCGCGAATGTCTTCGGCGTGCGCGACCTGCACGGCGTCGTGTGGGAGTGGACGAGCGACTTCAACAGCGCGCTCATCACCGGCGACGCGCGCGGCGACACGGGTCTCGAACGCCAGCTCTTCTGCGGCAGCGGTTCGCTCGGCGCGAACGACCGCACGAACTTCCCCGCCTTCATGCGCTTCGGAATGCGCAGCAGCCTCAAGGCCGGCTACACCGTGCACAACCTCGGCTTCCGCTGCGCGAAGGATCCATGAAGACACTCCTCACCCTCATCTTCATCGCGACCTGCGGTTTCGCTGGTGAGCCGCCGTGCTGCCGCGCGCCACTTCCCGCGAGTCCGCCGACCGACAAGTCGCTCTACCTGCTCGACTCGAAATGGACTTCGGACGTCGGCAAAATCGTGCAACTCGGCGTGCTGCGCGGGCGCCCGCAGATCGTCACGCTGTTCTTCACACACTGCGAATACGCGTGCCCGATTACCGTCAACGAGTTGAAGACGATCGAAAGCAAGCTGCCGCCCGAGGTGCTGGCAAAGGTGGACTTCCTCCTCGTGAGCCTCGACCCGAACCGCGACACCATCGAGGCGCTCGCTGCGTTCCGCGAAAAGCGTCAGCTCACGCGCGAACGCTGGACGCTCCTGCGCGGCAGCGAAGACGACGTGCGCGAACTCGCCGCGCTGCTCGGTGTAAACTACGCGCAGGACGCGCGCGGGCAATTCGCACACACGAACCTCGTCACGCTGCTGCATGCCGACGGCGAGATTGCCTTCCAGCACCTTGGTTTAAAACAAGATCCCACGCCGCTGCTCGCGGCGATCGGGAAAGCAGCAGCGGGCGCAAGACGCTAATCACGATGGCCGCACTCACGATCACCCTCGATGTCCGCGAAGACGTGCGCACGGGGCGCGAGCCGTTCCCGCGCATCATGGAAGCCGTGGGCCGGTTGCGCGACGGCGACACGCTGCGAGTCATCGCGCCCTTCGAGCCGCGTCCGCTGATCAGCCTCCTGACCACGCAGGGATTCGAGACCGAGGTCACCGCGCTGCCCGAGGGCGACTTCGAAGTGATGTTCACCACGCCCACTCCACCCGACGACGAACCGCTCTTGTGAAAGCCACACGCCCCGGATTTCTCCAACTTTGCTCGGCTGAGCCCTTCCGCATCTTCTTCCCGCTCGCCACGCTGCTCGGCATCTCCGGCGTGTCGCTCTGGCCGCTGTTCTTCAGCGGCATCCACGAGTTCTATCCCGGCGTGATGCATGCGCGGCTGATGATCGAAGGCTTCCTCTCCGGCTACGTGCTCGGCTTCCTCGGCACAGCGATGCCGCGCCTGCTCTCCGCGCCGCCGCTGCGCGCCGCGGAGTTGTGGCCGCTCGTCGTGCTGCACGCGCTGTGCGCCGGGCTGCACATTGGGCATCAAGTCGTCGCGGGCGATGTCGTCTTCGTCGTGCTGCTGCTGACCTTCGCGGGCTGCATGATTCGGCGCATTCATCAGCGCACGGAACTGCCGCCGCCCGGCTTCGTGCTCGTGGGCATGGGCTATCTCTGCGGAGTCGCCGGAGCGCTGCTGTGGGCGGCGGGCAGCAAGGGATGGGTGTCGGGAAACTGGCTGCTGTTCGGCGGCTTGCTGCTGAACCAGGCCTTCGTGCTCTACCTGCTGCTCGGCGTCGGCACGTTTCTGCTCCCGCGCTTCCTCGCGCTGCCGGGCATCGTGCTCATGGATGAAGAGCGCACGGCATCGCCCGGCTGGCGGCGGCGCGCGCTCTTCGCGCTGAGTGCCGGCGTGCTGATCCTCGCGAGCTATTGCATCGAAACCTTCCTCCTCGCCCCGCAGCCTGCCGCGATCCTGCGCGGGGTGACGGTGATCGCCTTTCTCGGCGTGATGGTGCCGATCCATCGCACGCCGGCGCCGTGGAAGACCGTGCCCCTCGCGGTGAACCTCGCGCTGCTCTCGCTCGCCGCGGGGCTGATCTTTCCGCTGTTCTGGCCCGGCCAGCGAGCGGCGGGATTGCACGTCGTCTTCCTCGGCGGGTTCAGCCTCATCACATTCACCGTCGGCACGCGCGTGGTGCTCGGCCATTCCGGCTTCGGGCATCTTTTCCAAGGTCGTCTGCCTGCGCTGCAAATCGCCGCGGCGCTCATCATGGTCGGCACGGTGCTGCGCGCGATCGGTGACTTTCTCATCACGCGTGCCACGTGGCTGAATTGGGCGAGCGCCTTGTGGATGCTCGCCGCCGTCGTTTGGGCATGCGCCATCCTGCCGAAGGTGCGGCACGCGGACCCGGAGGACTCGGGCACGTGCGCGGGCAGTCGCGCCAAGGCGGCGGCGGCAACGAGCCATTGACGCGGGCACGTCCGCGCGGCCACACGTGGGCCGGACCAATGAAACTTGCCCTGCTCATGCTCACCACCGCTGCGATCGCCGTCGACTACCCGCCCACCCGCCAAGCCGACGTGGTGGACGACTACCACGGCACGAAGATCGCCGACCCGTATCGCTGGCTTGAGGACGACAACTCGGTGGAGACTGCCGCGTGGGTCGAGGCGCAGAACAAGGTGACGTTCGGCTTTCTCGAAACGATCCCGCAGCGCGCGGCGATCCGCGAGCGGCTCAAGACGCTGTGGAATTACGAGCGCTTCGGCATCCCGCACAAGGAAGGCGGGCGCTACTTCTTCACGCACAACTCGGGACTGCAAAACCAGGCGGTGCTGCTCGTCGCCGAGGCGATCGATGCGGAGCCGCGGCTGCTGCTCGATCCGAATGCGCTCTCGACCGATGGCACCGTGTCGCTCACCGGTTGGGCGCCGAGTGATGATGGGAACTTGCTCGCTTACTCGATCTCGCGCTCGGGCGCTGACTGGCAGGAATGGCACGTCCGCGACGTGCGCACCGGCCGCGATCTCGACGACGTGGTGAAGTGGTCGAAGTTCAGCGGCGCCTCGTGGACGAAGGACGGCAGCGGCTTCTACTACTCGCGCTACGACGAGCCGAAGGCGGGCGAGGAGCGCAAGGGTGTGACGGAGTTTCAGAAGCTCTGCTTCCACAAGCTCGGCACGCCGCAGAGCAGCGACGCGCTGATCTACGAGCGGCCCGATCACAAGGACTGGGGCTTCGGCGGAGATGTGACCGAGGACGGGCACTGGCTGATCATCCACGTCTCGCGCGGCACCGACCCGAAGAACGCGCTCTTCTACCGCGACCTCACGAAACCGGACGCGCCGATCGTCGAACTGCTCACCGAGTTCGACGCGGAATATTCGTTCATCGACAACGACGGGCCGGTCTTCTTCCTCCAGACCGACCTCAAGGCACCGATGCGGCGGTTGATCGCGATCGATGTGGCGAAGCCCGCGCGCGCGGGCTGGCGCGAGATCATCCCGCAGTCGCCCGATACGCTAGAAGGGACGAGCGTCGTCGGCGGGAAGTTTGTCTGCACCTATCTGCACAATGCGCACAGCGCGGTGCGCGTCTTCGGCATGGATGGTAAGCTCGTGCGCGAGGCCGCGCTGCCGGGCCTCGGCTCGGCGGGTGGCTTCGGCGGGAAGAAGGGGGACGCGGAGACGTTCCATTCGTTCACCAGCTTCACGACGCCGACGACCATCTACCGCTACGACGTGAGCAGCGGAGAGAGCAGCGTCTTCAAGGCGCCGAAGGTCGGTTTCGACGCGGCGCGCTACGAGACGAAGCAGGTCTTCGCGACTAGCAAGGACGGGACGCGCGTGCCGATGTTCATCACGCTGCGGCGCGGGCAGAAACTCGATGGCAAGCAACCGGTGCTGATGCACGGCTACGGCGGGTTCAACATTTCGCTCACGCCGATGTTCGGCATCATGCGCGCGGTGTGGCTGGAACTCGGCGGCATCTACGTCGAGGCGAACCTGCGCGGCGGCGGTGAATATGGATCGGAGTGGCACCTCGCCGGCACGAAGGAGCGCAAGCAGAACGTCTTCGACGACTTCATCGCGTGCGCTGAGTGGCTCATCAAAAATGGCTACACCACGCCGGAGAAGCTCGCGATCAGCGGCGGCAGCAATGGCGGCCTGCTCGTCGGCGCGGTGATGACGCAGCGGCCCGATCTTTTCGGCGCGACGCTGCCGAGCGTCGGTGTGCTCGATATGTTGCGGTTCCACAAGTTCACGATCGGTTGGGCATGGACGAGCGATTACGGCAGCGCGGACGACGCGGAGCAGTTCAAGGCGCTGCACGCCTACTCGCCGCTGCATCAACTCAAGCCGGGCACGCGCTATCCCGCCACGCTCATCACCACCGCCGACCACGACGACCGCGTGGTGCCCGCGCACAGCTTCAAGTTCGCCGCGCGCTTGCAGGAGTGCCAGGCGAAGGACGGCCCGCCCGTCTTGATCCGCATCGAGACGAAAGCCGGCCACGGCGCCGGCACTGCGCTGGCAAAGGTGATCGAGGAGACGGCGGACGAGCTGGCCTTTCTCGTGAAGACGCTCGGCGTCGAGTAGCGCAGCCGCACGTGCTCACGCGTTTGGGTTGTGCTGGAAGATTGCGCTCGGGGAATCCGCGTTTCAAGTTGGCTCATGTTGTTCCGCGTCGTCGCTCTCGCGATCCTGTGTGCAGGCACGCTCGCGGCACAGTTGCCGCCGAGCGCTCGCTTTGTGATGTCGCATTTCAAATGGAACCCGACGGGTGGCGATGAACGACTCTACATCTCATGGTCGATGGACGGGTTGAGTTGGACCGCCATCAACGATGGTAATCCGGTTTGGCAGCCGCCGGGCTGGAGCCCCTTTTGGAACGTGGTGCGTGATCCGGCGATCGTGTTTGCGGGCGGCGCCTATTGGGTCTGCTACACGCAGGGAAACTACGGTCGCGGCTCGAAGTTCGGGCTCATCCGCTCGACGGATTTGTTGAATTGGACTCAGGTGGGGCCGATCGATGTGCCGTTGCCAGGGGCGACCGATCCGCTCACGTGGAGCCCGAGTTTCTTTGTCGATGGCGATGGTTCGGTGCATGTCTTCGTCTCGATCAACCCGGTTGGAGGCGCAGCTTACGATCCGATTCCGACCATGCGCATACATGAGACGCATCCGCTCGACCCGGGGTGGACGCAATGGTCTGTGCCGGTGCCGTTGGCGCTGCCGGAAACCAATACCAACGAGTTCTTTTGCTGGAAGGAAGGAGCGGTGTATCACGCCGTGTATATCGACTTCGCTCGTGGAGGTGCGTTGATCCACTCGATCTCAACGGAACTGCTGAGCGGTTGGGTGCTAGACCGCGTGCTCGGCTACAACTCGCAGGAGGGACCATTCGTGCTGCCCAAGCCGGGCGGCGGGTATCGCGTCTATCTCGAGCCCGGCAACGTGGCTGGGACAGTGCCCACGCACTATCGCTGGAGTGACTTCAGCGCAGCGTTCACGTCGGCGACGGCGCAGGCTTTGGTGAGCGCGACCGTGCCGATGCGCAATGGGAAGCCGTGCGGAGCGCGGGAGACGCTGAGCTTTGTGGCGTGGCAGGCCGATCAACTCGCCTCGGCGCCGATCGAGGAACGCGGAGCTCTCGCAGATGCGGATGCCGACGGATTGAAGAATCTCGTCGAGCACGGTTTGGGGATGGATCCGATGGCATTCACCGTTCCGTTGCGTCGCCCGCAGCCATTTCTTCGCACGCTGAGCGGTGGATCCCACGCGGGAATTTGGTTCGATTGGCTGCCCGCAAGCGCGGACGCAATCGTGCGCCCGGAGGTCGGGCTGAGCGATGGTTCGTGGAGCGCGGCGGCGAGCGATGTTGCCGTGGAATCGCAAACGCTCCTCAGCGATGGCACCGTGCGCACCTTCGCCCGCACGACGCTCCCCATCGGCACCACGGCGATGCTGCGGGTCGCGGTGGTCCAGAGCGGCGAAGCCTCTGCCGCGACGTCTCAAACTTTTGGAGTGAAGACGGTGCGGATGAGGACTAAGCCAATGCCATCTCAGAAGTCTCCCCTACGATGAACACGCCCTCCATCCTCTGCCCCGATTGCAGCGACCTGTCCCGCCGCGATTTCCTCAAGACCACGATCGTCGCCGCTGCGGCGTCCACGCTACCGGCCTTTGCGGCGCCGACGCCGAAGTCGAAGTCCGAGACGCTCGTGGCGACGCTCTACAAGTCGCTCAGCGAGGAGCAGCGCCCGAAGTTGTGCTTCGCCTTCGACGACCCGCTGCGGCTGAAGGTGGACAACAACTGGATGATCAACAAGCCGCAGAAGGAACTGCTCAAGCCCGACCAGCAGGCGATGGTGCGCGACATTTTCAACGGGCTGCACTCGCCCGAATACGCCGAGCGCGTGATGGAGCAGGTGAAGCACGACGGCGACGGCGACTTCGAGGCCGAGACGTCGATCGCGCTCTTTGGCGAGCCGGGCACGGGGAAGTTCGAGTTCGTCCTCACGGGGCGGCATTGCACGCGGCGCTGCGATGGCGACTCGGTGGCGGGCGCGGCGTTTGGCGGGCCGATCTTTTACGGGCACGCGGCGGAGGGCTTTAACGAGAAGCCGGATCATCCGGGCAACGTGTATTGGTATCAGGCGAAGCGGGCGAACGAGGTCTTCCAGATGCTCGACGGCAAGCAACGCGAGATCGCCCTGCTCGGCGACGCACGACCGGAGAAGCACACCGAGACCGTCGCGCTCACGGGCAAGACGACCGGCTTGCCGGGTATCCCGATGACGGAGCTTTCCGCCGACCAAAAGGGGCACGTCCGCAAGGTGCTCGCCGATGTGCTCGCGCCATTCCGCAGGGAGGACGTGGACGAAGCGCTCAAGCTGATCGAGCCGACGTTCGACCACCTCCACATGGCCTTCTACAAGAACATGGACATCGGAAGTGACGGGGTGTGGGACGTGTGGCAGATCGAAGGGCCGCAGATGGTGTGGTATTTCCGCGGAAAGCCGCACGTCCACACGTGGGTGAACATCCGCGCCTGAGTCGAGGCGAGGCTGGTAGAAAATTCATTTATCTTCCGCTTGACTCGTAGGTAGGCTGCTGTATCCTGCGCCATGAAGCGTAGGATCTCATATATTATCAGCGCCCTCGTCCTCAGTGCCGTCCTCGCCGTCGTCTTGAGGAGTGTCGAATTCCGCACCCCCAAGCACACCCTCAGCGCGCTCCTCTCCGAGCTTCCCGCTGCCGATTCCTCCCCGCTCCGCCAGACCCCAGCGTGGCTGGCGGAGACCACTTCCCTACAAGCCGCACCCACCACCACCACTCCGGCGCCTGTATCTTTGATGGCCACCCCCATTCGTGAGGTCAGGGTGCGGGCGGTGCGGGATGGGCGCGACTACGGCTGGGTGCAGCTCCCGCGCGGCACCCGTGTCGGGCTGGTCCGCGACGAGGGTGAAACGCTCCTCATCCGCTTCGATCAGGTCACGCTGCGGATTCCCCGCGTGATGGCAGAAACGGGGATGGTCGTCCCCGTGTCACGGCAAGCCTCGCGGATAGCGGGCCTTTGAGCCTCAAAGGCTGCCTGACTGACGCACGGCGAAGGGCCGTGCTGCCGCATCGCCCGATTAGCGAGCCGGCTGCGGACCCGAGCGCAACCGCCGAACCTTGGGCGGGAAGATTTCCTCCACCGTGTAGCTCTTCTTGGTCATCCGGTTCAGGTGCTTGACCATGAGTTCCAGCGTGCTCGGCGCCGGCGTGCGCTTCTTCCTCACGACGGACATCACCGTGCTCCGGTTGAGGTTGCACTGATGCGCGAGCTGGTTGGAGGTGATCTTCTCCTGTTCGAGCGTGGTGGCGAGGTTGTTCGAGGCCATGGCGTGGAAAGCGGTTTTGAGGGTCGCGAAAGGACAGCATACCGCGCCGCTGTCAACGGCTAACCTCAGGCCACGCCGGATGCCGCACGATTCGGCCCAGCGCCTGCCGCAGCAGCGTGCGCCCCGGCTCCATCCGGTGCCAGGGGCTCGCGCCGCTCGGGTGGGGCAGGGGGATTACGTCGAAGGTCACCCCGCCCCGCGTCAGGGTGAAGGTGCGCCCGATCAGCTCCGTCATCGGCGCCGTCTCCACGAACTGCTCGATCGCCAGCTTCCCGATCGGCAGCACCAGCGCCGGGCGCAGCAGGGCGATCTCCGCATCCAGCCACGCTGCGCAGCGCTCGATCTCGTCCGGCGCAGGCACGCGGTCGCCCCCGGTCTTGTTCTTGCCGGGGAAGCACCGGCACACCGCCGCCATATACACCTGCGCACGAAAGTCCCCCTCGCTCCACCCGCACGCCTCCTCGAACCACCGGAACAGCGTCTTCCCCGCCGTCCACGCGAAGGGCCGCCCGAGCACCGGTTCCTTGCTGCCGGGCGCCTGGCCCACGCTCATCACACGGCTCGCCACCGCCCCGCCGCTCACCGCCGGGCGGTGCATCCGCGGGCACTGCGTGCAGGCGAGAAGCCGGGCGACGTGGTCCTCCAGAGCCGCGTCCGCCCTCATCCTATTGATCTTCACCTTCCTCGATCCGTCAGGCATCCGGCGCCGGGGACGATGAGGAGGAGGAAGAGGATGGGGATGCGGCCCCCAGCACCGTGCCCTCCGCGATGCTATGGCCGAGCAGGAAGTCCCGCGCGAGCATCCGCTTCTTTCCTTCAAGTTGCACATCCCGCAGCAGGATCCCGCACGTCCCGGCGGCCACGAGGATGCCATGCTTATCCGTCCGCACCACCGTCCCCGGCGCACCGATGTCGCAGTGATGCATGATCGCTGCATACACCTTCAGCTTCTTCACCCCATCTTCCGTCGGCAGCCATGTGTAGGCGCCCGGCCACGGGTTCATCGCGCGGATGCGCCGGTCGATCTCCTCCCGCGACTTGCTCCAGTCGATCTCCCCGTGCTCCCGTGTTAGCTTCGCCGCATAGGTGGACTGCGCGTGGTCCTGCGCGGTGCGTGGCGCCGCCCCTTGCTTGAGCAGCGCGAGCGCGTCCATCAACGCCTCCGGCGCCGCCTCGGCCAGCCGGTCGTGAAGACTCCCCCCCGTCTCATCTTTCGCCACCTTGATAGCCCGGGAAAGCAGCACGTCCCCCTCGTCCAGACGCTCGTTCATGTAGATGACCGTGATCCCACTCTCCTTGTCCCCGGCCTCGATCGCCGCCTGGATCGGTGCCGCCCCGCGATGGCGCGGCAGCAGCGATGCGTGGAGATTCAGGCAGGCGATGGTGGGGATGCGCAGCAGCTCCCCGGACAGGATCTGCCCATAAGCCATCACCACGATCACCTCCGGCCGCAGGAACCTCAGTTGCTGGATCACGCTATCACTCCGGATGCGCTCCGGCTGGAAGACGGGCACGCGATAGCCCACCACCAGCTCCTTCACCGGCGAGGCCTGGAGCTCCTGGTGCCGCCCCACTGGTTTGTCCGGCTGGGTCACGCACCCGATCACCTGATGATCCGGGCTCTCGATGAGCGTGCGCAGGGTGGGGACACCGATATCCCCGGTGCCGATGAAGATGATGCGCATACCTTCGCTAAAGAATCCGCACCTGCCGCCCGCCACGGCGCTGGGCGAGCCGCGCCGAGACCACGTCGGCCGCGCTCACTTCCTTGGTCCCCACGGCATCGCCGCAGGTGGCGCACACGTATTCATGCAGCTCCCGATCCGGCAGCACCAGCAGCAGCCGCTCGCGCACGGGCTGGGCCGTGCCGCAGCGGGTGCAGTAGAGCGACGAAGCGCGCAGCTCCCCAAACTGCCGGTCGCTCACAGCTTCTCCTCGATGATAGTCTGGAGGATGTCGAAGGCCACCTTCACTGGCGTCTGCGTGGCATCGATCTCCTTCACCAGAGCCTCCCCGTAATAGGCGATCACCGGCTTGCTCTCCTTCTCATAAGTCTCCAGCCGGCGGTGGATCACATCCTCACTCGCGTCGTCGAAGCGGTTATCCTTGAGCGCCCGCTTGCGCAGCCGGACGATGAGCGCCTGCCGGTCTGGGCACGCGAGGTGAAAGACCTTCTTCACGTCGATGATCTCCTTCATGATCTGGGCCTGCCCCTCATTGCGGGGGATGCCATCGAGCACCAGCGAGTCGATATCCGGCTTGAAGATATGCGCTCGCACGTGGTCGCTGATCCGGGCCTTCCATAGCTGCACCGTGAGATCATCCGGCACCAGCACGCCCCGGCTGGAATACTCCACGAACTTTTGCCCCAGCTCCGTGCGCGTATCCAGCGCGCGGAAGACATCCCCACACGCGCAGTGGTAGAACCGCGGGATGTTGCCGAGGATCTTGCCCTGGGTGCCCTTGCCACTACCGGGAGCGCCGACGATCAGGAAGGTGCGGTATTTCTGCATAATCAGGAGGTCGGCGAGTAAAGGACACGCCCGCCCCGGCGCAAGGGCGAATCTCGCCCCGCGCCCCCTCCGCCTGCGCCCGGCCAAACTGAGCCACTCCCTATGAGCGCGGCTGCGGCGGGTCGGCGAGGACGATGCGGCAGGCCCCGAACTCGAGCACGCCGGGCTCGGGGCGGCGCGACGCGCGCAGGAAAAATAGCTCCGAGCGCTTGTCCGGCCCGGGTCGCGAATCGATGACGCCGAGCTTGCGGAGCTGGCCGAGGTGCTTGCGCACCGTGCTCATCCG
>VFJQ01000007.1 GCA_009885995.1 Verrucomicrobiota bacterium
CCCACCCGCCCGAAAATCGTGCGAAATGTAGTGGAGAAAAACTGAAGAAATCGCCCGCCAACCCGCATGAATACGATCTCAGCCCTTCATAACTGTCGAACTTGGGCTAAGGCCATATCGTGCTCACCATCCCGCTGGTGCCAACGGTGCAGTCGATTACCGGTAAAGAAAAGGGCGCGCCTTTCGACGCGCCCTTTCAAGATTTTCTGAAGCGTGATGCGACTACTGGGGCGGCTTCGGCGCGTCCGGAGCAGGAGCGGGAGCGGGAGCCGGCTTGGCGGCTTCCTCGATCTTCTTCGCGGCGTCGGCAGCGGCTTCCTTCATGGCAGCGGCGGCTTTGTCGGCGGCTTCCTTCGCCTTCGCGGCGGCTTCCTTGGCCTTGTCGCCGGCTTCCTTCGCAGCGTCTTTGACTTCCTCGGTCTTCTTGGCGACGTCGGCTTTCATGTCCGCGGCCTTTTCTTCGACCTTGGCTTTCACTTCCTCGGTCTTCTTGGCGACGTCGGCTTTCATGTCCGCGGCCTTTTCTTCGACCTTGGCTTTCACTTCCTTGGCCTCTTCACCGACGGTGGTGGCTTGTTTCTCACACGCGGTGAACGCGAGGGCGCTCGCGGCGCTCAGGGCAAATAGGGGTTTCAATTTCATCTGTTGGTTTTGGTTTGTGGTTTGATTGGTCCGGCCGGGAGTTGCCGGGCTGAAAAGGTTATCCGGCTGCGGGACCATCCTTGGCCAGCAGTTTTTCGAGCAAGCCATTGAGCCGCTGGAGCATGGCGCGCGGGTCTTCGAGCAGCCCGGCGGCGACGAGCGCATTGTCGAAGACCTGCTCTGCCACGTCCTTCGCGAGTGCGGCGTCCGTCTTCCGGATCGCCTCCAGGCGCACGATCATCGCGTGGTCGGGGTTGATTTCCAGGTCCGGCTTCGATGCGGGCAACTCCTGCCCTTCGCGCTGCTGCATCATCTTCATCACACGACGCATCGAGGTAGTGATGTGCGAGTCGCCCTCGATCACCACAGCCGGGCTGCCGACCAGTCGCTTGCTCGCGCGCACTTCGCCGACGCGCTCGGCCAGCGATTCCTTGATGAACTCTGCGAGCGCCCGCGCGTCGTCCTCGCTCAGGCCGGTCGATTCCTTCTCCAGCTTGAGGTCGGCTTTCTCGGCGGCGATGAGTCGCTTGCTGTCGAAGGTGCGCATGTGATCCATCACGAACTCGTCGTGCGGGTGCGTGAGGAAGAGCACCTCGAACTTCTTCTCGCGGAACACCTCAAAATACGGGCTTGCCTCCGCGGCCTCGCGGCTCGGCGCGAGCAGATAGTAAATCTCCGTCTGCTCCGCGGGCATGCGGCTCACGTAGTCGGTGAGTGATGTCGTCTTCCCCGCCTCGGTGTGCGACGACTCGAAGCGTAGCAGCTTCGCGATCGCCTCGCGATGCGTATAGTCGTTCGCCACGCCTTCCTTCAGGCAGTGTCCGTGCTCGCGGAAGAAGCGGTCGTATTTCTCCGGGTCGGCCTTCGCTTCCTCGTCGAGCCACTTCAGCACGCGCTTGGTCAGCACCTCGTTCAGCTTCCGCATGAGCGCGCTGTCCTGCATCGTCTCGCGCGAGATGTTTAGCGGCAGGTCTTCGCTATCCACGACGCCGCGCAGGAAGCGCAGCCACTCCGGCATCAGCCCCTTCGCGCGCTGCTGGATGAGCACCTTGCGGCAGTAGAGATTCACCTCCGGCTCGCCGCGCGACATCGTGAGCAGCTCGAGGTTTTTCCCCGGCACGAAGACGAGCGTGCGGATGGAAAGCGGCGCGTCGGCGTTGAAGTGCAACCGGAAGAGTGGCGCCTCCGTGTCGTGTCCGATGTATTTGTAAAACTCCTCGTAGTCCGCGTCGCTGACCTCGCTCTTGTTCTTCGTCCACAGCGCCTGGACGGTGTTCACCACGACGCCATTCAGCTCGATGGGGAAGGGGACGAAGTTCGAGTAGCGCTTGATGATCGACTCGACCGTCTGCGCCTGTGCGAACTCCGTGTCGCGGAGATGGAGCACGATCTTCGTGCCGCGATCGAGCTCGCCCGCGGGCTCGATTTCGTAGCCGGTCCGTCCGTCGCTGGTCCAAATCCAGCCATGCTCGCCGGGCTGGTGCGAGCGCGAGAAGACGGTCACTTTTTCCGCGACCATGAAGGCCGAGTAGAAGCCGACGCCAAACTGCCCGATGAGATGCGTGTCGCTCTGCTTCGCCTTGATCTGTTCGAGGAACGCTTTCGATCCGCTGTGCGCGATCGTGCCGAGGTTGTCGATCAGTTCGCCGTGCGTCATGCCGAGGCCCGAGTCGGTGAAGGTAATCGTCTTCGCCTGCTCGTCCGTGCTCACGCTGATCTTTGGTGCCGCGTCCGGCTGGAAAATCTCCGCGCCGGAAGTTTGTAGAAACTTCAGTTTCTCCGAGGCATCCGCTGCGTTGGAGATCAGCTCGCGCACGAAGATCTCGTGATCCGTGTAGAGCGAGTGGATGACGATATCGAGGAGCTGGCGGATCTCCGCCTGGAACTCATGCTTTTCTGCGGTGGTCGTGGACATAGGGCCGCGGATGTTATGGAGCGCGACCGGGCGCGCAAGTTACGCGAGCAGTTCCGTCACCACGCGTCCATCCACGTCGGTGAGCCGGAAGTCGCGCCCACTGTGCCGATACGTAAGCCGCTCGTGATCGAGCCCGAGCAGGTGCAGCACCGTCGCCTGTAGGTCGTGAACGTGGACGCGGTTCTCGACCGCTTTGAAGCCGAACTCATCCGTCGCGCCATACGCGGTGCCGCCACGCACGCCGCCGCCGGCGAGCCACATGGTGAAGCCGTGATTGTTGTGATCGCGACCGGCGGTCGGGCTCACCTTTTCGCCCTGGGAAAGCTCGACCGTCGGCGTGCGGCCAAATTCGCCGCCCCAAATCACGAGCGTCTCGTCGAGCAGCCCGCGCGACTTGAGATCACTGAGCAGCGCGGTGATGCCCTGGCAGCTTTCGGTGGCGAGCTTGCGGTGCTCGGTCGAGATGTTCGCGTGGCTGTCCCACGGCTGGAGCGTGCCGTGCCACACCTGCACGAAGCGCACGCCGCGCTCGACGAGTCGCCGCGCGATGAGCATCTGCTTCGCCTGCGCCGTATCGCCGTAGAGCGCGCGGACGTGCGCCGGCTCGCGCTCGATGTCGAACGCATCGGTCGCCGCCGTCTGCATGCGAAAGGCGGTCTCGAAGCTGTGAATGCGCGCCTCGAGCGCCGGGTCGTGCCGCGTGGCGAAGTGCTTGCGATTCAGCTGCTCGACGAGGTCGAGCTGCGCCTGCTGCTCGACGGACGACAGCGAGGCGTTGTGCAGATGCTCGATGAGCTGCGCCGCCTTCTTATCCTGCGTCTCGATGTAAGTGCCCTGGTAACCACCGGGCAGGAAGGACGATTGCCAGTTATCGGCACCCGCGACCGGCATCCCTTTTGGCACGAGCACGACGAAGCCGGGCAGGTTCTGGTTCTCCGTGCCGAGGCCGTAGGTGATCCACGCACCGATGCTCGGCCGCGCCATGATGCTCGCGCCGCAATTCATCAAGCGCAGCGAGTTCTCGTGGATCGGCGTGTCCGTGTGCATCGAACGAATCACGCACAGGTCGTCCGCGTGCTTCTCCGCGAGTGGCGCGAAGAGTTCGCTCACTTCCATCCCGCACTGCCCGTAGCGGTCGAACTTGAATGGCGAGCCGAGCGCGGTGCTCGTCGGGCGTTCGGTCTCGAGATGAATCGGCAGCCGCGTGCCGTGGTATTTGGTCAGCTCCGGCTTCGGGTCGAACGTGTCCATCTGCGCCGGGCCGCCGTTGGCGAGAATCTGGATGACGTATTTCGCGCGCGGCGCGGAGTGCGGGAGCTTCGGCGCGAGCGGGCTTTCGTCGGCGCGCGCGAGCAGCGTCGCGAGGCCGAGCGTGCCGAAGCCGGCTCCGCACCGGCGGAGCATTTCACGGCGCGAGATGTGAGCGGGTCGGTTCATGATCAATCGCAGAAGATGAATTCGTTCGAGAGCAGGAGCGCCTGGGTGAAGTTGCTCCACTGCCGCTCGCCGGGATCGACGCCGAGGTAATCGGCGGCGAGCTTGCTCTCCTCCGCATCGGGACGCCGCGAGAGCACGGAGCGGTAGGTGGCATCGATCCGATTCGTCGCGTTCGCGACTTCGGGACGATGCACGATCGCTTCCGCCTGCGTGCGCACGAATGGGCTGTTGAGGAAGTAGAGCGCTTGCAAAGGATGGATCGTCTCTGCGCGGTGGGAAATGGATTGATCGGGATTGGCCACGTCGAAGTTTCGCAGCAGCGCCGGGATACGAAAGCGATCGGTGTAGCCATAGACGGCACGGCGCACGTTCTTGTCGTCGAGTGGCGCGCTGCGTCCGCCGAGCTTCGTGTCGAGTCGCCCTGCGACTGCCAGCAGCGAGTCGCGCAGCGGCTCGAACTCGAGGCGCCGCGGCGCCATGCGCCAGAGCAAGCGGTTCCCCGGATCCTTTTCCATCGCGAGCGGCTGAACCGCGCTGCTCTGCTGCCACGTCGCCGAAGTGAGGATGAGCCGGTGCAGCGCCTTGAGCGACCAGCCATGCTCGATGAACCCCGCGGCGAGATGATCGAGCAACTCGGGATGCGACGGCCGCTCGCCCATCGCGCCGAAGTTGTCCGGCGTCGCGACGAGGCCGCGCCCGAAATGCTGCTGCCACACGCGATTGACGATCACGCGCGCAGTCAGCGGGTTCTTCCCGCTCGCGATGGCTTGCGCGAGTTCGAGGCGTCCGTCGTCGGAATAAGAGCGTGTATCCACGGCGGCGAGTGCCTGGAGGAAGCGGCGCGGCACTTCCGGTCCGAGCTTGTGCCGATCGCCCCGCGTCATCACGTGCGGAGCCAGTGGCTTCGCGGTGACGGCGACGGCCATCGCGCGTTCGACGGGCGCACCGGCTTCGAGCACGGTCAGCTTCTCGCGCAGCTTGCCCGCGGCTTCACCGTCGGGTCGCGAGACGAGTTGATGTTCGGTGACAAAGCGCAGCAAGTCGTCGGCGACTTCCTCGCGAGTGAACCGCAGGGGCGACGTTGGGTCGGCGATGAGCGCACCCACGTCCGTTGCCTCCGGGATGAGGGATCCGTAGAGGTCGGCGACCTCCAGCATCGTGGCCGGCGTCTGGTCCCGAAAGGCGGCGAGCACCAGTGGATCCTGCTCCTCCGGTCGCGCCGCGGCCTCGGTGATCACCCTCCTGGCTCTCTCCACAAAGCCGGCGCGCGGGAGCGCGATCAACTGCTGCCACAGTCGAAAGAAGCGTTGCTCACGACGGAGACTCTCCGCGATCAGAGCCGACCACCTCGGCGGCCCGCCGCGCACCAGCAGGCCGCGCGGAGTATCGAGCGGCACGAAGCCTTCGAGGGTGCGATGGTTCGGCGTCGTCTCGACGATGTAGCGCAAATATTCCGGCGCCAGTTCGTGCAGGAGCCGTTTCGCTTTCACGACGCAGGCGTCGATGTGCTTCTCGTAGTCGGCGAAGATGCGTGCACGCTCGGCGCGATACTTTTTCACGGCGTCGTCCGTCGGCGCTGCGCCGACTTCCGGAAGATCGAGCGGCTCGCCGCTGCTCGCGATAATACCGTAAAGCGAGTAGTAATCGGCGGTTGGGATCGCGTCGAACTTGTGATCGTGGCAGCGCGCGCAAGCGAGCGTGAGGCCGAGCAGTCCGCGGCCGATCGTGTCGATGCGATCGTCGATGATGAGCTGCGGCGCCTCGATGTTCCCCTCGAATCGCCGGCCGACGGTGAGAAAGCCGAGCGCGCGCAGGTCGCCGCCGGGCACGCGATCCGCGGCGACTTGTTCGAGCACGAAGCGGTCGAAGGGCTTGTCGCGGTTGAACGCGTCGATGACGTAGTCGCGATACGTGTGTGCGAACGGGATGCGGCGTTCGCCGTCGGTGGACTTCTCCGTGGTGTCCGAGTAGCGGGCGACATCGAGCCAGTGCCGGCCCCAGCGCTGGCCGTATTCGGGGCGCGCAAGCAGGTCATCCATCAGGTGGGCGAATGCCTCGCGGCTCGGATTCGCGGCAAACTTTTCCGCTTCGTCGAACGTCGGAGGCAGACCGATCAGATCGAAGAAAAGCCGCCGCAACAGAGCGCGCGGGTCGGCTGGGGGATTCTGCTTTAAGCCCTCCCGCTCCAGCCGCGCGCGCACCAGTTCATCGATGGACGACGCGGAATCCCGGATCGGCTGGAACGCCCAATACGAGCGCGCCTGTTCGAGCGTCATCGCGGTGATCTTCTTCTCCGCGGCGACGCCTTCGCGCGGATCGGGCGCGCCGAGTTTCACCCACTCGGTGAAGACGGCGACCTCATCGGCGCTGAGTCGCTTCTTCGGCGGCATGGAGAGGTCGGGATCGGTGTAGCGAATCGCTTTGATGAGCAGCGAGTCGTCCGGCTTCCCCGGCACGATGGCCGGGCCGCTGTCGCCACCATTCTGCCAGCCCGCGCGCGAGTCGAGCGCGAGGCCGCCTTTGGTTTTCTTGCCCTGCGTGTGGCATTCAAGGCAGCGCTCGACGAGGAGCGGGCGCACTTTCAACTCGAAGAACTCGTCTCCCGCACTCGCGAGTGCGAGCGCAGGGGAGAGCATCGCAATCGGCAGCCAGCGCTTCATGCGATGATCTCGCGCACGACTTCGCCATACACGTCGGTGAGCCGGTAGTCGCGGCCGGCGTGGCGGTGGGTGAGGCGTTCGTGGTCGAAGCCGAGCAGGTGCAGCACGGTGGCGTGGAGGTCGTGGATGTGGACGCGGCCGTTCACGGTCTGGTAGCCGAACTCATCCGTCTCGCCGTGGACGAGTCCGCCGCACACGCCGCCGCCGGCGAGCCATGCGCAGAAGCTCTCGGGCTGATGCTCGCGCCCGTGCTTCTCGATTGGCGCGGTGCCGCTGAGATCCTGGCTCCACGGTGTGCGGCCGAATTCGCCGGACCAGATGACGAGCGTGTCGTCGAGCAGACCGCGCGCTTTCAAATCCTGCACGAGCGCGGCGCACGGCTGGTCGCACTTCGCGGCGGTCTTCGGCAGCGCGCCGCGGATGTCGCCGTGGTGATCCCAGCCATCGAGCGTGACTTGCACGAAGCGCACGCCCGCTTCGCTCAAGCGCCGCGCGAGCAGGCAGGCGCGCGCGGACTTGTCCGTGGGCTCGGCGCCGACGCCGTAGAGGTCGAGTGTGGCTTTCGATTCGCGCGAGAGATCGACGAGCTTCGGCGTCTCGGCCTGCATGCGGAAGGCGAGCTCGAACGACTGGGTCATGCCTTCCATCTGCGCGTCCTGCTCGCTGCGCGCGAGGAGGCGCCGGTTCATGCGCTGCACGAGGTCCATCTCGCGGCGCTGGCTCGCAGTCGGCTCGTCGAGGAAGCGGATCGCGGGTGTCTTCAGGTCGGCCGGCACGCTGCCGATGACGGTGCCCTGATGCGCGGCGGGCAGGAACGCGGAGCCGTAAGTGCGCACGTCGCTGCCGGGCTGGATGCTGATGAAGCTAGGCAGGTCGTGGTTCTCCGTGCCGAGGCCGTAGCTTACCCACGCACCCATCGACGGGCGCACGTCGTTGAAGCCGCCGGTGTGAAATTGCAGCGAAGCGAGATCGTGCGCGGGATTATCGACCTGCATCCCGCGCAGTAGGCAGATGTCGTCGGTGATGCGGTGCAGGTGCGGCATCAAGTCGGAGATCACCATGCCGGACTGGCCGCGGGGCGCGAACTGCGCGACCGGGCCGAGTGTGAGAAATTTGTCGGTGCCGACGGGAATGCCGCGCGGCAGGCTCTTCACGCCGACGCGCTCGCCGTGCGACTTCGCGAGGCGCGGCTTGTAGTCGAAGAGATCGTGCTGCGACGGCCCGCCCGCCATGAAGAGAAAGATCACGCGCTTCGCCTTCGGCGCGAAGTGCGGAGCGGACGCGCGGGCGAGCATCGCGTTCAGCGCGAGGCCGCCGAAGCCGCACGCGGTGCTGCGGAGGAAGTGACGACGGTTCATAGGCGGAAGAGGAATTCGTTACATGTGAGCAGCGCGTGGCAAAGCGAAGTCCACGCGTTGGGGGTATCGGCGATAAAGTCGAGCGCCTCGCGCGCTTCGGCGTCGGTGATCGGGCGGTTGAGCACGCGGAGGTAGAGCTGTGCGAGGCGTGCGCGATCATCGCCGTGCAAGTCGGCGGCGAGCTTCGCGGCCTGCGTTTTCAGGAGCGGGCCATTCATCAAGTAGAGCGCCTGCGGCGGCACGGTGGTAATCGGGCGCTGGCCGGTGAAGAGCGCGGGCTGCGCGAAGTCGAACACGTCGAGGATTTCCGCCGGGCCGCGCTGCGCGCTCGATCGGACGACGGGCAGGTAGATCGTGCGCTGGCGCGCTTGCTCTGGGCGGAATTTCGATGTGCTGAACGCGACCGGGTTCACATTCTTCGGATCGAGGCCGCTGACGTTCTCGGCGAATTCGAGCGCGAGCGCGGGCCCGCCTTCGCACGGCGCGAGGTCGCCGCTCACGGTGAGCACGGCGTCGCGGATCGCCTCGGCGTCGAGGCGGAAGCGTCGCTGCGGGCCGTCGGTGCGCGAGGCGCTGGCGTAGGCGGCGCTGAGCACGATCTCGCGGATGAGCCGCTTCTGCGACCATCCTTCGCTCACGAAACGCGAGGCGAGGGTGTCGAGCAGCTCGGGCTTCGATGGCCGCTCGCCGCGCAGGCCGAAGTAGTCCACAGAGCGCACGATCCCTTCGCCGAAAAGTTTCTGCCAGATGCGGTTCACGGCGACGCGTGTGGTGAGTGTGTTGTTGGGGCTGGTGAGCCACTCGGCGAGTTGGAGACGCCCGCTCTGCTCGCGCGGGATCGCTGGCGGCTGGCCGTGGAAGGCGGCTGGCACGAAGCCGCGCGGCACTTCATCGCCGAGCGCATGCGGGTTGCCACGGATGGTGATGCGCGTGTCGGCGGGCGCGCCGTTTTCCCACACGCCGTGTGCGACGGGCGGCGTGGGCTTGATGTAGTCGAGATGGCGCAGGCGGTTCTCGAGATCGCGCGCCAGCTTGTCCGCGTCGGCTTTCTGCTTCTCGATCGACTCGCGCTCCTCGTCGTCGAGGTGCAGCGCCAGCACGTGGCCTCGCTCTCTCGCTTCGGCGATGTCGTGTTTCACGTTCGCGACCGTCTGCTCGTGCTCGCGGGTGCGCTCGGCTAATTGCGCGCGCTCGCGATCGGTCTGCGGCAGCTCGGTGAAGGTGACGGAACTCCACACGCCGCGCCCGGTGAGCCAGACGGAGTCGGTGCTTCCGAAGATGCCGGCGAGGCCGTAGTAGTCGCGCTGCGAGACGGGATCGAATTTGTGATCGTGGCAGCGCGCGCACTGGAGCGTGAGGCCGAGGAAGGCCTTGCCGACTTTCTCGATCTGCTGGTCCACGACATCCACGCGCAGCTTGTCCTTGTCGCTCTCGACGATGTTGACGTTGCCGAGCACGAGGAAGCCGGTGGCGATGAGTGGGTCCGGCGAGGTGGTGGTCAACAGGTCGCCTGCGATTTGCTCGCGGATGAATTCGTCGAACGGTTTGTCCGCGTTGAACGCGCGAATGACGTAGTCGCGATAGCGCCACGCGTGCGCTGCGGGGACGTTGTTCGCGGTGCCGATCTGGTCCGCGTAGCCGACGAGATCGAGCCAGTGCCGCGCCCAGCGTTCGCCGAAGGCGCGCGAGGCGAGCAGGCGATCGACGAAGCGCTCGCGCGACGGATCGCGGACGAAGTCTTCGATCTCCTGCGGCGTTGGTGGCAGGCCGGTGAGGTCGAAGCTGACGCGACGCAGCCATGTGAAGTTGTCCGCGCGCGGCGTGGCGGAGAAGAACGAGTCGATGCTCGTCGCGCTCTCGGGTCGGCGGATCGGCTGGAAGGCCCAGTGCCTGAGTGCTTCCTTGAAGTTCACGACGAACTTTTTCGCCACGACCGCGCCGCGCGGATCGGGCGCGCCGAGTTTCACCCACTCGGTGAGCACGGCGATCTCAGCGTCGCTGAGCTTCTTCTTCGGCGGCATCTGCAAGTCCGGGTCGGAGTAGCTGATGGCCTTGATGATCAGTGATTCGTCCGGTTTGCCCGGCACGAGCGCGGGGCCGGTGTCGCCGCCTTTTTCCCAGCCGCTGCGCGAGTCGAACGTGAGGCCGCCTTTGATTTTCTTCCCGTGCGAGTGGCACTCGTAGCAGCGCTCGACGAGCAGCGGTTGCACTTTGGCTTCAAAGAACGCGTCGCCGTCCGCGCCTAGGGCGGGGCGCAGCGCGACGGCGAGAAGCAATGGAAGCCAGCGGCGCATCACGTTGGTCAGTTCCGGGCGGGTTTGCCGTTGGCTTTTCGCACTGGAAAATGCGCGGGGAGCCACTCGCGCCATGCTTCGATGTGCGTGCGCATGGCGTTGGCGGCTCTCTCGGGGTCGCGGCTGGCGACGGCGCGAAGGAGGCGCTGGTGCGAATCGACAGTGAGTTGCCGCGGCTTGTGCGTGAGCGTGGCTTGGAGGCGGTGCGTGTGGGCGAGCCACATCTCAAACTGAGGCTGGATACACTGCCAGAACGCGAGCAGGTGGCGGTTGCCGCTGCGACGGACGATGTATTCATGCATCTCGACATCGAGGCGGGTGAGATCGGCGAGGGTCGCGGCAAGTTTCTGCGTGGCGATGTTGCGGGTGATGAAGGCGGTGTCGTCGTCGGTCCAGTGCGGTGCGGCGAGGGATGCGGCCATGCTTTCGAGCGCCACGCGGGTAGTGACGATTTCGTCGTAGTCCTTCTCGGCGAGCGCGCGGACGCGGGTGCGGCCGTTGGCGTCGAATTCGATCAGTCCCTCGCGTTCGAGCTGCATCATGGCCTCGCGCACCGGGGCGCGGCTCACGCCCATCTGCGCGGCCAGGCGGGCTTCGGGGAGCGTGTGGTCGGTGAGTTCGCCGGCGATGATGGCGCGCCGCAGTTCGGTGGCGATGGCTTCGGGGAGCGAGCGGCGTGCGACGGCGGAGAGCGCCGGAGAGACGATGGGCGGTGGCATGGTGCCACGGTCGACCGTCGACCAAAGCGTTGCTTAGACCGATTTTCCGCTGCCTAGTCGGTGGCGTCGTCTGCCGAACCGGAATCGCGCGTGCCGAGGAAATCGACGAGGCCCTTCTTTTTCGCGGCGGCGACGAAGTCCCAGAACGCACGTCCTTCCTCGGCCCAGACGCGGTCGTGCGCGGCGGCGAGGGCTTGCGAGACGTTGAGGCCGCTGCGGTAAAGGAGGTCGAAGGCGTCTTTGACTTCGGCGCGTTGCGCGGCGGTGAGGCCGGCGCGGCGAAGGCCGATGACGTTGAGGCCGGCGGCGCCGTTGCGCTCGGCGGCGATGACGTAAGGCGGAATGTCTTTACTGAACGCAGAGAGGCCCTGGCAGATGGCGAGGCGGCCGACGCGGATGTGCTGGTGGAAGACGCAGCCGCCGCCGACGAAGACGCGGTCGCCGACCTGCACGTAGCCGGCGAGGAGCGCGTTGTTGGCGAGGATGACGTGGTCGCCGAGGGCGACATTGTGCGCGAGGTGCGCGCCGGCCATGAGGAAGCAACTGTCGCCGATGACGGTCGCGGTGCCTTCCGCGGTGCCGCGGTGGATGGTGGCGTATTCGCGGATTTTGTTGCCGCGGCCGATGCGGACTTCGCTGCGGATCTCGGGGCGGAAGGCGAAGTCCTGCGGGTCGCCGCCGATGATGGCGCCGTAGCCGATGAGGTTGTCGCCGCCCATGGTGACGTGCGCGGTGATGATGGCGTGGGCCTGGATCACGCAGCGGTCGCCGATGCGAGCGGGGCCTTCGATGACGGCGTAGGGGCCGACGGTGACGTCGGTGCCGAGTTGGGCATCGGGATGGATGACGGCGGTGGGATGGATCACGACGCTGCTTTCATCGCGCAAAACCGTCCGACTTGTCAGCCCTCAAAGCATCCCGGCTTCGCGGAAGCTGAACCACGGTGCGCGGCCGCCGTCGGCATTGCCGAGGATGACGTGGTCCATGAGCTGGAGCGAAAGCAGCTCGGCGGCGCTGCGAAGGCGCTGCGTGAGGCGGCGGTCGGCATCGCTCGGCGTGGGGTCGCCGCTGGGGTGGTTGTGGACGACGATGAGTCCGTAGGCGGCGTAGAGCAGCGCGGGCCGGAAGATTTCGCGCGGGTGGGCGAGGCTTTCGTTCAAGCTCCCGAGGGAGACTTCTTCGACGCGCAGGAGCTTGAGCTTCGTATCGAGCAAGATCACGCGGAGCGATTCGCGCGAGAGCTTCGACATCTCGGCGCCGAGTAGCGACCAGACTTGCGCGGGCGTCTCGACGGGGACACGCGTTGTGGTCTCGCGGGCGAGGCGCGAGGCGAGCTCGAAGGCGGCGGCGAGTTGGATGGCCTTGGTCGGGCCGACGCCGCGGATGCGGGCGAGTTCCTTCACCGTGGCGCGGGCGAGGCCGGCGAGGGACTTGAATTCGGCGAGGAGCTGGCGGCCGACGTCGATGGCGTTGGCGCCCTGCGTGCCGACGCGGAGGAGGATGGCGATGAGCTCGGGTTCGCTGAGCGTGGCGGCGCCGTGGTTCGCGAGCTTTTCGCGCGGGCGCTCGTCTTCGCGCAGCTCCTGGATGCGCAGCGAGCCCATGGACCGTATCAGGCGCCGAAGGGCGCGATCATGTCGTCGAGCGTCTGGACGAGCATGCCCAGCGAGTCGCGGTATTTGTTCGCGGGCACGACTGCGATCTGCGCGGAGGCTTCGCGGAGCAGCTTGCGCGCGGTCGCCACGGCGTTGCGCACCGCGCCGGCGTCGAGCGCGGCTTGCACGAGGAGGCTCACGTCGGCGTCGTCGCCCTCGAGGATTTGCTGCGAGATGCGCTGGCGGTCCTCGGGGTCGCTTTGCTGGAGCAGGTAGAGGATGGGCAGGGTCAGCTTGCCCTTGCGCAGGTCGCTCCCGAGCGTCTTGCCGGCCTTGGCTTCGTCGCCGGCGAGATCGACCACGTCGTCGTAGATTTGATACGCGGAGCCGAGGCGCAGGCCGAAGGTCTTCAGCGCGGTGATGACCTCGGGTGGGGCTTCGTTGAGCAGCGCGCCGAGTTCGGTCGCGACGCCGAAGAGCGCGGCGGTCTTCATCTCGATGATCTTGTAGTAATCCGGCACGCTCAGCTTCAGGTCGAAGCGCCGCTGCGTCTGGATGATCTCCCCGCTGCACACGTCGGCGGCAGCGTGGGCGATGCGGCGGCTGACTTCTCCGTTTTGAAAGCCGGTCGAGATTTTGAGAGCGTGGGCGAAGAGGCAATCGCCCAGCAGCACCGAGATGGCGTTGCCCCATTTCGCGTTCGCCGTGGGCTGTCCGCGGCGTTTCTCCGCGCCGTCGAGGATGTCGTCATGCACGAGCGTGGCGGCGTGGATGAGTTCGACGACGACGGCGAGTTCGAAGTGGTTCGGCCCGATCTCCCCGGTCGCCCCGCCGGCGAGCAGCGCCAGCGCGGGGCGCAGTCGCTTGCCGTTGGACTCGATCGCGTAGGCCACGTAGCCCTCCACGCCGGGATCGAAGGCGCGAGCCTGTTGGCGGATTCGCTCCTCGACCGAATAGAGCTGGGCGTTGATCGGTTCGAGAGTCGCTTTGAGGGCTGCAGCCTTGTCCGTGGCCGGGTCGGTCTTTGTGGAACTTTGCACTGGCGCGCAGGATAGGGTTCGAGTTGCGCCTGTCAATCGCCCCGCCAAACCCGGGCGTCCCGGCTCAGCGCTCGAACGTGAGGTTAATCACGTCCGCGTCCATCTCGGGCACAGACGGCTCCGGGCTGCTTCCCGCGAATGCCGACTGAGCCAATCGATCCTGGAGCCGCTTCACGGTCGCCTTCAGTTCATCGATCTGCTGCTGCGCCTCAATACCTCCAGCCGCGGCTGGGACGTCCTTTCGGCGGAACACGTCCACGATCGCGCGCAGGCGCTTGATTTCCCGCTGCTGGTCTTCGCTGACCACGAGCAATTCCTCCACACGCTGGCCTCCGGCCGCTCCCAGCGTCGTGAGTTGCTCCCGGAGCCGCTCGATCTCCTGCGTTTTCTTTTTAAGCTCCACCTCCAGCGCCATGGCTCGCATGGCTTCATTCGCGAGCCGGTGCCGTTCGCGGCGGAGTTCGTCGATGTGGCCTTCGAGGCGCTTGAAGTCGGTCTGCGTCCGTTCCAGCAAGACCTTGAAGTGAGCGACCTCGTTGGACTTGCCGGCGAGTTCGCGTTGGAAATCGGCGGCGAGTTCCTTTGCCTGGTCGAGGTCGTTTTTCAGCGCCGCGTAGTCCGCTTGAAGACTAGCGCCGAGTTCTGTTTTCGCTTCCGCAGAGAATGCCTGTTCGCTCTGATGTTCTGGTTCTGACATGTTCGAGAAGGATCGGACAGCTCGGGGGGAGTTCGAACCGCCGTCGCATTAGGTAGAAAGCCGGACGCGTGCCCGGCAATCCAAATCATCATCGTCCCTCGAACTTTTCTCGCCCCCCTACAGCCGCCCGTCCGTCTCCGCCTTCAGCAGATCCTCGATTGTCTCCCGCCGCGACATCGCCTCCACGCTCCCGTCTTCCTCCAGCCAGAGCTGCGGCGCACGGCCGATCGAGTTGTAGTTACTCGCCATCGCGTAGCCGTAAGCGCCCGCATCGCGAATCGCCAGCAGGTCGCCCGCTTCAGGGCGGGGCAGCATCCGCGGCTGGAGCAGTTCGTGGTCGTCGCGGGTGAAAACGTCACCGCTTTCGCACAGCGGACCGGCGACCACGATGGGCTCGCGCGGCACGTTCGGGTCCTCGTCGTCGCGTCCCACGATCTCGATGTGGTGGTAGCTCCCATACATCGCCGGCCGCACGAGATCGACGAACCCCGCATCCACCATCGCAAACGTCGCCCCCGCGCCTTTCTCATTTGTGCCAGTCCGTTTCACATCGTGGACGCGCGTGATGAGCGTGCAGCCCGGGGCCACATAGTAACGCCCCGGCTCGATCTCCAGCCGCAACTCGCGTCGCGCCGCTGCCGACAGCCGCTCGTGGCACGTGGTGAAAAGCTCGTGCAACGGCTCCACCGGCACCTGCGCCCCGTGGTCGCGGTAGTTGTGCGGAATGCCCCCGCCGAGCGACACCGCCGCCAGCGCCGGGAACTCCGGCAGCAGCGCCTTAAACTCGATCGCCAGCCTCGTGAGATTTACCTGCAGTTCCTGCCACTGCGGCCCGCTGCCGATATGTGCGTGCAGCATCGCCACGTTCATGCCCGCCTTTTCCGCGGCGTCCTTCACGGCGAAAAGATCGGTCAGCCACACGCCATGCTTCGAGCTCGGCCCGCCGGTGTCACACGAGTTCACGTGCCCGTGGCCGAAGCCCGGATTGATCCGGATCGAGATCGGCCCGCGATAGCCCGCCCGCGCCAGGTCCCGCACCATGCCGGGCGAGCCGATGTTCGGCAGCAGCTCATTCTCCAGCACCACGCTCAGCGCATTGTCGCGGAAGACATCGGCCGTGAAGCAAATCTCCGGCGGATTATTCCCCCGCGCATGGCCCGCCCGCAGCGCCCGCAGCGCTTCATTGCCCGACACCGCATCGATCCAGATCCCCGCCGCCTTCATCTCGCGCAGGATCTTCGTCGCCGGGCACGCCTTCATCGCAAACCGCGCCTGCACCCCCGGCGCCTTCGTCATGAAGTTCACATCCTTGATCCGCTGCCGCACCACGCGCGCATCGTAGAGCCAGAACGGTGTGCCGACTTTCTCGGCGAGGGAATTGAGCAGTTTGAGATCGTGAGGCATGGCTGGAAAAAGGGCGCGCATCATCCGCAGCCCACCGCTCCCGCGCAAGTGCGGCCACGCCGCCTTCGCCATCGCCGCGCCTTTCCCCGCCCGCGGCTAATCGCCCCGGCAGCAATGGCCGCAGGTGGCGCAGCGCCACGGCAGCGCTCGGGCGTGAACCACCGCCGCCAGCCAGGCCGGGATCCAGAGCCCGAGCGTGCAGAGCGTCGTCACGAGGTGAAACCGATGCGCGACGCGCCTGGGCTTGATGAGGGGACTGTCGCACCAGCGGCAGACTTCGGGGCGACGCGTGCAGGCCATCAGGCGAAGGGCTGATTCATAGGGAAGGAACTGCGCACCTGAGCCGATGCCGGTGCCCGTGGCAAGTGGCGTGTGGCGGGCGCCTCGCGGCTATTTTTCGCGCAGCAGGTTCTCGATCCGTGCTTCCAATTCCTCCCCGCGCAGGCCGATCTCGCGGAGCTTGCCCTGCTTGTCGAAAAGCCACGTCGCCGGGATCGAGCGGATGCCGAAGCGCTGGGCGAGTTCGCTTTCCCAGGCCTTGCCATCGAAGTGCTGCGGCCACGTCATGCCCGCGCCTTTTGCCGCGGTCTCCATCGCCGCTTTGTCGGAGTCGAGATTGACGCCCACGATCTCGAAGCCGCGCTCGCGCAGCTTGCTGTAGGTCGCGGCGACATGCGGCGCGTCGCTCATGCACGGCCCGCACCAGCTCGCCCAGAAGTCGAGCAGCACGACCTTCCCGCGCAGCTTCGTCGCATCGACCTCGCGCCCGTCGTCGGCGGTGAACTTCAACTCGAGCGGCGTCTTCTTCAGCTCGGTGAAACGAGCGCGCTGCTCGAGGCGCGCCTTCGCTTGCATGGCGATCTGCGGGTTCGCGTGGGCGGCGAGCGCCGCGAGCATTTTGTCCGCGCCGGGCGTCTCGATGGCGTCGAGCAGTTGAAGCTGGATCGCCACCGCTGTCGGCGCGCGCGGATGCTGCGGGTAGTTTGCGATGAACTCCGACAGCGCGCGGTGAAACGGCGGCAATGTGTGCGGCGCGCTGGGTGCGACATCATCGCCCGCCCGCATCGCGCGGAAGAACGCCGCGTCGCCCTTCGCCTCCGCACTCGCATCCGGCGCGGCGAGGATTGCATCGAGCATGTCGGCTGGCGGGAGCTTCACATCGCGCTCGCCGAATCGCGTGAGGTTTTGCGCCGCTTCGTAAGCGATGATCGCCGCGTCCCATCGGCGCGGGTCGGATGGGAAGGACGATTGGAATTTCTCCGCGAGGCCGCGCCGCTGCGTGAGCCATAGCCGTAGGCGGCGCTTCTGATCCTCCGGGGAATCCGCATCGCGCGGCGGCTGGTCGAGCCCGCGGAGGTAAGCCCACGCTTTGTCCGAGTCGGTGAAGTCCGGCACCGGCGCGGCCTTGGCGACCGGGCCCGCGGGACGCGGCCCGCCGAGCGCGAGATCCCAGGATTTCTCCGCCGAGGAACGCTGCTTTTTCGGGGCGGAGGACTTCCAGATACCGGCGGCTTCATCCTTGTGCCCGGCGAGGAAAAGCACGGGCGCCCACGCCGCGTCGATCGGTTCGCGCAGGCATGTTTCGGCCCTGGCGAGCCACGCCACGCCGCGAGCGAGCAGCACCAGGTCCGGGCTATTCATTTCCGCCGGCGAGGGCGCTGCGGCCTGCACGAATGCACCCGCGAGCCGGGCCGCATCCGCCGCACGCTCGTTGCGCGGTTTCTCCGCCAGCAGCCGGGCGATCGTGGCGAGGGCTTCGGTGCGGTTCGCCCCGGCGAGGTCCGCGCCTTGCCAGAATGCGCTCGGGGCGTTGTCGGGCGGGGCGCTCGGGGGCAGCCAGTCGTCACCGGCGAGCTGGCGGAAGACTTCGCGGTAATACGTGGCGCCCTGCGCGCTCGTGGCGATGGTGCGCTCGCGCACGGTTTTTCCAGCGGTATCGCGCCAGGTGACCTTCGTAGTCGAGGCGTCGCCGGGTGAAACCGTCACCTCTCCCACGATTCCGCGCTGCTCGGCGAGGACGCGCGCGGCTTCGAGCGGGAAGGCGCGCTGCACCGCATCCTGCGCCCGCGCGGCGATCGCCACGGCGAGGATCGGGATGAGCGGAAGCAGCTTCATGCGCCGCCTATTTCGCGCGCTGCGCCCCCGTTGACAGCTCAAAATCACGCCGCTAGTTTCCGCGCACTTTCCCGGGGCAGTCCCCAATCGTATGATTCAAGTGCTCGACCGTCAGGTTCTCGTGCTGAACCGCTTGTGGCAGGCGATCAACGTCTGCAGCGTGCGGCGGGCGTTTGCCCTCTTGTGCGACGGTCATGCGCAGATCGTTCACGCGGAGGATGGGAACTTCCTCACGCACGACTTCCAGAGCTGGCGCGACTTTTCCCGCCAGCGGCCCGACCGCGATGACGAGATGGTCCACACGATCGCATTCAAGATCCGCATCCCGCGGGTGATCGTGCTGGCGCTCTTCGACCGGATGCCGCGCAAGGAAGTGAAATTCACGCGGCACAACATCTTCGAGCGCGACAAGAATACCTGCCAGTATTGCGGCAAGCACTTCGACAAGCGCGACCTCAACCTCGACCACGTCGTCCCGCGTGATCGCGGGGGCGTCACGACTTGGGAAAACATCGTGTGCTCGTGCATCCCGTGCAATACGCGCAAGAGCAACCGCCTCCCGCACGAGGCCGGCATGAGGCTGCTGCGCAAGCCGGCGCGGCCGAAATGGCGGCCGTTCCTGCACATCACCTTCGACGCGAAGGTGCATGAGAGCTGGCGGCACTTCATCGACTTCGCCTACTGGAACGTGGAGCTGGGCGATTGAGGCGCCGGCGGGGGTGCGTGTGAGTTTCCGCTAGGTTTTCTGCACGTCGAAGGTCGGATGCGCATCATGCGCCTCCTCACGATCGCCCTCACTCTGCTTATTGCGAACGCACGCGCCGCGCTCACGGTCGCCACCGATTTCGAAGGCGGCTCCGCGCGCGTTGTGTCGGTCGATGAAGCGACGCAGACGATCCGCTTCATGCCCGGCGGCGATCCTGCGCGCGGCTGGCCGTGCTGGTGGTTCCTGCGTGTGGACGGTGCGGAAGCGGGCGCGACGCTCACCTTCGAGATCGTCGGCTCCGATCGCACGATCCCGCAGGTGGGTGGATACAAAGACAAGCCGTTGCCCGTCGGTTGGGCCACGCCGGTGCGCGCGGCGGTGTCATTCGACGGCAAGACGTGGCTCCACACCGACCCGGGTGCGAAGCGCGCCGACGGCTTCACATGGCGGGCGAAGGCGGACACGCCGAGCGTGTGGCTCGCGTGGGGGCCTCCGTTCACGCCGCGCGATTCCGCAGCTCTCGTGAAGCGGCTCGCCGAAGCGCATCCATTCGCGAAACCGATCACTCTCGCTCGCACTCGCGAGGATCGCGACGTGCCCGCGCTCCACATCCGCGCAGGCGGGCGGCCTGACGCCGAGCGCTTCGGTGTGTGGGTGCAGGCGCGGCAACACGCATGGGAGAGTGGCGGGAGCTGGGTCTGCCGAGGCGTCGCCGAGTGGTTCACGAGCGACGATGAAGCCGCACGGTGGCTTCGCGAGCGCGCCGATATTTTCATCGTGCCCGTGATGGACGTGGATCACGTCGCGACCGGTGACGGCGGCAAGGAAGCGCTCCCGCAGGACCACAACCGCGACTGGTCCGACGCCCCGCATTGGCCCGAAGTCGCCGCCGCACAAAAGCGGATCGCCGCCCTCGTCGCGCAGCAGCGCATGGACGTCTTCCTCGACCTCCACAATCCCGGTCCCGGCGATCTCGCGAGCTACTTCTACGCGGGTGAAGATTCGCTCCTCGCCGATCCCGGTCGTGCCAGACGCGACCGCTTCCTCGCCCTCGCAGCCGAGCGCCTCGAGGGCCCCATCCCGCACACTGCAATGTCGAAGCCAAGCGGCACGACCTATCACCCGCTCTGGCGGCAGATCAGCAACAACTGGGTGACCGCCCACGCACTCCACCACACCGTATCGCTTTGCCTCGAAACCTCGTGGAATACGCCCGGCAGCACGATCGACGGCTACCTCACCACCGGCCGCCAACTAGCGGCGACGGTCGCGGCTTACCTCCGGGAGAACCCGCGCTCCCCACAGCGGTAGTCCCCAGCTTCTTCGCTGGAAAAACCCGCACGTCGGCAGAAACTCCCCAAGACGCCGCCCGGCCATCTGATTGGCCCAGCGGCTTTCTTTATCCACTTATGACCACGACCGAATCCGCACCCCAGACCCCCGCGACGCGCGAGCCCGACGACAAGCAAATCGCCGCCGAGCTCGTCGCGGCTTACCGCAGCATCGCCGCCGAGATGGGCAAGTTCATCGTCGGGCAGGATGAAGTGATCGAGCAGCTCTTCATCGCGGTGCTCGCGGGCGGGCACTGCTTGCTCGAAGGTGTTCCTGGTTTGGCGAAGACGGCGATGATCCGCACGCTCGCGCAGTCGATGCACCTCGGTTTCCGGCGCATCCAGTTCACACCGGACCTCATGCCGTCGGACATCACGGGCACGGATATCATCCAGGAAGACCCCGTGACCGGGCGGCGGCAGTTCATTTTCCAGCGCGGGCCGATTTTCACGCAGATGCTGCTGGCGGATGAAATCAATCGCACCCCGCCGAAGACGCAGGCCGCGCTGCTCGAAGCCATGCAGGAGCGCAACGTGACGGTCGGCGGGCACACGATGCCACTCGATGCGCCGTTCTTCGTCCTCGCGACGCAGAACCCGATCGAGCAGGAAGGCACCTACCCGCTGCCCGAGGCGCAGCGCGACCGTTTCATCTTCCTCGTCCGCGTGAATTACCCGAGCCGCGAAGAGGAGCGGCAGATCATCGCTCGCACCACCGGGGCCTTTGGCGCCGACATTCAGGCGGTCATCTCGGGCGAACAGATCATCGAGTTGCAAAAGGTCGTCCGCAAAGTGCCGGTGCCGGATCACGTGATGGACTTCGTGCTCGATCTCGTGCGCTACACGCGGCCGAAGACCGGCGATGCGCCGTCGTTCGTGAAGGATCTCATCGAGTGGGGCGCCGGACCGCGCGCGTGCCAAAACCTCGTGCTCGCCGGCAAGGTGCGCGCGGTCTTGCAGGGGCGCTTCCACGTCACCGTCGATGACATCGAAGCGCTCGCGCATCCCGTGCTGCGGCATCGCATCGTCGCGACGTTCAATGCCGAAGCCGAAGGCATCACGACCGACGACATCATTACGAAGATCCTCAAGGCCGTGCCGCGCAGCGAAGCCAAGCGCGTGCTCTAACGCGCGATGACCCGCCTGTTTCAACGCAGAGACGCAGAGGGCGCAGAGAAGCGCAGAGAGGTGAAAAAACAGACCCAGTCGTTCCTCTGCGTTCCTCAGCGCCCTCTGCGCCTCTGCGTTAAACCGCCGCGTTCCACTTCCTGAGATGTCCCACGTCGCCGACTTCCTCACGCCCTCCGATCTCCAGCGGATCGGGAATCTGCAAGTCTTCGCCCGCCAGGTGGTCGAAGGCTTCTGCTCCGGCCTGCACCGCTCGCCGCACAAGGGCTTCAGCGTCGAGTTCAAGCAGCACCGGCCTTATGTGCCCGGCGACGAAATCCGGCACATCGACTGGCGCGTTTTCGGACGCAGCGACCGCTATTACATCCGCGAATACGAAGAGGAGACGAACCTCCGCGCGACGCTGATCCTCGATCGCAGCGGTTCGATGGGTTACGGCGCGAACACGAGCAAGTTCGAGTATGCGACGAAGCTCGCGGCGTGTCTTTCGTATCTCATGCTCCAGCAGGCCGACAGCGTGGGCATGGTCACCTTCGACACCGAGATCCGCCGCTACATCCCGCCGCGCTCGCGCGTGAGCCATTTGAAAGTGCTCGTCGACGAGTTGGAGAACGGCAAGACCGGCGGCGAGACGGAACTCGGCAACGTCTTCCACGACCTCGTGCCGAAGCTGCACCGCCGCGGCTTGCTCGTGATCCTCAGCGATTGCTTCGGCGACGTCGCGACCTTCCTCAAAGCGATGGCGCACTTCCGCCACGCGCATCACGAAATCCTCGTCTTCCAGATCTGGGACCGCGACGAACTCGACTTCCCTTTCAAAGGCTGGACGCAGTTCGAGTGCCTCGAGCGCGCCGGCATCAAGCACATGCTCGACCCCGTGCTGCTGCGGCAGGCGTATCTCGAAAACCTCGAGAAGTTCCGCGACGAACTCACGCGTGGGTGCAGGCGGCACAAGATCGACCTCGTGCCGTTCTGCACGGACCAGCCGTATGCGGAGGCGCTGGCGGCTTATCTCAGCAGGAGGCTCGCGCTGAAGTGAACGCCTCAGTTCAACGCAGAGGCGCAGAGGACGCAGAGGATCGCGGAGATTTTGAAGGGAAAACCAAAATCAATCTCTGCGCCTCTCTGCGTCCTCTGCGCCTCTGCGTTAAAACAAACGCCCCCGCGAAAGGAGGCGCATGACTTTCCTCAACATCGCGTTGCTCGGCGGTGTGCTCGCGCTCGCGATCCCGATCATCATCCACCTCTTCCACAAGAGCCGCTTCAAGATCGTCGTGTGGGGCGCGATGCATCTGCTCGAGGCCGTCATCCGGCAAAACCAGCGTCGCATCCAAATGGAGCAGTGGATCCTCCTCGCGATTCGTTGCGCCATCCCGCTGCTGCTCGCGCTGCTCATGGCGCGGCCGTTGTGGAAAGGCGCCGCGAAGCTGCTCGGCGACACGAAGACCTCGACGATCATCCTCCTCGACAACAGCTACTCGATGGAAGTCGCGCGCGCCGGCACATCGAACTGGTCGCTCGCTCGCGACGAAGCCGTGCGCATCGTCAGCGAACTCAAGCAAGGCAGCGAAGTCGCCGTCGGTCTCATGGGCGAAGGCGGCGCGGGGCTGCTCGACACGCCGACCTACGACACCGGCCGCGTGCTGAAGGCGCTGCAAAAAGCCGAGGCCAGCTCCGGCGCGGCGAACGTGCCCGCCTCGCTCGACTTCGCCGCGAACACTTTCGACCAGATGCACGAGTCCGTGCGCCAACTCATCGTGCTCACCGATTTCCAGCGCGTGAGTTTTTCCGCGCAGGAAGACTCGCTCCTTTCGCAGATGATCGCGCGGCTGAAAAAGTCCGCCGCACCGCCGAGCGTCACGCTCTTCGACATCGGTCCCGAGGTGCGCGAGAACGTCGCCGTCGAATCGCTCGACTTCTCGCGGCTCATGGTCGGCGTCGGGCAGAAGGTGCAAATCCGCGCGAACCTGCGGAACTTCGGCGACCAGCGCTGGCCCGATCTGCGCGTGAACTTTCGCGTGGACGGAAAGGACAAGGGCGCCGCGCAGATCAAGCTCGGGCCGCGTGAGAAAGGCCAGGTGCTCTTCACTCACGTCTTCGACACCGCCGGCTCGCACGTCGTCGAGGTCAGCGCCGACGCCGATCCGCTCAAGGCTGACAACACCTTCCTCGCGAGCATGCAGGTGCGCGATCGCGTGCCGGTCCTGCTCGTCGATGGTGAGCCGAACAAGGAGCCTCTGAAGAGCGAGACCGCGTTCGCCGAGATCGCGCTCCAGCCGTTCGCCGCCGGTCGCGTCGAACTCGCCGATCTCATCAACCCGCGCGTCGTCGCGCCCGAGGCGCTGAATCAGCAGATGCTCGCCGAGAGCGCCGTCGTGATCCTCGCGAACGTCCGCAAGCTCAACGATAACCAGCTTCGCTTCGTCGAGGAGTTCGTGCGCAATGGTGGCGGCTTGCTCATTTTCCCCGGCGCAAAGATCGACACGAGTTGGTATCAGTCCGCGCTGCACCGCGACGGGAAAGGTCTGCTCCCGCTCGCCTACGCACAGCTCGCCGGCGATGCCAAGCCCGGCGCGACTCCCGCCAGCGTCGTCTCGCAGCGCTTCGAGAATCCCGCGCTCGAACTTTTCAACGACCCGCGCAACGGCTCGATGGCCGACGCCGCGGTGCGTCTGTGGTTCAAGACAAAGGACGCGCCCGCCGGCTCTGGCGAGCCGTCCGTCGTGCTCGCGCGGCTCGATAGCGGCGACCCGCTTTTCGCGGAGAAGAAGTTCGGCGAAGGTCGCGTGATCGCGTGCAGCACCGCGCTCGACGCCGACTGGAGCAACCTGCCGATGCGCCCGTTTTATCTCCCGCTGCTCCAGCGCCTCACGGTCTATCTCGCGAGCACCATCTACCCGCCGCGCAATCTCGACTCGGGCAAGCCGATCGCTGCCTTCCTGCCCGCCGCCGACGTGGACAAGAAAGCGACGCTTACCACGCCGGGCGGCGACGCGATCGAGTTGAAGATCGTGCGCAAAGGCAGCCTCGGCGTCGCGGAGTTCACGCGCACGCAGCGCCCCGGGCTCTACACGCTCACGCCGCCGGGCGGCTCGCCGATCCACTACGTGGTGAACGCGAACCGGCGTGAATCCGACACGAGCAAGCTGACCGACCAGGAGATCACCGACCTCGCCAAGTCGCACGGCGTGCTGCTCGTGCGTTCGTCGGCGGAATACAAAGAGCACGAACAGAAACGCCGCTTCGGCACCGAGCTCTGGAAGCCGCTGCTCTGGGCGCTGCTGATCTTCTTCATCGCCGAGATGGTGCTCGAACAACTCTTCGCCGGCGTGCGCCGCAAGCCCACGTCGCTCCAACCGCAGATGGCCCGATGAACGAGCGCATCGAAACCTCACTGCGCTGGGTTGGCGACTGGCCGTGGTGGCTCGGGCTTCCCGCCGCGCTGCTGCTCGGCGCGGGCGCGTTCGTCTTTTACCGCCGCGACGTGCAATCACTCGCGTGGTGGCTGCGCGTGTCGCTGCCGGGAATGCGCGCGCTTTCGCTCGCGATGATCGTCGTGATGCTGAGCGGCCCGGTGCTTCACCACCGCAAGACGATCGGCCAACTCGCGAAGCTCTGGGTCTTCCTCGACGGCTCGCAGTCGATGACGCTCACCGACGGTTCGATGGACGCTGGACGCAAAGTGCTCGTGCTCCAGCGACTCGGTCTGCTCACCCCAGACACGATCAAGACCGAACTGCCGCGCGCCGCCGAAGCGCTCGCCGATGCGCAAGGCACCGCCGAGCGTGCGCAGAGCATCGCCGCGATCGATGCCGCGACGTGGAAGCAACTCACCGACGAGTTCATCGCCCGCGTCGAGGAAGCGCGCGGTCTTCTCTCCGGCACCGTCGAGACCGAGCGACTCGACCGCGTGAAGCGTGATCTCGCCGACCCGCTGCGCGAACTCGCGAAGCGCTCCGTCGGCAGCGCGGACGAACTCGGCCGCGCGCGCCGCGACATCGGCATCGTTGGCGACGCCGCGCGCCGCTGGCAGGACGAGTTGCGCGGGCTGTTCGAGAAGTCGCTCGCGCCGCAGCTCGCCGACGACAACTCCCCGCTGCGTGCCGCGCTCGTGAAGTTCGACGCGCTGCCGCGCTGGCAGCGCGTGCAGTCGCTCCTGCTCGACGGTGAAGCCGGCAAGAAACTGCTCGGCAAGCTCGCGACGAATTACGAAGTGCAGCTTCTCACGCTCGACGGTCACGAGGCGCAGACGCTCTGGCAGCCGACGGCGCGCAATTCGGCGCTCCCGCAGGAACTCCCGAAACCCGCCGCCGACATCAGCGATCTCGCGACGGGTTTGAAGAACGGCGTGACGGGCGTGTCGAAGGACCAGCACGGCGCGGTGATCGTCTTCACCGACGGCCAGCACAACGACGGCGAGTCGCCCGTCGAAGCCGCGAAGGTGCTCGGCGGCAAAGGCACGCCGGTTTTTCCCATCGGCGTCGGCAGCCAGATCAAACCGCGCGACCTCGCCGTGCTCAAAGTCACCGGGCCCGAGTCGGTCTTTCACGAAGACCGCTACCGCGGCGAAGTCGTGCTCAAGGACGACGTGCCCGCCGGGCAGCCGTTCACGCTCAGCATCCGCGACGGCGACAAGGTCGTGTGGGAGCAAAAGCTCCTCACCGAAAACCGCGCGCTGCGCCGCGTGCCGTTCGATATCTCGGTGAAGGAAGTCGCCGAGGCGCGCTTGAAAGCCGCTGGCGCGGCGAACGCCGGGGCTGAAGTGACCGGCTTCCCGATCGAGCTGAAGGCGAGCGTGACGCCGGTCGAGAGCGAGCGCGAGTTGGCGAACAACGACGGTCTGCTGCGTTTCCGTGCGGTGACGCAGAAGCGGCGCATCCTCATCGTCGATGGCCGCCCGCGCTGGGAGACGCGCTACTTGCGGAACATGTTCGAGCGCGACGAGCAGTGGGAAGTGAACTGCGTCATCGCCGGCTCGCTGACGGGACAAGGGGGCTTCGAGCGCGGCGAGCGCCCCGAGCAGTTTCCGGTCGATGCGGCGAAACTCCAGACCTACGACCTGATCTTTTTCGGCGAAATGCCGCGCATCCTTTGGAAGGAAAATGAACTCCAGTGGATCCGCGATTTTGTCGAGAAGCGCGGCGGAGCATTGATCTTCATCGACGGCGCCCGCGGTCACTACGTCGAATACGAGGACACACCGCTCGCGCCGGTCTTTCCCGTCGAGTTCAAGCCCGGCATCGTGCGCAGTGGCATCACGCGACTGGTGCCAACCGAGCGCGCTGCTCAAATTGCCGCCTTTACTCTGTCGTCCGAGAAAGCGCTCAACGCCGAGACTTGGGCGAGGCTGCCGCCACCGCACTGGCTTTCGGGCGCTACGCCGCTGCCTGGATCTGAAGTGCTGATAGAGGCCATCGTGAAGGGCGAACCTCACCCCGCCGCGGTCGTTCGGCCGTTCGGCGCGGGGCAGGTGTATTACCACGCGTTCGATGACTCGTGGCGCTGGCGCTACGAGGTCGCCGACCAATGGCATGTGAAGTTTTGGAATCAGATCGCGAACTTCGCCGCCGAGCCGCCCTTCGCGGTGCGCGACAAATTCGTGTCGCTCGACGCGGGCGCGATCACCTACCAGCCCGGCGACACCGCTGACCTGCGCGTGCGCTTGCGCGATGGCGAAGGCAAGCCGGTGAGCAATGCGACGGTCGATTCTGCGCTGTTCAAGGACGGCAAGCGCGTCGCGTCGATCCGGCTGAATCCCGAGGAAGGCGGTATTTTCCGCGGCAAGACTGCGCCGCTCGAACCCGGCAACTACGAAGTCGCCGTCGAGAGCGCCGCGATCCCGGAGAACCAGCTCAAGGCACGCACGAGTTTCAAAGTCGAGCCGCGCGATACCGGCGAACTGACGCAACTCAGTGTGAACGAAGATCTGCTTCGCCAGGTGGCCGCAGCGAGCGGCGGGCGCTACTTCCGCGAGGAGAACTTCGACCGTGTGCTCGAACTGCTCGCGCCAATGACGCAAGGCCGCGTGGTCGAGAGTGACACGGTGCTGTGGCAGAGTTGGTGGTGGTTTCTCCCGATCGTGGGGATGCTGACGATCGAGTGGCTGCTGCGCAAACGGGCCGGGATGCTATGAACTGAACATGACACCATGAAGCTCGACCCACGCATCCTCTCCAAGCTCCACGCCTTCGCTCAACGGCGGCGCAAGCTCATCCTCATTCGCGGTGCGGCCACGGCGTTCGCTATGCTGCTCGCGACGATGCTCGTCGTCGCGGCAGCGGATTACCTTTTCGTGCTGCCGGACGGCGTGCGTTACGGGTTGAGCGCGGCGGCTTACCTCGCGGTGATCATCGCCGAGTGGCGCACGTGCTTGCGTTTGCTCGCGCATGCGCCGGGGCCGAAGCGGCTCGCGCGTTTGTTCGAGCACGCGGAGCCGAAGCTGCGCGAGGACTTGCTCTCGGCGGTCGAACTGGGAAGCGAAGACGACGCGCGCATCTTCGACTCGCCGCAGTTTCGCGAGCTGCTCCAGCAGGATGTCGCCTCGCGCATGGACGGGATGGAAGTCGAGCAACTGCTGCCGGTGAACCTCGTCCGCCGCACGATCTTCGCGGCGAGCGCGATCCTCATCGCGGTGGTCGTGCTGTTTGTCGTGAGCGGGTTTCAACTCGGCACGCTCATGCTGCGCGCGCTCATCCCCGGCGTGAATCTCGCGCGCGTGTCGAAGACGAAAGTCGAGGTGCTCAGCCCCTCGCCGGCGGAGACGCTCGTGCCCTTCGGCGATGCGATGCCGCTGCTCGTGAAGATCGGCGGCGCGCCGGTGCGTGAGGCGTGGCTGGAGACGTTCACCGAGGGCGAAGGTCGGCAGAAGGTGAAGCTCACGGCAGTGGGTAAGGATCAGTTTTCCGGTGCGATCCAGGTCGGGCGCGAGGACTTGCGCTACCGGGTGCGCGCGGGTGATGCGATCACGAAGAAGTATCTGCTCGATGCCGAGGCGCGGCCTTACGTGGTGAAGTTCACCAAGACCTTCCGCTCGCCGGCTTACACGAAGACTGCGACGCGCACGGTCACCGAGGAGAATGGCGACTTGATCGCGATCGAAGGCACCGAGGTCGATCTCGTGCTGGAGACGAACCAGCCGATCAAGGCCGCGGAGCTTCGGCTCGATCAAGGCAAGGGCGGGACGCCTGCGCCGCTCGTGCTCGGCAAGGACGGCAAGCTCACGGGCGCGGTGAGGCTCGACAAGAGCGGGACGTATCGCGTGCATCTCGTCGGCACGCGCACGGGCTTCGAGAACAAGTTCGACCCGGAATACGAGTTGCGCGCGGAGCCGGATCTCGTGCCGAAGGTTGAGTTCACGCAGCCGAAGAGCGACCTCATCCTGCCGGCGAATGACATCGTCGATGTCGCGGGCGAAGCGACGGACGATCAGGCGCTCGCGCGGGTCGAGCAGCACGTCCGTGTGAACGAAGCGGACTGGAAGAAAGTGCCGCTCGCGGGCGAGAGCGGGTTGAAGACGAGCGTGTCGCGGCGCTGGGATTTGTATGAGATGGGCGCGAAGGCGGGCGATCTCGTCACGACGAAGCTCGTGGCTTTCGACATGAAGGGGAACAAGGGCGAGTCGCGACCGGTGCAGATCACGATCACGGCGGCGGGTGTGGAGATGAAGCGGATCGAGTCGCTCGATGCGCTCGTGGCGCTGCACGAGTCGCTGAAGCTGTGGCGGCAGTCGGTCGAGGCGCTGGCGAAGGCGACGAGCGAGACGCGGCAGCGGTTCGAGCAGACGGGCGAGGGCGATTCGCAGCGCGCAGTGGCGCTGGCGGCGTTCGGCGCGGCGGTTGCGGAGTTCGAGCGCCAGCACGCGGAGACGGCTGCGGCGCTGGCCACGGCGTTGCGCGGGTCGCAGGCCGGACATCAAAGTGCGGACCTGGTGACGCTCGGGCGAAAGCTGGCGAAGATCGAGGCGGGCATGGTGCGCGGCGCGAAGGCGAATGCAGCGGTCGTGGCCGCAAATCCGGCGATGCCTTATGCTCGCGACCTCATGCGCGACGCTGACGATGCGACGAGTCGCTCTGCGCAGCAGGCGCGCGCGACCGACGATACTTTCTGCGTGCTGCTCAACAGCGAAGAGGCCGACTTGCTCGCCGAGAACACGCAGATCCTCAGCCGCGAGCAACAGCGTCTCGCGGAACTCGCGCGGGCGAGCGGCGACGATCCCGCGCGCTGGGCGGCGCTCGGCAGCCGCGTGCGTGTGGTGCTCTCGGAGACGAAGAACCTCGAGGACATCCTCGCGCGGCTCAGCGATCGAGGCCTCGGCGGCGAGCGTGGGAAGAAGCTCGCCGGCGAACTCAGGAAACTGCGCGAGGTCGTGGACCGGGCGATGACCGAGCGTGGCATGACTCGCGACTTGCTCGCGCCGACGCTGAACCTCGCCGAAGGCGTGACGCGCGCCGAGCGGAGCGCGCTCGATCTGCGCGCGGAGCTGGAGCGCCGGCCGGTGCAAGTCGTGCGTGATATGCGGAGCGATACGCAGCCGACGTGGACGAGTGTGGGGCGCCTGCTCGCCGAACTGGATCGACTCGCGGGCAACAAGACGCTGGCGGCGGAGCGCGTCGCGGACTTGCAGGGCGGGCGGTGGGATGTGATTCGCGATGTCTTCAAGACCCACGGCGATCTCGAGGAAATCCGGCCGGCGTCGGATGCGCAGTTTGTGAGCGATGTGCGGGCAACGACGGCAGCGCTCGAAGGCTTGCGCGTGCTTGCGGGTGCGAACGGCTTGCCCGCGACGCGCGACCGCATCGGCGCGCTCGACCGGGCGTTTCGGCTGCTCGAAGGCGCGCACGATTTGCAGGAGCTGGTCGATGGTCTTGGCGCCGTCGCGGTGGAGGAGCGCTGGCAGATCGCCACGCCGCGGGCGCGCACGGCGGCGCCGCGTGACTGGGGTTGGCTGGAGTCGCGCCTGCGCGAAGCGCCGACCGATGTGGTGAAGCTGGACTTGCGGGAGCAACCGGTGCGCGACGCGATCCTCGCCGCACAGCGGATTCTCGCCGGGGTGAACAACCTGCCGGCCTACCGCGATCTCGATCGCGAGATGAACGAGCGCCGCAAGCCCGAGCACGTCTCGGCTTCGACCCGCACCGAGGCGGAGACGCTGGCGGCGGAAGTGAAGCGAGCGCTCGATTTACTGCGCCCGCACGTCGAAGCGGCGCGCGAGCAACTCAAGCAGATCGCACCGAAGCTGAGCGAGTTTGCGCAGGCGCTGCAAAAGCAGACCGAACAGATCAAGCAGGAGACGAAGCAGCAGGCGGAGGCGAAGGAAAAACCGCCGGAGGAGTCGAAGGCGGACGCGGAGAAGGCGCTCGCGCAGCAGGAGCGGCTGAATGAGAAAATCGAGGCGCTGAAGGATCAACTGCGTGCGGATGCGAACAAGCAGGACGTGTTGCAGGCGGATCAACGCGAGCGGGCGCGCGATGCGGATGATGCGCTGGCGATGCTGAAAGATCCGCCACCCGCCGCGAGCGACGCGCTGAAGGATGCCACGCAAGCGCAGACGAAAGATGCGCAGACGCAGGCGCTCGCGCAGGCTGCCGAGCAGCAGCAGAAGCTTGAGCAGGCGCTCGATCAGATCGCGAAGCACTATGAGGCGATGGAGCAGGGGAAGGACGCGAAGGACACGCGCACGGCGATGCGGGCGAAGGAGCAGGAACTCGGAGTGAAGGAGGAGCTGGATCAGCAGTTCGCGAAGGCGGAGCGAATGGCGCAGCTCGCGAAGTCTTCGCCGGAGGAGATGCTCAAGCAGCTCGAGAAGGCGCTGCCGATCAATCCGCTGATGCAACAGGAACTGAGCAGCATTTCGCAGAACACGCTGACGGAGGCGCATCGCAAACTCGACGCGGCAAGCAAGGCGGAGAACCGCGTGGCGCAGAACCTCAGCCAGCTCGCGCAGCAGGAGCGGGCGATGGAGCAGGCGCAGACTGCGGCGAAACCACCGCAGGATCCGCTAGCGCAGGCGCAGCCCGGCCAGCCGAACGCGGCGCCGCAGCCTGCGCAGCCGCCGCAGAATCCGCCGCAGAATCCGCCGATGGCGCAGCAGCCGAACGCGCCGAATCAACCCGCGACGCAGGGGCAGCCGAATCAGCCGCAAGCGGCGCCGCAGAATCCCCAGCTCGCGCAGGCTGGGCAGCAGCAGGAGGCGATTAAGGAGACTGCGGCGGAAGCGGGCGCGGACGTGCAGCGGGCGGGGCGTCACGAGCAGCGGCTTGAGAATATGTCGCCGGGTGAGCAACTCGCGAAGCTCGGTTCGGAGATCGCGAAGACGGCGGCGGAGAGTGTGCCGGCTGCGCAAAAGGCGCTGACTGAATCGCAGCGCGCGCAGCAGGCGCAGCAGCCGGTGGCGACGGCGAACCAGGAACTCGCGAACCAAGCGGCGGCGCTCGACCGGGCGATGCGCGGCGAGCGGGCCGATCCGTCGGTGCCCGATCTTCCGCAGCCGGGGAAGATGAGCGCGGCACAGCAACAGGCGTCGCAGCAGATGTCGCAGGGTCAGCAGCCGCAGTATCAAGCTACGCAACAGGCCCAGCAGCAGGCTGCGCAGGAGGCGGCAGCCGGGCCGAAGGAGCCAGGCGCTCAGCCACCGAGTCCGGCGATGGCGCAGAATGCACAAGGTCAGCCGATGCCGAAGGCAGGGCAGCCGCAAGCGGGTCAGGCGCAGAGTGGGCAGCCGCCACAACCGGGTCAGCCTCAGTCCGCTCAGCCGCAAGCTGCGCAGCCGCAGTCCGACGAGGCACCGTTTACTCCGTCGATGTTGATTACGGCGACGCCGCAGGAGCAGACGTGGATGGCGCGGACGCTCGATGCGCTGGATGCGGCGCTGAATGCGCCAGCGGGTTCGCAGAATCAGCAAGGCGAGCAGCAGCAACAGCAGGCCGGACAGCAAGGCCAGCAGCAGCAGGCGCAAAATGGGCAGCAACAGAAAGGCCAGCAACAACAGGGGCAGCAGGGCCAGCAGCAGCAATCGCAGTCGATGCAGCAGGCGCAGAACGCGATGCAGCAGGCGCAGCAGGCGGCGCAGCAAGCGATGCGGCAGGCGCGTTCGCAGAATGTCGCGCCGACGCCGCAGGGCATGGCGCCGAAGAATGATATGCAGTCGAAGTCCGAGCAGGGGGCGCTCGCGCAGATGGATGGGAAGGCGCACGGAGCGCTGCCGGATGCGAGGGCGCTGAAGGCGGGAGACTGGGGCAAGCTGCCGAAGCAGATGGCGGAGCAACTCACGCGCGGACAGGGCGAGGCGGTCGCGCCGGAATACCGGGATCAGGTGTCGGTGTATTATCGTGCGCTCGCTGAGCGGGCGAAGAAGCCGTGATGAGATTGACTCGTGCCTCCGCCCTCTCCCTTCGGGCTGCCTTCGGCAGCCTGTCTCGCTCCGCTCGATTTTCGATTGGGGTCGTGCTTGCGTTTGGAGTCACGCTGGTTTTTCCCGCGCAGGCGGCGGATGAGCGGGTGAACGACTCGCTGAACCGGGCGATTCAATACCTGCTCTCGCAGCAGGATCCGGTGACGGGGGGCATTCACAACAAGATGCGCAATGAGACGGCGATGACTTCGCTGGCGATCCTGGCGTTCGGCGCGTGTGGGCATCAGCCTTCCGATTCCACGCCGGAGGGGCGCGGGATGAGGCGGGCGCTCGACTACGTGCTCGCGGGCGACAACCAGGAACCGGACGGCTATTACGGACGCAAGGACGGCTCGCGGATGTATGGGCATGGCATCACCACGCTGATGCTCGCTGAGATGCTCGGCATGGGTGCGGAGACGAAGCAGGACACGGCGCTGCGCGACAAGTGTCACAAGGCGATCGACCTCATCCTGCGCGCGCAAAAGGTGCCGAAGAACGACAATAATCGCGGCGGCTGGCGCTACTCGCCAGACGCGGGCGACAGCGATATGTCGGTGACGGTGTGGCAGACGATGGCGTTGCGCGCGGCGCGCAATGCGGGCTTCAACGTGCCGAAGGAGGCGGTGGATGAAGCGGTGCGCTACATCAAGCGCAGCTATGAGCCGGGGCGCGATGCGAAGCGGGGTGGGCCGGCGTCCGGGGGCTTTGGCTATCAAGGTCGAGGGCGCGAACTTTCCACGACCGCCGAAGGGTTGCTCGCGCTGCTGGTGTGTGGCGATTACGACAGCGAGGAGGTGAAAGGCACGAGTGAGCGGTTGCTGCGCGACGGGATCCGGCCGGGTGAGCGCTGGTTTTTTTACACGACGTATTATTACGCGCAGAGCATGTATCAGCGTGGCGGGAAGTTTGCGACCGAGGGGGAGCGTGTCGTGAGCGACGTGCTGCTGCCGCTGCAATCGCGCGAAGGCTGGTGGGAAGGTCTCGGTGGCGAGGAGCGTGGGGGCGGAAAAGTGTATGCGACAGCGATGGCCGTGATGAGCCTCGCGGTGAAGAACCACTTCCTGCCGATCTACCAGCGGTAGGTCAACCGGCGGTGCTCGTGAGCGTTTCGGCGAACTGACACCACATCGTCGGGCCGAACTCTGTCGCGACTCGCTCGCTAAGCGGGAGGGCGCTGGCTTTGTCTTGAAGCACGGCGAAGACGGTGCTGCCGCTGCCGCTCATGAGCGCGCCGCTGCACTCGGGTTGGCGGAGGAGCCAGCGCTTTAGCTCGGCGAGCAGGAGGTGCTTTTCGAAGACGGGGCGTTCGAGGTCGTTGATGAGTTCGCCCCACGGCTGTGGCTGCACGGCGTAGGGAATGCCGGGAAGTTCGCGCGAGTCGCGCCAGCGCTGGTAGGCCCACGGGGTCGGGACGGCGAAGGGCGGTTTGATGAGGAGCAGCGGGAGGCGGTGAGGGAAGTCGGCGGGTTCGATCAGTTCGCCGCGGCTGCGTGCGCGGGTGGGGTGGCCGAGGATGAAGAAGGGCACGTCGCTACCGAGTTCGGCGGCGAGGTGCAGGAGCGTTTCGCGCGGGAGTTGGGCGCGGAAAAGTCGGTCGAGCGCGAGTAGCGTGGTGGCGGCGTCGCTGGATCCACCGCCGAGGCCGGCGCCGTGAGGGATGCGCTTTTCGAGGTGGATGCGGAGGTGCGGGTCGCGACCTGTCGCGGTGTAGAAGAGGCGTGCGGCGCGGACGACGAGGTTGGTGTCGCCTGCGGGGACGGTGGCGTCGTCGCAGGTGAAGGCGATGCCGCCTTCATCGAGCGGCTCGATCTCTAGCCGGTCGAAGATCGAGATCGGCGTGATGAGCGAGTCGATCTCGTGGAAACCGTCGCCGCGCCGGCGGACGACGCGGAGGGTGAGGTTGACCTTCGCCGGGGCGAGAAACTCCATCGCGCGGACGCGCGCGGGCTAGTGCTTGAGGTCGAGGATGCTCGGCCGCGTGCTGCGGGTGCGGTGGTTCGAGAGCTCGGCGCGTTCGGCGGGGACGCCCACGCTGCCGGGGCTGCTCTTGCTGGAGCCGACTTTTTCCACGAAGCGGGCAACGCTGCCGTCCATCGAGATCTCGATGCCGGTTTCGCGCTTGGTGTCTTCGAGCATCACGGGTGCATTCCACATCGCGGCCCAGACGTATTGGTTCTTGGCGAGCGAGGTGGGATCGAGGCTGAGGCTCTGGATGAAGACGCCGTCGCGGCCGTTCTCTTTCAGGTATTTCTTGGCGAGCTTGAGTGCCTCGTCGATCGAGACGGACGGCTCAGCCTGGCAGAGTGGGGCGAGGGTGAAGGCGATGAGAAGTGCGAGGGTTTTTTTCATGGTGAAGTGTGATGGCTATTTTTTGAGCGTGACGCGGATTTCTGCGAGGGTGCCGGCGCTGCCGAGCAGTTTGTTTCGGCCGGCGATGAACTTGGCGTATTCGTCCTGGAAGATTTTGCCGGGCGGGCGGAAGTCGAAGTCGCCGGGCTTGTCGCGGAAGTATTCGCGGTGCACGCGGGTCCAGACGAGGCGACCGTCGGTGTCGATGTTGACCTTGGTGACGCCGAGCTTCGCGGCGGGGAGGTATTCGTTTTCGTTCACGCCGCATGCGCTCGGGTCGAGCGTGCCGCCGGCGGCGTTGATGCGGGCGACTTCTTCCTTCGGCACGCTGCTGCTGCCGTGCATGACGATCGGCACGGGGGGGAGGCCGGCGGCTTTGACTTTGTCGCGGATCTTTTCGATCACGTCGAAGTGCAGGCCCTGTGCACCTTTGAATTTGTAAGCGCCGTGGCTGGTGCCGATGGCGGCGGCGAGCGCGTCGCAGCCACTCCGCTGGATGAATTCTACGGCTTCATCGGGGTCGGTCAGGCACTCGTTGCCTTCCTCGACGACGATGTCTTCCTCGACGCCGCCGAGCATGCCGAGTTCGGCTTCGACAGAGATCCCCTTGGCGTGGGCGCGGTCAGCGACGCGCCGGGTGATGGCGATGTTCTCATCGAAGGGATCGTGCGAGGCGTCGATCATGACGGAGCTGTAGAAGCCCGAGTCGATGCAGTCGTAGCACGTCTCTTCGTCGCCGTGGTCGAGATGCACGGCGAAGATGGCATCGGGGAAAATCTCCGAGGCGCTGCGGATGATGGCTTCGAGCATCCGCTTCTCGGTGTATTTGCGGGCACCCTTGGAGATCTGGATGATGAAGGGCGCCTGCGAGTCGATGCAGCCGCGGAAGAGGCCCATCGTCTGTTCGGCGTTGTTGATGTTGTAGGCGCCGATCGCGAACTTCCCGTAAGCGACTCTGTATAGTTCGGCTGTCGTGACGATCATTTTGAAGGCGGGCAGTAAGCCTGCATAGGGGCGCGCAGCAAGCGGCAAAAGTGAAGTGGAGCAAAGTCCATTGCCCGCAGGTGGGCTTACGGTTAGCGGTGCGGACGAATGCCCCCTTCCTCGCAGAAAGACCTCGCTCATGGTTCACCGCCGCCGCGTCGGCGCGACTGGCCGTTGCTGTTGACGGTGATGGGCGGCGTCTTGCTCACGGGAGGGGCGTTCGGCTTGGTGCGGGTGTGGGAGGCCGAGCGGACGGAGCGCGAGTTTCGATGGCAGGCGGAGAGTCGGGTGCAGGTGATCGGGACGACGCTGCGGAGCTACGAGGAGAGCCTCTACGCGATGCGCGATCTTCTCGACGCGTCGGCCGATGTGAAGGAGGCGGAGTTTCGGCGCGCTGCCTCGGCGCAGCTCGCGCGGCATCCGGGTCTGGAAGCGCTTGAGTGGCTCAAACACATCGCTCAATCGAGCCGGGCTCAGATCGAGGAATTGCACCGTGGCGCGGATGGCGCGGCTTGGTTCATCCGCGACGAGATGGGTGGCGCGATGCCCGCGCCCGAGCGGAAAGATTATCTGCCAGTCTTATACCGGGAGCCTGCGGCAGGTGCGCAGGCGCTGATCGGTGTGGATCAATTTTCCGGGCCGCACCAGCGTGCGATTGCGCGGGCAATCGAGGAGGGGGAGATCGCGGCGACGCGGCGCATCCCGCTGCACGACGGGGCGCCGGCGGATGAGGAGGGCCTGGCTATCTTGCTGCCGGTCTTTGAGAAGGGGGCGAAGCCGGCGAGCGCCGAGGAGCGGCGGGCGGAGTTGCGTGGTGTCGTGCGCGGCGTCTTCCGCTTGCGGGATCTGGCGCTGCACACGGTTGCGGGAGCGGAGGCGAGGGCGCTCGATTTGCGTTTGCTCGATCGCACGCCGGCGGGGACGGAGCCGCATTTGTTCAGTCTGGTGAATGGCCACTACGAGGCGGTGGCTCCGCCGGAGCCGCTGGGTGCAGGGCGCGGGCTGAGCGCTGTGCTGCCACTATCGTGCGCGGGCCGGCAGTGGGAGTTGCACGCGCGACCATCAGCCGCGTGGCTGGCTGAGCGCCGGACGATTTATCCGCACGCATTCCTGGCGGCGGGGCTTTGCTTCACGGCGCTGCTGGCTTCGTGGCAGAGGCAGCGGCATCGGCGTGCGGCGGAGATCGAGCGGCTGGTCGCCACGCGCACGGAGGAGTTGCGCCGGGCGCAGGCGGAACTGCGCGAGGATGTGCGAGTGCGGCTGGCTGCCGAGCAGCGTTACCGGGCTTTTGTCGAGCAGAGCACGGAGGCCATCTGGCACTTCGAGATCGAACCGCCGATGCCGCTCGAGCTGCCCGAGGAGACGCAGATTGATTATCTGCTCGCCCACGCGGTGATCGCTGAGTGCAACGATGTGTGCGCGCGGATGTATGGGCGTGAGCGTGCTGCGGAGATGGTGGGTGTGCGGCTCGGCGAGCTGATGCCGAGGAGCACTTCGGCGAACATCGCACACCTGCGCGAGTATGTGCGTGCGCGCTTCCGCGTGGTCGATTCCGAGTCGCACGAGGTCGATCGCCAAGGGGTCGAACGCGTCTTTTTGAACAACATCATCGGCATCGTGGAGGACGGGAAGCTCGTGGGTAGTTGGGGCACACAGCGGGACATGACCGGGCAGCGGCGGACTGAGCAGGCGCTGAGGGAGAATGAGCAGCGGCTGCGGCTGGCGATGGAGGCTGCGGTCGTGGGCACTTGGGAGTGGGATCGGCGCTCGGACCGGCTGACCTGGAGCGATCAGCTGCGCGAGATCCTCGCCGTCACGCCGGACGAGAACGGGGGGACTTACGCGGCGTATCACGCGCGCATTCATCCCGAGGATCGCAAGCGGGTCGGGCGGGTTTTTGCACAGGCGCTGGTCCGGGGCGAGGAGGTCGAATGTGAATACCGCATCGTGCGTGGGAGCGGCGAAACACTTTGGGTCGTGACGCGCGGTGCGGTGCGACGAGCGGCGAGTGGAGAAATCCTCGGGCTGCTCGGCGCCACGCTCGATGTCACGGCGCGCCGGCTGGCGCAGGAGGAGCGCGCGAAGCTCGATCAAAAGCTTCAGGACGCGCAGAAGCTCGAGAGTCTCGGCGTGCTCGCCGGCGGGATCGCGCACGATTTCAACAACCTGCTCACGGGCATCCTGGGCAATGCGAGCCTCGCGCGCATGGACCTCGCGCCGACCTCGCCGGCGCAGTCATGTCTCGCGCAGATCGAGCAGGCTTCGCAGCGGGCCGCGGAGCTGTGCAAGCAGATGCTTGCTTACTCGGGTAAGGGCCGCTTCGTGGTGCAGTCGCTCGATTTGAGCCAACTCGTGGAGGATGCGGCGCCGTTGCTCCAGGTCTCCGTGGGTAAGAACGCGGCGCTCAAGTTTCGCCTCGCCTCGAACCTCCCCGCGGTGAGCGCCGACGTGACGCAACTCCGGCAGATCCTGATGAACCTCGTGATCAATGCGAGCGATGCGTTCGATGGACGCAGTGGTGTGATCGAGATCACGACCGGCGTGATGCGCGCGGATGCTGCTTACTTCGCGGGCACGAACCTCGCGCCGGTGCTCCCCGAGGGCGACTACGTTTTCCTCGAGGTCAGCGATAACGGCTGCGGCATGGACGCGGAGACGCAGAAGCGAATTTTCGATCCATTTTTCACGACGAAGTTCACGGGCCGTGGCCTCGGCCTGGCCGCGGTGCTCGGCATCGTGCGCGGGCACAAAGGCGCTCTGAAGGTGTATTCGGAAGTGGGACGCGGCTCGACGTTCAAGCTGCTGCTTCCGTCCGCAGGCACGCCTGCCGAGGCGCTGCCGGCTGACACGCGCGCGCTGGAGACTTGGCGTGGTTCGGGGGTCGTGCTGGTGGTGGACGATGAGGAGACGGTGCGCGGCGTGGCCTCGCGGATGCTGAGAGTGAGTGGGTTTGAACCGGTCGTGGTGAGCAACGGCAGTGATGCGATCGAAGTTTTCACCGCGCGATGTTCCGAGATCGTCGCGGTGATGCTCGACCTGACGATGCCGCAGATGGATGGCGCGGAGACATTCACCGAACTGCGCCGGATCAAGCCGGAGCTGAAGGTATTGCTGATGAGTGGATTTAACGAGCAGGACGTGATCAATCGCTTCGCGGGCAAAGGGCTCGCGGGCTTTTTGCAAAAGCCGTTCAAGCCGGACGCGCTGCGCGAGAAGTTGCGCGCGATGCTGGGCTAGCTCCAGAGGGTGCGGTCGAGAGTGCGATACTGGATGGCTTCGCCGACGTGCTCGGGTGCGATCGCTTCCTTGCCGTCGAGATCCGCGATGGTGCGGGCGACTTTGAGGATGCGATCGTAGGCGCGGGCGCTGAGGTGTAGTTCGCTCATGGCCATTCGCAGCAAGCCCTCGGCGGCGGAGTCGAGGTCGCAGAATATCTTCTGCTGTTTCGGCGTCATGCGCGCATTGCAGCGCACGCGGGTGTTTTCACCGAAACGCCGGCGCTGCACGTCGCGGACGGCGAGGATTCGCTCGCGGATCGCTGCGGAGCACTCGCCGGGCTGGCGGCTGGCGAGTTGCTGGAACTCGACGACGGGAACTTCCAGGTGGAGGTCGATGCGGTCGAGGAGCGGGCCGGAGATGCGGGCGCGGTATTGCTCGACCTGCCGTGGCGAGCAGCGGCACTCACGCTTTGGATCGCCGAAGAAGCCGCAGGGGCACGGGTTCATCGCGGCGACGAACATGAAATCCGCTGGGAACATCATCGAGCCGGCGGCGCGTGAGATGGTGACGCGGCCGTCTTCAAGCGGTTGCCGGAGCACTTCGAGAGTGCTGCGTTTGAACTCCGGCAACTCGTCGAGAAAGAGCACGCCGTTGTGCGCGACGCTGACTTCGCCCGGCGTTGGATTCGTGCCGCCGCCGAGCAAGCCTGCGTCGGAAATGGTATGATGCGGCGCGCGGAACGGGCGCGTGGCGACAAACGAGTGCGCTGGATCGAGCAGAAGCCCACAGATGCTGTGGATCTTTGTGGTCTCAATTGCTTCCTCGAGCGCCATTGGAGGAATGATCGTCGGGATGCGTTTCGCCAACATGGATTTTCCGGAGCCCGGGGGGCCGAGCAGCATCAGGTTATGACCGCCGGCGACTGCGATCTCAACGGCGCGCTTGGCGTGTTCGTGTCCGCGAACGTCGGCGAAATCGACGTCGTATTGCTGATGTGTGGCGAAAAACTGCGCGAGGTCTTCACGCGTGGGCGCAAGTTCGCGTTCGCCAGTGAGAAACTCGAACGCTTCGCGCAGGTTTCGCACGCCGTAGACTTCGATCCCCTCGACCATTGCTGCTTCGCGTGCATTGGCTGCGGGCACGACGACTTTGCGGCGACCTTGCTTGCGTGCCTCGATGGCGATGGGGAGCACGCCGGCGACCGGACGCACCGCACCGGTCAAAGCGAGTTCGCCGACAAAGCAGAAATCGCCCACGTTTGGCAGCGCGATCTCCAGCGCGACTGTGATCAAACCCAGCGCGATGGGTAGATCGAAGCTGGGTCCTTCCTTCTTCACGTTGGCTGGCGCTAGATTGATCGTCATGCGTCCGCGAGCCCAGCGGTAGCCGCTGTTGTCGATAGCGGTGGTGACGCGATCCTTGCTTTCTTTCACGGCGGTATCGGGCAAGCCGACGATGACGATCAGCGGATCGCCACGACCACCGTTAACCTCGATTTCGACCTCGAAGGCATCGACACCGACGACCGCTGCAGAGAAGATTTGAGCCAGCATGAATAGCGAACGCTGACAGACAAAAATGAGCGCTTGAAGTCTGAACACGAGGTTTGCTAAAAAGATCGTCGTTCTTTTTAGCTGCCGGATGAGTTCAGTTCTACGCGGGAAAATGTTGCTAAGAAAAAAACACCCGGCTCGCTCGTAGAGTGCCCGTATTTAAGCGAACTTGCCCGACGCAACTTACTCGGGGTTTGAACGGATAATAAGTTAGACTGTCTGAACGGGTAGTTGTTTATTTAACTTGTTCGTTCAGGAAGTGCATAAAATAAAAGCTCCGACAGATAAAACTTTCTACAAAGTTGCCGATATTTAGGTCGTTGTCATTACAAAGGCAAGACACGCAGATATCGAAGCAGCCTCTTTTCTAACCAAATCAAAACTTTGACACAAGACACACAAGCACACCAACCGCTGACGTTGGTTTCTTCAGGAGACAAACACAAATGACCTATCGTTCTGGCGAAGACTCTGATTCGGGGATCAAAATCTACCTGCGAGAAATCGGGCAGATTCCACTCCTTACTCCCGAGCAGGAGATTGAATTGGCCGCCAAAATCAAAAAAGGCGATCAGGAAGCTCGCGCCTTGATGATCCGCTCGAACCTGCGCTTGGTCGTGAAGATCGCGCACGACTACGCCAACCTAGGCCTGCCGCTCCTCGATTTGATCAGCGAAGGCAACATCGGCCTGATGAAGGCGGTGGAGCGTTTCGATCCGGCCAAGGGGGGTAAGCTCTCGACCTACGCGGCTTGGTGGATCAAGCAATCGATCAAGCGTGCGCTGGCCAATCAGTCCAAGACGATCCGGCTCCCCGTGCATCTCGTGGACAAAATCTCCAAGATGCGTCGTGTGGCGATGCAGATGAGCGAAGAACTCGGACGCGAGCCGACGGACGACGAATTGGCCGAGGAAGTCGGGCTGTCAGCGGCAAAAGTTTCGCAATTGAAGACGGTCGCGATTCGCCCCGCCTCCCTTGATGCACCCATCAGCGATGATGACACGACTGAGTTCGGCGAAATCGTCGGCGATGCGGAAGCTCTCACACCGTTTGAGCGCCTGCGTGACAAGAACCTCCACGACGAAGTCGGTGATTTGCTTGGCGTGCTCGATGAGCGCGAGAAGAAGATCATTTTCTCCCGCTTCGGGCTCGATGGAGGGAAGGCCAAGACGCTCGAGGAGGTTGGCAAGAAGTTCGGCGTGACTCGCGAGCGAATCCGCCAACTCCAGAACATCGCCCTGATGAAACTCCGCCGCGCGCTCCAGAAAAAGGAGAAGCCGATCGAGCACCTCATCCCGACCAACGCGTCATTCCATTTCGACGACTAGGCGCCTGCCAAGATCCCGCAGTTTCCCCGAGTGGAGGGGCGTGTCCCGCAAGGGCACGCCCCTTCAGCTTCTCTAGCGGCGCTTCGGCGCTGGCGTCGGTGCTGCTGTCTCGCGATCTTTGTAAAAGACGGGACCGGAGCGCTTCAGGTTCGCCGCGAAGGACTTCAAATTGGCTGCGGTTTCCTTGTCGGTGAGTAACAAGCCCAGCGCGCCTTCGCCATGTTCCGCCTTTTTCAAAACGCGCGTCCCGGTGTCCACGAATGAACGCGCGGAATCCATCGTCTTGCCTGCGTTCTCAGCGACTTTCTTGAAGTCCGTCATCGCAGTCCGGAGGTCTGTAGCGGCCTTGTCCGCAGACTCGAAAGTTTTCTTTGCGGCATCCACGGCGCCGTCGCCTTTGTCCAGAATGACGTCGAGCTTCTTGGTCGATGCGCTGAGATTCTCGCTCGTCGTCTTTAGGTTGGTGAAGGTGTCGCTGAGGGTCTTGAGGTTCTGATCGTTCAGCAGGTTCTTGTTCAGGTCCGTCGTAAGCTTCTTCAACTCATCGAGCGTCTCCGTCAGCTTGGTCAAAGTCACCGTTCCCTGCTGCTGGAGCGCACCGAGGCCGGGCTTGGTGCCACCCTGAACCGTCTCGTTAGGCTTGATGAAGTTTGCGCGGTCGAACTGCGCAGGCGGGACCACATCGATGTAGCAATCGCCGAGGAGCCCCGATTGATCGACCACGATGTTCGAGTCGCGCGGTAGCAGCACGTCCTCGCGAATCTTGAGCTTCACGCTCACGCCGAAGTTCTCCCGCATGAGCAGCGCCGGGGTGTCTTCCACGTAGCCGATACGCGCGCCCGCGAGGAGCACTTGTGCGTCCTTCACTAGGCCGCTTGCATTTGGGAACTCGACGGTGACGGAGTAAAAGTCTGTGAAGCCCTTGGCCACGCCGCCGAAGCGCACGAGCATCGCGGCGATAAATGCCAAGCCGACGGCTAGAAATGTGCCGACGTAGAGTTCGACTCCTTTTCGTTCAGTGCTCATAGATTTGGTTCAGTCGGCGTCACCGGATCGGCCCTCGATGAAATCAGTGATGACCGGATCGGTCGAGGCACGCAGTTGATCGACAGTGCCTTGGAAATACACGCGACCTTCGTGCAGGAAGACGATCGAGTCACCACAATGAAACGCAGTCTTCATGTCGTGCGTCACGACGACGGAGGTCACGCTGATCCGCTTTTGCAGGCGGCGGATGAGGCGGTTGATCGAGTCCGACGTGATAGGGTCAAGCCCCGTCGTCGGTTCGTCATAAAGGATGCACCGCGGCCGACCCACGACGGTGCGGGCCAAGCCGACGCGCTTCCGCATCCCGCCGGAAAGCTTCTCCGGCATCTTCGACTCGGCGCCGAGCAAGTCCACCATGTCGAGCGCCTCCGTCACTCTCTCCTTGATCACCTTGGGATCGCGGATGCCCTGCTCCTTGAGCGGAAAGGCGAGGTTTTGCTCGACCGTCATCGAGTCGAAGAGCGCCGCGCTTTGGAAAAGCATCCCCACCTTCCGCCGCACATCGAGCAGTTGGCGCTCGGGAAGGCCGGTGATCTCCTCGCCCTCGATCAACACGCGCCCGCTGGTCGGTCGCATCAGCGCGATGATGTGCTTGAGCAGGACGCTCTTTCCGCAACCCGATCGCCCGAGCACCACGCACGTCTCGCCGCGGCGCACTTGCAGGTCCACGCCGCGCAGCACGTCTTGCGTTCCCAACCGCTTCTTGAGCGCCTGCACTTCGATCACGGGAGTCTCCGGCGAACTGCTCACTACACGGTGGGGAAGATGATGTTCAGGCCGAAGGAGAGGAAGAAATTCGAGATCAGGATCGAGAGCGAGCAGCGCACCACCGCCTCGGTCGGCGCCCGGCCGACGCCCACTGCGCCTTCGCGTGCATTCAGGCCCTCGTAACAGCTCAGGAAGACGATGATGACCCCGAACACGAACCCCTTCGAGAGCGCCCACGCGATATCGTAGCCGTCGGTGTAGCGCCTCATGTTTTCGAGGAAGAACGCCTCTTGCACGCCGAGCACCTGCGTGGCGACAAACCATCCGGCGATGAGCGAGAATCCTACGCATTCAACGACCAGCAGCGGCATCGAGATCATCAGGGCCGTGGCCCGCGGCACCACGAGGTAATCCACCGGCTGCACCCCCAGCGCGCGCAGCGCATCGATCTGCTCCGTCACCTTCATCGTGCCGATCTCTGCGGCGATCGCAGCGCCCACGCGGCCGGCGACCATCAGCCCCGTCAGCACCGGGCCGAGTTCACGGAACATCGACAGCGACACCACCGGACCGACCGCCGAGTCCATCCCGAGCTTGTGAAACTGAAAATATGTCTGCGCCGCGAACACTGCGCCGGTGAATGCACCCGTCACCGAAACCACGAGCTGCGAGCGGAAGCCCATCTCCGCGATCTGGAACATCACCAACCGCCACCGGATCTTGCCGAGAAGAATTGCACCCACCGTATCCCGCATGAGCAGCGCCACCTCGCCGAGGTAGCTGGCAAAAGAAAGTGCTGAGCGCCCGAGGGTCGTGAGCATGAGGCGAGGAGCGCGGACCGTAGGCGGGGCGTCCCCGCTTGTCCACCTGCGCGCCGCCGGGATCAGTTGTTCTCGGGCAGCCCCTCGCGATGGCCGAGGTTCTTCACCGGCCGGAAAATCTCGAGCACCTCGGCGAGCAGCGTTTCATCGATCGGCTCCGCAGCCCACTTCGCCCACTTGCGGATGTTGTCCGGATTCGCCGAGCCCGACACGGTGGTCGTGATGTCTTCATTCGCGAGGCTGAACTGCAACGCGAGCTGCGCGATGTCCACGCCGCGGCTCGCGCAAAGTTCCGCCGCCTGGCGCGCCGCCGCCTTCACCTCCTCCGGCTCCTTCAGCCACGGCGGCAACGGCGCATTTGTGAGCAGCCGCGCGCTGAACGGCCCCGCATTCATCACGCCCACACCCTTCGTCTTGAGATACGGCACCGCCTCGTCGGCGAAGCGCGTGTTTTGCAGCGTGTATTGATTGTAGCTCAGCACGCAGTCCACGTCGGTCTGGTCGCAGATGAAGCGGAACACCTTCATCGGATACCCGCTGAATCCGATGAAGCGCACCTTTCCCGCCTTCTGCATCTCGCGCAGCGCGGGGATCGTCTCATCCACGATCTGCTGCATCGGCACGAACTCAATGTCGTGACACAGCACGATATCCAGATGCCCGCAGCCGAGCCGGTGCAGCGACACATCCACGCTCTCGCGCACCCGCTTCGCGGAAAAATCGAAGTGCTGAAGATCATAGCGCCCCAGCTTCGTGCAGAGCGTGTAGCTGTCGCGCGGCACACCCTTCAGCGCGATGCCGAGCAGCACCTCGCTCATGCCGCGACCGTAGAAGGGCGACGTGTCGATGAAGTTCAGCCCCAGTTCCAGCGCCACGTGCACGCTCGCGAGCGCTTCGTCGAGTTTCACGCTGCGAAACTCCGCCCCGAGCGACGACGCGCCGAAGCTAAGGATGGGAAGATGGAGATCGGTCTGACCGAGACGGCGGGTTTGCATGGCCGACTCGAATACCGCGCCGGCCGAAAAATACCAGCCTACTGCTCGACCCGATACAGGTGCGTCTTCGTCCGCACGATCAGCGCCTTCCCCACCACCGCCGGCGACGCCATGCAGCCCGCGTCGAGCGTATTCTCCGCGAGCTTCTTAAACACATCCCCCGGCTCGACCACCGTGCATGGCCCCGCCGCCGCGAAGTAATACAGACGCCCCTCCGCGAGGATCGGCGACGCTGCGAAGTCCATCCCGATCCGCTCCTGCCACAGCACGTCGCCGGTTTGCAGGTTCAGGCACGAGAGGATGCCGCCGCTCGTCGTCGCATACACGCGATCCTTCACGATGATCGGCGAGCACTGGTCCGGCGCGCCTTTGATCTGCTGCCACAGCACGTGCGAAGTCGTCGCGTCGCCGCTCGCCCCGCCGACCTTCAGCCCCATGAGCAGCGGCTTCATGAAGCCCGAGCTGATCACCATCACGCGCCCATCGCTCACCGGCAGCGGCACATTCGAGAAGCCGCGCGGATACTTCACGTGCCAAAGCTCACGGCCCGACTCCGGGTCCGTCGCCCAGAACCGATTGCTCGCCGTCGTGAGACTCTGCGCCCGCCCGTCGATCTGCATCACCACCGGCGTGCCGTAGGCCTTCCGCATATCGTCCTTCAGATCGAGCAACTCCGGCGTATTGCGCGGTGTCTTGCGCAGGACCTTGCCGGTCGCCTTATCCAGCACCGCCTCATACTGCGCATCGCGCCCGTCGCAGGCCAGGATCAGCCGGTCCTTCCACAGCGCCAGCGAACCGCCCGGCCCATTCTGCGTATCCCACTTCAGCTCGCGATTTTCCCAGCGCACCGAACCCGACTTCGCATCGAGGCACGCCGTCCCCATCGGCCCGAAGTGAACGAACACATTCTCCCCGTCGATGATCCCCGTGGGCGACGCGTAGCTGTTGCGCTTGTGCTTCTCCGGCGGCGTCTCGTTCTTGAAGACCTCGACGTCGTGCAAGATGCGGCCGCTCGCGAGATCGACGCACAGCGCGTGCAGCGAGCGCCCTTCCTCGAGCGCCGTCGTTAGCCACACCTGCCCATTCGCCACGAGCGGCGAAGACCAGCCCTCGCCCGCGATCTCCGTCTTCCACTTCACATTCTTCTGCTCGCTCCACTCCATCGGCAGCCCCTTCGCGTCGGTGACGCCATCGCCCAGCGGTCCGCGGAATTGCGGCCACGAATCCCCGGCGAGCGATGTGAGAGCGAGGGCGAGACTGAGGACGAAGGGTCGGATCATGATGCGGGAGAATGCGAAGTTGCCTCACAAAATCCAGCTCCGCCCAAAACGTTGGGCTCGCCGCAATTTAGCTTCAGCGTTCCGACTTGAGCCGCCGGAAAATTTCTAGCCGAGACCGCACTTCCGTCCTACGAGGGTGGCGTCGCAGGTGTTAATAAACGCACTAAGTTAAACCTAAACGCTCATCCTCCGAATCCGTATGCCCACCCGTCGTTCCTTTCTCCAACGCTCCGCCACCCTCGCCGGCGCCACCGCCCTCGCCGGCTCGCTGCCCTCGATCGTCCGCGGCGAACCGAACAGCAAGAAGCTCAAGATCGCCCTCGTCGGCTGCGGCGGCCGCGGCTCCGGCGCGGCGAACCAGGCGCTCACCGCCGACTCGAACTGCGAACTCGCCTACCTCGCAGACATCGCTGAGGAGCAAGCTGACAACGCCCTCAAGAACCTCACCGCCAAGCACCCGGAGAAGACGAAGAACGCGCAGAAGTTCATCGGCCTCGACGCCATCGACAAGGTCTGCGCCAGCGACGCCGACGTGGTGCTGCTCACCACGCCTCCCGGCTTCCGGCCCGAGTTTTTCCAAAAAGTCGTCAACGCCGGCAAGCACACCTTCTGCGAGAAGCCCGTCGCGACCGACCCCGCGGGCGCGCGCCGCTTCATGGAAGCTGCGCGGCTTTCCAAAGAGAAGGGCCTCGGCTGCCAGTCGGGCTTCTGCTGGCGCTCCAGCCTCGGCGAACGCGCGACTTTCGAGCAGATCGAGAAGGGCGCGATCGGCAAAGTCATGTCCGTCCACGGCACCTACCTCGGCGCGACGCCGTGGGTGAAAGAGCGCAAGCCCGAGTGGACCGACCTCGAGTGGCAGCTCCGCAACTGGATGTATTTCACGTGGCTCAGCGGCGATCACCTCGTCGAGCAAGCCATCCACACCGTGGACAAAATGTGTTGGGCCTTCGGCGACGCCGACCCGGTGCAAGCCGTCGCCGTCGGCGGACGCCAGCAGCGCGTCGAGGAGCAATACGGTCACATCTACGATCACTTTGGCGTCACGTATGAGTTCTCCGAAGGCCGCCGCGGCCACATCTTCTGCCGCCAGCAGTCCGGCACCTTCAGCGAGACGGCCGATCACATCATCGGCACCGAAGGCGTCTGTCACATCATCGGCTCGCGCAAGCTCCAGCAGATCACCGGCAAGACCGATTGGCGTTACAAAGGCCCGTCGCCCGACATGTATCAGGTCGAGCACGACGAATTCTTCGCCTCGATCCGTCAGGGCGCGCCGCTCAACTTCGCCGAAAAACTCGCGCACTCGACGATGGTCGGCATCATGGGCCGCATCGCCGCTTACACGGGCAAGGCCGTGACTTGGGATGAACTGGTCAACTCGAAGGAAGACCTTCGTCCGAAAGAACCTCTGCGCTGGGACATGAAGTTGAGCGTCCCCGAGGTTGCCATCCCGGGCCGCTATCCCCTTGTCTGATTTTAACGCAGAGACGCAGAGAACGCAGAGGCGCGCAAAAGATGCTCGCTCCCAAGAATTTTCCTCTGCGAATCTCTGCGCCCTTCGCGCCTTTGCGTTGAAAACAAACCCCGCACCCATGAACCGCCGCCACTTCCTCACCGCCGCCACCGCCGCACTCGCCGGCACCGCCTTCGCCCAAGCGCCAAAAAAGCGCCCGCTCAAAAAAGCCGTGAATCTCGGCATGATCAAAGGCCCGCCCGGCGCCACGATCGCCGATCGGTTCAAGATGGCCCGCGACGCCGGCTTCGAGGGCATCGAGCTGAACCTCCCCGACGACGCGCTCAGCGTCGAAATCCTCCAGCAAGCCAAAGCCGCGAGCGGCGTCGAAGTCGCCGGCATCATCTGCACGCCGCACTGGAAATACCCGCTCAGCGATCCCGACCCAGCGAACCGCGAGCGCACCGTGCGTGGCCTCCAGCTCGCGCTCACGCAGGGCGGCGAAATTGGCTGCAAGCGCGTGCTTCTCGTCCCCGGCGTGGTGAACGAAAAAGTGAACTACGCCGAGTGCTGGAGCCGCTCGATCGAAGGCATCAAGCGCTGCCTCGACGCCGCCGAGAAAGCCAAGTGCCACATCGCCATCGAGAACGTCTGGAACCAATTCATCCTCAACCCCGTCGAAGCCGCGCGCTTCGTCGATGAGATCGGCACCCCGTGGGTCGGCTGGCATTTCGACATCGGCAACTGCGTCGTCAACGGCTGGCCCGAGCACTGGCCGCGCCTCCTCGGCAAGCGCATGCTCAACCTGCACATCAAGGAATTCAGCCGGAAGAAAGCGAACGACGAGGGCCTGCGCAAAGGCTTCGGCGTCGAGCTCGGCGAAGGCGATGTGAACTGGCCCGCCGTCATGCAGTCGCTCGATGACATCGGCTACACCGGCTACGGCATCGCCGAAGTCCCCGGCGGCGACGCCGCGCGCTTGAAGTTCCTCTCCGAGCGCATGGACCAGCTCTTCGCGAGCTAGGATCGCCAAACAAAAAGGGCGCGGATTTCTCCGCGCCCTTTCGTTTGAGTGATGTCGCTTGCCGCTTAGCGCTGCACGCGCGCGGAGCCGCCCTTCGCGAACGCGCGGACCTGGTCCACGGTCGCCATGGTCGTGTCGCCGGGGAAGGTGGTGAGCAGCGCGCCGTGCGCCCAGCCGAGCTTCACGGCTTCTGCCGGCTCTTCGCCCGCGAGCAGGCCGTAGAAGAAGCCGGAGGCGTAGCCGTCGCCGCCGCCGATGCGGTCGATGACGTCGAGTTCGGCGGTCGGGGCATGATAGACGTGCCCGTTGATCCAGGCGACGGCACTCCACGAGTGGCGGTTGGTCGAGTGGACTTCGCGCAACGTGGTGGCGACGACTTTCACCTGCGGATGCTTCTCGATCACGTTGTCCATCATGCTGAGGAAAGCGACCGGATCCATTTTCGACGTCGCCTCGACGGACGGCCCGGGAATGCCGAGGCCGAGCTGGAGGTCTTCCTCGTTGCCAACGAGCACATCGACGTTCTTCACGATGCGATCGAGGACTTCGACGGCGCGGTCGTGGCCACCGACGATGTTCCAGAGTTTCGCGCGGTAGTTCAGGTCGAAGGAGACGATCGCGCCGGCGGCTTTTGCGGCCTGCATGCCTTCGATGATCACTTCCGCCGTGGTCGGCGAGAGCGCGGCGAAAATGCCGCCGCTGTGGAACCAGCGCACGCCGCCGGAGAAGATTTCGCTCCAGTTAAAATCGCCGGGCTTGAGCTGGCCGGCAGCCTCGTTGCAGCGGTTGTAGAAGACGACCGGGGGGCGCACGCCCTGGCCGCGGTCGCTATAGACGGTCGCCATGTTTGGACCGTGGACGCCGTCGTGCTTGAAGTTCTTGTAGAACGGCTTCACGCCCATCGCGCGCACGCGCTCGGCGATGAGGTGGCCGATCGGGTAATCGACCATTGCGCTGGCGATGCCGGTCTTGAGCCCGAAGCAATCGGCGAGGTTCGCCGCGCAGTTGAACTCGCCGCCGCTGACGTGGATGTCGCAGTGCGAGGCTTTGCGGAAGGGGATGATGCCGGGGTCGAGCCGGTGGATGAGAGCGCCGAGGGACACGAAGTCGAGCGCGCCACTTTCACGAATGTTGAGGCCGTATTTGCTCATGATTTGCGAGGGTTGGTTGTGGATTTGGTTTGAGAGACGGAGGGGCGCGCATCTTGGCAAAGCCTCCGCGCGTCGCCAGAACATTTCTGGTTTCCCCGTTCGCTGGCTGGACAAATTGCTCGTCTCGATCGCTGCGATCCGATTCCCTTCCGCGCCGATGCCCGACCACCTCGTCCTCGCCCTCGACCTCGGCACTTCGTCCACACGCACCGCGCTCTTCGATGCTCGCGCGAATCGCATCCTGCCGACCACCACGCAGCAGACTTACAAACTGATTACCACGCCCGACGGCGGCGCGGAGCTGGACCCCGCGGCGCTGCTCGGTGCGGTGCGGCATTGTCTCGACCAAACGATGCGCGTGTATCGCAGCGATCCCGCTTTGCGCACGCGGCCGATCGCGGGCATCGGCGTCTCGAGCTTCTGGCACAGCCTGCTCGGCGTGAATGCGAAGGGCGACCCCGTCACGCGCATCTTCACGTGGGCCGACTCGCGATGCCGCGCGGATGCCGCGACGCTGCGGGAGAAGTTCGGCGAAAAGGAACTCCACGCCCGCACCGGCTGCATGGTCCGCGCGTCGTTCTGGCCAGCGAAGCTGACTTGGTTGCGTCGCACGCAACCGAAGCTCTGGGACCGTGTGAAGCAGTGGATGTCGCCCGCCGAGTGGCTCCAGCTCAAGCTCACCGGCGATGCCCATTGCGCGCTTGGCATGGCGACCGGCACAGGGCTTTTCAATCCCGCGACGATGACGTGGGACGCCGAGTTGCTGAAGGCGTGCAAGCTCACGCCCACGCAACTGCGCCCGCTCACCGATGCGTCGCTTCCCGTCGCGGGCCAGCTCGCGAAGCAATTCCCAGAGCTGCGCGACGTGCCGTGGTTCCCCGGTATCGGCGACGGCGCGGCGAGCAATCTCGGCTCCGGCGCCACTCGCCCTGGCATCGCGGCGATCAACTTCGGCACCAGCGGCGCGCTGCGCGTCATCCGCGAGACCGGCGCGCCGCGCGCGCCGTTCGGCGTGTCGTGCTACCGCGTCGATGCGCGGCGCTACCTCGTCGGCGGCGCGATCAGCAATGCGGGCAACCTCCGCGCGTGGTGCCTGCGCGAACTCAAGGTGCCCGGCGACGACGAGATCGAAGCCGAACTCGCCCACCGCCCCGGCCCCGTGCCCGGCCTGAGCGTGCTCCCGTTTTGGAACGCCGAGCGCGCGCCGAAATGGAACGAGGATCAGCAAGGCGCGATCGTCGGCATCACGCATCACACGACGGGGCTCGACCTCTTGCAGGCGATCACCGAGGCGACTTACCAGCGGCTCGCGCGCATCGCCGAGCTCATCTTCGCCACGGAGAAGACCACGCCGAAGCTCATCGTGAGCGGCGGCATCCTGCGCAGCGCTCAAGCGCTCCAGCGCCTCGCCGACGTGCTCGGCCAGCCGCTTTACCCGAGCGAGGAAATGGAAGCATCGATTCGTGGTGCCGCGATCTATGCGCTCGAGCAACTCGGCGATTTGCCGTCCGCGTCGAAGCTCGCCCCGCCCGTGAAGCCACGCGCGCAATACGCGAAGCTCTACGCCGCAGCGCGTGAGCGGCAGCGGAAAATCGAAGAGTTATTGTAGCCGCGGCCCTCTGGGCCGCGCCGGTGCCCACACCGCAGAGCGGCGTGGCTACAGCTAGAAGCCCAGCCCGCCCATGCCCGGCGGCATGAGTTTGCTCATCTCGGCCTGCGACATCGCCTTGCCGTCCTCGATCGCTTTCTTCACCGCGGTGAGCACGAGGTCTTCGAGAAATTCCACGTCCTCCGGATCGACGACTTCCTTCGCGATCTTGATCGAGAGCACGTCGCCGGCGCCGTTGGCGACCACGGTGACTTTGCCGCCACCGGCGGTCGCTTCGACGGTCTTCTCCGCGAGTTTTTCCTGCGCGGCGAGCATCTGCTGCTGCATCTGCTGCGCTTGCTTCATCATCTTCTGAATGTTCATGGCGTGGTTAGGCGGGTTGGATTTCGGCTTTGAAAATTTCGAGAGCTTTGCGGATGAGCGGGTCGTTCTTGAACTCGTCCATCGGATCCTTCGGCGCCTCCGGCGCAGGCTCCGGTTCGCGCGGCGGCGGCGTGGCGACGAGTCCTTCGCGCTTGGAAAACTTCACGCTCAACGCCTGGCCAGCGATGTCGGCGAGCAGCGCGTCGAGGAACTTGCGGTTGTTCGGCGCGTCGAGCAGGTCGAGCGACAGCCCGTCGTTTGCATCGATCCCGACGAGGGCGATGTCGCCTTTCACTTCGAGCAGCACGGTGCGCTCGATGTTGCTCGCGAGGAGCGGGCGCTCCTTTCGCACACGCTGGATCATGGCGGGCCAGATCGCTGCGGGATCGACGGGCGCGGCCGGTGTCTCGCGCACGACGGGCGTAGGTGGCGCTTTGGCCTCCACGACCGGCGGCGTCTCGACACGAGGTGCTTCGACGGCACGTGGCGGTGGCGCGCTGGGCTGAGGCTGTGGCGGCTTCGCGGGTGCGGGCTTGGCCGGTGCCAGTGCAGGCGTCGCAGGCAATGGCGCGCCGCAGCGCATCGCGGCGAGCGTGTCGAGCACTTCGCCGAGCGTGGCGGCGCCGAGCGTCTGGATCGCGCGGATGACGGCGATCTCGAGGTGCATCTTCTTGTTCGGCGCCCACTTCATCCTCTGCTCGGCCTCGGCGCAGCGCTCGATCAGTTCCAGCAAGCGCGCCATGTCGATGCGCTCCGCTTGCGCCTGCACGGTCGCGAGTGTCTCGGCACTCAGTTCGTCGCGCAGCGAATCGGCGTCGGCCTTCGACACGAGCAAGGCGCGAAGATGCGAGATGAGATCGCCGAGCAGGCGCGTGAGATCGCGCCCGGCTTCGGCTTCCTCATGCACCACACGCAGCGCGCCGGATGCGTCGGCGGACAGCAGGTGTTCGCAGAGCTGCGCGACGGTCTGGAGCGAAGTGAAGCCGAACACGCGCAGCACATCGGGCTCTTCGATCTTGTCGCCGCAGAAGGCGACGAGCTGATCGAGCATCGACTCGGCGTCGCGCATTCCGCCTTCGGCGCCGCGCGCGATGGCCTCGGCGGCAGCGGACGCGAGGTCGAGTTTCTCTTTCCCCGCGATGTAGAGGAGGTGATCGCGGATGAGCGCGGTCGGGATGCGCTTGAGATCGAAGCGCTGGCAACGCGACAGGATCGTCGTCGGCACCTTCTGCACATCGGTCGTCGCGAAGACGAAGACGACGTGCGACGGCGGCTCCTCGAGCGTCTTGAGCAGCGCGTTGAACGACGAGGTCGAGAGCATGTGGACCTCGTCCACGACATAGACCTTATACTTCCCCCCGACTGGGGCGTATTTGACGTTGTCGATGATGATGTCGCGGACCTTGTCCACGCCGGTGTTCGAGGCGGCGTCGAACTCGAGCACGTTCATCGATCGCCCGTCGGCGATTTCGACGCACGGCGGATCTTTGGGATCGAAGTCGGCCTTCGGGCCATCGGTGCAGTTGAGCGCCTTGGCGAGGATGCGCGCGGTCGAGGTCTTTCCGGTGCCGCGCGGGCCGACGAGGATGTAGGCGTGTGCGAGCCGCTGCTGCGCGATGGCGTTCTTGAGCGTGCGCACGATGTGGTCCTGCCCGACGATTTCGTCGAAGGTCTGAGGCCGATATTTGCGGGCGAACACGGTGTAGCTCACGAGGCGGAGTTTTGAGTGTGCCCCGACGCGTGTCGAGTGGCGCGCGCGGGAAAATTTTCGTGGACGCTGGCGCTGCTCGCACCCACAACCGCCCGCGCATGATCGGACACTTGCTCGGCCCCGAAATCCAATCGCTCATCGAAGCGCGGAACTTCTCCGCGCTCCGGGAAGTGCTCGTGGATTTCACGCCGGCGGATGTGGCGGAGATCATCAACGACGTATCGGAGCAGGACCGCGCGGTGGTCTTCCGCCTGCTGCCGCACGCGCAGGCGGCGGAGGTGTTCGAGTATCTCGAGTCGGACGCGCAGGAGGCGTTGTTGAAGGGGATGGGGACAGTGGATTCGGCACGCATCCTCAACGAAATGTCGCCGGACGATCGCACGGCGCTGCTCGAAGAGTTGCCCGGGGCTGCGGTGGCGCAGTTGCTCCAACTCCTCACGCCGGAGGAGAAGCGGCTCGCGCAGTCGCTGCTGAATTATCCGGACGGTTCGGTCGGGCGTTTGATGACGCCGGACTTCATCAAGGTCGGCCAGCAGTGGACGATCCGGCAGGTGCTCGATTTCATCCGCGAACACGGCCGCGACTCGGAGACGCTGAACGTGATCTACGTGACCGATGCGCAGGGTCATCTCATCGACGACGTGCGCATCCGGGAGTTCCTGCTGCGGCCGCTCGACACGATCGTGGATGATATTCACGACTCGTCTTTCGTCGCGCTGCACGCGACGGACCCGGCGAGCGATGCGCTCGAGCTTTTCAAGAAATACGATCGCAACACGCTGCCGGTCGTGGACAGCGAGGGTAAACTGCTCGCCATCGTGACGGTCGATGACATGCTCGACGTGCAGGAAGAGGAGGCGACCGAGGACATCCAGAAACTCGGCGGCACCGCGGCGCTGGACGAGCCCTACATGGATGCGCCGCTCGCTGAACTGATCAAGAAACGCGCGCCGTGGCTGGTGGTGCTGTTCATCGGCGAGATGCTGACGGCGTCGGTGATCGGTTATTTCGAGCACGAGCTTCAGCGCGCGGTGGTGCTGGCGCTGTTCATTCCGCTGATCATCTCCAGCGGGGGCAATTCGGGCTCGCAAGCCTCCACGCTCGTCATCCGTGCGATGGCGCTCGGCGAAGTGACGCTGGCCGACTGGTGGCGTGTGCTGCGGCGCGAGATCGCGTCCGGCTTGATCCTCGGGGCCATCCTCGGGGTGCTCGGCCTGGTCCGCGTGGTAGTGTCCGGTCACTTCGCGCCGCAGACTTACGGCGCGCACGCGACGCTGATCGGTGCGACGCTCGGCGTGACGATCGCGTCCGTCGTGCTGTGGGGATCGCTCTGCGGTTCGATGCTCCCGCTCATCCTGCGCCGCCTCGGCATCGACCCGGCGACTTCCAGCGCGCCCTTTGTGGCGACGCTCGTCGATGTGACCGGGTTGCTGATCTACTTCAGCGCAGCGGTGCTGATCCTGCGCGGGACGGTGCTCTGACGCGGCGCGTCAGGGGTAAATGTCGTCTTCGGTGTTCGGCTTGCCGTCCCTGCCGGTCGAGAAGAGGTCGAAACCGTCGGGGTTTTTGCGGCCCGGGTTCGCGAATTGGAACTCGTGTCCCCACGGGTCGCGCGGCACTTCCGGAAGCACCTTCTTCCAGTTGAGCGGGCGCGGCTCGGATTCCGGGCGACTCACGAGCGCCTTGAGCCCCTGCTCTCCGGACGGGAAGTGGCCCGCGTTCATCCGGTAGGTCACGAGGTTCATCTTGATGGTGTTCATGTTCGCGCGGGCGGCGACTTCGCTGCCCTGGTCGAGGACATCCATCTGGTTATAGACGAGCAGACCGGCGAGGAGCGCGATGATCGCGACGACCAGCATGATTTCCATCAGGGTGAAGGCGGCGCGGAGAGTGGTGCGGAGTTTCATAGGGTGATCAGGGTTTGAAGTCGTAGTCGAAGACAGCGGAGGGATGCTTTAGTTCGATCTCGACAGCACGAATGACGATGGGGTTGGTGTCTTCGGCAACGCGCAAAACGATGTTGTTCAACCCGCCGACCAGCATCGGGCCGGGCACGATGACCTGCGCGCGCAGCCAGCCCGTGTAGCGGAAGCGCAGACCCTTCTCGAGCGGGTGCGACGCTCCGCGGAAGCCCGGGTCGGCGAGATCGGGGAAGGTGATGCTCGCGGTGCCGAGCGGCTGGCCATTGATGAATGCTTGTGGCAGTGCGGTCGGGCTGGCGCCGAGGATTTCAAAGGTCACCGCGGCGAGCAGCGGCGGCGTGTCGAGCGAGAATTCGTAGGCGGCGTCGGTGCCCCGTGCGGGATCGAGCGTGAGCGGCTCGGCGTCGAGCGTGGCGCGAACGCGGCCGTAGAGAAGCTTGTCGTCTTCCGAGGTCGCAGTCCGGCCGGGCGCGCCGAACGGATCCACTAGGTTTTCGGGTGCGGCGAAATCGAGTGCGTGCCAGACGGACTCGCGCCGGAGCGCCGTGATGAACGCTCCGCGCACCGTTTTCCCGTCGCCCGGCACGTCCACGTCGAGGTAGTCGAGAGCACCTGCGGGGACGACGAGTGTCTCCGAGGTTTCCACGCCCAAGCCCTGGCCCAGCGGACCCGCCACGAAGGGTTGCGAGCCGGTCTCCGTCCAGCCGGTGATGCTCGGCCCGGCGTTGGGGAGATCGTGGAAGAACAAGCGGAGCTGGAGATCGTCGCCCAAGCCGGCGAGGTGGCGGAAGCGAATGCGGTAGATCGAGTTCCCGCTCACTCCACTGACGCGTTGCACGGATTCGACCCAGATCGGCAGGCCGGCCTTCCGAGCGGAGGCATCCGTGAGTGCGCGGAAATCCAGCCACGTCGTGAACGGTGTGGGCTGCACCTTCAACTCCTGCCCGCGGACCCACGGCGTCGCGAAGAGGATCGCGAAGAGGAGGCGGACGATGAGGGTGCGCGAGAAGGACATGCGGCGGCGAGTGAAGTGGCTGGACCGGGGCGATTCGCAAGTGAAAACGCGGCGACGAACCGCGGAATCACGCATCAGTGGATGCGGCTGCGCAGGCCAGTCGTCATGCCGAAGACGGCGCTGAGAATCGCATAAACGACGAGGCCGACGATCGCCGCCATGCCGAGCAGGATGAGCGGCTGGATGAGCGTCGAGACGATTCTCACCTGCTTGTCGAGTTCGCGTTCGTAGATGTCGGCGACGCTGTGCATCGTGGCACCGAAGCGGCCGGCTTGTTCGCCGACCGCCATCATGTCCACGTAGAGTTCAGGGAAGATTTTGTGTTCATCCGCGGCCGCCGAGAGCGTGGCGCCATCCATGACTGCGGCGCGGATGGCGATCATCTTTTGCCGGATGAACTCGTTGCCGGAGCTTTCCTCGAGCAACTCGAGAGCGCGGAGCAGCGTGACGCCATTGTCCATCAGCGTGGCGAGCGTGCGGGCAAACTGCGCGTAATACCGGTAGCGGAGCAGGATGCTGATCAGCGGGACCTTCCATACAAAGGCGTCCCAAGCGCGGCGGCCTTCGCGGGAGCGAGTGCCGACCTGGAACAGCGCGCGCGCTCCGATCACGACGAGGATTCCCGCCCACCAGTAGTGGGTGATGGCGTGGTTCACACCGAGGAGGATTTTCGTGGCCTTCGGCAGTTCCTGGCCGGTCTTGACGAAAAAGCCCGTGAGCTGCGGCACGACGACGACCATGAAAACGCCGATGAGGATCGAGCCCGCGAAGACGAGAATGGCGGGATAGACGAGGGCCTGCTGCACACGGTCGCGCAGCGATTTCACATCGGCGAGGTAGGTCACCAGCCGGCGCATGATCTCTGCGAGCGCGCCGGACGCTTCGCCCGCCGCGATCATGTTCACGTAGAGTGGCGTGAAGATTTTTGGATACTCCCGCAGCGCCTGCGAGAGGCTGCGGCCATCGACGAGCGCCTGGTGCAGCGCGCGGGAAATGCCGTGGAGCTTTGGGTGCTTCATGCGTTTCACGAGGACGCCGAGCGCTTCATCGAGCGTCATCCCGGAGGTGAGCAAGTGGCCGAGTTGCTCGGTGAAAAGGTGGAGCTGGCCGTGGGAGAGCTTCTGCACGGTCCCGGCGGCCGCCGGGCGCCGATCGACTGCCGGGGACGTTTCCTCCTTCTTGCCCGGCTTGCTCTCCGCCGCGGTGCTGATCGGTTCGATCTTGATCGGAAAACCTTTCTCCTTTTCAACCTGCCGGATCGCCGCCGCCCGGTCGTTGCACGTGATCACGCCATCGAGCAGCTTCCCATCCGAGCCTTTGGCGACGTAGCGAAACTGCGGCATGGCGCGGAAGCTAGGGCCCGAAATGCGAAAGGCAAGCCGGGCGGCTTGCCTTTCACGAAAGATGGGTGTCCTCGGAGACTATCGACGACGGCGAGCCAGTGCCAGCAGGCCGAAACTAAGCATCAGTCCGGTGGAGGGCTCCGGAATGGCGACCAAGCCGAAGTGCGTGTTTCCGCCGTCGCCAGTCGCAGTGGTCGGGAAGATACCTTTGATCAAGTATGCTGGAGCCACTTGCGGCGTAGCCCCTAACTGATTGATATCCATGATCAAACTGCCCGGCGCCCCTGGGTCCGGATCGGTAGGCAAACGCCATGCGCTGGTATTAAGGGTCATCAGGGCGAAATGGGTCGCCGTGTCTCTGCTATTTTGAGGGTTGGCGGTATTAAGGGTGGATTTGAAAGCCCAAACGTAAAGCAATTGATTTCCGAGCGCATTTTGGCTGGCCCGTGTATCAATGTCAAAGACATTGCCCGTGTAACCGTCCGCTCCTGAAACGGCAGCGTTTCCGATCCGGGTGGTGCTAAGTGTCTGGAAGTGCTGCGTGAGATAGAACAAGTCGTTGGAGTTCGCCTCGACCGTCGCCAAGGGCACGTCGAAAACGCCGATCTGAACCAAGCTGTTGTCCTCCAGCATCACGCCTTCCGAGAGGGCGAATCCGACGTCAATCTGAGCGCCCCAAGTGATGGTGGCTGCCTTGAGTGGAGCGGCGCATGCCAGGGCGCAGCCGAGAAGAGCAATCTTTCGATTCACAGGTTTCTGGGAGGTTAAGAGTTTAGATTAAAGGGTAGTCGGGTGCTGGGGAATGACCCAATTGAACGCCGCATTCTTTCGCACCACGAGAACGGCGGAGCCGACGGGAATCGAAGCGGCGCTTTCGTCAACCGAAGTGCTCGCGGTGCTCCTCCAGCCAGTCCCGCCCAAGCCGGAGGTCTTATAGTAGTAAGTGTTGTATCCGATGCCGTTCCACAGAAGCAACTGATCGGCCGTCGTAAGAGTGCCGCCGAGAAGACCCGTGGAAGAATTTCCGGTGTAAATTCCGGAAGTCGCAAGCGTCATCGGCGCCGCATACGGGTTGGTCACGATGTTCAGGCCGGTAGAAATCGGATACGAACTCTGGCCGGTCTTCACGGCCCCCGCCAAAACCACCGGAACAACTGTGGCAGCCTTGCGGGAGATGACGAAACCGTCATCGGGATAGATGGGTCTGTGCTGTTCATCAACTGACGTGCTCGCCGTGGAGCGCCAGCCCGTGCCGCCGAGGCCCGACGTCTTGTAATAATAGATGTTGTAGCCGGCACCGGTGTAGATGGAGATCGAGTCAGCCGTAGTCAAGGTTCCGCCGGTGAGGCCGGCCGAGTTGGTCGGGCCAAAAATGGTGCCGAGTGTCCAGTGCTTCCGAATCTTGAAGGTGTCTCCCGCTGCGACGGAACCCGCGAGGCTTTGCACTAGGTTGATCTGCATTCCCACAACGCTCAAGATATCGTAGGTCGTTCCTGCTGCCGCACCCGAGCTAATCTCGACGAAATACGGCGCCGACGCCGAAACCACGATGCCATATCCGGACGGAGCTTCGTTATCAATGAGCGAGGTGCCGCCCGCGGTTTCAGCGCTGCCTTGATACTCGACGGTCTGCGTGAGGCCGAGCGCATTGAACGACAGTGCCGCGTTGGTTCCAGTTCCAGCAGCGACGTTCATCGTCACAAACCCCACGGGGTCAGTCGTGGCGGTGGTCTGGGAGAGTGAAATGCTGCTGGCGGCGACAAGAATCGAGGCAGCAAGAATAATGGAGTTCGGGGTGGAGAGCTTCATAGCGTGGTGTTTAGCGGAGGTTTGTGGGAGCGCAAGGGGGAATCTGCGGAGTTTTGTCACGAATTTGTAAATCGACGGTTCAACCCTTTTATACAACATCGCGCATCTCTTGTTTCAATGGTTTTCGTTGGTCCATTCAAACCTTGCCCGCCCGGCTCAACTGGATCCACAGCAAGACTTTCAACACCAACTCAAGAGGCGCGAAAGGCTTGGGGATGAAGTCGTTGCCGCCGGTCAGCACGGATTTCGCCCGGTTCTGGAAACTGCTCAGGCCCGTGAGAAAGAGGATCGGCACCCGTTCGTGTCCCGGGATGCTGCGGATGCGGGTGCATAGGTCGAAGCCGGTCATCTCCGGCAGGCCGATATCGAGGATCACCAATTCGAACGGCCCTGTCCCTGCCGCGGTGAGGCAGGCGCTCGGGGAATCGGCGGTGTGAGTCTTCAGACCGGCGGTCGCAAGCGCAGCGGACACCAGATGGCAAACGTTGGCTTCATCGTCCACGATCAGAACCCGGCTGCCACTGGCGGCACGGATTTCGCCGGGGACATGGTTTTCCAGCCGTGTGCTGAGAAAATCGAGCGTCTGGCCGAGGGCGACGAGAGCGGGTCGGGTGATCTGCGTCTCCATGCTGCGCAGGCCGAGCAGCAGCGCTTCCATCGCGGTCGCGAGTTCGGAGAGACCCAGCTCTCCGGCGAAACTGAGCACCTCCGCAAGGCGGTGGGATTCTGCGTTGAGCGTGCGGAGCGCCGGGATGTCATTCGGATCCCGTGTGAGGCTGTGCAGCGCATCGTGCAGGGCAAAAACATGTTCCTGAGCGCAGGGCACCCATGCCGATGGTGGTGGCGGCGCGGGCAGCGAGGGCTGGCCGGTCAAGCGCGCCTGCGTATGCGCCAGCAGAGCGAGCGTGCGCAGCGGGTCCGAATCGCGCATGAGCACCCGCGCGGCGCCAGCGGCCGTGGCCGCAGCGGCCAGTTCGCCATCGATCAATGGCAGCACGATCACCGGCGGCGTGGCACCGGCGCGCTGGACGCGCAAGTTGCGGATGAACTCGATGCCGTTCATGCCCGGCAGCAGCAGGTCGAGCGCGACGAGCACCGGCTGCGGCGTGCGCAACTGTGCCAGCCCCGACTCCGCATCCCGGACGTGGGTCACCTCGAGCCCGACCCCTGCCAGCACGTTCCCGGCGAAGAGCGCTAGTCCGGGACTGTCGGCGATGAGAAGGGCGCGCGGTTGACTCATGTGAATCGCAGGGAACCTCCCTGTCGCAGGGTTTTCCCGCAGGCTCAAGCTCGGGCGCAGAAAAAACCGCTTGAGCCAGATGCAGCGTTCACTAACCTGCGCGCCCGCTCGATCCGGGGACCGGTAGCTCAATTGGTAGAGCAAGCGACTCTTAATCGCTTTGTTGAGGGTTCAAGTCCCTCCCGGTCCACCAAATCTCCCGCCCAGCCTTGCGCGCGCCGCGATCCATGTGCTTGTCTTGCACCATGCCCGTGATCTCCCCTGCGCTCCGCGACACCCTCGAAGACCTCGACCGGCGGCACCACCTCCACCCCTTCACCACGCACAACGAACTCCACGCGCAGGGCACGCACATCATCACCCGTGGCGAAGGCTGCTGGCTCTGGGATGCGCAGGGCCGCAAGCTCTTCGACGGTCTCGCCGGCCTTTGGTGCGTGAATGTCGGCTACTCCTGCGCGGAGATCACTGACGCCGTGCATGAACAAATGCGGCGGCTCCCGTATTACTGCTCGTTCTTCAACACCACGACAGAGCCCGCGATCCGCCTCGCCGACAAACTCGCCTCCCTCGCCCCGCGCGGCCTCGGCCACGTGATGTTCAGCAACTCCGGCAGCGAGGCCAACGAGACCGCGCTCAAGCTCATCCGCGCCTACCACAAACTGCGCGGCCAACCCCAGCGCACGAAAATCCTCTCCCGCGAATTCGCCTACCACGGCGTCACCCTCGCTGCCACGAGCATGACGGGCTTGCCCGGCTGCACCAAACCGTTCGACCTTCCGCTTCCCGGCTTCATCCACGCGCCCGCGCCAAACGCCTACGCCGCCCACCGCGAGAGCGACCCCGTCGCCTACGGCCAGTGGTGCATCGAGGAAACCGCCCGCATCATCGACCGCGAAGGCCCCGACACCATCGCCGCGTTTTTCGTCGAGCCCATCCAGGGCGCCGGCGGCGTCATCGTCCCACCTGAGGGCTACCTCGGAAAACTCCGCGCGCTCTGCCGCCAGCACGGCATCCTCTTCGTCGCCGACGAAGTCATCACCGCCTTTGGTCGTCTCGGCGAATGGTTTGCCAGCGAGTTGTGGGCGCTTGAGCCCGACTTCATCAACGTCGCCAAAGGCCTCACCAGCGGCTACCTCCCGCTCGGCGCGACGATCGTGAGCGACGAAATCGCCGACGTGCTCATCCACAGCGGCTACCTCGCCCACGGCTACACCTACAGCGGCCACCCGACCACTTGCGCCGCCGCGCTCGCGAACCTCCACGTTATCGAGCGCGACCGCCTCGTCGAGCACACGCGCGACGACCTTGGTCCGTATTTTCAGGCGAAGTTGCGCGCCTTCGCCAGCCATCCTGCCGTCGGTGAAGTCCGCGGCCACGGCCTCATCGGCGCCATCGAGTTGCTCCCGCGCGAAGGCAAAGCCGCCCTCACGCCCACGACCATGCTCGGCGGAAAAGCCGCGAAGCTCGCCCGCGAAGAAGGCGTCATCGTCCGCGGCATCCGCGACCTCATCGCCATGTCCCCCCCGCTCATCGCCACGCACGAGGAGATCGATTTCCTCTTCGCCGCCGTCGAGAAGACACTCGCGCGGCTCTGGGACTAGCTCCCCGCGAACACTCGCGGCCACATCTCCCGCATCATCGTGTAGCCGAAGTGGCCTTGATCGACGGCGAAGTATTCGCTGCCGGGCCACGTGCGGTGCAGCGCCTCGATGTCCTCCGCCTCCGCCACGCGATCGTGATCGCCCGCGCATAAAATCACGCGCGTGCTCGCATCCAGCGGCGCCCCTTGCATCGGCGAGACCAGACGAAAATGCGGCGCGACCTGCGCTTCGTCGATGCCCACCCGCTTCAACTCCCGCCTCAGCGCCGAGCCCGCGGGCGAGTGCCAGATCGCATGCCCCACATCCACGATCGGCGCCATCAGCGCCGACCAGCGAAAGCCGCGCTCGACCGACATCAGCAGCGCGCCGATCCAGCCGCCGTAGCTCGTCGCCCACAGCGCAAACTCGCGGCAGCCATGCCCGCGCAGCAGGTCCATGAGCTGCCGCGCCTCGCTTACCCCTTGGCGCAGCCCCTCGGCCGTGCGGATCATGTCGGGCGTAATGGCGAGTTCGCCATTCAAGCGCCACGCAGGCTTGCGCGAGTAGTGGTAGGGCAGGTGGAGAAAGCACGCGTTCCACCCGCGCGCGTTGAACTTCGCCGCCCAGCGCCGGTAGCCCAGATCGCTCGCCGACATCAGCGCGTGCAGCATGATCACCGTCGGCGCCGCCGGTCCGTCGGGGCCGAGGTAATAATCGACGTGTGCATGATCGTTGTCCGTCCACTGCGTCGCGACCGGGCTCGGCCATCGCAGCCGCGTGCGCTGGTGCGCGAGCAGCGAGTAGTCGTTCGGCTGTGCGCGCGGCGCGTGAAAATACTCGTCACGCGACATCGCCGCGTGCTGCTCGATGTAGAGCCGCAAATCGCGCGGCGCCTGCAGCGTGAGCCGGTGTCGCCGCTGCACGAGATCCATCATCGTGCACATCCCCCAATCGCTGAGCGCCGCGAGCAAGCTCATGCGCCGCGCATCCGCTCCTTCGGGGATTTCGGGAAGTCGTCGTCGGTCAGCGCGAAGTGCGCGCGCATCTCCTCGGCCAGCGTGCGCAGCGACTCGCCGAGCCGCCTTTCGAAGTCCGCGCGCGCGCCGTTTTCTCCCGGTGGCGCGAGCGCTTCACCGAATCCGATCCACACCGGCACGCGCCGCAGCGGCATCCAATTTCCAGCGCGGTAGAGCCGGTCGCTGCCGAGGATCACGCACGGCACCACCGGCACCTTCCCAATCTGCGCGAGCGCCCCGATGCCCGCACGCAGTGGCGCGCCCGCGAGCACCGATGCCGCGCCGTCGCGGATGCCGCCCTCGGGATAGACGCCCACAACGTGCCCCGCCTTCAGCCGCGCCAGCGTCGTGCGCACGGTGCGCGTGTCCGCCTTCTCTCGAGTGAAGGGAAACGTGTCGCACCACGTCAGCCACGTGCCCATGAAGCCGCTCGCGAAAAGCTCCGCCATCGCCATCCAGTCGATCTTCCGCCACAGCCGTCCGGAGATCAGCGGCGGGTCGAAGTGGCTGATGTGATTCGCCGCGAGCATCCACGCGCCCGCGGCCTGCGCGCGATCACGCCGATACACGCGCGGGCTCGCGGCGATCGCGAGCACGCAGCGGCAGAGATTCACGGTGAACTTGTAAAACAGCCAGCGCATCGGGGGCGCGGAGCGTGTGTGGCGTCAGCGTGCGGTGCAAGGTTGTAGGTCGCACCCGCAGCGGCCTACAACGCTCCGCGTGAAACCCGACCGCCAGCCGCTGCTCATCGCCCTCGCTCTCGCGGGCCTCGTCGTGGCGGTCTATTCGGGCGTGTTGCAGTGCGACTTCGTGAACCTCGACGATCCGAATCACCTGCTGCTAAATCCCATCGTCGTGCAGCGCGACATCGCGGGCGCGTTCACGCAGACTCAGGCTGGCCTGTGGATCCCGCTCACGTGGCTGACCTTCATCGCCGAGGCCGCGCTCGCCGGATTCGCACCGTGGCTTTTCCACCTCACGAACCTCCTGCTCCACGCCGCGAACACCGTGCTCGTGTGGCGCTGGCTCGAAGGCGCCACGGGCCGCCGATGGCCCGCCGTCGCCGTCGCGGCGCTCTTCGCGGTGCATCCGCTCAATGTCGAATCCGTCGCATGGGTGACCGAGCGCAAGAACGTGCTCAGCACGTTCTTCTGGCTGCTCGCACTGTGCGCGCACACGCGCTTCGCCCGCACCGGGAGCTGGCGCGATTACGCCGCGACGCTGATTGCGTTCATCGCCGGGCTCATGGCGAAGCCGATGCTCGTCACGCTGCCCTTCACGCTGCTGCTGCTCGACGCGTGGCCGCTCGGCCGTCTTGCGCGGCTCGGCTGGCGGCGCGTGCTCGTGGAGAAGATTCCGTTCGTCCTGCTCGCAGCCGGCGCGACGGCGATCACGATCGTCGCCCACCGCCACGAAGCCGGACTCGCGCCGACCGGTGCGCTCACGATCGGCGAGCGGGTGCTCAACTCCGGTGCGAGCTACGCGCTTTATCTCCGCCAACTCGTCTGCCCCCCTCGGGCTCGCGGTGAAAGTGCGGCATCCACAGGAGATCACGATGACCGTGGGCCTCGCAGGCTGGGCGATCGTCGTGGCATTTTCCGCGCTCGTGTGGTGGCTTCGCAAGCGCGAGCCTGCGGTGCTGTGGGGCTGGCTATGGTATCTCGGCACGCTCCTGCCGGTCATCGGGCTCGTGCAGGCGGGCTCGGAAGCGAGCGCCGACCGCTTCACCTACGTGCCGCAGCTCGGCATCTTCGTCGGCGTCGTCTGGACGCTCGCCGCGTTACCCGCCGCGCGCGTGTGCGCCGCAGCGGTGCTCGTGGTCTTCGGTGCGCTCACCATCCGGCAGATCGGCTTTTGGGAAGACGGGCTCGCGCTCTTCGAGCACGCCTCCGAGGTGAACCCGCGCAGCTTTCGCGCACGCGCAAATGCCGGCTACCTGAACGCCAAGGCCGGCGACTACCGGCGCGCGATCATGCACTACCGCGCGGCGATCGAAGCCTTCCCCGCAGATGGCGAGACCTGGAACAATCTCGGCGCCGCGATGGTCCGGCTGGGCGACGATCGACGCGCGATGTTCGCCTTCCGCCGCGCGCTGGAACTCAAGCCGGACCTTGACGCCGCGCGCCTGAACCTCGCCGCCGCCGAGAAGCGCATCCAAAGCCGCTAAGGCAGCCGCGGGCTGCTGGTGTATCCTCCCGCATGAGATTTTTCACTGCCTGCCTACTCGCCGTCGCCGCCGCGCTGCCCGCGCGCGCGATCGACTACGAGAAGGAGGTCCAACCGGTGCTGAAGGAGTTTTGCGCGGACTGCCACAACGCGGACAAAAAGAAGGGCGACCTCGACATGACGCCGATGCTCGCGAAGCCGGATTTCGCCGCCGATCACGACGCGTGGGAGAAGACCGCGGACCTGCTGCTCAATCGCGAGATGCCGCCGGAGAGGAAGCCGCAACCGGCCGACCCCGCGCGCACGAAAGTGGTCGAGTGGATCGAGGGCCAGCTCCAGAAGCTCGCCGCGAGCGAGCCGCCGAATCCGGGCCGCGTGACGATCCGCCGGCTCAACCGCGAGGAATACCGGCACACCATCCGCGAGCTGCTCGGCGTGGATTACAGTCCCGAGGACTTCCCCACCGACGAGGTCGGCTACGGCTTCAACAACATCGGCGACGTGCTCTCCCTCTCGCCGATGCTCATGGAAAAATATCTCGCCGCCGCCGAAGAGATCGTGCGCAAGGCGATCGTCGCCGAGCCGGCGAAGCCGCCGAAGCGGAAGATACGTGGCGACACTTTCGGCCCGGTGAATGAATGGATTCGGCCTCTCGATAACCACGCGCTCGGCCTCTACCGCGAAGGCGAAGCGAGCGCGCCCGCCGACTTCATCCGCAGCGGCGAATACAAACTCCGCGTGCGCGCCTACGGCGAACTCGCCGGCCCGGACGCACCGAAGCTCGCGGTGAAACTCGGCGGCACGCAGGTCGCGGTCTTCGACGTGAACACGGAGAAATCGAAGAGCTTCGAGACGCGCGTGAAGGCCGATGCGGGCCGCCAGTCGGTGACGGTCGCCTTCCTCAACAACTACCACGACACCGCGAACAAGGATCCGAAGCTGCGCGGCGATCGGAACGTGTTCATCGAGTCGGTCGAGATCGAGGGACCGTTCGACGGCAAGCCCGAGCCCACGGTGCGCATGATCGAGCCGTGGCGCTGGAAGCTGCCCGAGAACGCGTCGAAGGAGCAGAACGCGATCGGCTTCAGCAGCAGCGGCGAGGCGCGGGCCGAGTGGCAGTTCCTGGTGAAGGATGAGTATCTCATCCGCCTGCGCGCGCATGGCGATCGCGGCGGCAACGAGTTGCCGAAAGCGCGGTTGACGCTCGGCGGAAAGGAAATCGCGCTCTTCGAGATCAAGGCGAAGGAAGGCCAGGAGGACGTGCGCGACGTGCGCGTGAGCGTCGAGGCGGGCAAGCAGCCAATCACCGTCGAATTCACGAACGACTACTACGACCCGACGAAGAACGAGGACCGCAACCTCATCGTCCATGCGGTCGAAATCGTCGGGCCGATCAACAACGCCGCGCCCGACCTGCCCGAGAGCCACAAGCGCCTCATCACACGGATGCCCGCGCCCGGCGAGGAGCAGAAGGTCGCGCACGAGATCATCGCGCGCTTCGCGAAGCGCGCGTATCGGCGCAGCGTGTCGGGCGAGGAAGTCGCGCGGCTCGTGAAGTTCGTCGATCTCTCGCTGAAGAACGACGGCAGCTTCCTCGAAGGCGTGCAGGCCGCGGTGCAGGCTGCGCTGTGCTCGCCGCATTTCCTCTACCGCTGGGAACTCGATTCCGCGGCAGTGAAGCCGGGCGAGGTGCGCAACCTCGGCGACTTCGAGATCGCATCGCGCCTGTCGTATTTTCTGTGGTCGTCGATGCCGGATTGGGAGCTGTTCGACCTCGCCGAGCGCGGCGCGCTGCTCAAGGACGGCAACCTCGAGAAGCAGGTCGCGCGGATGCTCAAGGACTGGCGCGCGCGGGCGCTGGTGGAGAATTTCGGCGGTCAGTGGCTCCAGCTTCACAACATCTACGACATCGATCCGGACCCGAAGAAGTTCCCGAAATTCTCCTACGAGCTGCGTGAGGACATGAAGCGCGAGACGCTCGCCTTCCTCAACGCCATCGTGAATGACGACCGCAGCGTGCTTGATCTGGTCGATGCGCGCTTCACCTTCCTCAACGAACGCCTGGCGCGGCACTACGGGATCGACGGCGTGAAGGGGAACGACTTCCGCCGCGTGGAACTCGCCGCCGATTCGCCGCGCGGCGGCGTGCTCACGATGGGCAGCGTGCTGCTCGCCACGTCGCAGCCCACGCGCACCTCGCCGGTCATCCGCGGCAAATGGATTCTCGAGCAAATCCTCGGCACGCCGCCGCCGCCGCCGCCACCGAATGTGCCGCCGCTCGAAGCGAAACACATCGATCCTAATCTCCCGATCAAACAACGGCTCGAGCTTCACCGCGACAGCCCCGACTGCGCCGGCTGCCACGCAAAGATCGATCCGCTCGGTTTCGCGCTGGAGCATTTCGACGCCATCGGCGCCTTCCGCACGATGGATGGTCGCAACCCGGTCGATGCGTCGGGCGAGCTGCCAAACGGCACACAGTTCAGCAACGCCGCGGATCTCAAGCGTATCGTGAAGGGCGACAAATTCGTCCACGGCCTCGCGGAGAAAATGATGATCTACGGCCTCGGCCGCGGCCTCGAGCGCTACGACAAGAAAGCTCTCACCGGCGTCGTCGCCGCGACGAAGCAAGCCGACTACCGCTTCAGCTCGCTCGTGCTCGCGATCGTGAAGAGCGACCCCTTCCTCAAGCGCAAGTCGCCCGAGGCGCGCGTGGCGGCGAACTGACTTACTTGCCGAGCGGCGTCGTCACCTTCACGTCGGCGGCGGGCTGGAACTGAAACGCGGACGCGGGCACCGGTTGCGAGCGCTGGTTCTTGTAGGTCGTCACGACGTGGTCGTCCTTCGGCAGCGTCGCCTCGGTTTTCGCGATGAGGAAATCGTCGCTGATCCACACGGTGAGTTCGCGCAGGATGCGCTTGAGACCGCTGGTCTTCGGGAGGAGCCGCAGCCGGTAGCCGGTCGCTTCTCGGAAGGCGTCGTAGCGGTAGAAGCGGGCGATGTTCTCGAAGTTCAGCCCGGCGGTGAGCGCGGCGAGCGAGTCGTCGAAGAAGCTGTGCTGGCCGAGCGTGTAGTGCTCGGCCTCGTTGAAGTTCGGGTAGTGAATCCAGAGCTGCCGGCCATCGCATACGGTGAGGCTCGGGTTCGCGCCTTTGATCTCGCGGCGGAAAAGATTCGGCGCGCTGAAGGCGATCGTGCCGCTGGTCACGAGCGGTTTTTGCAGCAGGCGCGTGGTCTTCTCTTCGGTGAAGTCGGCGGTGAGTGATGGGAACTTCGAGCGGTGCTCCTGGAGGCGCGTGATGAGCGCGGCGGTGTCCGCGGCGCTCAACTCAGCGGCGTGGCTCAGCCGTGGCAGGAGGAGCAGCAGGAGAAGGCCAGATCGGCACGAAGTTGAACCATTGGTTGGGGCGTTGGCGGATGATGTTTTCAAAATGGCTCGCGAGGAGTTGGGTGTTGCGGACGAGGTCGCGGGGCGCATCGGCGCTGCGGGTGAAGTCGAGCGGTGGCTCGGCGAAGGCGGTGTATCGGCCCGCGTGATCGCCGGTGACGAACGCGGGAATCACGGCGGCGTTCGTGTGCTGCCAGAGCAAGGCCGGCGCGGTGGAGAACTCCGTGGGTCGGTCGCAAAACGTGATGGGCACCCCCGTCCCGGCGTAGGGCCGGTCCACGAGCATCGCGACGATCTCGTTGCGCCGCAGCGTCTGGACGATCTCGACGAAGCTGAATGCATGACCGGGTCCGACGGCGATCGTTTTCAACCCCGCCCGCTGGCGATGCAGATCGCGCCAGCGCGTCAGCTCGCTCTCCGGCTCTTCGAGGGTGATGACGGTGATCGGCAGCCCTTGCCGGGCGAGGAGCAGTCCGCCCAGCTCCCAATGGCCGAGGTGCGCGGTGACGACGATGACGCCGTGCCCGCGTTCGCGCGCGGCCTTGAGGTGCTCGATACCGCGCCACTCGCCGAGCAGCGCTTCGCTGTCGTGGCCGGCGGCGCAGCGGAAGTAGTCGCTCAGCATCCCGGCGAAGTTCACGACGTTCGCGCGGCAGAGCGCGTCGAGTTCGGCACCGCCGCAGCCGGTGAGCGCGGCGAGATTTTCGCGCAGCGCCGCGCTCGCTTCCGGGCGGCGATCGTAAACGCGCAACGCGATCATCGCCGCGAGGCGCCGCGCGCACATCTGCGGCAGCCAGCGCGCGGCGAGGCGCGCGAGCTTGAAGGCCGTGAGGTTGTAGAGGGCGGGCTGCATCAGCGCCGATCTCGCCACACGGCGAGCGGGAGGACGAAGAAAAATGTGGTGACCAGGCACCAGCCGACGCCGAGCGCGCAGACGGTGCCGAGGCTGCGCAGGGCGGGATTCTGTGCGGTGGCGAGCGAGCCGAAACCCACGACCGTCGTCAGTCCGCTGAGCAGCACGGGCTTGAAGATCGTGCTCAGCTCGGCCTGCGGCGAGGCCGCGCGCATCGCGACGACGAGGTAGATGCCGTAGTCCACGCCGACGCCGAGCACGAGCGGGAAGGCGAGGACGTTGAAGAGGTTGAGCGGGATGCTGGCGAACTTCAGCGTCGCAAGCAGCGCGCCGATGCTGAGCACGAGGCCGGCCACGAGGATGGCGAGCGATGAGGCGCGGCGGAAGCAGAACGCCAGGACGAGCACGTTGAATCCGATCATTGCGGCGGTGAGCTGGATGAGCTTCGTCTTCGCCCACGGGACCAGCTCGGCCAGCGTGTAGGCCCAGCCTGAGAAGTGAACCTCTATGCCGGGTGGCGCGAGGCCGCGGGGCGGACCGGCGGTTCGCACGGGCTGCGTCGGTGTGAGGTAGGCGACGCCGAGGTGTGGGCTGCTCTGCGCGAGGAAGCGGTCGAGGACGAACCACCACGGGGACGACGGTGGCAGCGTTTGCCGGGGATCGAGCTGCGGCGCGGCGCGCAGCGAATCGAGCATCGTGAGCGCGGGCTGCATCGCATCGGGGCTGAAGCCTTCGCGCCCGGCGACTGTCTCGAGCGCGGTGCAGGCCGCGGCGAGGTCGAGTTGCGCGAGCGCGGCGCGGTTCGTTTCCACGCGGCTCGACGAGATCGCGAAGGCGGCGGGCGAGTTTGCGCTCTTCAAGCTTCCCGACCGCACGAGCGCGGCCCAGTGCGCCTGCGCCTTTTCCCACGCCGCGTGGAAGGACTCCGCATCGGGTGCGCTGACGACGGCGAGGATCGGTTCGCCGGCAGTGGGCATCCGGCGCTGGATTTCGCGTAGCGCTGAGCCGGCGCTGCTGTGGCGCGGCTCGAGGGTTTTCGGGTCGGCGTCGAATTCGACCCGACCGAACGGCCCGAATCCGAGCAACGCGAGGATGCCGAGCACGAGCCCGCCGGCGAGCGCGCGGCGGCGCGGGTGATCGAAGACGTGCTGCACGAACTTCGCGCCGGTGAGGCGCAGCGTGTCCGCGGGACGCTGGTGGTGGTTCGCGCCGAGGAAGACGAAGAAGACCGTCATCATCAGCGCCGCGGCGGCGAGGATGCCGAAGGCGATGAGCACGCCGAGCTGGATGAAGCCGCTGCATCCGCTGAACAGCAGGCAGAGGAACGCCGCGGCGGTGGTGAGCGCGCCGAAGACGATGCCGCTGCCGTGGTGGCGCAGCGCGGCGGCGATGGCTTCCTCGTGCGAGTGGCCGCGGTCGCGTTCGACCATGTAGATGCCGTAGAGGACCATGCCGAAATCGACGCCGAGGCCGACGAGGATCGCGCAGAGGCCGATGGTGATCATGTTCAGCTCGCGGAAGACCAAGGCGCCGAACGCGACGGACACCACGCAGCAGAGCAGCAGCGCGTGGACGATCGCGAGCAGCGGGCGCACGCGCCGAAAGCCGATCCAGAAAACGGCGGCGACGAGCACGACGGAGCTGCCGAGCGTCGAGAGCACGTCGCTGCGCATCTTCGTCGAAAGTTCGCCGACGTAGGCGGTGCGGCCGGTCACGAGCACGCGCGGTTTTGCGCCCTCCCATGAGGCGAGCACGCGCTGGCGGAAGTCGTCCACTTTCCGCATCGTCTCCTGGCAGGCGTGCGCGCCGAGGTCGTCCTGGTGAGTGAGCGCGAGCACGATGCGGAGGGTGCCGTCGGGTGAGGATAGCGGGCGCGTTTGCTCGACGGAAAACGAACCGGCGAGCGGCTTGAGCGCGGGCGCGACGATGCCGAGAGCGTCGAATTGCAGGTCGAACTCCGCCTTCGGCGAGCCGGACTCGAGCGCGGCTCGCAGGCGGGCGAGGCGGGTGTCGATCGCGGCGGGATCGAGCGCTTGGATCGCGGTGGCGAAGGCGTCCGGCGGAAGGTTCAACAGCAGCGGGACGGCGAGGCGCTGGATGTCACGCACGCCTTCGGGCGATTCCATCGGCGACTTCTCCATCACGCGCGCCACCCACGGCTCGGCGCGCAGCTTCTCGGCGAAGTCCTCGATGAATCCATCGAGGTCGGCTTCGCCGGTGTCATCGACGATGGCGAAGGTGACTTCGCGAGCCTGGCTGAACTCGCGGTCGAACTGCTTGAACACGCGGACGCTGTCGAACTGGTGCGGGAGCAGGTCGAGCACGTCGGACGCGAAGCGCGCGTGCCAGACGAGGACGAGCGCGCTGATGACGGCGAGCACGGCGGCGAGCGCGGCGAGCGTGCGGCGATGGTTTGCGATCCAGTGCGCGAGGAGCGCGGGGAGATCCACCGGTCAGCGATTGAAGATGAACACGAACTTCTCGCCCGGCTGCGCGCCGGGGACTTCCATGCGCCCGCCCGCTCGCGCGAACGCCGCCGGCACATCGACGACCCATCCGCGCAGCGGCGCCGGGGCGTTCGCTGCAAGGCCGCTCCATCGGCCGCGGGCCATCGCACCTTCGGCGCTCGCCCACTCGCCGTGCCTCGCGACTCGGAGCAGCGGCACCGCTCCGCCTTTGCTAAACTCGATCCGGAAATCGCCCTCGCGACGTGACGCGATGAACTCGCCGATGACGCTGCGCTCGGCGGTGGAGTATTGGAGCTGGCCGGAGCTGGACGCCCACGATTTATCCGGCTCCGGGAAGGTGGGCGCCGTCGTGCAGCCGGCCAGCGCGAGGCAGAGGGCGAGGCGTTTCACGAGACTTCGGCGACGGCTTGAGCCTGCGCGGGCGCTCTCGATTCGAGGCGCGGGCAGAGCGGGTAGTGGCGCTGGAGGAAGACGATGAGGTAGAAGAGTTGCATCCGCCACCAGATGCCGAAGTCGTTGCCGAGGTTCCCGGCGAGCACGGCGTTTACGGCGGGGGCGAGCTGGAATTTCTGCGTCGGGCTGGTGAAGACTTCGATGAACTCGGGCTGATACCATGCGGTGACGAAGCGCAGGTATTTGTCCATCACGCGCCGCAGCCCCCGCTCGTAGCGGGCGAAGAGACGCGACTCGCGCGACGGTTTGGCGAGCACGGCGTGCAGGGCGTCGGCGCATTGCTCGCCGGAGTGGATGGCGAGGAAGACGCCGGTGCTGAAGATCGGGTCGATGAAGCCCGCGGCGTCGCCGGCGAGCATCCAGCGCGGGCCGGTGAGGCGGGCGTTGCGATATGAGTAGTCGCCGATGGCGTGGACGGGCGTGCGTCGGCGCGCATCGCGCATCCGCTCGCGCATGACGGGCGAGGCGTCGATCACGCGATCGAGCGTCTCTTCGGGCGATTGCTTGGCGGCTTTGAAGGCATCGACATCCATGACGACGCCGACGCTCGTGCGTGCGTCGTCGAGGGGGATGAGCCAGAACCAGTGCCCCTCGGCGCTGACGAGGCGGGTGAGGCCGGCCTCGATCCCGCAGTCGCGCTGCACGTGCTCGTAGTGGGCGAAGCAGGAAAATTTGCGCAGGTGCGGCAGCGGTTGCTTGAGGTCGAGTTGCTGGCCGATGACGGCGTTGCGGCCGCTCGCGTCGATGACATAGCGGGCGCGGAGCACGCCGCCGGAGGTGTGGAGCGTCACGGCGTCGGACGCGAATTCGACGCGCTCGACGGCGGTCTGCTCGCGCACTTCCGCGCCGGCGGTGCGTGCGCGGTCGAGGAGCATCTGGTCGAACTTCGCGCGCTCGACCTGGTAGGCCCGGCGGTGCCGGAGGCGGAATCCGTTTTCAAAAAGGAACTTCACGACGCGGCTGCCGCAGGCGGTGGCGATTTCGGCGCCGCGCTTGTCCACGGCCCAGCGGTCGAGTTCCTCGCGGACGCCCAGTCGATCGAAGGTGGCGACCGAGTAGGGGAGGAGCGATTCGCCGATGTGGAAGCGCGGGAATTTCTCGCGCTCGACGATCACGACGCGGCGCCCGGCTTGCGCCAGGAGGATGCCGGCAGTGCTTCCGGCCGGGCCGCCGCCGATGATTGCTACGTCGTATTCAGGCTGCATGTGCGCCGCACTTTAGCGAGATGCGGCGCACTGCAAAGCGGCACGTCGCGGCAGGCGCGGAAGGTTCGGGCAAAACAGGTAGGGCGTGGTGTCCCCACCACGCCGCGGATGGCTGAGGACAGCCATCCCTACCGGGTTTCACCACCTAGCGAGCGGGCGCGAAGCGTTTGCTGCCGATGGTGCGGAAGCGGTAGGCGAAGTCGAGCGGGCGCGTGACCGGTTGCGCGGGCCGATATACCGTCGCGTCCACGTTGAACCGCTCGCTGGCCGGGATCGTCGTGTCGCTCAGATCGAAGCGGCGGTCTTGCGGATCGAGGTAACGCTCGATCTGCGCTTCCCCGCGGTATTCCGCGGCGACGGAGTCTTCGGCCTCGGTCCATTTGAGGAAGTCGCCGTCTTCCCGTCCCTTCTGCGGCCGGAGTTTCTGGACGCGCATGTGGACCGTGAAGGTGTTCGATTTGGTGGTCAGGCGGGGGTAGAGGTCCGCGTAGGGTTTCTCACG
>VFJQ01000034.1 GCA_009885995.1 Verrucomicrobiota bacterium
ATCTACGCGCCACACCATAAACCTCAGAGCCCACTCGGCTCTGACATCTACGCTCCCGGATCAGAATGAACGCCGCACCGCGTCAAGGGGCGCTCCGCCGGACGCATACACAAGATCGGCAATCTTCCCCGTCGAAACCGACCGCAGAAAAAGCATCCTAAATCGGCCTTATCTTAGTGCCATTCGTGTCAGTCTGCGAATACCGCTCTTCTACCCAGCACACTGATTCTTTCTGCTCAAAAACCAAATCAGGGCACAACTTACACTACCGCTTCCTTCACCGACGCGACGGCGAATTCGCGGTTGAGCGTATTGATCACGCTCGCTGGGATATTCGCGGGGCAGACGGCTTCGCACTCGAGGTAGTTCGAGCAGTTGCCGAAGCCTTCCTCGTCCATCGTGCGCACCATCTTCAGCACGCGGTCGGTGCGCTCGGGCTGGCCCTGCGGGAGGTGGGCGAAGTGGGTGACTTTCGCGCCGACGAAGAGCATCGCGCTGCCATTCGGGCACGCGGCGGCGCAGGCGCCGCAGCCGATGCACGCGGCGGCTTCCATCGCGAGGTCGGCTTCCTTTTTGCCGATGAGCATCGCATTTCCATCCGGCGCGGCGCCGACGTGCGCGGTGATGAATCCGCCCGCCTGCTGGATGCGCTCGAACGCCATGCGGCCCACGACGAGATCGCGCACGACGGGGAAGGGCTTCACACGGAACGGCTCGATGTAGATCGTCTCGCCGTCCTTGAACTTGCGCATGTAGAGCTGGCACGTCGTCGTCTCGCTCGGGCCGTGCGGGATGCCGTTGATCGAAAGCGAGCACGTGCCGCAGATGCCTTCGCGGCAGTCGTGGTCGAATGCGATCGGCTCTTCGTTTTTCGCGAGCAGCTCTTCATTCACGATGTCGAGCATCTCGAGGAAGGACGCATCCGGCGGGATGTTCTTCGCTTCGTAATCGACGAGGCCGCCTTTGCTGTTCGCGTTCTTTTGACGCCAGACTTTGAGCTTCAGGTTCATTTGTAGCTGCGGACTGAGGGCTTCACGTTTTCGAAAACGAGCGGCTCGACATGGCGCGTGGGCTTGCTGCCTTCGCCGGTGAACTCCCACGCGGCGACGTGCGCGAAGTTCTCGTCATCGCGCTTGGCTTCGCCGTCGGGGTATTGGAACTCCTCGCGGAAATGCCCGCCGCACGACTCGCGGCGCTCCAGCGCGTCGAGGCACATCAGCTCGCCGAATTCGAGGAAGTCCGCGACGCGCCCGGCTTTCTCCAGCGACACATTCAACGATTCGTTTTCGCCGGGGATGTTCACGTTCTTCCAAAACTCCTCGCGCAGCGTCGGGATGCGGCTGAGTGCGCGCTGGAGCGACTTCTCGGTGCGCGCCATGCCGCACAAGTCCCACATCAACATGCCGAGTTCGCGGTGGAAGCTATCCACGGTGCGCCGGCCCTTGATGCCGAGCAGCAGCTTCGTCCGCGCCTGCACTTCATCGACCACGCGCTTGAATTCCGGGTGATCCGTCGAGGGTCGCTTGCCGACGTTCGGCGCGAGATAGTTTCCGATCGTCGAGGGGATGACGAAATAGCCATCCGCGAGCCCTTGCATGAGTGCGCTGGCGCCGAGGCGGTTCGCGCCGTGGTCGGAGAAGTTCGCTTCGCCGAGCACGAAGAGGCCGGGGACGTTCGACTGGAGGTTATAGTCCACCCACAGGCCGCCCATCGTGTAGTGCACCGCAGGGAAGATGCGCATCGGCACCTTGTAGCCGTCTTCGCCGGTGATCTGCTCATACATCTCGAACAGATTCCCGTAGCGCTCGCGCACCACTTTCTCGCTGAGGCGTTTGATCGCATCCGCAAAGTCGAGATACACGCCGAGTCCGCCGGGACCGACGCCGCGGCCGTCATCGCAGGCTTCCTTCGCGCTGCGGCTGGAGATGTCGCGCGGGGCGAGATTGCCGAAGCTGGGATACTTCCGCTCCAGGTAGTAGTCGCGTTCGTCCTCGGGGATCTCGTGCGGCTTGCGGTTGTCGCCTTTTTTCTTCGGCACCCACACGCGGCCGTCGTTGCGCAGCGATTCGCTCATCAGCGTGAGCTTGCTCTGATAGTCACCCGCGACCGGGATGCACGTCGGGTGGATCTGCGTGTAGCAAGGGTTCGCGAAGAGCGCCCCCCGCTTGTGCGCGCGATAGGCGGCGGTCACGTTGCAGCCCTTCGCGTTCGTCGAGAGGTAGAAGACGTTCCCGTAGCCGCCGGTCGCGAGCAGCACGGCGTCGGCGGCGTGGGAAGTGATCGCCCCCGTCACCATGTCGCGCACCACGATGCCCTTCGCGTGACCATCGATCACCACGAGATCGAGCATCTCGGTGCGCGGGAACATCTCCACGCTGCCCGCGGCGATCTGCTTGCACAGCCCGGAGTAGGCGCCGAGCAAAAGCTGCTGCCCGGTCTGGCCGCGGGCGTAAAAGGTGCGCGAAACCTGCGCCCCGCCGAAGCTGCGATTGTCCAGCATCCCGCCATACTCGCGGGCGAAGGGCACACCCTGCGCCACGCACTGGTCGATGATGTTCACGCTCACCTCTGCGAGCCGATGCACGTTCGCTTCGCGCGCCCGGAAGTCGCCGCCCTTGAGCGTGTCGTAGAAAAGGCGGTGCACCGAGTCGCCGTCGTTCTGGTAATTCTTCGCCGCATTGATCCCGCCCTGCGCCGCGATCGAGTGCGCGCGCCGCGGGGAGTCCTGATAGCAAAAACACTTCACCTTGTAGCCGAGTTCCCCGAGCGTCGCCGCCGCCGCGCCGCCTGCGAGGCCGCTGCCGACGACGATGATCTCATACTTCCGCCGGTTGGCCGGGTTGATGAGCTTGCTCTCGAACTTATGCTTCGACCACTTCTCCGCGAGCGGGCCGGACGGGATATTGGAATTGAGTTCGCCGATCATGTTACTTCGCGGGTGAAATCTGCGGCTCCGGGGACGGTGCGTGTTGCCCCGCATTCTCGCGCTCGGCCACATAGCCGCGCCCGAATTTCGTCAATTGCACCGCCGCCGGGATCGATAGGTAACCCGCCGCCAGCACGATCGCGAGGATACGCGCCCCCCGGCTCGACTCATCCGCGACCTTCTTCGTCCGAAGACCCACCGTCTGCAGCCAGCTCCACGCCCCGTGGCTCAGATGCGAGCAGAGCATCACCATCGCCACCGCATAGAAGCCCGCATAGACCGGATTCGAGAAGCCCACGACCACCATCCGAAAGACATCGTGCCGTCCCTTCTCATCATGGAACCCCGCGTAGCTCGCATCCACCGAGTGCGACGTGAAATGCAGCAGATGGAAGATCACAAACCCCAGCAGCACCATCCCGGTGATCGCCATGAGCCGCGTCGAGAGCTTCGACTGCACGTTCGCCTTCTTCGCATACTGCACGGGCCGCGCCTTGCGGTTCTCGATCACCATCAGCAGCGCGAAAAGCACGTGCAACCCGAGGCAGGAGAGCAGCACGAGCCGGATGATCCACAGCAGCTCCGGCGACGTGTGGAGCAGCGCCCCGTAGTTGTTGATCGCCTCCGGCCCGAGGAAGACCTGCAGGTTGCCGATCATGTGACCGATGACGAAAAGGAACATCACCAGGCCGGTCAGGGCGACGATCCATTTCTTTCCGATGGAAGAGCGAGAGAGTTGGGCGAGTGCGTTCAAAATTCGAGGCCCAAAGTCTTTACGCAGCGCGGTGCTTCCATGCAAAGGGGGATTTTCCGGTGACTCGATCCAGGCGGGCGCAGAAGGTGGGACCGCACTCCCCAGCGGTCCATGAAGAGCGGGCGATCCAGCACGCCCGGAAGCCACGAGCGGACGCAAGCGCGGTGAGTTTTTCGCCCGGGGATTGAAATTCGCGCCGCCACGGGCAATATCTCGGCGCCGTCCCTGCTGGCCCCCGCCACCGGCCACGGCACCTTTCCGCTCCGCATCCTCTTGTCCTCCCTACCGCATCATGTAAACGGCGGACCAAAAGTGCGGCGGGTGCCGGGCCAAAAGTGAAGCACCTGTTGTGTAGTTAGTGGTTTAGGGGTTGCGGGTCAAGGTGGGGGTGGAAGGTCGCTGCTCTTCGGCGGCTGGAGCGTAG
>VFJQ01000169.1 GCA_009885995.1 Verrucomicrobiota bacterium
ATCTACGCGCCACACCATAAACCTCAGAGCCCACTCGGCTCTGACATCTACGCTCCCGGATCAGAATGAACGCCGCACCGCGTCAAGGGGCGCTCCGCCGGACGCATACGTTGGAGCGGTGAGTGGAGCAGCGCTGTTCAAGGGAACGACGAACAAGCAAATGACCCGAGGACATCGAATGCCAACTTTTCTACGCGCCGCGCGATCGGGCTCGCGCGGCGGACCGCATCACACCAGCCGCGCCAGGTCGTGCGGGAGCGGCGACTCAAACTTCATCTCCTCACCCGTCGTCGGGTGCACGAATCGCATCAGGCACGAGTGCAGCCCGAGGCGATTCGCCGGGTCGGTCTTCGCGTGGTATTTCACATCGCCGATGATCGGGCAGCCGGCGTCGGCGAGGTGGACGCGGATTTGATGGCGCCGGCCGGTCACCAGGCTGAGCTCGACCCGCGAGAGCCGCTCGCCGCGCTTGAGCACGCGGTATTTGGTAATCGCATGGCGTGTCTTGTCGCTGGCCGGAGCGCTCCGGGTGAAGAGGACACTCGACTCGTCGAGGTCGGACTCGAAGACGCCCGCATCGAGTCGCAGGCTGCCTTCCACGATGGCTTCGTAGCACTTCTCCACCTGCTCCCAGCCAGTCTGGAGCGCACGTTTCACCTCCTCGGTCTTCGCAAAGAGCATCAGCCCGGACGTCTCGCGATCGAGACGATGCACGATGAAGACGCGCTCGTCCCTCAGCGGATCACCGCGCCGCACGTAGTCGGTGAGGAGGAAATAGGCCGTCTTCTCGCTCTCGCTCTCGCTCGACATGCTCAGCAGCCCCGATGGCTTTTCGATGAGGATGATCGCCGCATCCTCGAACACGACTCGCATCCCGAAGCGCAGCCGGGTCTTCGGCTCCGCAAAGCGCTCGGTGCGGATGGCCACGACGTCGCCCGGCTGGAGCGGGTGGTCGAATTGCGTGACGGGCTTTCCGTTGACCGTCACCGCCTTGAACTTCAGCCAGTTGCGGATCTGCGTCTTCTTCGTGTCCGGCCAGATGGCGAAAAGATAGGCGAGGAGTTCCGCAGGCTCCTGCACGGTTGATGGTTTTGGCATGGGTGGACCTTTAGCGGCAGATCGATGGCGGGACATCTGCGAAATCGAGCGCGCGCAACTTCGGCGAAGCCGGGCGGTTCCAGCGCGCCACCGCATGAAGACCCATCCCTCCCTCCTGCTCGCCGCGTTCACCACCTTCGCCTTCGCCCAAGCGCCCCAGCCGCGTCTGCCCGGCGGCGCGAAGGCGCACCGCGATCTCGCCTACGTGGAGGGCGGCCACGAGCGGCAGAAGCTCGACCTTTTCCTCCCGGCGAAAGCGAGCGCGCCGCTGCCGGTGATCATCTGGGTGCACGGCGGCGGCTGGCAGAATGGCAGCAAGGACGGCTGCCCGCCCTTGCGCGGCGGCTATCTCGAGCGCGGCTATGCCGTGGCGAGCATCGGCTACCGGCTCAGCCAGCACGCGGTTTTCCCGGCGCAGATCGAGGACTGCAAAGCCGCGATCCGCTACCTCCGCGCGCACGCCAAGGACTACGGGCTCGACCCGGCGCGCTTCGGCGTGTGGGGCAGCTCCGCGGGCGGGCATCTCGTGGCGCTCATTGGCACGAGCGGCGACGTGAAGGAGTTCGAGGTCGGTGCGAATCTCGATCAATCCAGCCGCGTGCAGGCCGTGTGCGATTGGTTCGGGCCGACGGACTTCACGCAGATGGATGCACACGCGCTGCCGGGCGCGCCGTTCAAGCACGACGCCCCCGACTCGCCCGAGGCGAAGCTGATCGGCGGCCCCGTGCAGGAGAACAAGGACAAGGCCGCGCGGCTCAGTCCCCTCACCTACGTGAGCGCGGACGATCCGCCCTTCCTCATCGTGCATGGCGACCAGGATCCGCTCGTGCCGCTGCACCAGAGCCAGCTCCTCTTCGACGCGCTGAAAAGAGCCGGCACGAGCGTGCAACTCCACACGATCCACGGCGCGGGCCACGGCCGGCCCGGGTTCGACGGAAAAAACATCGACGACATGGTGAGCGCGTTTTTCGACCAGCGGCTCAAAGGCAGCGGCGCGAAAGTCGAAGCGCTCACGACCGAGAGCACCGCCGACGCGACCACGGCGCCGCGGCGCGGCATCCCATGGGACGCGATCACCGGGCGCGACGACCGGAACAAGGACGGCAAGGTGAGCAAGGATGAGTTCAGCGCACCCGCGCCGCTCTTCCAACGACTCGACCGCGACGGCGACGGGCTGTTGACCAAAGAGGAGCACGAAGCCGCCGCGAAGCCGTAGTCTCGGGCAGGTTGTCGCGGCGAGGGCTTCCCGCTCCACTGCGCGGCGATGAACCTCCCCGCACATCTCGCTCTCGCCGCCTACGCGGCATCCGTCTTCGCCGCCGAACCCCTACGCGTCGAAGTCTCGCGCGACCTCTGGATTTCCTCCTACGTGAAGGAACGCGAAGGCAACAATGGCGTGTCGCCGAAGCTGAAACTCAAAGGCATCCAGGAGTTCTTCCTCATCGACTTCGATCCCGCGCCGCTGCGCGGCAAACGCGTGGTCCGCGCGCAGCTTCACGTGCATGGCGAAGGGTCGGAGACGCTCGGGCGCATCACCGTGTCGAGCGTGGCGGAGGAGTGGGTGGAGGGAAAAGGCACCGGCTACGCGCGGACGGCGGGCGCGAGTTGCTTCGCGTGGGCGCGCACGGATGAGCAGCGCTGGCGCGACGCGGACATCACCGGCTCGACTCTTGGTAATGGCGGCTCGCTGTGGGGCTTCGGCGACCCGACGTCGCGCGATGCGGAAGGCTGGCAGGTGATCCCGATCGCGCCCGCCGTCGTGCAGGCGCGCCTCGACGGCGCGAGCCACGGCTTCTGCGTGATGGACGACGTCGGCAGCGAATACACGCGCAACGGCAACACCATCGACTACCGCCACTTCCCGAACCGCTACGTCTCCAGTCGCGACGACAAGCGTCGCACCGCGCCGTATTTCACGCTGTGGGTGGAGGATGGAGAGCACCCCGCCGCCGGTGCCACGCCACCGGGGCGCGACAGCGCGCGTCCCTCCACGCTGCCGCCCATTCCGCCGGGGCCAGCGACGCCTTCGCCGCTCGCCGCTCGCGACGAATTCGGCCAGCCGCTCGCGTCGCTCGAGTTCTTCGCCGCGCGCGGGGAAGCGATCGGCTTCTCGCTCGATGCCGCGCCGGAGGCAGTCGCGATCGACTTGAACGTGAAGCGCTACGCCATGCCGAAAGTCGCCGGGAAGCTCGACCCGCTCGTGCCCGCGGACGACGGCGCCTTCATCGAGATCCACGTGCCGAAGGACGCGAAAGCCGGACGCCACGCCGGCACGCTGCGCGTCGGCGGACGCGACGTGCCCTTCGCGGTCACGGTCTGGAATTTCACACTGCCCGACCGGCTCTCCTTCATCCCGCAGATGAACGGCTACAGCCTCCCCGGCCACGCGCATGCCTATCACCGCCTCGCCCACGAGCACCGCACCACGCTAAACTGGGTGCCCTACGGCTGGACCGGCAAGGTGAAGGCCGCACCGAAGATCAACGCCGACGGCTCGTGGGACTGGACCGAGTGGGATGCACAGTTCGGCCCGCTGCTCGACGGCTCCGCCTTCGCCGACCTGCCGCGCGGCGCGGTGCCGATCGACGCGCTTTATCTGCCGCTGAATGAGAACTGGCCGATGGATCACGAGAAGCATTTCCGCGGCGGCTACTGGATCGAGTCGGCTTACGACGACGGCTACTGGCGCGAGTTCCGCAACGCGGCGGGCAAGTTCGCCGCGCACTTCGCGGAGAAGAAGTGGACCGAGCCGATGTTCGAGTTCTACCTGAACAACAAAGTCTATTTCAAACGCGACCGCGACAACCGCTGGGACGCGACCAGCGCCGCGTGGGTCTTCGACGAGCCGATGAACACGCAGGATTTCTGGGCGCTGCGGCGCTTCGGGATCGAGTTCTGGCGCGGCGTCGCAGCGCATCCCGGCGCGCGCTTCGCCTTCCGCGCCGACATCTCGCGGCCCGAGTGGCAGCGCGATTTGCTCGACGGCGTCACGAGCGCGGAAGTCGTGAGCGGCGTGCTCCGCACCTATCGCGACCGCGTGATCGCGCGCGCGGCGCAGCATGGAAACCTCGTCTACATGTATGGCTCCGCGAACCGCATCGGCACGCCGAACGTGATGCCCGCCGCGTGGTGCGTCGAGACGTGGGCGCTCGGGGCGGATGGCGTGGTGCCGTGGCAGACCATCGGCAAGCCGGACGCGTGGACGAAGCCCGATGACCTCTCGCTCTTCTACCCCGCGCCGGATGGACCGGTGCCGAGCCTGCGGCTGAAATCCTTCCGCGCCGGCCAGCAACTCGTCGAATATCTCACGATGTTCGCCGCGCTCTCCGGCGAGAGCCGCGCGAGCGTCGGCGCAGCCGTGCTCGCCGAGCCAGGCCTGCACGCGAGCATGGAAAAGAAATCCGAAGCCGACGCCGGCGACTCGCTCTTCGGCGCGGAAGCGCACCGCTCGCTCACCGCGCTGCGCCAGCGCCTCGGCGCCTGGCTCGATGCGAAAGCTCCCGCCCCGCGCGACCGCTGGCACGACCCGCGCCCCGCGGTGCGCGACCCCGCAAAGGTGCGCGAGATTGTGCCGCTCCCCGCGCCGTAAGAATCACCACGAAGCACACGAAGCGAGACACCTGAATATCTTCGTGCCCTTCGTGGTTCAAGAAATACGCCCATGCGCATCACCATCCACGTCCCTTCCCAGACGCTCGACCTGCTCGATGGCGACACCCTCGTCCGCCGCTACGTCGTCTCCACGTCGCGCCACGGCCTCGGCAGCGAGCCCGGCTCGAACCGCACCCCGACGGGCCGCTTCCGCGTCGCGGAGAAACATGGCGACGGCGCGGCCGCGGGGATGACCTTCAAGAGCCGGCAACCGACCGGCGAGTTCGGCGCGGAGGACGACCCGCACGACAACGTGCAGACCCGCATCCTCTGGCTCACCGGCCTCGATCCCGAGAACGCGAACACCTTCGACCGCTACATCTACATCCACGGCACCAACGCCGAGTCGCGCCTCGGCCTGCCCGCGAGCGAAGGCTGCGTGCGCATGGGCAACGACGACGTGATCGATCTCTTCGACCTCGCGCCCATCGGCACCGAGGTCTTCATCGACGCGGGCAGCGAGGTTTAGTTCCCTTCGATCCGCACCGCCCCTGCCGCACCCGGCCCGCGGAAGACGCCGCGACCCTGGCCGGGCTGCGTGTCGAAGGGCACGCGGAACGCGCCCTCGAACTTCGTCAGTTTGCTGGTCTCCGGGTCGAGGAAGCGACCGCTGAACGCCGCCTTCGCGCCGCCCACTTTCACCGCCAGCTTGTTCAGCGGAATGTCCGCGCCGGTCTGCGCCGGGTCGGGGCCGATGATCTGCACGCTGCCCGGCACGATGTTCAGCAGCAGATCGCGATACGTCCCCACGAGCCCGCCGCCGCTCAGCCGCAGCCGCGCATTCGGGCTCCCCGTGCCGAGGCCGATCGCCGGCAGCCCGCCGCGCGCCACCACCGGATACGCCACACCCGAGAGCGAGAGCACCGTCTCCACCCCGCTGCTGTGGAAGCGCGCCCGCCCGCTCGCGCGCTTCTTCCACGCGAGATTCCCCAGCATCCCCTCTGCGCCGATCGCCCGCACCAGCCCGGTGAAGACCCCGCCTTGCTCCAGCGCCTTCGTGAGATCGTAGCTGCGCCCCTGCGCCCGCGCCCCGGCCAGGAAGGGCTCCCCATCCGGCAGCCGCCCCGCGAACCGCGCCCCGCGCCGCGCGTCCTTGCCCACCGTCATCCGCAGATAGCCATCCGCCATCACCCCCGCCTGCTCCGGCGGCGGACTCAGGAAGCCGGTGCGCAGCCCGCTCTCCGCCAGCCCGCCCGTGCCCGCGCCCTTCGTCAGCGTGAAGGCGATCACCCCCGTCTGCGAAACCCCGCCCACGCGCTCCTCGAAGCTGCCGCGCATCTGCGGCAAGTCCGCATCGAGCGCCAGCGTGATCGTCAGCACCGCGCCGGTCGGGCTATTGAGCGTGCGCGTGAAGCTGCCGCGCTGATCGAACACGCCCCCAAGCCGGAAACCCTCATCACTCCAATCCATGAACGACGTGGTGATTCCACCCCCGGTGCTCACGTCCACCGCCACCCTCAGCTCCCGCGCCGCGTCTCCGCTGCCGATGACGACCGTCCCGTTGTAGAAGCCCGCGCGCTTGCGGAATGCGATGAGCC
>VFJQ01000063.1 GCA_009885995.1 Verrucomicrobiota bacterium
CTTTGAGCAACCGCCGACCCTCAGCGCCGCCGCGATCCTCAAGCCCGAGTTCGCCGCGGGCGCGGGCTTCACCGTGCGCGATCCCGTGCCGACCTACGGCGGGCGCAACGGCTACATGATCGACTCCGACTTCGGCATCTTCGAGGCCGACGGCAACGTGATGCTCATGCGCCGCGTGCGCGAAATCGCCGCGATCGCGAAGCTGAGCGAAGTCTCGCGCACCGACCAATTCAAGAGTGCGCTCGGCGCCGCGGCCAAAAGCCCAATTGGCGCCGTGAAGGGGTTGATCGAGAATCCGGTCGGCACCGTCACCGGCATTCCCACGGGCCTGTTCAAGTTCATGAATCGCACTGGGCAGGGGATCAAGGAGAAGGCCGAGGGCCGCGAGCGCAGCCAATACGAGGACTCGGGCGCCGCGAACTTGATCGGCTTCTCGAAAGCCAAGCGCGACGTGGCGCTCAAGCTCGGCGTCGATCCGTATTCGAGTAACGAGGCGCTGCAAAAGCAGCTCAACGGCGTTTCGTGGGCGGCCTACGCGGGGAAGATGACTTTCACCATCGCCACCGCGCCGGTGGGCGGAGCCGCGGGCATGGCCCTCACCGCGACGGGCGTCTCGAGCACTTTTGAAAGCGCCATCCGCGACCAGAGCCCCGGTGACCTGCGCCTCGCCAGCCTCAAGCGCCTCCTCGCAATGGATGTCAGCCGCGCCGACGCCGACGCTTTCCTCAATAACACCGCCTTCTCGCCGAGCGTGCAGACCGCGCTCGTGCTGCACATCGACTCGCTCAATGGCGTGGCCAATCGCGCCTCGTTCATCAAGCTCGCCACCAGCGGGAGCGACCGCGAAGGCGACGCGCTCTTCTTCGCGCAGACCGCGCGCATCCTCTCCCAACTCCACGCGAATGGACGCACGCTCGCGCGGCTCGACACGCTCGACATCCTGCCCGTCGCCGTCGGTGCCGATGGCAACGTGATCCTCGCGCTCGAATGGGACTACGCCGCGTGGACGCAGAACGCCGCGGACTTCATCTCGCAGCTCAAGGCCGCGAAGTTTGGAAAGAAGGCGCCGACCGGTTACCTCATCGCGCTCAGCGGCGACGCTACGCCGATGGCGCAGCAGCAACTCAAAGCCGCCGGCATCACGCTCGCCACGCGCCTCGCGCCGGGGCCGCTGCAATAAAACCGTGTGCCGCTGCTCCGAGAGGAGTAGCGGCGCCCGGGTGGCTCCGCGCAGCCGTCATGACGGACTTCGCTGAACGGGGCTGTCGCGGATTGCGCGAGCGCATCCGCAGCGTCGAGGTAAACAGAGTCTTGCGCGCGCTCGGACCTGGGCGGCATCCTGCGCATCGACGATTCATGAACCCTAACCGCCTCGCCCTCGCACTCCTTTCGCTCAGCCTCGCCGCTTCCGCCGAGCAACCCCGCTCGCACACGAAGGGCTCGCCGACGGGCGTCTTCACCATCCTCGCCAACTGAACCAATTATGAAACGAACCCTCATCAGCGCCCTCCTCTCGGCCACGCTCCTCGCCGGCTGTTCGCAGTATTCCTCCGTCTCGGAAAAGCGGCCCGCCTATACCTACCGTCCTTTCACACCAGTCGGTGCGCTCATCGTGAAGGCGCTCGAGACTGCGAGCAACAAGCCGGAGGTCGTCCTCGGTCGTTACCTCGACGCGGCTTCGGTCGCCGCGCGCCAGCTTCAGTCCCACCCCGGCGACGCCACCGCGGTCCGCGATTACAACTTCGCCGTCGGGCGTGTCTTCGAGGTCATTCATGATTCGAAGCTCCAGCCGTGGCTCGCGCCCGTGACGGCCACCGGCGAGAGCGGCACGTGGCAGATCACCTTCCCGGCCGATAAGCGCCCCAACCGCAACCCCGCGAACTTCCATCTGCTGCCAGCCGATCGCTATCATTTTAGCGGCACCTACGTGAAAGAGCATCCGGTGAAAGCCGGCCTCGGCGCGCCGCTCATCGCCACGTCACGGCAGGATCTCGACGCCACGCAGATCGACCGCTTCGCGCAGGGCAAGCGCGTTTACTACGGGGTCACCGGCCTGCTTCGTTTCGATGGCCGGCGCTGCACGGTGGCCTACGAGGACCCGCTCTCCGTCGAGACCGTGAAGTTCGCCGGGCACACCTTCCCGCTCGCCGCCGACTTCGTCGCGCCGATCGGCCTCGCGCTGGCGCGTGAGAATCCGAAGAAGCTCGAACTCGCCCGCCTGCTGAGCCCCGGAAAATTCGCCGAGACCGCGCGGCTCGCCCGCCTCCAGCCTTACGATCCGGCGAAGATCCCGGTCCTCTGCGTGCATGGCCTCATGGATTCGCAGGCCACCTGGACGCCGATCATCACGACGCTTCGCAACGATCCCGCGATCCGCTCGCGCTACCAGTTCTGGTTCTACAGCTACCCGAGCGGCTACCCCTATCCGCATTCCGCCGCGATCTTCCGCAAGCAGCTCGACGAGATCCGCGCGCAGTATCCGGGGCACAAGAAGATCGTCCTCATCGGCCACAGCATGGGCGGCTGCATCAGCCGACTCATGATCACCGACAGCGGCGAAAAGCTCTGGATGGATATTTTCAAAAAGCGGCCCGCTGAAGTGGAAGTGTCGCCGGAGAGCAAGAAGCTCTTCACGGATGCGCTCATCTTCCGGCACCGCGACGAGGTCGGTCGCGTCATCTTTATCTCCGCACCGCTCCGGGGCAGTGAACTCGCGAGCAATTGGATGGGCCGCATCGGTTCCATGCTCGTGAAGTCACCCGCCACGCTCCTCAGCGCCGGGCAGGACGCGTTCAAGGTTGCCACCTTTCAGAGCGGCGACCTAAAGCTCAAGCGCATCCCAAACAGCGTGGACACGCTCGCGCCGAACAACCGCTTCGTGAAAGCGATCCAGACGATCCCGATCACGCCCGGCATTCCCTATCACGTCATCTCCGGCGACCGCGGCAAGGGCGGCAACAAGGACTACACCAAGCCCGTCATGTCCGACGGCATCGTGCCCTACTGGAGCAGCCACATGGACGGCGCACAGAGCGAACTCGTCGTCCCCTCCAGCCACAGCGCGCACCAGAACCCGCAGGCCATCGCGGAGGTCAAACGCATCCTCAAGCAACACGCCGCGCGCTGAGCATAAGCCAACCACC
>VFJQ01000042.1 GCA_009885995.1 Verrucomicrobiota bacterium
ACCCGTGGCGCAGCTTCCCGAGCGGCTGCGGAGGGCAGGCTGCGGAAGGAGAGGACGACCTTCGCTTGGAAATCGGGCCAGCACGCCCTGCACTCTGTTTTACAGAGGGACGCTTCTGATAGCACGGCAGGACGGGGAAGCGGAAAACGGCCTTTTCGGCCCGATTTCGGGCTCCCCCGGACGATCCGGGGGCAGTTGGAGCGTCCGGGGGCACCGGTGGACGATCCGGGGGCACCGGTGGACGATCCGGGGGCACCGGTGGACGATCCGGGGGCACCGCCGGACGGTCCGGGGGCACCGCTGGACGAGCCGGGGGCGTCAGTGGGTAATGGCGGCAACCGGGGCGGTTGCTCTACAACACGGAACCCGCGGCGCGGTTCCCCCTACCGGAGCAAGGCTTTGAATCCTGCCTGCTCGAAATGATGATCGCCGGTGAGCGCGTCGGTGAGGTTTTCGTCGGCCATGACGACGAAGGAAATGCAGTCGGTGAGCGTCCAGTCCTTGTCCGCGCGCCGGCGATACAAATCGAATCCCCGCTCGAACAGAGCGTCGCTGCCGGACACCACGCGGAATCGCGCCGAGGAAGCGGCTTGTTCAACGAACGTGACTGCCAGCGCCCGGTTTTGCGCGGCGGACAATCCATCGCACACCTCCGCGAGAATCCAGCGCGTCGTGACGATGACGCCCCGCCAAGCCTGCGCGAACTGCACCGCACGCTCGTGGTAGGCGTCGCGAGGATTGAGCAGCGCGAGGAAATAGAGCGAGTCGCCGAAGACCGGCTTCATCCCGCGGTCCGCTTCGGCGTGCCGTGGATGTAGTGGTCGTGCTCAGCCGCAAAATCCGCCGGCAATCCCTCCGCCTTGCCGATGATGTCCTTCAACGCGTCATACAGCGTCGGCCCGTCGTCCGTCACTGCGCTCTCGGCAGGCAGCGTGATCTCCACCAGCGTCCCGTCGGGCACGTGCACGGGCAGCTTGATGGTGTCGTTCTCGACGATGGCGCTGATGCTCATGGCGGCAGGATAAACGAGGAGGAGGGGGTGGCAAGCACGCGGCGAAGCGAACCCTGCACCGAAGCGCGGCACGCATGCAGTTCAGCCGGGGCTCGCCGTCGCGACGGAGCGCTTTGGCGGAGTCGGAGGCGACTCTTCGGCCGCGCAGGCGAGACTTGCATGACACCCTAATTTCCGTTGCGCCTCCGGCGCTAAAGCTCGATCCACGCGCGCGTCTCCGCGGAGTGGATGGCGGCATCCATGACGGCCTGCGCCTGCGCGCCATCGTGAAAGGTGACGCTGCACGGGCGCTGCTCGCGGATGGCGTTCACGAACTCGATGGCCTGGTCGTAGCGGAAGCTGATGAGCGGATCGCCGACGCCGGGATCGCGCGGCGAGCCGGGCCAGACGTAAAACTCGCGCGGGATCGACAGGGCCTTGAAGCCGGGCCCGCCGAGGACGCCGTGCTGGAGTTCATTCCATGTGCCGGTGGTGAAGCTGAAGCTGGCGGCGCTGCCGTTGATCTCGACGCGGTCGGGACTGCGCCAGCTTTCGTTCATGCCGCTGGCGAGCTTGGAGCTTTCGAGCACGCCGCTCGCGCCATTCACGAACTCCGCGAGGATCGCGGCCCAGTCGTCGGTGTCGTTCGGCGCGCCGCCGCGGATGGGCGTGAGGTTGCCGACGTTGGCGACGATGCGCTTCATCGGGCCGACGAGGTGATGCGCGAAGTCGATGCGGTGGCTGAGCATGTCGCCGAGTTCGCCGGTGCCGGCGAGCTTGCGCTGCTGGCGCCAGCCGAGGTTGCGCGTGCCCCAATCCTGCAAGCGGCAGGAGCGGTAGTGATACGGCTGGCCGAGGTCGCCCTGGCCGATGAGGTGGTGCAGGTAGCGCATCGCGGGGACGAAGCGATACGTGAACGCGGTCATGTGGCGCACGCCGGCTTTGTCGGCCTCGGCAGCCATCTCAGCGGCGTCGGTGGCGTTGAGCGCGATGGGTTTTTCGCAAAGCACGTGCTTGCCCGCGCGCGCGGCGGCGATGGCGATGGCGGGGTGGAGGAAGTTCGGTGTGGCGATGATGATCGCGTGCACGTCGTCGCGGGTGACGATGTCTTCCCAGTTCGTCGAGACGATCGCCGCGCCGGTCTGCTGGCGGGCAGCCTCGAGCGTGGTGGGGCTCGCGTCGCAAAGCGCGATGACCTTCACGTCCGGGCAGAGCGCGAGGCCGGGGAGATGGTTTTGCAGCGTGATGCCGCCGGTGCCGATGATGGCGAAGTTGAGCGTGCTCACAGCCACATTTTCCAGCCGCCGAGCATCGCCTTCAGCTCTTTGACCTCTTCGGATTTCACGTCGTTGAGCGGCGGGCGGACGCGGCCGCCGACCTGGCCTTGCAGATCCATCATCGTTTTCATCACGGAGACTTCGTAGCCTTTGCGCCGCCCACGGAAGGCGTAGAGCGGGACGACGTATTCGCGCATGAGCCGATCGACCGTGGCGCGGTCGCCACTCGCGGCGGCGACGTGCAGGGCGAGCGACATGCGCGGGGCGACATTGGCGATGCTGCTCGTGTAGCTGCGCACGCCTAGGGAGTAGTAGCCCGGCACGAGGTCGTCGCCGGCGCCGCCGATCCAGTGCAGTTTGTCGCCGACGCGCGCGATGATCTGCTGGTAGCGACGGAGGTCGCCCTGGCCATCCTTGAACGCGACGAGGTTCGGGATCGTGGCGAGGCGCTCGACGGCGGCGGGCGAGAAGTTCGCGTAGTCGCGCGAGTAGATGATCACGCCGCGTTTCGTCGCCGCGGCGACGCCGGCGTAGTAGGCGTGCATGCCGTCGTCGTTCGGGTCGCCGGGGTAGTAGGGTGGGAAGATGAGGATGCCATCGACGCCGGCGGCCGTGCTCGACTTCGCCATGTCGATCGCGGTCTGCGGCGAAAAGCCGACACCGGCGAGCAGCGGACGGCGCCCGCCGATCTCGGCGACCGCGGCTTTCACCACCGCGAGGTGTTCGTCGGTCGAAAGCGAATGGATTTCGCCCGTGCCCGCGCCGACGACGATGGCGCAGAGGTCGTGCTCAGCGAGACGACGCAGGTTTTTGCGAAAGCCGGCAAGGTCGAGTCGGAGCTTCGCGTCGAAGGGCGTGCATGGGAATGCAATGACGCCGCCGAGCTTGGAACGGAGTTGAGCGGGAGCGAGAGGCATGACCGCCCGTGATGTTCGCCGCGCCGAGAGTTGGCGAGCGAAATCTGCCGCGCGCCGGATTCAAATCCGACGCGCGGCAGTTTCGAAAATGCTCCCTTAGTAGCCGCCGCCTTCGCCGCCGCCGCCTTCTTCGCGACCACCGCCACGATACCCACCGCCACCGCCGCCACCGCCACGGTAGC
>VFJQ01000028.1 GCA_009885995.1 Verrucomicrobiota bacterium
CCACCCGCCCGAAAATCGTGCGAAATGTAGTGGAGAAACACTGAAGAAATCGCCCGCCAACCCGCATGAATACGATCTCAGCCCTTCATAACTGTCGAACTTGGGCTAATATCCGTCAGCCCTTCGGGCTCAGCCCGAACCACCAGCCAGCCAGGCAGCTCGGGAAGGCTTTTTCCCTCACCGGAAAGTAGGTCAGCAAAGTCAGGAAGGGTTTTCCGGTCACCGGAAAGACGTTCCCCACTATGCCGGACGGGTTTCCGCTCACCGGAAAAGGGTTCCCGACTTTGCCGGACGGGTTTCCGCTCACCGGAAAAGGGTTCCCGACCTGGCACTCCGAGCGTCCGGCGGGCTGATTTCGAGGGAGCCGGGACGCGCTGGTTCCGCCTTAGCGAGGCGTGAGCTTCGGGCCGTCCTTGGTGTCCTTCACGATCCAGCCCGCGGCGGCGATGGCGTCGCGGAGGCGGTCGCTGCCGGGCCAGTCCTTCGCAGCGCGCGCGGCCTGGCGCTGCTCGACGAGGGCGTGGACTTCGGCGGGCACCGTCACAGCGTCGCGCTCGATGGCGAGGACAGCGTCGACGCGCTGCCAGCCGGCGAGGAGCGCGGCGGCTTGCGCGGGTGTGAGGTCGCCGCGGTCGAGGGTGGCGTTGCTTTCGCGGACGAGGTCGAAGAGAGCGCCCATCGCGCCGGAGATATTCAGGTCGTCGTCGAGCGCGGCGAAGAAGGCTTCCACACGCGGAATTTCTGACTTCTGATTTCTGACTTCTGACTTCTCCCCGGCGTGATCGGCGAGGCGCGCGGTCCATTCATCGAGGCGCTGCAAAGCTGCGCGTGCGCCGGCGAGTCCCTCGAAGGTGAAGTTCAGCGGCAGGCGGTAGTTCACCGTGAGCAGGACGTAGCGGACTTCGCGGCCGGTCCAGCCTTTGTCGAGCAGGTCGCGCAGGGTGAAGAAATTGCCGGCGCTCTTCGCCATCTTTTCGCCTTCGACCATGAGGTGCGCGCAGTGCAGCCAGGTGCGCACGAACTTCTTCCCCGTGCAGCACTCGCTCTGGGCGATCTCGGCTTCGTGATGGGGAAAAATGTTGTCCACGCCGCCGCAGTGGATGTCGAGTTCGGGGCCGAGCAGCGCGGTCGCCATGGCGCTGCACTCGATGTGCCAGCCGGGGCGGCCGGGGCCCCACGGGCTCTCCCAGCGCACGTCGCCGTCGGCTTTGTCCCACGCCTTCCACAGCGCGAAGTCGCCGATGCTTTCCTTCTCGTAGTCGTCGTTGCGGATGCGGCCGCTCGGGCGCAGTTCGTCGAGGTTGAGGTGCGCGAGCTTGCCGTAGTCGGGATACTTCGAGAGGCGGAAATAGACGGACTTGTCGTCGGCTTGATACGCGATGCCCTTCGCCTCGAGATCGCGGATCATGTCGATCATCTGCGGCACGTAGTCGGTCGCGGCGGGGAAGTGCTGCGCGCGCTTGATGCGCAGCGCGTCGAGGTCGGCGAAGAACGCGGCCTTGTAGATCGCGGTGAAGTCATTGAGCCGCTGGCCGCTCGCGAGCGAATTGCGGATCGTCTTGTCGTCCACGTCGGTGAGGTTCATCACGCGGAGCACATCGAAGCCGCGCGCTTCGAGATGCCGCTGGAGCAGGTCCTCGAAGATGTAGGCCCGGAAATTTCCGATGTGCGCGTAGTTATAAACCGTCGGCCCGCACGTGTAGAGACGCACGAGCGGTGGCGCGAGGGGCGCGAAGTCTTCGAGTTGGCGGCTGTAGGTATCGGTAAAGCGGATCGGCATGGCGCGCGGGGGCAGTGAAGTAGGCAGCCTCGCCCGGCGCGCAATGCGGAAAGACGGACGCTGCGGGCGCTTAGCCGGAGCGATGCAGTCGGTCGAAGGCGAGCGTGTGGCTCAACGCAGAGGCGCAGAGGGCGCAAAGGGATCGCAGAGTGGAGCTTTGCGGGCACCGAATGGCACGCCCCCTCTCGACTAAAGAACTCTGCGTTCCTCCGCGCCCTCCGCGTCTCTGCGTTTCCAATGCCGCGCCCGCCACTGAATCGTTCCGGCTCAGGGCGCGAGCTTCTTCGTCTGCTTCGCCATATGCACGGCGGCGAACTTTTCCGCCGCTTCCGGATCATCCTCGCGCCACACCTTCATCAGCTCGCCCATCGCCGTCGCGCGGGAGACGGGGTCTTTGATCTTCAGCGCGGTGAGCAGCGCCTGCTCGGGGTTCTCGTCGTAAGTGGCGTCGGCGGCGCCGGAGAGGGCGGCATCGGCGATTTCGGGATCCTTGATCGAGTCGATCCAGCGCTGACCGGCTTCGGGATCGGCGACGATGAGCGATTCACTGAAGTCGCGGACGGCGAGGAAACGCGCGTCGGGCGAAGTGAAGGTCTGCGTGTCGAACCAGCGCGCGGCTTCCGCCGGCGCGAGGCCGCTCCAGACCTGCCCGACGGCGGTGACGGCGTCGTCGCGGGCGGCGCTCTGCGCGAGGCTGGCCGCCCATTGGCTGGCTTTCGCTGCGTCCTTGTCGGCCCACGTGGCGGCGAGCGTGACGGTCGCCTGCTTTTTCAAGTCGCCCTCCGGAAGCGCGGCGGCCCACTGCGCGGTGCGGACGGGATCGACGGCGGCGAAGCCAAGCGTGAAATCCTGCACGATGGCGGGATTGGTCGGGTTTTCGAGCCGCGCGTTGGCCCACTGCATCGCGGCGGCGGGGTCGCGGCGCAGGCGGGCTTCGGCGAGGGAGGTGAGGCCGTGGCTGCGGTCGTTGCCGTCGGTGAGTGTGTCGATCCAGCGCTCGGCGGCGTCGGGATCGGCAGCCGCCCACGCGGCGACGAGGTCTTCCACGAGGATGTGCCGCAGCGGGACGGAGGGCAGCAGCGCGACGAGCTGGCCGGCGGTTGCGGGCGCGGTCTCGGCGAGGCGGTGGAAGGCGTCGCGGATTCCGCCGGGCGCACCGGCCTGCCATTCGGCGAGCCAGCGGCGCATGAGTTCGCGGAGGAAGGCGGTGCGCTGCTCGGGAGTGAGCGCGGCGACGTGCCGGGCGAGCCAGTCCGTGAAGGCTGCGAGGTCGCTCCGCGCGAGGCGAAGGAGCGAATCGAACTCGATCGCGCTGCCGGGAGCCGGGAGCGCGGCGTGAGCCGCGGCGGAGCTGGTTGTCGTCCGCGATGCGTCTGTCTCCGGGCGCGAGCCAGCCGTTCTTCCACCCCGCGTGCCGGTGAACCAAAATCCCAGCCCAGCGAGCACGAGGCTCACGATGGCGAGGAGAGATGCCCGCTGCGGGAAGGTCACCTCGGGAACCGGTTTACAGACACGCCCTTGTTACTGGGGCGGGATGGCTGAGGTGGGGTTGGCGATGTCGAACTTGAAGAAGCCCGCATCGCTGTCGAACGTCACCGTCACATCCGCCACCGGGGTGCTCGCGTTGGTGCCTCCGCCGGGGTGCGCGTAAGCTCCACCCTCAGTGAGGGGCGTAGGCTCGATCGCTATGGAGACCTTCGGAAACACTTTTGCAGTAAATTTCTCCCGGAAATAGACCGAGAGCGTCGCCGGACCGAAGCCTTCGGCGGGGCCAAACCAGTCGGCGACGCAGTCGATGTCGAAGGTGCTGAGCGATTCGCCATTTTCCACAGCGCTGTCGATATCGACCACGACGATCTCGCGGCCCCCGTCCGTCGTGTCGTCGCCAGTCCAGAGCATGTATTGCGATGAGGGGTTCAAATTGTATCCAACGGTGTCGCCTAGGAAGGTGGTGCCGGTATCGAGGTCCCTCTTGCTGCGCGGCCAGGTGTATTCGCAGACGAGCACCGGATTGCGCGCCACGGCCACGCCGCCGGCACCGTCGTCATCCACGATGACCACCGTGGCAGCGAGGACGCTGCCGCTCGACGCGCCGGTGACGGAGTCGAGGTTGAGGTTGAAGTCGATGTCGCCGTCTTCGGAGTTGTCGTTGATGGTCGAGTATGCGACCGCCTTCGGCCCAGCCTCGCCGTCCTTCCATTTGATCGTCTGCGTGCGGAAGCGGAAATCGTGGCCGGGGACGGCCATGCTGCCGGAATCGAGGGTCACGGTGGCGATTGCCTCACCGAATGACCCGCCGTCGCGGGTGAGATAGACGAAGCTCCCACCTGTATTCTCCGCCACCGCGGTCCGGTCGTCGGTGAACTCGACGGTCCCCGGCAAACCAGGATCGATCGGGGTGTAGTCCGGCGGATTGATCGAGGGGTCATTGAGTTGCGTGAGCGCTTGGGCGAGCAGGCTGGACTGCATGGCGAGGGCGGAGATCACGTCGCGGGTGAGGAGGCGCTCGATCTGGGCGGCGAGGTCCGACGGCAGCAGTTCGAGCAGGCCGCGCAGGTATTCGACGAAGTCGAAGGGGTTATCGCTGATTTCCTGCGGGTTGCCGCTTCCATCGAAGCCGCTGATCGCCTGCCCAGCCGCGGTGGTCAGCAACGCGCTGATCAGTGCCGGGTCGACCGGGATCTCATTGAGCGGGTCGGCGAACGCGACAGTGAGGCGCTGGAGCAGCAAGTTGACCGAACCCAGGCCGGTATCGACCAACCGTGCGAGCGCCGAGCCGAAGAGCGGCGTGTCATTGAGGATTTGTTCGCGGGTGAACCCGAACTGCTTGAACGCGGTGAAATTGAATGACGTCGGGGCTGTGCCGCCGCGCTCGGCGAGGCTGCCCGAGCCGGGGAAAATGGTCATCGGCTGCCCCACACGCGCACCGCTGAGGTTGCGGAGCAGCGCCCGCATTCCGCCGCCACGGACGCCCGAGAACGACATGCGGCTGCCATTCGTTCCACGCAGTGAGCGCGGCCGCCCGTTCCGAGCGAAGGCCATATTGAAGCCGCCCGCCCCGCTACCGTAGCCGATGCCACCGACGCTCCGCAGACGGGAGCGGAGGCTCCTCGACCCGGGCGTGACGGTGAAGACCTCGCCGGTGCCCCCATCGCTCACGCCCATCATCGAGCGGCTGCTGCGGCCGAAGAGATTCGAGCGTGCGGCGTCGGCGGGTGTGGCGACGAGGCCGGCAAGGGCCACGATCAGTGCGGTGCGAAGTGCGGTGTGGAGCGTTTTCATACGGATAGTAGGTTTGATGGAGGGAACTCGTGAAGCGGACGTGTCGGTTTCGTATCGGTTGAATTGTGGCCAACCCCAGCCAGCCAGCCGGGCTGATTCACAAGAGCCCAAGTCACGGCAGAATCCGCCCAAATCAAGCCGGAACTTTCCACCCATTCGCGCACCTTGCCCAGCAGGCGGATGGCGATCGAAACGACGCTTCGCTTGCCCTACTTCGTCGTGTCGCTTCCCTCCTCCTGTTTTCGGTAGCGCAGCGCCGCAGCATCGGCGCGCGCCCTCCTAAGACTCACCGCTGTCGATGCCATGTGGCCGCAGCACCGCCGGGCAGCGCCCTTCGATCCCTGATCTCAGCTCGTCTTGAGCACTTCGATGAAGGCTTCCTGCGGGATGTTCACGCTGCCGATCGACTTCATCCGCTTCTTACCTTCCTTCTGCTTCTCGAGCAGCTTGCGCTTGCGGCTGATGTCGCCGCCGTAGCACTTCGCGGTCACGTCCTTGCGCTGCGCGGAGACGGATTCGCGGGCGACGATCTTTCCGCCGATGGCCGCCTGGATGGCGACCTGGAAGAGCTGCGAGGGGATGACTTCCTTGAGCTTCGCGGCGAGCGCGCGGCCGCGGGCCTCGGCTTTGTCTCGGTGGACGATCGAGGAGAAGGCATCGACGGGTTCACCGGCAACGAGCATGTCGAGCTTCACGAGTTTCTCGGGACGGTAGCCGGCCTGCTCGTAGTCGAGGCTGCCGTAGCCGCGCGTCATCGACTTAATCTTGTCCATGAAATCGACGAGGATCTCATTGAGCGGCAACATGCATGTAAGCATGACGCGCCGCGTGTCGATCGAGTCGGTGTGATCGACGGTGCCGCGCTTGTCCATGATGAGCTGCATGAGCGGCGAGATGTATTCGTTCGGCACCATGATGGCGGCCTTCACGATGGGCTCGCGGATTTCCTGGATGACGCTCTGGTCCGGCAGGAAGGCTGGGTTGTCCACGAGCAGAACTTCGCCGCTGGTCTTCACCACTTCATAGACCACCGACGGGTAGGTCGAGATGATGTCCATGTCGAACTCGCGCCGGAGCCGCTCGAGGACGATCTCCATGTGCAGCAGACCGAGGAATCCGCAGCGAAAGCCGAAGCCGAGCGCGACGCTGGACTCGGCCATGAACTGGAACGCGGCGTCGTTGAGCTGGAGCTTGCCGACGGCGGCCTTGAGGTGCTCGAAGTCCGCGGTGTTGATCGGGTAGATGCCCGCGAAGACCATCGGGTGGACTTCGTGGAAACCGGGCAATGGCTCGGTCGCGGGGATGCGGGAGTGCGTGAGCGTGTCACCCACCTTCACCTCGCTCACCGTCTTCATGTTGGCGATCACGTAGCCGACGTCGCCGGTCGAGAGCTTGTCCTGCAGGAGAAATTTTGGCGCTTGCGGACGGAAGATGCCGACTTCCTTCACCTCATAGGCGCGATCCGTCGCCATGAGTCGCACATTGTCGCCAGCCTTCACGCTGCCATCGACCACGCGGATGTAGATGACCACGCCGCGATACGTATCGAATGCCGAGTCGAACACGAGCGCGCGCAACGGGGCGTTCACTTTCCCATGCGGTGGCGGGATGCGCTCCACAATGGCTTCGAGGATGTCTTCGATGCCGATGCCGGCCTTCGCGCTCGCCGGGATCGCTTCCTCGTGCGGGATGGAAAGGATGTCTTCGAGCTGCTTGTGAACGGTCGGCAGGTCCGCATTGGGCAGGTCGATCTTGTTGATCACCGGCACGAGCGTAAGGCCTTGCTTGTGCGCGAGGTGGACGTTCGCGACCGTCTGCGCCTCGACGCCCTGCGCGGCATCGACGATGAGCAACGCACCTTCGCACGCGGCGAGTGAACGGGAGACTTCGTAGGCGAAGTCCACGTGCCCCGGCGTGTCCATGAGGTTGAGCAGGTATTCGATCCCGCTCTTCGCCGTGTAACGCATGGCGATCGGGTGCGACTTGATGGTGATCCCGCGCTCGCGCTCGAGGTCCATGGAATCGAGCATCTGGTCCTGCTGCTCGCGCTTCTGGATCGTGCCGGTTTTCTCCAGCAAGCGATCCGACAAGGTGGTCTTGCCGTGGTCGATGTGGGCGATGATGCAGAAATTGCGAATCCGGCTTTGCGGCATGGGGCGCGGACTATCCGGAAAGCAGCGTATCGCGCAACCGCGGCTTTCAGACAAGCCGGGAGCCCGGCGGCGTTTGTCTCATCGAGCCATGAACCTCCGACTTTTCCTCTGCCTTTGCGCCTTCGCCGCCACCGCTCATGGCCAGCCACCGCAGCGCGAACGAGGCGGCCCGGAGGCCGATGCACGCGCGGGCCGGCCCGGGCCGTGGGAGCGCGACGTGGTCGTTTATTTCGTCGGCGGAGACGGGAAGGTGATGCGCACGCACACCTTCGAGCGCGCGGGCGTGCCGACGATCGCGCGGCTCGCCGACGGGCGGCTGATCGTCGCAAACCAGCACTTCCCCGCGGACTTCGGCGCGGACTTCGACAAGGTCGCGGTTCACTTTTCCGACGACGATGGTCGCAAGTGGAGCGCGCCGCAGGTGATCCAAGTCGCAGGCCTGCCGGAAGGAATGCGCTTCCCCTTCGACCCGACCCTCGTGCCGCTGCCCGATGGGCGCGTGCGGCTTTACTTCACAGGCAACATGCAGCGCCAGCGCAGCACGCCCGCGATCCACTCGGCCATCTCGACCGACGGAGTGAGCTACACTTACGAGCCGGGCGCGCGCTTTTCCGTCGAAGGGCGCGCGGTGATCGATTGCGCGGTGGTGCTGCACCAGGGCGTGTTCCACCTGTTCGCGCCGGACAATGGCGCGGGGCTGAACCCCGGGCAGCGTCCCGGCGACGAACCCGAGGCGGACCGCCCGCGCAAAGGCATCGGCTACCACGCTACGAGCAAGGACGGTCTGGCCTTCACGCGCGCCGCCGACGTGCAGATCGAAGGCAACCGAAGCTGGCTCGGCAATGCGCAGTCCGACGGCAAGGCGATTACCTTCTACGGCACCGGCCCCGGCTTGTGGACGGCGACGAGCGAAGACGGCGCGACATGGAAACTCAGCAATGCGCCGCAAATCCGCGGCGGCGACCCCGGCGCGGTCGCGACGCGCGACGGCGGCTTGCTCGTGGTCATCACCGGCGAGTCGCGCGGGCGCTGAGCGCGGCTGACCTCGGTTGATTCTCCTCGTGCCGAGCTTCGGCTTGGGCGTGGGGAGCAAGAGATTGCTAAGTGAACCGTCGTTCGCCAGAACGCCGGAATGCAGAGCCAGCAAACGAGACGCAGGATCGAGCTTGCGGTTGTTTCCTGCCTTCTGCTCGCCGCCTTTTTGTGGGTGCGGAGTCAGTCCGATCCGGCTGTCGATGCGGTGGCCTCACTCACGAACCCGGAGAAGCTCGCAACACTAACCACCAAGCGCGCCGCCAATCCGCGCGTGCTGAAGTGTGTCTATTGGCTGCACGAAGCGAAAACGCACGGCCGCGCTCCCGAAGCGATCATCGCGAAGGCGCAAGCGAAGACCGATCACCAAGCCGCGCACGCACAGCTTGTGAAAGCATCACTGCTGCGCAACCTCGACATCGCTGAGAAACTCGGCTGCCTAACGGCAGAGAATCTCGATCAGATGAAGCGGGGCAGATCTCCCACGATTACGCGAGGCCCGTATGCCGGCAAACGGGCGGACGTGGACCACATCGTGCCGGTAGCCCGAGCGCCGGAGTTGGACAAGGAGATCGCCAATCTCGAACTGCTCCCAGCTTCTCTGAATCAAAGCAAGGGAGCGAAGGTCGGCGCGCGGCAGCTTGATTACCTTCGTCGCTTCGTCGCCGCAGGGATCATCAGCGAGGAGGCGGCGGAGCGAGTTCGTCACAGCGCTGGAGTCGAGTAAGTGCGCGGTTGAAGCGCCGCGGCAGGGTTTAGCCGCCCTCTTTCGGCTTCGGCGCTTCGGCTTCCACCATCCGCGTCTGGTCGATCCGCCGGTCGAGCACGAACGGATTATTTTTCCCCATCTGCGTCCACGGGCCCTGCCGCACGTCTTTATATTCGACGAAGCGCCAGTCGGTCACGTCGGTGTCGGCCATCCCGAGATAATCGCGAACCGCGGGCGAGACATCGAGGCCGGCGCCTTTGTTGAGGTTCGGCTTGGGGCGCTCATTGCCGAAGACGTAGGCGCTGTGGTCGGTGCGGAATGGGCCGCAGTCTTCCCACTGCGCGTAAGCGGTGCGGTCCTTGTGGCGCACGGCGATCCAGCGGCCCTTGAGCACCGATTTGCCCGGACCTTTGTAGTCGGCCTTGAACCACGGGATGACCTGCGCGGCCTCGGGTTTGTGCTGGCCTTTGCTCACGTCGTTGTAGGGCAGCGCGATGTAGAAAGGATTCTGCTGCGGGACGAAGCTGACCGGCCGGTAGTCGCTGCGCTCGGAGCGCACGGGCGTGTCGCTGCCGCCGAAATTGAGCGCCCACTTCGGATCCCACGAGCTGGAGCGATTGTGGACCGGGTTGTTCTTCGCCGCGCTCTCGCCGACCCAGAAGGTCGTCGTCACGATGTCCCGCTTCCACGGATATTCCTTGTCGCGCTTGGGCGGATCGTCGCTGCCCACGTCGAGCGTCCCTCCGAGGTCGGGCCGCGCGAGCACCGATTCGCGCAGCTTCTTCGCATACGGATTCTCGGACTCCGCCTTCACGCAGGGCTTGGGCACGAAGGCCGCGAGCGAGGTCGCAAGGATCGCGGAGGACCGGTAGTAAAATGGGCGACGTATCATCATTCGGCAGGTGCCGGAGATCGTCCGTCACCTATGCCACGCACACCACCTTAGCCCGTGTCATCGCCGTGGCATCCGCCGCGCTACTCCAGCCGCTTCGCCTTCGAGCGGCCGCCGCGCCAGAGGTCGTATTGAGGGTCGGCGTAGCGGTTGAAAAACCCGTCGAGACGCCGTGCGAGTTCGTCGCGATGCGGCTCGGTGCCGGGCTGGCCGTAGAGGTTCACGCGTTCGCGCGGGTCCGCCTTCATGTCATAAAGCTCGAAGGGACCGCTCGGAAATCGCGCGACGTATTTCCAGTCGTCGGTGCGGATCGCGCGGCACGTTTCCATTTCGTAGAAGACCTCGTTTTCCCACGCCACGGACTCGCCGCGGAGCACGGGCGAGAAGTCGCGGCCCGGCGAGCGCGGCTGCTGCGGCATCTTCGCGCCGAGGAAGCCGAGCACGCTGGGCATGAAATCGTAATTGCTCACCAGCAGGTCGCTCGTCTGCGCGGCGGGGATGCGACCCGGTTGCCGGAAGATGAGCGGGATCTGCATCATCAGTTCGTGCGCGCCGATCGGGCGGAAATGATCGCCCATGCCCCACATCCCGTTCTGCCCGCCCATCCATCCCTGGTCGCTCGAATAGACCACGAGCGTGTCCTTCTCCAGCCCGAGTCGCTTGAGCGCGGCCAGCACTTCGCCCACTCCGTCATCCAGGCCGCTCACCTCGCACGCCTCGCGCTCGATCGCTTCCTGCCGGTTGTGAAACTGCTTGTTGGCGAACTGCCACGGGTGCATCGCGTCGCGCGGGAAGCTGAGGAACGGCTGGTCCTTGTAGATCGGCGCCCAGCGGTTGCGCGCGGGATTCAGCATCAAGTTCCCGAGCGAGTAGGGCCCGTTGTAAGCAAGGTAGAGAAAGAACGGGCGCGCCTGGTTCGCCTCGATGAATTCGATCCCTTTGCGCGTCCAAAGCTCCGTCGTGTAGCCGGCTTCCTTCCGCACCTTCCCGTCTTCGATGATGTCCTGGTCGTAAAACTCGCGCGTGCTCCCGTCGGGCTTCGTGATCCACGACGTGAAGCCTTCGCTCGGCGTGAGGTTCGCGCCGAGGTGCCACTTACCACTCAGCCCGCACACGTAGCCCGCATCGCGCAGCACTTCGCCGAGCGAGGTGAACTCGGCGAGCGTGTTGTAAGCCTCCGGCCCCATCATGAATTTCGGATCGAGGAACGAATGCACGCCGTGCTGCGACGGGATGAGCCCGGTGAGAAACGTCGCGCGCGTCGGCGAGCACACCGCATTCGATGAAAGCGCACGGGTGAAGCGGATGCCTTCCGCGGCGAGCCGGTCGATGTGCGGTGTGCGGATGTCCTTGTTCCCGTAGCAGCCGAGCGTCCACGCGCCCTAGTTGTCGGTGAGGATGAAGACGAGGTTCGTCGGGCGCGCGAAAGCGGGCGCGACGGCGAGGATGAGCGCGATGAGAAAGGCGAGGTAGCTCATGGCTGGATCATGTCGGGCATTTCCTCACGGGCCAAGCCCGTCCCGAAATGCTTAAGGTCATTAAGTTGTTGCCGCCCCCGCCGTTCGCGTCCATGAAACCTCCACGATCATGACTGTCAGGATTGCCATTCACCACGCGCTATTCGCCGTCGCGATACTCGCGCTCGCCGGCTGCAAAAAGAGCTCCGGCAAAGGCGGGCCGCCGCCCGGTTTTGCCACGCAAGTCGTCGCGGTGAAGGCCGTGCGCGAAGCCGTCAGCGAGCAACTCCGCGTGATCGGCACCGTGCTCGCGAATGAAACTGTCGATCTCCAGGCCGAGGCCGATGGGCGCGTGACGGCGATTCATTTCGAGGAAGGCCAGCGCGTCGAAGCGGGGCAACTTCTCGTCGAACTCGACTCGACCGAAGTCGAAGCGCGGATCACCGAAGCCGAAGCCAGCGCGCGCTGGGCGCAGAGCAAATGGGAGCGGGCGAACGGGCTTTTGCAGAACAAGACGATGTCACAGCAGGAGGCCGACGAGGCGAAGGCACAGCTCGACATGGCGAGTGCGCGCGTGGCGCAAATGAACAAGCACTTGCGCGACATGAAGATCAAAGCGCCGTTCGGCGGCGTCATCGGTGCGCGGCAGATCAGCCCCGGGCAGGTGATTTCCCGCATGAATCCCGGCCGCGGCTTGCAGACCATCGCCACGATCAACGATGTCGATCCCGTGAAAGTCGAGGGCAACGTGCCGGAGCGTTTCCTCGCGCTCGCCACCGTCGGCGCGAAGATCCAGCTCACGATCGCCGCGTTCCCGAACGAGAAGTTCGAGGGCGTGCTCTACTTCGTCGCGCCGCAGATCGACCCGGTGAACCGCACCGCAGTCGTGAAAGCGAAAGTCGCGAACACCGACTTGCGCTTGAAGCCCGGCATGTTCGCCAGCGCCGATCTCTCGCTGCGCGTGAAGGACGACGCCATCGTCATCCCCGAGGCCGCACTGATGCCGAGGGGCGATACTTTCGCCGTGATCATCGTCGCCGCCGACATGACCGCGGAGATGCGCCCGGTGAAGCCCGGCATCCGCATGACTGGGCGCGTGGAGATCGTCGAGGGCGTGAAGGAAGGCGAACTCGTCGTCGTCGAGGGCTGGCAGAAGACGCGACCGGGCGGAAAAGTGACTCTCGCTCCAGCGGATAAGTCGGCGCCTTACACTGCCGCAGCGAAGTAATGCAGCTCCCGCAAGTCAGCATTCGCCGGCCGGTGCTCACCGTGATGATGAGCCTCGCGCTGATATTGTTCGGCATCATCGGACTGTTGCGCCTGCCCGTGCGCGAGCTGCCGAACATCGACCCGCCGATCGTCTCGGTGATGACCGTTTATCCCGGCGCGAATGCGCAGGTGATCGAGACGGAAGTGACCGAGCGACTCGAGGAAGAGCTGAACTCGATCGAGGGCATCAAGACGCTCACGTCAGAGAGCAAGGAGCAGGTCTCGAACATCACGATCCAGTTCAACCTCGCGCGCCCCGTCGATGTCGCCGCCCAGGACGTGCGCGACCGTGTCTCGCGCGCCCGCGGTAAGCTGCCGGAGGACATCGAGGAGCCGATCATCGCCAAGCAGGAGGCCGACGCGCAGCCGATCATGTGGATCGCGCTGCACAGCGACCGCTACGACACGCTCGAGCTTTCGCGCATCGCCGAGCGGCAGTTGAAGGACGTGCTCCAGACCACGCCGGGCGTCTCGCAGATCGTCATCGGCGGCGAGAAACGCTTCGCCATCCGCGTGTGGCTCGATGCGGCGAAGATGGCTGCGCGCGGCGTCACCGTCACGGACGTGGAGCGCGCCTTGAAAGAGCAAAACGTCGAGCTGCCGAGCGGACGCGTGGAGAATCTCGACCGCGAGATGACCATCCAGACGCAGGGCGAGATGAAGACGGCGGAGCAGTTCAACACGCTCGTCATCCGCAACGAAGGCGCGAACCTTGTGCGCCTGCGCGACATCGGCGAAGCGCGCGTCGGCGCCGAGGATGTGCGTTCAGTCGGACGGTTCAACGGCCGACCCTCGGTCGCACTCGGCGTGGTGAAGCAAACGCAGGCAAACACCATCGAGGTCGCGAAGGGCATCAAGAAAGAGATGGAACGCCTGCGCACCGTCGTGCCGGAAGGCATCAGCATCGATCTGCCTTACGACGAGTCGGAATACGTCGGTGCCGCCGTTCATGAAGTCTGGAACACTCTCTTCATCGCGTTCGGCCTCGTCGTGTTCGTTATCTATATTTTCCTGCGCAGCTTCCGCGCGACGCTCATCCCGGTGGTCGCGATTCCGGTGTCGATCATCGGCACGTTCGCCGCGCTGCACTTCCTCGGATTCAGCGTGAACATCCTCACGATGCTCGCGCTCGTGCTCGTCATCGGCATCGTGGTCGATGACGCGATCGTGGTGCTGGAAAACATCTACCGGCACATCGAGGAGGGCATGGAACCGATGGGGGCGGCGAAGAAGGCGATGGACGAAATCTCCTTCGCGATCATCGCGATCACCTTCTCGCTCGTCGCGGTCTTCACACCGCTTGCCTTCCAGACCTCGACGACGGGGCGGCTCTTCATCGAGTTCGCGGTCACTGTGTCCGTGTCGGTCATCATCTCCGCGTTCGTCGCGCTGACGCTCACGCCGATGATGTCCGCGCGCATTCTCAAGCCGCACGTGGAGGGACAAAACTGGCTGCTGCGTTTCTTCGAGCGCGTCATCGGCAGTATCACGCGGCGCTATGAGCGTTGGCTCGATCGCGCGCTGCGCTTCCGTTTGATCACATCGATGATCGGCCTAGGCACCGTCGGCCTCGGCGCGTTTTTCCTCACGCAGCTCGAGACCGAGTTTCTGCCCGAGGAAGACAAGGGGCGGCTGCTCTGCATCGTCGTCGCGCCGGAGGGCAGCACCTCCGAATACACCGACCGGCAGCTCCGCAAGATGGAGGAGATCGTGAAAAGCTTCCCGGAGGTGCAAAGCTACTTCTCCGCCGTCGCGCTCTCGCGCGGCGGGCCGGGCGACCCGGCGAGCGGGTTGATGTTCATGAAGTTCAAGTCCGGCCAGCGCCGCAACGTGCGCGACATCGTCGGCGGACCGCGCGGGATGCAGGCGCGGTTCTTCGGCGAGATCGAAGGCGCGCTCGCCTTCGCGCTCATCCCGAAGGCGATCGGCTTCAGCTTCAGCCAGGGGCTCCAACTCCAGCTTCAATACCAGGATCTCAACGAACTCTCCCGCGTCGCCTTCGACATCTCGAACAAACTGCGCGCCGAACCCTACCTGCTGAACGTCCGCAGCGTCTTCCAGGTCGATAAGCCGCAGCTCGACATCACCATCGACCGCGACCGCGCCGCTTCGCTCGGCGTGAGCATCGAGGACATCTCGCGCACGATGCAGATTCTCTTCGGCGGGCTCGACCTCAGCCGCGTGAAGCGCGAGGGCAAGGAATACGACGTGATCGTGCAGCTCGACCGCGCGTCGCGGCTCACCGCGAATGATTTCGACAGCGTCTATGTGCGCGGCAAGACCGGCCAGCTCGTGCAGCTCACCTCCGTGGTGAACTCGAAAGCGCTCGCCGCCGCGGGGCAGATCAATCACTACAACCGACTCCGCAGCGGCGCGATCGAGGCCACGAACATCGGCGTCCCGCTCGGCACCGCGGTGGCCGGCATCGAGCGCATTCTCGCGAAGGAATTGCCGCCCGGTTTCCGCTATGAGTGGGCGGGCGAAGCGAAGGATCTCAAGGAAACCGGCGGCGAGATTTGGTTCGTGCTCATCCTCGCGATCTTCGTCGTTTACATGGTGCTCGCGGCGCAGTTCGAGAGCTTGGTTCACCCGTTCACCGTCATGCTCGCGCTGCCTCTCGCTGCGGTCGGCGCGCTCGGCGCACTGTGGCTGATGTCGTGGGTGAACCAACTCGGCACCAGCCTCTACGGCGCCACTCATTATGCACCGCCCGGGAGCGTTCCCGGCTGGGTGACCTCCATCGCGCCGTGGGTGCCGCGCATCCCGTCGATGAATATCAACCTCTTCTCCCAAATCGGCTTCGTGCTGCTCGTCGGGCTCGTGACGAAGAACTCGATCCTGCTCGTCGAGTTCGCGAATCAGCAAATGGCCACCGGCAAGAGCGCACTCGAAGCGATGCGCTCCGCCGGCCGCACGCGCTTCCGCCCGATCTTGATGACGAGCCTCTCGACCATCGCGGGCATCCTGCCGATCGCGATCGGCTTCGGCGCCGGGGCGGAGAGTCGGCGACCCATGGGTATCGCCGTCGTAGGCGGGATGCTCTCCAGCACAGTGCTCACGCTGCTGATCATCCCTGTGGTCTATACGCTCTTCGCCGACCTCGGCCGCGCCTTTGCGCGAAAGCCGGCGCCTGCGGTTCCGCCGGCGAAGCAGCCCGAGGAGTTGGTCAGCCAGCTCGACTAAAAAACTGCTTCCTCCTTCCGGCGCGCTTCGGCTTCATCTTCCCTCATGCCGTTCACTGCCGATGAAGCCTTCGATCTCCTCGAGCAAAGCCGCGCCCGCGGGCGGTTCGCGCAGGCGTATTTGATCACCGGCGCGCCGGGTGCGGGGAAGCGGCGACTGCTCGATCGGCTCGCGGCGGCGTTGCTCGGCGAGAAGAAGGACCCGCTCAAACATCACGACGTCCATGTGCTCGAGCCGCAGATGAAATCGCGCGTGATCGGGATCGAAGCGATGCAGGAGCTCATCGGCTCGCTGCAAATGCGCTCGATGATGGGCGGGCCGAAGCTCGCGATCATCCACGACGCGGAGCGGATGAACTCGTCGGCGGCGAATGCGCTGCTGCGCACGCTCGAGGAACCGCCGGGGCAGACATATTTTTTCCTGCTCAGCACGCAGCCGGAGCAGTTGCTGGAGACGACGCTCTCGCGCTGCATCGAGGTGCCGCTGCGCTCGGCGGAGAAGCAGCCGGTTTCCGCGCGGCAGCGCGCGCTGCTCGATGCGCTGCGCGCCGCGCCGATGGGCGGCGACCTCGCGGCGGTGTTCGGGCTGGTGCGGCAGTTCGCGGTGCTGCTCGCGGAGGCGAAGGCGGACATCGAGGAGCAGACGGAGGCGGCGTTCAAAAAGGAGGAGACGCTGCTCAAACAGGTCGGCGCGCGGCGCGATGCGATCGATGAGCGCGAGGACTTTTACAAAGCGCTAACCGAGTCGCGCTACCGGGCCGAACGCGATGGATTACTCGCGATGATCGAGCAGTGGTTCGCCGATGCGCTGCGGCAGCAGCACGGCGCGCCGGAGGTGGATCATCCCGAATGCCGCGAGGCGACCGCGGCGCTGGCGGCACGGCTTTCCACCGCGGAACTGCTGCGTCGCGCCGCGGCGCTCGGAGAGTTGCGCGATCACTTCGGGCGCAACATCCAGGAGCAACTCGCGATCGAGTGCGCCTTCCTCAAGGCGTTCGGAGCCTGACGCAAAGGACGGTCCGCTCCTGCCAAGTGGTGGGATGCCGCGGCGGGACATTCGACTAAGGGAGAGGCACATGACACCGCATGATCCCTCGCCGCACGACCAGCGCCTCGAAGACTTGCTCGCGAACCTCGGCACGGACGCGACCATGGGCTTGGCGCAGCCTGAAGCCGAGAAACGACTGCGGCAGTTCGGGCCGAACCAGCTGACCGCGCACAAGCGCCTCAGCGAATGGATTCGCTTCCTTCTGCAGTTCCACCAGCCGCTCATTTACATCCTGCTCGCAGCCACAGGCATCACGGTGGCGCTGGGCGAATGGGTGGATGCGTCAGTGATTTTCGGCGTCGTCTTCATCAACGCGATCATCGGCTATCTCCAGGAAGCGAAGGCGGAGAAAGCCATCGACGCGCTGGCGAAAATGGTCATCACCGAGGCGACGGTGCGGCGTGGCGGCGAGAAGCTGAGGATTCCGTCCGCACGGCTCGTGCCGGGCGATGTGGTGCTGCTGCAATCCGGCGACCGCGTGCCCGCCGACCTGCGTCTGCTGCACCAGCGCAATTTGCAAATCGAGGAAGCGGCGCTGACCGGTGAATCCGTCCCGGTCGAGAAGCAGACCGCACCGCTACCCACCGACGCGATCCTCGCCGAGCGAACGAATCTCGCCTTCACCGGGACGCTCGTGACTTACGGCCAGGGCGAGGGCGTGGTCTTCGCCACCGCCGACCAGACCGAGATGGGCCGTATCGCAGGACTCATCGGCACGGCGGAGAACTTGCAGACGCCGCTCACGCGCAAGATCGCGCGATTCAGCCGGTTGCTGCTTTACGTCATCCTCGGGCTTGCCGCGGTCACGTTCATCGTCGGGCTCGCGCGCGGCGAGTCGTGGGTGGAGATGTTCATGGCCGCCGTCGCGCTGGCGGTCGGCGCGATTCCGGAGGGACTGCCCGCGGCTCTCACCATCACGCTGGCTATCGGCGTGGCGCGCATGGCGCGCCGGCGCGCGATCATCCGCAAGCTGCCCGCCGTCGAGACGCTCGGCAGCACCACCGTCATCTGCTCGGACAAGACCGGCACGCTCACGCAGAACCAGATGACGGTGCAGGAAATCCATGCCGGCGGGCGGCTCTATCACGTCACCGGGAGCGGTTACGAGGCGGAGGGAAAAATTCATTTCGAGCAAGCGCCCGTGATCATCGGCGAAAACGTCGCGCTCATCGAAACGCTTGGTGCAGGCTTGCTGTGCAACGATTCGCGACTCGTCCGCAACGACGAGGGCCGGACCGTCGTGCAGGGCGATCCGACCGAGGCGGCGCTCATCGTCGCCGCGCAGAAGGCGGGGCTTTCCGAGGAGGAAATGAGCGGGCGTCTGCCGCGCCTCGAGGTCATCCCATTCGAGTCCGAATACCAATACATGGCCACGCTCCACGGTGCGGACCGCGAGCCGAAGATGATCTACATCAAAGGCGCGGTCGAAGCCTTGCTCGAACGCTGCGCGCACGCGCTCAGCGAAGAGGGAGACCGCGCGCCTCTGGACAAGGCGCTCGTGCTCCGCAACGCCGAGGCGATGGCTGCGCGCGGCCTGCGCGTGCTCGCTTTTGCCCGGCGCGAGATGCCATCCGGGCAGCGTGACCTGGAGCACGAGCACGTCGCCGCCGAACTCACTTTCCTAGGCCTCCAAGGCAAGCTCGACCCGCCACGCCCCGAGGCCATCGCCGCGGTGGCGAAGTGCCGGGCTGCCGGGATCCGCGTCAAGATGATCACTGGCGACCACGCCCTGACGGCCAAGGCCATCGCGGTGCAGATCGGCCTCGGCAGCGGCGCCGAGGTCGTCGCGCTCGCCGGGCGTGATTTGGAAGCACTCACCGACGAGGAGCTGGCGGACGCCGCGGACCGCGCGTCCGTCTTCGCCCGAGTCGCGCCTGAGCAGAAGCTGCGACTGGTCAAGGCGCTGCAATCGCGCGGCCACATCGTCGCGATGACTGGCGACGGGGTGAACGACGCGCCCGCGCTCAAGCAGGCAGACATCGGCGTGGCCATGGGCATCACCGGCACCGACGTGTCGAAGGAAGCGGCGGACATGGTCCTGACCGACGACAACTTCGCGTCCATCGAAGCAGCCGTGGAGGAGGGCCGGGGCGTCTTCGACAACCTCACCAAGTTCATCGTCTGGACGCTGCCGACGAACTTCGGCGAGGGCCTGGTCATTCTCGCCGCGATCTTTGCCGGTGCCACGCTGCCCATCCTGCCCGTGCAAATCCTGTGGATCAACATGACCACAGCCATCCTGCTCGGCCTGATGCTGGTCTTCGAACCGAAGGAGAGCGAGATCATGAGCCGCCCGCCGCGCGATCCGAAGACGCCGATCCTCACCGGTTGGCTGCAATTCCGCATCCTGCTCGTCGCGCTGGTTCTGCTCGCGGGTTGCTTCACGCTCTTCGCGTGGGAGCAGCGGCGCGGCGCCAGCGTGGCCGAGGCGCGCACCGTGGCGGTCAATCTCTTCGTCATGGTCGAGCTGTTTTACCTCTTCAACTGCCGCAGCTTCACCCGCTCGATGTTCGCGATCGGGCTTTTCTCGAACCCGTGGGTCATCTTCGGCTCGCTCGCGATGATCGCGCTGCAACTGCTCTTCACCTATCTGCCCGCGATGAACGCGCTCTTCCACTCCGCGCCCATCGATCTCGATGCCTGGTGGCGGATCGTCGCCGTCGCCGCGTTTGCCCACCTCGTCGTCGGTGTCGAGAAGACCATCGCTAACCGGATGAAAAGATCGCCGCGATGAGGGGAATGACGGCATGAGCGGAATCGCCGTTGGGCACCTCAATCCAACGCCTGAAAATCTTCTAACCCGACCCGCGTCTAGCCGAGCAGCATGAACGCCGCGCCGACGATGACGGTAGGCGCGAGGGCGGCGAGGAAGAGCTTGCCGGGCGAGATACCGTCTTCGCCAAAGTAGCGCTGGAGGATGGACTGGCCGGCGGGGTTGGGCGCGTTGGCGATGACGGTGAGGCCGCCGCCGGTGACGGCTCCGACGAGCACGGCGTGTTTCGCCGCGTCGCTGAAGCCGGGCACGAGCGAGGCGAGGTAGGTGATGGCGGCGTTGTCGTTGAAAGCGGTGAGCACCGTCGAGCCGAGCATGAGCGGCAGCGGGTCGAGCGAGCTGAGCACGGGGGCGATCCACCAGCTCTGGCAGCCGCCATGCACGACGAGGCCGGCGAGGAAAAAGCCGACGAGCAGCGGACCGCGCAGCGCGAGCTTTTCCTGGTGCGGCTGAGTCGCGGCGAGGTAGGCGATGAAGAAGAGCGCGCTGATGACGATGAGGCTGGGGTGGTGCGCGTTGAGCACCGTCCACGCGAGGAAGAGCAGGTGCGCGGCGGTGATGCCGAGCGGCACCGAGCGGCTGGGCTCGGACTCCGCGGGCGCGGGGAGCGCGGCGAGTTCGCGGCGGAAGACGAGCCAGTAGCTGATGTTCGCGATCAAGATGCCAGCGACCGCTTCCAAACCGAAATTCAGCAGCATGTGCGAGAGGCCGTAGCCCCATTTGCTCGCGACCATGACGACGGGCGGCGCGGCGAAATGCGTGAGCGTGCCGCCGACCGAGATGTTCACGAAGAGCAGGCCGAGCGTGGCGTAGCGCAGCTTCATCGAGGGCTGGAGCGCGTAGAAACGCTCACCGAGCAGCAAGGCGCAGAGCGTCATCGCCGCGGGTTCGGTGATGAAGGAGCCGAGCAGCGGGCCGACGGTGAGGATGGTGAACCACCACGCGGTGGGCGTGCCGCGGCCGAGCGCGGCGACGCGGGCGAGGCAGCTCTCGGCGAAGACGAAGATCGGGCGCGTGGCGGCCATCGCCATGATGACGGTGACGAAGATCGGCTCGGTGTAGTTCACGCCGTCGAGGTAGTGGACGGCGGTGGAGAAGTTCTTCATCACCGCGATCGCGAGGAAGAGCGGGATGAGCCAGATGCCGAAGACGGCTTCGACTTCGCCGAGGAAATGAAACGCGGTGGCGCGGAAGCGCAGGCGGTCGAGTTGCCGAAGGCGGTCCTCGTTGCGCTCGCCATCGCTGGCTTCGAGCGCGGCGAGTTCGTGCTCGGCGGCGTGGGCGACGTGGCGGAACTTCGCGACGAGGAAGGTGTGGACGATCGCGGCGAGGAAGATCAGCGAGGCGACGAGATTGAACGGCTCGGCGGCGATGCGATGCGCGAGCTTTGCACCGATGCCGGCGAGCGCGGCGTCGCCGTAGCTCTCGAGCGGCGGCGGGAAGACGGACATCGTCCGGCTACGGTGCCTCGGAGTCGGAGAGCTCGCGCTGGTCGCTCATCCAGGCGCGGGTGAGCACGCCTTTGCTGTCGAAGCGCATGTCGCGCCAGTAGGCGCGTTCCTCGGTGTTCTGGATGGAGTTATCCTCCATCGTGCCGCGCGATTCGCTCATCGTGATCGGGCGGGCATACCAGCGCACTTTCATGTCACCCGAGGGGAGCTGGAGTTTTCGGAAGGGCTGGCCGAGTTCGACGGTGGCTTGCGCGAGCGTGGCGGAGCCGACGCGAGGCGTCCACTCGGCGTCGTCGGTGGCCCCCCAGCGGTAGGCGGTGGCGCAACCAGCGAGTGCAACTGCGAGACCGGCGAGAGCGAAGCGGAACGATTTGGAGCGCATGGGCGCAGGTGATACGCGTGCGGACGCTGCGCTGGCAAGTCGGCGATGAGGCGTGTGCGGCTAAGTTTTCATGCGCGCGCCGGGTTGTCGGCGGACCATGCTCATCCGCCGTCTTTTCGCCCTGCTCGTCATCGCATCCCCGGCCTTCGCGGCGAAATACGACGAGATGGATTACGGGCGCTTCCTCTCGGCGAGCTATGCGACGCAGGAGACGAAGGGGGCGGATGGGAAGCTGATCAAAGGCCAGACGACGATCGAGACGAGGACCGGCTGCGCGGTGGATAAGGGCATCGCGGTGCAGCTCGGGGAGAAGGCGGGCGGGGTGATCTTCGACACGGACCTGTGCCGCATGTCGGGCGGCTGGACCGGCGGCTGGGTGAAGCTGAAGGGCGTGGCGTTCGACGGGCCGCACGGGCCGAATCCCGCGCCGGCGGATGGCGCGCAGATGGTTTTTCAAATCAATCCCGGCCCGGGCTGGAGCAAGGGCGGGGACTTCGCCGAACCGCGCGCGCTGCCGAAGGGGCCGCGCAAGAACGATGTGAAACCGGGCGAACCATTCTTCTCGGATGTGCCCTTCGGCCCGCTGCCGCGCGAGTGGGCGAAGTATCGCGGGCTCTACCTGCACGGCGATCGCGTGGTTTTCACCTACACGGTCGGCACGGCGGGCGTGATGGAGCTGCCGGGGCTCGAAGGCGAGGTCGTCACGCGCACGTTCAATGTGATGTCCGGAGGCGCGGGCGCGAGCGTGGTGCTGGCGGACGGCATCGAGAGCACGCCGGCGACGATCGCCGATGGCGTCGGCGTGATCGCGCCGGACGCGGCGAATGCCGACGCTCGCACCGTGGTGACCGTGCTCGGCGCGCCGGAGGGCGCGGAACTGAAGACGCTCGGTGCGCGGCTTTACCTCGCGCTGCCGAAGCTCGCGCAGGGGATGAAATTCACGGTCGCCTACATGCGCGGTGCTACGACCGATGTCGCGAAGCTCGCAGACACGGCGAAGAAAGCCGGCGCCGCTGAAGACCTCGCGAAATACAAGACGGGCGGCCCGGCGCACTGGCCCGAGGTGGCGAAGACACAGGGCACGCTCGGCGCGGACGACGCGCCTTACACCGTGGATACGCTCACGCTGCCTTTCGAGAATGCTTACAAGGCGTGGATGCGGCCGGGCGGGCTGGACTTTTTCAAGGACGGCAAGCGCGCGGCGATCAGCACGTGGAGCGGCGACGTGTGGGTCGTGTCGGGCATCGACGCGAAGCTGGAGAATCTCTCGTGGAAGCGCGTGGCGAGCGGGCTCTTCCAGGCGCTCGGGCTGCGCATCGTGGACGACCAGATTTTCGTCCTGGGTCGCGATCAGATCACCCGCCTGCACGACCTCAACGGCGACGGCGAAGCGGACTGGTATGAGTGCTTCAACAACGACGTGCAGGTCACTCCCGGCTTCCACGAGTTCACCTACGACTTGCAGACCGATCCGCAGGGGAACTTCTACTTCGCGAAAGGCGGCCCGGTGAATCCCGGTGGCCGTGGGTGGGGTCCGCTGAGTGAACACAGCGGGTGCATCTTCAAGGTCTCGAAGGACGGGACGAAGTTCGAGGTCTTCGCCACCGGCGTGCGCGCGCCGAACGGCATCGGCGTGGGGCCAAACGGCGAAGTGACGACCGGCGACAACCAGGGCACGTGGGTGCCCGCGTGTTACGTGCATCTCGTAAAGCAGGGCGATTTCATCAGTGTGACGGACCTCGCGCATCGCGACACGGCGCCGACTGACTACGGGCGGCACATCGCCTTCCTGCCGATGGATACCGACAACTCCGGCGGCGGCCAGACGTGGGTGACGAGCGACAAGTGGGGGCCGCTCAAGGGCACGCTGCTTCACACCAGCTACGGCAAGGGCACGCTGCTCGGCATGGTGTGGGAAAAGGTCGGCGACACGGTGCAGGGCGGCGCGTGGAAGTTCCCGCTCAAGTTCGACAGCGGCATCATGCGGCCGCGCTTCAACCCCGCCGACGGCCAGCTCTACGTCGTGGGCTTGAAAGGCTGGCAGACGAGCGGCGCGAAGGACGGCGCCTTCCACCGCGTGCGCTACACCGGCAAAGCCGCAACGGTGCCGAACAAACTCAACGTCACCGCGAAGGGCATTCGCATCGGCTTCACCGGCAAGCTCGACACCGCGACCGCGAGCGACGCGCAAAACTACGCCATCGAGCAATGGAACTACCAGTGGACGGGCGCCTACGGCTCGCCGGAGTTCAAGGTGAGCGATCCGAAGCTCAAGGGACACGACCCGGTCGCGATCAAGTCGGTGAAGATCGAGCCCAGCCAGAGCGAGGTTTTCATCGAGATCGATGGGCTCCAGCCGGTGATGCAGATGTCGATCAAGATGAACGTGAAAGCTGCCGATGGCAGCGCGGTGCCGGACCGGATCGTGAACACGATCAACGTCGTGCCGAAGGAGTAGCGCGGCGCGCGGCTAGTCGATCAACTCGAACTGCTGCATGAGGCGGAAGTCCGCGTAGCGCGTGTCCACATCCTGCATCGTGAGGGTGCGCATCCGCTCGAGGCTGAAGGCTTCGACGTTGTAGCTCGCGAGCACGCTGCCGAAGACGACGGCATGGCGCAGGAGATCGAACGTGACCGGGCCATCCTGCGCGCCGAGCCAGCCGGCGAGGCCGCCGGCGAACGTGTCGCCTGCGCCAGTCGGATCGTGGATGTCTTCGAGCGGATAGGCGCCGCAGGAAAAGAACTGGTCCTGGCCGAAGAGCAGCGCGCCGTGTTCGCCCTTTTTGATCACGACGTATTTCGGCCCGAGCGCGCGGATGGCGGCGCCGGCCTTGATGAGGCTCGTCTGCTGCGTGAGCAGGCGCGCCTCGGAGTCGTTGAGGATGAGCAGGTCCACGCGCGGCAGGAGGCGCAGCAGATCGGGGCGGGCGATGTTGATCCACAGGTCCATCGTGTCGGCGACGATGAACTTCGGCCGCGTCATCTGGTCGAGGACGTGGTTTTGCAAGTTGGGTCCGATGTTCGCGAGGAGCACGCAGGGCGTCTCGCGATAGCCATCGGGCAGCGCGGGCGTGAAATGCTCGAAGACGTTCAGCTCGACCGAGCGCGTCTCGCGCACGTTCATGTCGAGCATGTATTCGCCCGACCAGCGGAAGGTCTTGCCCTCGGCGGTCTGCAAGCCGGCGAGGTCGATCTGGCGCGAGCGGAAGAACTCAACGTGCTGCGCGGGGAAGTCGGTGCCGACGACACCGACGAGATTCACCGGCGAGAAGAAGCTCGCGCCGATCGCCGCGTAACTCGCCGAGCCGCCGAGCAGATCGGCGTGCTCTTCAAAGGGAGTTTTGACGGTATCGAGTGCGATGGAACCAACGACGAGGACGGACATGGGAAGTGCGAAGGATGAAGTGCGAAGTGCGAGAGAGGGCGCGCCTTATCAATCGCCGGGCAGCGTTCGGCAATCGACAATCTGCTTCGCCGCCCTGCACGCCGTCGCGATGTCGGACGCTTGCAGCAAGGCGCTCACGATCACCACGCGGCGGGCGCCGGCGTCGAGGACGGTGTCGAGATTCTCCAGCTTGATGCCGCCGATGCAGAAGATCGGGATGGAGACCAACTCGTGGACGCGGCGGATGTCCGCGAGGCCGATCGCGGGGCGCCCGGGCTTGGTGGGTGTGGGGAAGAGCGGGCCGAAGCCGATGTAGTCCGCGCCTTCAGCCTGCGCGGCGACGGCTTGCTCGACGCTGTGGGTCGATCGACCGATGAGCGGCAGCGGCACTTCGCCGGCCAGCGCACGACCAGCGCGCCAGCGCGCGTCTTCCACGGCGCCGTCGTCCTGGCCGATGTGGGCGCCCTGCGCTCCGATGCTTGGGGTCAGTTCCGGGAAGTCGTTCACGATCAGCGGCACGCCAGCCGCGCGGGTGATCGGCTCGATCCGCTGGCCGAGCGCTTCGATCGCCAGTTCGTCCCAGCCTTTCGCGCGAAGTTGCAGCACATCCACGCCGCCCGCGCACAGCTCCGCGCCGACTCGCTCCGCGTCGGCAGGCGCGACGTAGCCCATGTCGAGGATGCCGTAGAGACGTGCGGCGGAGAGTGATTTCATCGGCCCGCTCTCAACACCGCGCACCCGTCCGCCGCAAGCGCCGTCGCGCGGAAAGACCGGTTGCGTGCCCTCGGCGGCCCGCCCATAGTGCGCGCCCTTTTCCCTGCAAAATCTGACCACCGACTCCTGACTTATGGCCAACGCCAACGATCTCCGCAAAGGCATGTGCATCCGCTACAATGGCAACCCCGCCATCGTGCTCGAAGTGATGCACCGCACGCCGGGCAACCTGCGCGCGTTTGTGCAGGTGATCGTCCGCTACATCGGCACCGGCAAGAGCGCGGACGTGCGCTTCGGATCGACGGACAAGGTGGAATCGGTGGACGTGCAGCGGACGGCGTTGGACTTCAGCTACAAGGACCAGCAGGGCTACCATTTCATGGACCCGGAGACCTTCGAAACGGTCACGTTCGACGATGCGTTCATGGGCTCCACCAAGGAATACCTCACCGAGAACCAGAAGGTCGAAATCCTCTACGTCGAAGGCAAGGCGGCGACCATCGAACTGCCCTCGACCGTGATCCTCACCGTGACCGAGAGCGCCGAAGGCGTGCGCGGCGACAGCGCAAACAACGTGCAGAAACCGGCGACGCTCGAGACGGGGAAAATCGTCACCGTGCCGCTCTTCATCAAGGAAGGCGAGAAGGTGAAGATCAACACGACGACCGGCGAATATCTCGGCCGGGCGTAGTGCTGCGGCGGCGCGACCGGCGCCGCATGGACGAGCAGTGATCGAGCGCGTTCCGCCGCGATTGCGGATTGCGGACCGCCGATGGTGGGGAGAAAAGAGCCGCCCGCTTTCCGCAAATTTCCATGAGCCTCGAAGTCAAAATCCCATCCGTCGGCGAATCCATCACGAGCGGCCTGCTCTCCGTGTGGCACAAGAACGACGGCGACAGTGTCGCTGCGGGCGACGTGTTGCTGACGCTGGAAACCGATAAGGTGTCGTCCGAAATTCAGGCCGAAGGCCCCGGCGTGCTGCGCATCAAAGTGCCTGCCGGCACCGACGTGAAGATCGGCGAAGTCGTCGCGCTGATCGAGGAAGGCGGCGCCGCACCCGCGCCGAAGAAGAAGGACGAGCCGAAGGTCGCGCCGCTTCCCGCTGCGATGCCGGCCAGCGAACCCAAGCCCGCCGCCGCGCCCGCGCCGAGCCTCAGCGAAACAGTCGCCACCGCGAACACCGCGCTCAGCGTCATCTCCGAAAACATCCCCGCCGAATCGCGCGAAGGCCGCAGCACGCGCAAGAAGATGTCGCCGCTGCGGCGCAAGATCGCGCAGCAGCTCGTGATGGCGCAACACACCGCCGCGATCCTCACGACCTTCAACGAAGCCGACATGAGCGCCGTCATGCGCCTGCGCAGCGAGTTGCAGGAGAGCTTCACGAAAGAGCACGGCATCAAGCTCGGCTTCATGTCCTTCTTCATCAAAGCCGCCGTCAGCGCGCTGCAAGCCGTGCCCGCGATCAACAGCCGCATGGATGGCGACGACCTCGTGCAAAACCACTTCTACGACGTGGGCGTCGCCGTCGGCACCGAGCGCGGCCTCGTCGTCCCGGTCGTCCGCGATGCGGACAAGCTGACCTTCGCCGGCATCGAGCGCGCGCTGGCCGACTACGCGGTGAAAGCACGCGAGGGCAAAATCAAGATCGAGGATCTGCAAGGCGGCGTCTTCACGCTCAGCAATGGCGGCATCTACGGCTCGCTGCTCTCCACGCCGATCCTCAATCCCCCGCAGTCCGGCATCCTCGGCATGCACAAGATCCAGGAGCGTCCCGTCGCCGAGAAAGGCCAGGTCGTCATCCGCCCGATGATGTATCTCGCGCTCAGCTACGACCACCGCGTGGTCGATGGAAAGGAAGCCGTGACCTTTCTCGTGCGCGTGAAGGACTGCATCGAAAACCCCGCGCGCCTGCTGCTGGGGCTGTAGCGTTGCTCAGAGCGCGGCGAGGTAGAGGAAGCAGAGCGCGGTCATCTCGACCGCGGCCAGGTAGGAATCAGTGAAGTTGATCCTGCGCTTCAAGCTCGGCAATTTTTCCTTCGAGCCACGCCTTCCATTCCTCCCCGCTGATCCATTTCTCCTCGCCCGCGTGGTAACGCCGACTGATCTCCCGCGCCTTCGCGATCTCAGTCTCGGGCACGACCGGCTCCGGCGGCAGGCTGCCGAGCAGTTTGCAGGCGATCTACTGGCGCTCCTCCGGCGGCAGAGCCATCGCTTGCTCGACGAGTTGCTGGGCTTGCGCAGTCATGCCGCGAGCGTGTGCCGCGCCTGGGGAAAGTCAAACCTGCGGCGACGGTCCGCGCGGGTCTGACGAACCAGTCACGAGCCGGCGCTTTCCCGTGCCAGCACGTCGCGCGCGAACCAATCGCCCTCCGCCGCCAGTTCCGCGAGCAAGCCCTTGGCTCGTTCCCGCACCGCTGCGTCCGGGTTCGCCAGCGCGCGCTCGCAGACGACGTGATCGACATACCGTGCGAAGATCGCCTCCGCCTCCGCCAGCGTCGCCGTCGCCAGCCGCCCGCCGAGGTCGGCGCGGATTTTCGATTCGAGGAAATGGATGTCGTGCATGTCCTGATCGCGGCCCGTGGAGTCCTTGGTCAGGATCAAATCGAGCGGGTCGATGACGCGGACATCTTCCGCCCAGATCGCCGCGCGCTGCCAAACCGCATCGAAGTCCTCGCACTCGAATACGTTGGGCTTGCGGAAGAGATCGAGGTCGGCCACGAGGCCGCACACGCGTAGCACGCCGGAGTCTGCTGCTTCCGCGCCAATCTCTCCCTCAGTCAGGGGGTGCCGCCCTGCGAGCGACCAAAGCTTCAGCCCGTCGAATTCGTGCAGCGTCTCGATCAATACCCGCGCCCACTCATCCGCTGAGCCCAGCGGATCGAGCCACGCATCGCCATCCTTGGTGGGACGCGACAGGCCGTGCGCGATGACGGCGAGCCCGCCAATCAACACCGCGCGCTGACGCGTGGCGACCCGCGCTAGGAATTGCTGGAGCGTTGCCGCCATGCCTGGAATTGATCCACCCGCTCCTGCACGCATTGCGCGATCTCCCATAGATCATCGATCGTCTTCGGGTTCGCGATCCACGGCTCGCTGTTATCCGGAATCTTCGGCCCCGGTGGTCGCGGCCCGCGCCGCTGGCGGCGAAGACGCCGCGCCACCTCCGCGCAGTATTCCTCCTGCACGCGGCGGATCGGCGGTCGGTAGCAACGGAGAGGCATGGCGGGGAGCGTGCGTCGCGCCTGTGGAAAGTCAAACGTGCGGCGGCGTGGCTCACGCGGCCCTCCGCGTGAAACTTTCCAGCGCGCGCAGCGCCCAACAGACTGCCGAAAAACCTCCCAACCGTGAGTCAGCGCGCTACACGCGGGAGGATTTCGATTCACGCGGAGGACCGCGTGAGCCACTTTTCCCGCCGGGCGCCTTGACCGCACCGCGCCCCGGTTGTCCCTTCGCGCAGCAAATCACACGGGCAGGAGAAGCCCCGCGGTTCTTCGGCCCTTCGTTCCCACGCTCCACCGCACGCCACCATGAACCGCCTTCTCGCGTTCCTCGCCGCCCTGGCCTTCACCGTGTCGCCGCTGCTCGCGGGGCCGGTGCTCAGTTTCACCAGCCACACCGGCAGCTTCACCGACGGCACGAATCGCGTCATCGGCTGGGATTTCACCACGGGCTCGACGCCGGTGTCCGCGACGGCGCTGAGCTTTTTCGACGATGGGCAGAATGGGCTGGCTCCTTTCCTCAGGGTCGAAGCCGCATTCCCCGGTTTGCACGCACCTTTAGGCCCTTTCGTCTGTCGGAATGACGACGAATTCCAAGGGCCGCGTTGGTAGAAGCCGCTTATCTCCCCGAACTGAATCCCACCCCTTTGCCATGAGTCCACGCCGTCTACTCGCCGTCTTCGCCGCACTCGCCGCGTTCGTGTTCCCTTGGTCTGCCTCAGCGTCGCCGGGGTCGCTCGATTCTTCCTACGATCTTCATGTGATGGGCAACTACGTGATGACTTCAGCGGTGCAGTCGGATGGGAAGACGATCATCGGCGGTCGCTTTACGACGGCTGGGGGCGAGGCCCGCACGAATATCGCTCGACTCCACGCCGACGGGACGCTCGACGCGGCCTTTACCGCAAGCACAAATAACGATGTCACGTCTCTTGCAGCGCAGCCCGATGGGAAATTGCTGACGGGGGCTTCTTCACGAGCGTGAACGGTAGCACGGTGAGCCTGACAACCGGGGTAAACCGGATTGCGCGGCTCAATGCCGATGGGACGCTGGATACCTCTTTCAATAGCAGCGGCGGCGTCGGCCTCGGTGGAACGAATAATGTCGTTTATAGCATAGCGTTGCAGGAGGACGGGAAGTTGGTGATCGGCGGCGCGTTCACGAGGGTCAACGGCAGCGTGGTGAGCACAACTACGGGGGTGAACCGAATCGCACGTCTTAATGCCGATGGGACCCTGGACACGGCCTTCAACAGAAGCGGAGGGATTGGCCTCGGGGGGGGCGAATGAAGAGGTGCGGTCCGTGGCGGTGCAACCCGATGGGAAGCTGGTGATTGGTGGCGGCTTCACCAGCGTGAATGGGAGCGCGTTGAGCTCTACAACAGGTGTGAACTGTATCGCACGGCTCCATGCCGATGGGACGCTGGATTCCTCTTTCAATAGCAGTGGAGGGGTCGGCCTCGGCGGAACGGATAACTATGTCAACAGCGTGGCTGTGCAGCCGGATGGGAAGCTGGTGATCGGCGGCGCATTCACCCGCGTCAATCGCAGCACGGCAAATTCCGCGACCGGCGTGAACCGCATCGCACGGCTCAATACCGTGGGGACACTCGACACGGCGTTTAATAGTAGCGGTGGAGTCGGCCTTGGTGGGGCGAATAACACCGTCTCATCTATGATCGTTCAGGCGGATGGGAAACTGTTGATCAGTGGTTCCTTTACAAGTGTCAACGGTAGCGCGCTGAGCACGACGACCGGAGTAAACCGCATTGCGCGCCTCGCCGCCGACGGGATGCTGGACACGGCGTTCAATAGTAACGGTGGAGTCGGCCTTGGTGGGGCGAATAACTCTGTCTTTAGCGTGGCGGCGCAGGCGGATGGAAAGTCGGTGCTCTGCGGCAGCTTCACGCTCATGAACGGCGCGACACGCGGCTACGTTGCCAGACTCAACAACGATTCAGCAATGCAGAACCTCATCGCGCCGGACGCGACACGAGTTCAGTGGCAGCGAGGCGGCGCCTCCCCGGAAATCGCGCGGGCAACTTTCGAGCACAGCACGGATGGCGGCAACACATGGACCGCGATCGGCTCGGGCACGCGTGTGGGCACTACTTCCAACTGGCAACTCACCGGCTTGTCTCTCTCCCACGGAGACCTTCTCCGCGCCCGAGGGCACATGAGCAGCGGCTGGCAGAACGGCGGCGCCAGTCTAATCGCACAAAGTGTGACGGTGGACTTCGTCACCCAGACGCCCACGCTAACCTCGCCGGCGATGGACTCGGCGACGGAAGCGCCGGTCACCGTCACCTTCACGCTGCCCGAGGCGGCGATGCTGGGGTCGGTGAAGTTGGATTTCGGTTCGGCGACGCTCACGCTCGCGGATTCGCAGGAAAGCGCGGGGCAGCACACGTTCACGTTCGATCCGGCCGATCCGGTCCCGTCGAGCGGCGGCGCGATCGCGGCGGCGAGCGGGCTGATCGCGGATGGCACTTACACGGTGACGCTTCGCTACCGCGATGCGGCGGGGAATCCGGAGGCGTCGGCGGCTTCGACGAACGTGACGATCGATACGATCACGCAGACGCCGACACTCTCATCGGTCACCTCCGCGTTCTATCAAGGCCGACAGATGGGCGCGAGCTTCACGCTGACGGAGGACGCGCTGGCAGGGAGTGTGAAGCTGACCTTCACCGGTGTCGGAGCGCCGCGGGTCTTGACGCTCAGCAACTTTTTCGGGCCGACCAACTCCTACGGCACGAGCTTCGATCCCGACAGTCCGACGGCGCTCGGCAACATCGTCAGCGGGGCGCCGCTGACGGATGGGACGTATTCGGTCACGCTCTCGTATCAGGATGCGCTCGGGAATGCGGCGACGTCCTCGGCGCCGGTGAACGGCGTGGTGGTCGGCAGCGGGCCGGTGCCGGGCACGCTCGACGTGCTCGATCCCGGCCTCGTCGGCAGCAACTTGATCGCGACGGCGGTGCAGCCGGATGGGAAGATCGTCCTGGGCGGCGCGTTCACCTCGTGCCTCGGAGCGGCGCGAAACAATGTCGCGCGGCTCAAAGCGGACGGGACGCTCGACACGAACTTCGATCCCAACGCGAACAACTTCGTCTATGGCGTGACGGTGCAGCCGGATGGGAAGGTGTTGCTCGCGGGCGCCTTCACCACGATGCAACCGCCCGGCACGTCTTCGCCAGTGACGCGCAACTACCTCGCGCGAGTGAATGCCGCCGGCACGCTCGACGCCGTCTTCGATCCCAACCCGGACAACGTCGTCGTGGGCGGGACGGTGCTGCCCGATGGGAAGCTTTTGGTGTGGGGCTACTTCACCGCGCTCCAGCCGAACGGCGGCTCGACGGTTGCGCGCAACTACATCGCGCGGCTCAATGCCAATGGGACGCTCGACGAATCATTCAATCCCAACCCGGATGCCGCCGTCTTCTGCGCGGCGGTGCAGGCGGATGGGAAGATCGTGCTCAGCGGCTCATTCACTTCGCTCACGCCGAACGGCGTCGGCGCGCCGGTCGCGCGCAAATACGTCGCGCGGATCGATGCGAACGGAATGGTGGACCCGGATTTCGATCCGAATCCGGACATACGGGTCTTCAGCACGGCGGTGCAAGCCGACGGGAAGTTGCTGCTCAGCGGTGAATTCACGGCGCTTCAGCCGGGCGGCGCGCCCGCGCCGACCACTCGCAATCGCATCGCGCGGGTGAATGCCGACGGGACGCTGGACATGGGCTTCGACCCGAACGCGAACGGCGATGTCCACAGCGTGGTGGTGCAGGCGGATGGAAGGGTGCTGCTCTGCGGCGCCTTCACCACGCTACAACCGAACAGCGCGCCCACGCCCACGACGCGCAATCGCATCGCGCGGGTGAATGCAAGCGGGACGCTAGACACAGACTTCGATCCCAACGCGAACAACTCCGCCTTCAGCCTCGCGGTGCAGGCGGATGGGAAGGTGCTGTTCGGGGGCGCCTTCACCACGCTCCAGCCGGATGGCGCGGCGTCGCCCACCGCGGGCTCGCTTTTCGCCCGCCTCGCCAACGATCCCGCGACGCAAACGCTCACTACGCCCGATGCGACGCACGTGTCTTGGCAGCGCGGTGGCGCGGGGCCGGAATTGACGGGCGTGACCTTCGAGCGCTCGACGGATAGCGGCGCGACGTGGACTTCGCTCGGCACCGGCGCGCGCGTCGGCACGACTGCGAACTGGCAGCTCACCGGCTTCGATCTCAACGGCGTGGTCGGCATGGTGCGCGCCCGCGGCCGGACCGCCAGCGGCTACCTCAGCAGCAGCGCCGGCCTCATCGAGCAGACGGGCGACTTCAATTTCACCCCTGGTTTCACCGCCACGCCGACGCTCACCACGCCCGCGACGAACGCGCGGACGAAGAGCCCGGTCACCGTCACCTTCACGCTGCCGGAGGCGGCGGCGAGCGGCACGGTGAAGGTGACGTTCGTCCGCTCGAGCGACGGCTCGCTCACGCGCACGCTCACGCTCGCCGCATCGCAGGAAGGCGCGGGGGAGCACACGATCATGTTCGACCCGGCGAACCCGACGGCGAGCAGCGCGGTGGCGTCGATCGCGCCGGTGGGGTCGAACATCCCTGACCTCACCTATGACGTGACGGTCTCGTATCAGGATGCGGCGGGGAATCCGGCCGCGTCGTCGGCAGGGAACACGAACGTGGCGATCGACACGATCACGCAGGAGCCGGCGCTACTCAGCTTTCCGCAAACCGACGGCACGCTTGGCGGTCCCGTGACGTCGTCGAACCCGTATTCGACGCTCCTCATCAACCTGCCGGAGGCAGCGCTGCCCGGCTCGGTGACGTTCACTTTCGACGACGGCACGACGCAATACGTCTTCCCCACCACGACGGCGATCGGCGCGAGCGGGTCGAATCAAATCGTCTTCAGCCCGGCCGATCCGGTCGGCGTGAGCTTCCGCGGCTTCCCGCTGCCCGCCGGTGCCGCTGCCATCGCCAGCGGCCCGAGCACGCTTCCGCAAGGCGGGCCGTATTCGGTGTCGTTCACGTATCAGGATGCGGTGGGGAATTCGGCGGTGCAGTCGAACATCGCGACGGGCGTCATCGTGGACCTCGTCACGCAGACGCCGACGCTGTCGCAGCCGACCACGGGCGCGTTTATTCGGAACTCGGTGATGGTGAACTTCACTCTGCCCGAAGCCGGTTTCGATTCGCCGGGCGTCCTGACGCTGAGCTTCGGCGCGACGACGCTGCTGCTCGATCAATCGCTGCGCACCGCAGGCAATCACAGCTTCACCTTCGACCCCGCCGATCCGGTCGGCACGAGCAATGGCGCGATCGTGAGCGGCAGCGCGCTGGCGGATGGAGCCTATGCGGTCACGCTCTCGTATCGCGACGCGGTGTTCAATCCGGCGGCCACGGCGACGGCGACGAATGTGAGGATCGATCGGGTCCCACCGACCTTCAGCCCGAACTTCTCGCCGACGATCGTCTATGCCGGCACGGCGCTCGCCAATTACGAGTTCCAAACCGGCGCGAGCGACCCGAACGGACTTTTCGTCGGCGGTTTAGGCAGCCAGAGTCCGTCGCCCGGCACGGTGCTCACGGCGGGCACGCAGCGCGTCACGTTCACCGTCGCGGACAACGCCGGCAATGTCGCCAGCACGTTCTTCGATCTCATCGTGCGCCCAGCGAATGCGGTGAACACCGTGCTCTCGAAAGCTGGCGATCCGGTCTATGGCGCCGGGACGGCGGGAGGGCCGCCGGACGGCGCGACATTCACGACGTTCGGACCGCCCGCGGCGGACAACTTCTCCTCGGAGATCGCCTTCCTCGCCAAGTGGACCAGCGACGGCGGCAAGGGCAGCGGGCTTTTTGCCGACGAGCAGTTCGTCGCGAAAGTGGGCGGCGACGCTTCGGCGCTCACCGGCACGACCGGCTCCACGTTCAAGAGCTTCACGGATCCGGTCTCGGACCAGGAACACGTCGTCTGCCTCGTGACCTTTACCGGCGTGCCGAGGACGAGCGCCGCCGGTGTGCTAAGCCTTCCCGACGCACGCGGAATGGAACTCACCGCGCGTGCTGGCGATCCCGCCACGACCGACGGCGCGAAGTTCAAGAGCTTCAAGTCGCTCGCCGTGCTGAATGAATACGTCGGCTTTCTCGCGCAGCTCGTCCCCGGCACCGGTAGCGCGCCGAGGACGACCCCCGCGAATGATCTCGGCCTGTGGGTGAAGGACGGCGCCGACCCGCTCGTGCTCGCGTTGCGCGAGGGCCAGACGATTTTCACCGCCAGCGGCGACAAGATCATCAAGACGCTCGTGAGCTCCGCGGCGGGCAATGGCTCGCCCGGCCAGGGCCGCGGCTGGTTGCACGAGAAGCCGGCGGAGGGCGCCTACGTGCTGGCGCTCGCGATTTTCACCGACAGGTCGCAGGCGATCATCCGTGTCGATACCGCCGACGTGGCGAATCCGGCGATTCTCTCGCGGAGCGGTGTCGCCAACGCCGACGGCAGCCCGGACCTCACCGACGCCACCTTCGCCAGCTACGGCCTGCCGACCGCGATCACGCAGGGCTCGAGCGCCTTTCTCGCCTCGCTGACGCCGAGCGTGACGCTTGGAATTACGAAGGCGAACGCGCGCGGCATTTTCGCAAACGACGCAGACCGCTACGCGCCTTTGGTCCGCGTTGGCGATCCATCCGGTGTCGCTGGCGCGAACTTCAGCCTGCTCAAAGATCCGGTGCTCGCCGAAGATGGCGGGCTCGCTTTCCCCGCGACGATCAAAGGCGGCACCGTGAGAGGCGCCGCGATGACGACGCTATGGTGGCAGCCATCCGGTGGCGCGCCCGGCTTGCTCGCCCAAGGCGGCGCCGAGCCGGCTGACCTGCCGGGCGCGCAATGGAAATCCTTCCCCTCGCTCGCCATCGCGGCGAACCGCGGCCCCATCTTCACCGCCACACTCGTCCCAGGTAAAGGCGGCGTGACTGCGAAGAGCGCGAGCGGCGTGTGGGCGTGCGATTTCCTCGGCCAGCCGCGCCTACTCTTCCGCACCGGCATGCCCGATGCGATCGTGCCCGGCAAGACGCTCAAGCGCTTCACGCTCCTCAACGCCGCCAAGGGCAGCACCGGCGTGACGCGCAGCTTCAGCGACACGCAGCGCGTCCTCTGGCTCGCCACTTTTACCGACAAGAGCCAGGCGATCATCACGACCGAAGTGCCGTAGCTTCCTCGTCCGCGTGAAGGACTGCATCGAAAACCCCGCGCGCCTGCTGCTCGGGCTGTAGCGACGACCCGGCTCAGACCGTGAACGCGCGCTCGATGAGCGTCTTCTGCTCGATGTCGCTGAGGCCTTTCGAGCCGAGCGCGGGGCTCGCGGATTGTTTGCGGCCAGCGTAGTGCAGCTTGCGGGCGGCGAAGCCGGCGGCGTCGAGCTGGTCGCGCAGGCGGGGCATGAGGTGATTCCATGCGCCCATGTTCTGCGGTTCTTCCTGGCACCACACGAAGCGCGCGGCGTTCGGATATTTCGCGCACTCGGCCTTCAGCGCTTCCTTGTGCAGCGGGTAGAGCTGCTCGACGCGGATGAGCGCGGTGTCGCCGATCTTCTGCTCGGTGCGGAAGTGCAGCAGGTCGTAGAAAACTTTGCCGGTGCAGAAGATCACGCGCTTGATCGCTTTCGCGTTCCCGACCGTGTCGTCGCCGATGATCTCGCGGAAGCGGCCGTGCGTGAAGTCCTCCAGCTTCGACGCCGCGGCTTCGAGGCGCAGCATCGACTTCGGCGTCATGAGGATGAGCGGCTTGGTGAAGGTCCGCTTCATCTGCCGGCGCAGCACGTGGAAATACTGCGCAGGCGTGGAGAGATGGCAGACCTGCATATTCTTCTCCGCGCAGAGCTGGAGGAAGCGCTCGGGCCGCGCGCTGGAGTGCTCGGGGCCTTGTCCTTCGTAGCCGTGCGGCAGCAGCAGCACGAGGCCGCTCGCGCGCTGCCACTTGCTCTCCGCACTGGCGATGAATTGATCGACGACGACCTGCGCGCCATTTGCGAAGTCGCCGAACTGCGCCTCCCACAGGCAGAGCAGGCGCGGGTAGTTGAGCGAGTAGCCGTAATCAAAACCGAGCACGCCCTGCTCGCTGAGCAGCGAGTTGTAGATGCAGATGCGCGTGCCGCCTTCGTCGGCGAGCGCCTTGAGCGTGGACCAGCGTTCGCGCGTCTCGTCGTCATAGAGATACGAGTGGCGCTGCGTGAAAGTGCCACGCCGGCAGTCCTGCCCGCTGAGGCGCACCGGGATGCCTTCGAGCAGCAGGGAGCCGAACGCGAGCGCCTCGCCGTAGCTCCAGTCGAAGCCGTCGCCCTTCGCGAAAACCTGCGCGCGCTTATCGAGGAAGAAGCGCTTGAGCTTCGAGTTCACGCGGAAGCCCGGCGGCGGTGTGGTGAGCGTCTGCACGATGTGCGCGAGCGTTTCCTTCGGCACCGCGGTGTCCACCGGGTCGTGGTTGTAGTCGGGCTGCTGCACCGCGGTGGAGCCGGTGAACTTGTTGCCCCCGATCGTCTTCGCCTCCACGAGCGCGGTCTCGAGTCGGCCGAGCAATTCCCTCTCGAGCGCCTGCAACTGCTCGGCAGTGAGCACGCCTTCGCTCACGAGCCGCTGCTGGAAAATCTTCGCCGCGCTCGCGTGGTCGTCCACGAGATCGTAGAGCGTCGGCTGCGTGTAGGCGGGCTCGTCCACTTCGTTGTGCCCGTGGCGCCGGTAACACACGAGGTCGATGACCACGTCGCGCTTGAACTGCTGCCGAAACTCGAACGCCAGCTCCGCGCAGTAGCGCACGGCGACCGGGTCATCGCCGTTCACGTGCAGGATCGGCGCCTCGATCATCTTCGCCACGTCGGTGCAATACTGCGTCGAGCGCGCATCCGCCGGCAGCGTGGTGAAGCCGATCTGATTGTTCACCACGATGTGGATCGTGCCGCCGATTTTGTAGCCCTGGAGCTGCGACATGTTCAGGCACTCGGCGACAACGCCCTGCCCCGCGAACGCCGCGTCGCCGTGAATGAGAATCGGCACCACGCGCGAGCGATCCTCGCTGTCCTTGCGGATGCGCTGCCGCGCGCGCGCCATGCCCATCACGACCGGATTCACGATCTCGAGATGCGACGGATTCGCCGAGAGCCGCACCTCCACCTCCGCGCCGCTCGGCTTGATCACGCGCTTGTTCATGTAGCCGAGGTGATACTTCACATCGCCGTCGCCGAAGACCGACTCAGGGATGTAGTTCGGGTTAAATTCCTTGAGGAAGAGCGAGTAGGGCTTCTTCAAAAACTCGACGATCACCGCGAGTCGCCCGCGGTGCGCCATGCCCATGCAGAGCTCCTCGACCTTGTAGTGCGGGCAGTTTTCCAGCACGCCATCGAGCGCCGAGATGAGCGTCTCACCGCCCTCGACCGAGAAGCGCTTCACGCCCTGGAAGCGCGTGTGCAGGAAGCTCTCGAACATCTCGACCTTCATCAAGTGCCGCAGCATCCGCACTTTCGTCGTCGCATCGACCGACCACTGCTCGCGCGTCTCGATCTTCTCCCGCAGCCAGTTCCGCACTTTGGGATTCTGGATGTGCATGAACTCGAACCCGATGTTCGACGAATAGATCGCCTCCAGCTTCGCGATCATCTCGCGCAGCCGCATCGCCTTCGCGCCGAGGAGGAATTTCGAGCTGACCGTGAGATCCAAATCCTTCTCGCCAAAGCCGAACTCGCTCAGCTTCAGCAGCGGATTCTCCGGCCGGTTCTTCGCGAGCGGGTCGGTGTGGGCGATCGTGTGGCCCATCGTGCGGTAGGCATACACGAGCCCATCCACGCGCGTCTGGAGCGGCGTCTCGCCGGCGGCGGTCTCCGGCGCCGTGGCCGCCGCGCCATTGGTCCCGGGCCGCGTGCTGCCGAGTTCGAAGCCCTCGAAGAAAGCCGCCCACGTCGCATCCACCGAGGCGGGATCTTTCCGCCATGCCTCGTAGTTTTGGTCGATGAGTTGAGCGTTGGACTGATTCGCGAAGAACAAAGCCATTGTCCGCCGACCTTTGGCCAACTCGCCCCGCCGCGCAACGCTTCGCGCAAATTGCTTTTCTTGATCCGCGCGCCGCGGGCGCGGAGAACCGCACCGTGATCTCCCTCGACGCCGCCTCACGCCAATACTGGCTCACGCGTTTCCTCATCCTGCGCTGGCTCGGCTTCATCTACGCCGTCGCCTTCCTCTGCGCCGCGCGGCAGATCGTCCCGCTCATCGGCGAGCACGGGCTCCTCCCCGTCGGCACGTATCTCGAAGCGGTGGAACACCACGCGCGCTCCCGCAGCGGAGCCTTCGCGATGATGCCCAGCCTGTTCTGGTTCGGCCACTCCGACGCCGCGCTCCTCACGTGGGCGTGGATCGGCTTCGCTCTCGCCGTCGTCGTCATGTGCGGCTTCGCCAACTCCCTCATCATGACCGCGCTCTGGGCGATCTACATGTCGTTCATCCACGTCGGCCAGGAATGGTATGGCTACGGCTGGGAGACGCAGCTCCTCGAGACGGGGTTCCTCGCCATCTTCCTCTGCCCGCTGCTCGACCCGCGGCCCTTTCCTCGGCACCCGCCTGCGGTGCTCGTCATCTGGATGTATCGCTGGCTCGGCTTCCGCATCATGCTCGGCGCGGGGCTCATCAAAATCCGCGGCGACGAATGCTGGCGCGATCTCACGTGCCTCTCCTTCCACTACCTCACGCAGCCCATCCCAAACCCGCTCAGCCGCGCGCTCCACGAGATGCCGCTGTGGTTTCACAAGTTCGGCGTGCTCTGGAATCACTTCGTCGAGTTGATCGTCCCGTGGTTCGCCTTCGGCCCGCGCACCGCGCGCCACCTCGCCGGCGCGCTCATGGTCAGCTTCCAGTTCATCCTCATCGCGAGCGGCAATCTCTCCTTCCTCAACTGGCTCACCGTCGTCCCCTTCCTCGCCTGCTTCGACGACTCCCTGCTCGCGCGCTTCATCCCCGGAGTTGTTGGTAGGGGCGGCTGTCCCCAGCCGTCCGCGCGGCGCGGTGGGGACACCGCGCCCTACCTTCGCTGGTTCCGCTGGATCGATGCTCGCGACTCCGCTCCGCCGCCCGGCACCGCCGCGACCGCGACCGTCTTCTGCCTCGCCCTGCTCGTCGCCTTCCTCAGCCTCGATCCCGTCGCGAACCTCTTCTCCACGCGCCAGGCGATGAACCGCTCCTTCGACCCGCTCCACCTCGTGAACACCTACGGCGCATTCGGCAGCGTCGGCCGCGAGCGGCGCGAGATCGTCTTCGAAGGCACGCGCGACACCGTCCTCACCGACCGCACCGAATGGCGCGAATACGACTTCCCCGCCAAGCCCGGCGACCCGCGCCGCGCGCCGCGCATCGTCGCCCCGTATCAGCCGCGGCTCGACTGGTCGATCTGGTTCGCCGCCATGGCCACACCCGAGCATTACCCGTGGACCGTCCACTTCGTCTGGAAACTCCTGCACAACGACCCCGGCACGCTCAGCCTGCTCGCCACGAACCCCTTCCCCGACGACCCGCCGCGCTACATCCGCGCGCGCTACTACCGCTACGAATTCGCCCCGCCCGACGAGCGCCGCCGCACCTACTGGAAGCGCACCGAACTCGGCCTCTGGCTCCCGCCGCTCTCCGCGGAAGACCCCGCGCTACGCCAATTCCTCGTCGCGCACCGCTGGCTGCCGCCCGATCCGGCGCGCTGATCTCCCGTGCTCCGGCCCGCGCACGAAGCAGCGACGCCCTACGGCGCCGCCATCACCTTCAGCCGCATGTAGCGCTGCCCCGCCGTGGCCGGGGTGAAGTTGTCGCGCACCCGCCGGCCGCGTCCACGTTTCAGCTTGCCTGCGGCACGGCCCACGGACATCCCTCCCGCATGGCCGCACGCCTCCACACTCCCGACGACCGCCCGAGCCCCATGGCCGGGTCGCTCGCGCCGTTCGTGTGGGGCATCGAGGAAGGTTTCTAGATCGGCATGTCCCATCTCGGTTCCATTCACACCTACCGCTCCGAGGTGGATCAAATCATCCGCTTCGGCGGCAGCACGCGCGAGACGACCATCCGCCGCGCCTTCTCCAGCCTCATCAACGCCTACGCCCGCCCGCGCGATCTGCTGCTAATCGAGGAGCTGGATTACTACAATCCCGAGCGCAAGAAGCGCGTCACACCCGACGGCACCCTGAAGAACATCCTCCGCCTCGACCACGGCTTTTGGGAGAGCAAGGACACCGACGACGACCTCGACGAGGAGATCGCCATCAAGTTCGCCAAGGGCTACCCGGACTCGAACATCCTCTTCGAGGACTCCCAGCGCGCCGTGCTCTGGCAGGATGGACGGCACATCGGCGACGCAGCGTTCACGAGTGACGACGCTCTCGACGAACTCCTCACCGCCTTCGTCAGCCGCGAGCCGGAGGAAGTCCGCGAGTTCAAGAAAGCCGTCGAGACCTTCAAGGGCGACATCCCGACCATCGCCGCCACCCTGCGCACCATGATCGTCGGCGAGGGGAAAAAGAACGCCGCCTTCCGCACGCGCCGCAGCGCCTTCCTCGATCTCTGCCGCACCGCCATCAATCCCGCCGTCACGCCCGACGACGTGGACGAGATGCTCATCCAGCACATCCTCACCGAGGAAATCTTCATCTCCATCTTCAGCGACACTCAGACGCTGGAGGAAAACAGCGTCGCCCGCGAGCTGCGCGAGGTGGAGGCCACCTTCTTCACCGGTGCCACCAAGCGCGAGACGCTCGGCCGGATCAAACACTACTACGAGTGCATCAAGGCCCAGGCCACGAGCATCGTCAGCCACCGCGAGAAGCAGACCTTCCTCAAGGTCATCTACGAAAACTTCTACACAAAACTATCGGGGTCTCGAAACTCCTCGCTTGCTCGGATCGGTTCGCCGACTTTACATCGCGCGAAAACCCCTGCTGCATTCGTTTAATCCAATGGCGATCGATCTTCCAAACCTCAGTTCATCAACAAGCACGCGCATCGTGGCGTGTGGAGCTGTTTACACCGAGGAAAAGGCCGTCCGCGAATGGTTGAAGACGCGACGACACATGATCGCCGCCTACAAAAAGGGAGGGGCACGACATTTTGTCCGGCTCATGACCGGAGGCCGCAAGGACCGGCATTTTCATTTCGAGGTTGCATTGGCAAAATGGTTCCCTGCCGATGCTCAGCCCACAGTGACCTCAAAGGTTTCAGAAATCCAAGAAGCCGCTTCTGATCTCTTGGGTGCCAAGCTCGATTTGAATCTCAGCTGCGATTTCTCGATTGAGTTCAACAAACTCCCGGAGGGCGGCCCGATTCGCCTGTTGTCAGCTGAAACTCGGGCAGCCGGAACGGCGGTTCAGCTTACGGCTGGCGTGTTATCCGTCTCGGGATCGCGGATCAACGAAATCGCGTGGTCGCGATATAATGAAAACATGGTGATGATTACGCTTGAGGCTCAACTTGATTTGAATGTTGCTCCCAAATACCTATTAGAGGGCCAAGAGTTGATGGAAAGATTCTTTCGCGTTCTCGTTTTAGGCCAGCCAACGCCTGTAGAAGTGTAATACGACCATGCCTTTGCCAGAACGCTTAAAAGCATTTGAAATAGGATCACCCAGGTGGCGCGACGAGACGGATCTTGGACTCGAGCCGTCCCTCGAAGGAAGGTTTGCCGGACGCTGCCTCATGCACGTTCCGCGAACTCAGCCGGAGTTCTTTGTTTCCGAAAGTCCTGACGATCTTGCGAGCGTCTTCGTCTCGTTTGCCAAGGACATACATGGCAAAGTCGAGACCGAACTTCGAGTCGGCATCCTCGAAAAAGTCGTTTTAGAACTTAGACATTGCCTTGCGGAGCTAGCGAGTCGGCAGACCATCACGGTGCCAATTGTTTCGCTTGCGCCAGAACCTTTCACCTTGAGGCGGCCTATCTTCATTGTCGTGCAACCAGAGGGCGATGAGTTTTCCGCCACGTTCTTCGATGCCAATATCAACGCTTCTGGCGATACCCAAACTGAAGCCGTCGATAATCTGAAAGAAATCCTAGTTAGCACCTACCGGCGGTTTTCTGCTTTGGGTGAAGGCAAACTCGGTCCGGGACCGCGGAAGCAGTTGGCCGTTCTGCAATCTGTCATCAAGTAGAGCCTTAATTATGGCTCGGATCATCACAAAGGAGCACGCGGTTAAGATCGCCAAGAAGCTGAAAGCCAGCACTCGCGAGGAAAAGGCGCACTCATATGCTGAGATTTTCCACGAAGGGAAATTGATTGCCTGGTTTGGAATCCGGCGGGGATCCGAGAAAGACAAGGGTCATGACCATGTTCAAAAAGACCTTCACGTAAACGGTCATCAGGCACGCCTTTTGGCGGCGTGCCCCTTATCGCGAGAAGATTGGTTGGAGATCATGAAGGAGAAGGATCTTCTGGATTGAGGTAAAATAGAAACACCGCGCGCACGCCGTTTTCGTCGTCCACTGTGGAGATCAGATCCAAGCGCGACCTTTTCCACTACACCTACGCCGTGCTGCACCACCCGGCCTACCGCGCGAAATACGAGGTGAACCTCAAGCGCGAGTTCCCGCGGCTGCCGTTTTACGAGGGCTTCCGCCAGTGGGCCGGGTGGGGCCGCACGCTCATGGACCTGCACCTCGGCTACGAACAGGCCGCGCCCTTCCCGCTCACCCGCGAGGACCGCAAGGAACCCGTGAGCAAACAGCCCGACCTGTTGCCCGACGAACGCGCCAAGCCGAAGCGCCTGCTGGACGAAAAGCCCGCGCTGAAGCCGCGGCTCAAGGCGCTGAAGGACACGGGCGAGATCGAGATCGACGCCACGACCACGCTGCGCGGCATCCCGCCCGAGGCGTGGGATTACAAGCTCGGCAACCGCAGCGCGCTGGAGTGGGTGCTCGACCAGTGGAAAGAGCACAAGATCAGCGACCCGACGGTGGCGGAGAAGTTCAACACCTACCGCTTCGCCGACTACAAGGAACCGGTGATCGACCTGCTCCACCGCGTCTGCACGGTGAGCGTGGAGACGATGAAGATCGTGCGGGCGATGGCGTGAGTAGGGGAGGCGTGGAACAATCCGCGCCTTCTCTGTAACCGGCTCCGGACTTCAGAAGCGTGGAACATACCCGGTAACGGCCAGACCCGGCGTCTGCGTGGGGCCACCCGGCGTCTGCGCTGGGCTACCCGGCGTCTGTGCGTGGCTACCCGGCGTCTGTGCTGGGCCACCCGGCGTCTGCGTGTGGCTACCCGGCGTCTGCGCGGGGTCACCCGGCGTCTGCGCTGGGCCACCCGGCGTCTGCGTGGGGCTGCCCGGCGGGCGGGTGGCGGCGTGGAGGTGCTGGGTCGGGCGGTGGAGGGGGCTATTTAGGGCTTGTGGGGGGCGGGAGCGGTTCGCTAGACGGGCGGGGCTGGCTGCCGTATTCCTCGCGAAGGTTTGCGAGGGGTGGCCGGTGTTTAACCTCCATCCAAACCGAACATGAAAGAGTATTGGGAAATCACGCAGGAACGCGCCGTCGCCTCGCTGGCGGTCTGGGGCATGAAGCCGGAGTTCGAGTTGCGCAATCTGACGCGCGCCGGCCACTCGGCGACGACGCAGCAGCTCTCGCAACTGGCCACCAACCGCGCGCAGCAGGAGGGCGACTTGAGCGATGCGCGCGCTGTCCATGAAGAGCTGGCGGCGAAGCTGCACGAGCTGATCGTGCGCGTGCCGGGGATCATCGAGGGGATGCTGCTGGAGGAGGATGCCCTGCACGATCAACTCGACCTGGTCTTCGCCGTGGATGCGAACGTCTCGGAAGCGAGCGATCTGCGCCGGGCGCGGCTGCTCGTCGGGCTGTGGGCGGATTTCAATGCGCAGCTCGCCGCGCTCCAGCCGCCCAAGCCGGCGCTGATCGTGCCTTACAAGATACCCAATAGCGATGGGCCGGCCTCGAACGTGGGGCAGGCGGACTTTGGCGCGCTCATCACCCTGTGTGAAACGCGGCTGCAGGAGGAGGCGAATGCGGTGCGCGAGGTGAGCAAGGCCAAGGCGGCGCTGCGCGGCGCGGAGCGCAAGGTGGATAGGGATAACAAACGCTGGTATCTCGCCTGGATGAAGATGTATCCCGTCGGCACGCCGGAGGGCGATGCGGCGAAGACCCAGGTGCCCACCGAGGAGGGCGTCGCGCCGCCGGTCGCGCTGGAGATCGCCACACTCACGGTCAATGTGGATCGCACGGTGACGCTGCTTTATCCCGAGAACGGCGGCGAGCACGCGACGACGCTGGAGCTGCAATCGCGGCTGCCGGGCGATGCGGATTTCGGCCACACGATGCCGGTGCTGCGCCCGCAGCAGACCGTGGGGCCCTTCCCCGGGGGGCGACGGTGACTTTCCGCACGCGCGGGGCGAACTCGACGCCGGGCGCGGTGCTGGGCGAGCCAAAGTCGGTGGTGATCCCCGCATAGGAGCCTGATGGGCGTCTTCGTCTACCGCGCATCCGGTCGAGCCGTTTGGGCTTGGCGGGCGTCATGTTTTATTGGAAAAGCGACTCTGTCCCATGAACGCAACTCCGATGTTATGCGAGGCTTCCCCACCCACCTCTCTGAACCCCGCGTTTCGCTGAATTCAAAGCTAGGCGACTCCTAGCGTCCCTTGAAAGCGACGATCATTTCTCTACTCGCCCTTTGCATCGGCGTCTTCGGCGGATGGTATCTCGGCTATCTACCCACCTTCAGGGACGCCCGCTTGAGACTTACCAAAAGAATCGTAACCCTTTTAACCGCGTAGCGTCTTGAAAGCAATGTCAGTTGTTTGAAGCCCAAATTCTCGGAACCAATCCACCCATCCTCTATGAAAGCCATCATCTGCCTCCTGCTTAGCCTTCTCGCCGCCCCGCTGTTCGCTCAGTCATCCTATCCACCCACCGTCAAGGACGCCCGCGTCGAGACTTACCGAAAGGTCGGCTCCACGGAACTGAAGCTGTGGATCTTTGGGGAATCAGATCCCAAGGTGCCGAAACCCGCGATTGTGTTCTTCCACGGTGGTGGTTGGAATTCAGGAACACCGGAGCAATTCGCGGCTCATGCACGATATTTTGCAAAGCGTGGCATGATCGCCATTCTCGCTGAGTATCGCGTGAAATCCCGGCATGGTGTTTTAGCGGTGGAATGCGTGAAAGACGCCAAGGCCGCCATCGCTTGGGTGAGGGAAAATGCCCAGCGTCTCGGCATTGATCCGAACAAGATTGCCGCATCTGGAGGCTCCGCCGGTGGTCACCTCGCAGCCTGCACAGGCACAATTACTGGCCTTGGCAGCGACGAACGACCGAACGCCATGATCCTTTTCAACGCCGCCACCACGCTCGCTCCGATCGGGGATTGGAAATTTGAAAATCCCAAGATGGAGCCCGGCATAGACCGATTGGGAGTGAAGGGGCACGTTATCTCTCCAGCGCATCACATTGGCCCACACACTCCACCGGCCCTGCTTCTTCATGGGACAAAAGACGAGACCGTTCCCTATGACAGTGTCGTAGCTTTTGATAAAGAGATGAAGAAGGCAAATCGCCCATGCAAGCTTGTTGGCTACGAAGGTGCAGACCACGCCTTCTTCAACAGACCGGAGTATCTGAGTAAAACAATAGCCGAAGCCGACGCTTTCCTCGTCGAACTCGGCTGGTTGAAAAGGTGAAGTCCCGGCAAACACGACACCTAACCCCGATGAAAGGTGTCAAGTGCGAGTGGGCTAGTTAGCTGAGGTTTTTGGGTGGTGGGTTACAAGGTGGGTGGTGGGTTGAGGGTGGCGTGGGATCTTCAGAACGCTCCCGCAGCGTCCCGGATGGACGGAGGAAATTAGCCCGGGGTGCAACCCCGAACCCGCCCCGCCAATCGGACGCGCCCCGGACGGGGTGCCGGAAGCGCGATGGCGATCTCCCGCGCCCCTCCGGGGCGCATCCATCTCGGTCGGGGGATCCGGGGGGTTCGCTTCGCTCCACCCCCGGCTAATCTCTGGCTGCCCCTCCGGGGCACAGGCGGCAACTTGCTGGCTGCCCCTCCTATGCCATTCGGGTCGTGAGAATATTCTTGCCGCTTACAGGCATTGAGGCAGGCGGTCGCTCTCGTCGGTTTCCCGGTGTGGCACCGCTGCGAGAAACTTCTCGAAATCCTCGCGCTTCCCCTGCGCGGCTTCGCGCCGCAGGTAATCCAACGTCATCAGTGCAGCCATCTTCTCGGCGGCAGCGCTCGCGAGAAACTGGTCGATGGACCAACCCTCCCGCTCGGCTAGAGCCTTGATGCTGCGATGCAATGATTCAGGAAATTGGACGGTGAGTGCGTTCATGGCGTGAAAGGCTTTGTGACGATTGCTAGAAAGTCGCGTGGAGTGATTGCTTCGGTGCCGAGTTGCTCGCAGCCCCGGAAATCGTTCGTGTTGTGCGTAACAATGTAGCGGCAGCCCGCAGCGAACGCGAGTTCGAGAATCATGTCGTCATCGGGGTCGGACAAGAATGGTCGCCAGAGAAAGAAGATGTCCTGGAGTCGGGCCTGGCTGGCGAGAAAGCGCAGGAAGCGCAGCGCGTCCTCGGCGGTCTGACCGGGCGGCAGATGCTCGGGGCGCGTGAGAACGTCCTGCCACTCGGAGTAGAGACCGACGGAGAGACAAATCTGGAAGCGTTCCGACGGAATCGAGGCGACTAGCGCAAAACTCGCACCGTCCCGCGATCGGGCAGCAGCGACGAGGACAGAAGTATCGAAAACCACACGCATCGGAGAGTGCGTATGTCCGTCGTTATCAACAAAGGCAAGAGCGCGCAGTGCCGCCCTTCGCGAAGTTCAATCGCCCGCAGCGCGCTCCGCGGCGAGGAGGATGCCGGCGGCTTTGTCGAGCGTCTCCTGCCACTCGCGCTCGGGCTCGGAGTCGGCGACGATGCCGGCGCCGACGTGGAAGTGGGCGCGGTCTCCCTCGATGATGACGGTGCGGATGACGATGTTGAAGCGGCTCTCGCCGTTGAACCCGAGCCAGCCGATGGCGCCGGTGTAGAGGCCGCGCGGCTGGCCTTCGAGTTCGGCGATGATCTGGCGGGCGCGCTTCTTAGGCGCGCCGGTGATGGAGCCGCCGGGGAAGCACGCGGCCATGGCGCTGACGTGATCGACTTCGGCGCGCAGGCGCCCCTCGACGGTGGAGACGAGGTGGAAGACCTGCTCGAACCGCTCGAGGGCGAGGAGTTCGCGCACGGCGACGGTGCCGTAGTCGCAAACCTGGCCGAGGTCGTTGCGCTCGAGGTCGGTGATCATCACGAGCTCGGCGACTTCTTTCGGCGAGGTGAGGAGGTCGAAGGCGGAGCGTTCGTCGGCGTCGTGCTCGGAGCGGCGCGGGCGGGTGCCTTTGATCGGGCGCGTGCGGATGGCGCGGCCGGAGAGATCGAGGAAGCACTCGGGCGAGGTGGAGAGGGCGGTGCGTCCGCCGAGGTCGAGGTAGGCGGCGTAGGGGGCGGGGCTGTAGTGGCGCAGGGCTTCGTAGAAGGCGAAGGCGTCGCCGCGCCATGGGGCGGTGAAGCGGTGGGCGAGGTTCGCCTGGTAGATGTCGCCGGCGGCGATGTAGTCCTGCGCGCGGATGACCATGGCGCAGTAACGCTCGCGGGTGCATTCGGTGGTGAAGACGAGTCGCGGGGAATCGAGCGCAGGCGCAGCGGCGCCGAGGAGCGAGGCGCCCTCGCCGACCTCCAGCCACGAGGCGTCGGCGTGGCGGTAGATGAGGGCGTGCTCGTATTCGCCGAAGCAAAACGTGCCGTCGTAATCGACCGAGCCGGCGAGGAAGCCGGCGGGGACGCCGAGGTCGGCGGGCTCGGCGCGGTGCGTGGCGAGGGCTTCGCGCAGGAGGGCGGCGTCTTTTTCCAGCGAGCCGCGGAGGACGCGCGACGGCTCGGCGGCGATGATGGAGAGCTGCGAGCCGCGGGCGCCTTCGAGGGCGCTGTCGAAGAAGACGAGGCCCGCGCGGGACCGGAGCCGCGCGGCGACCTCGACCGGCGTGAGGTCGAGCGACACGGGGCGCACGGCTGGAGCGAGGAGTGGCGGCACGCCCGCGCATCGCGCCGGGATCGTGGCTTTTCAAACCGAATTTCTCCGTTACCCTCCGCGCCTCGAATGAAAGCCATCTTCGCCCTCGCCGCCGCCGCCACGCTCATCACCGCCGTCTTGGCGCAGGAGGCGCCCAAGCCGGAATTTCGCGGGGAGCAAACCGCTCCGAAGGAACCGGCGCTCCCGTCAGCGCCTACGGCGAAGGAGCCCTTCAGCCTCATCCCCGAGACGCTCGAACCCGCGCCGAAACCCGGCGGCTCCGCGCTGATCGAGCCCGGTGCGACGGCGGCGACGGCGGTGCAGAAGATCGACAAGACGACCGCCGCCCAGGACGAACTCAGGGCGCGAATCAAGATGCGCGAGCTGAAGACGAAGGTGGAGCGCGACCCGAAGATCGCCGGCGAACTCGACCGCGCGAACGCCGCGAAAACCGACTACGAGAAGCGCGAAGGGCTGCGCTCCTACTACACAATGCTCTACGACCGGATCGCGAAGATCGACTCTTCGCTGAAGAAGCGCGCCGCTGATGCGAAGATGCGCATGACGCATCGGCTGGACCAGACCAGGATCGCTCCCACCGAGCCGACTGAGCCCGACGAGCCCGTCATCGCGCGATAGGGCGAAAAACCGGTTGAGCACTCCGGCGGCGCGCTCTAGTCTCCGCGCGCTCTCGAAACGCCGCTATCGTCTAGGGGCCTAGGACACAGCCCTCTCAAGGCTGTTACACGGGTTCAAATCCCGTTAGCGGTAGTCCCTCCCACGCTTGGTGAGTGCGGTGCATTTCCCCGCTGGCAAAGCGCGCGGCGGCGCATAAGCTCCGCGCCCTTTTTCCAGCCATGTATCGCACCAAGACCTGCAACGACCTCCGCAAAGATCACATCGGCCAGACCGTCACGCTCTGCGGCTGGGTGAACTCCCGGCGCGATCACGGCGGCGTGATCTTCATCGACCTGCGCGACCGCGACGGGCTCACGCAAGTGGTCTTCCGCCCGGAGGAGCATCCGCAAGTCTCCGAGGCTTCGCACGCGCTCCGCAGCGAAGACGTGATCCAGATCGTCGGCCAGGTCTGCGCGCGCCTCGAGGGTTCGGGGAATGCGAAGCTCGCGACGGGTGATATCGAGGTCATCGCGAGCAAACTGCGCGTGCTGAACAAAGCCGAGGTGCCGCCCTTCCCGCTCGACGACCCGAAGGTGAACGAAGACCTGCGACTCGAATACCGTTACCTCGACCTGCGCACCGCGCCGATGCTGCGCAACCTGCGCATGCGGCATCGCATCGTGAAGACGACGCGCGATTACCTCGACGAGCGCGGCTTCCTCGAAATCGAAACGCCCGTGCTTTCGAACCCGACGCCGGAAGGCGCGCGCGACTTCCTCGTGCCGTCGCGGCTGAACCCCGGCACGTTTTACGCGCTGCCGCAGGCGCCGCAGCAATACAAGCAGCTCCTGCAAGTCGCCGGGCTGGAGAAGTATTTTCAGATCGCACGCTGCTTCCGCGACGAAGACCTGCGCGCCGATCGTCAGCCGGAGTTCACGCAGATCGACGTCGAGGCTTCCTTCATCGACGACGTGGAAATCCAGACGCTCATCGAAGGGCTGCTCGTGCGCATCTTCCGCGAAGCGAAAGGCGTGGAGATCCCCGCGCCCTTCCCTCGCATGACCTACGCCGACGCGATGAACCGCTACGGCAGCGACAAGCCCGACACGCGCTTCGGGCTCGAACTGGTCGATGTCGCCGACGTGTTCCGCGATTCGCAGTTCAAGGTCTTCCGCACCATCCTCGACGGCGGCGGCGTGCTCAAAGCGATCAACGCGAAGGGCGCCGCGGCGCACCTCAGCAAGGAGCAGCTCAAGAAATGGGAGGAGTGGGTGAAGACGGAGTTCGGCGCGAAGGGGCTCGCTTACATCAAGTGGAGCGTCGGTGGAGAATGGGAGTCGCCGATCGTGAAGTTCTTCAGCGACGCCGAGAAAGCCGCGCTCGCGGAGCGCATGGGCTTCGTCGAGGGCGACGTGCTCTTCTTCGGCGCGGACAAACTCGAGCCCGCCTGCGAAGTGCTCGGCCGCGTGCGCCTACGCTGCGCCGACCTGCTCGGACTCGTCGATGACACGAAGCTCAACTTCCTCTGGGTCGTCGATTTCCCGCTGCTCGCCTTTTCGCCGGAAGAACAAAAACACGTCGCCGTGCATCACCCCTTCACACGCCCGAATGCCGACGACGTGGCGCTGCTCGAAGCTGGCGAGTATCGCAAGGTGCGCGCGGTCGCCTACGACGTGGTGCTCAACGGCGTCGAACTCGGCGGCGGCTCGATCCGAATCCACGAGCGCGCCTTGCAGGCGAAGATCTTCGAGGTGCTCGGCGTCGGTCCGGAGGAGCAGGAGGTGAAGTTCGGCCATTTGCTCAAGGCGTTCAGCTTCGGCGCCCCGCCCCACGGCGGCATCGCGCTCGGGCTCGACCGCCTGGTGATGCTCATCGCCGGCGCATCCTCGATTCGGGAAGTGATCGCCTTCCCAAAGAACAACCGCGGCGTGGACCTGATGACGCACTCGCCCGTCGAGGTGGACTTCAAGCAACTGCGCGAGGTCTATATCCAGAGCACGGCGAAGAAAGGCTAGCACTCGCGGGCGGCGGGAGCTTGGTCTTGACCCGTTCGCGCGCGACGCGGACCTTCGCACGCACGACATGGACGCCGCTGTCAGGCCGCAACGCAAACCCACGCCCGCCAGCACCCACTGGCACGAAGTGCTCGGTTCCGATGGCGCGGTGCGCGAGCACTTCACCAAATCGCTCAAGGATCTGAGCGACCTGCCGCAAACCGAACTGCGCACGCTCGACGACCGGATGGCCGCGGTGCTGCGTGAGATGGGCGTGACCTTCGACGTGATCCGCAACGACCCGTGGGGCCGGCACCCGTGGTCGTGCGATGTGCTGCCGCACATTTTCGAGAGCGCGGACTGGCAACTCCTCGTGCGCGGTTTCCAGCAACGGCTCCGGGCGTTCGAGTGCTTCCTCTCCGACGTGTATGGGAAGAAGGAAATCCTCCGCGCCGATGTCGTGCCGATCCAGGCGGTGCTCGGCAGCCCGCACTATCAGTCAGCAGCCATCGGGCTCCAACGGCCCCTCGGTTCCTTTCTCCACCTCAGCGGCATGTGCGTGTGCCGCGACCTGCGCGGCCAGTGGCAGGTGAAGCATCACCATTTCAGCCACGCCACGGGCATCAGCTACATGATGCAGAATCGGCGCGCGCTCGCGCGAGTGATCCCGGAGTTATTCCAGGACATCGCCGTGCATTCGCTCGCCGAGATGCCGCTGATCATCGTCGAGCGACTGCGCGAGACGGCGGCTCACTTCGGTCGCGAACCGAACGTCGTCCTGCTCTCACCCGGCGCGAGCAGCGCGACATCGAACGAGCAGAGCTTCATCGCGCGGCGCATGGGCATCCCCGTCGTCGCCGGCGGCGACCTGCTCGTGCTCGACGATCACGTGTGCCTGAAAACCGTGCGCGGGCTCGAGCGCGTCGATGTCATCTACAATCGCGTGGCCGATGCGTGGCTCGACCCGCTCGTCTTCCGGTCGGACTCGATGCTCGGCGTGCCGGGGCTCGTCCACTGCCTGCGCAAGGGAACGGTCGCGATGGCAAACGCCGTCGGCTCTCAACTCGCGGACGACCGCAGCCTGCTCGCCTTCGCGCCACAGATCATCCGCTTCTATCTCAACGAGTCGCCGATCCTGCCGACCGTGCCGACATACTGGCTCGGCGACATCGACCGCCGCGAGCAAGTGCTCGATCACATCGAGTCGTATCGCATCCGGCCCATCTTCCGGGAGAATACCAGCGGTTCGTGGGAACGCCCGCTGCCGATCGACGAGGCGAGCCTGCGCGCCGAGATCAAGAAGCAGGCGAGCCTCTTCGTCGCCCAGCCACGCGACGAAGGCGCTACGACGATCTGCTTCGAGCAAGGCCGCACCGTCGAGCATCCGCAGGATCACATCCTCTTCGCCGCACGCAGCGGGAGCGACTTCGATGTCTTCCCCGGCGCGCTCACGCGCGTGTTTTCACGCTCCGATTCGCAGGGCGATTTCGGCGCCGGCTGGACGAGCAAGGACTCGTGGGTTCTCATCGACGCGACGACCACGCCGCTGCTTCCGCAGCTCGCGCGGCGTCTGCCGGACAAGAACCTGCCGCCGCGGCAGGTCACGAGCCGGGTCGCCGAATCGTTTTACTGGGTGGGCCGCTACCTCGAGCGCGCGCACCATCAGGCCTACCTCATCTCGGTCATCGAGACACTCGAGACCGAGGAACTCAACTCCGCCGAGCGCCGGCACTATCGACCGGTGTGGAATCGCCTCTTGCCCCCACTGGAGAAGAGCGCCGGCACGAGCCGCCGCAGCATCACCACGCGGCTCGACCGTTATCGCCTCGTGCTCACACCGGAGCCCGGCAGCGTCGTGACCACCTTCCTCCGCGCGGTGCGCAATGCCGAGAGCGTGCAGGACAGCCTCAGCCCCGAAGCGTGGGCCACGATATCGAACCTGCGCGCGCGATTTCAAAAGGCGAAGTTTCGCGAAGACCTGCCGGAAGCTGAGGCGGCGCGCGTGACGCGACGGCTCGCGGATTTCGCGACGCAACTCATCCCGCAGTTCTTTGCCGTGTGCGCGAACACGATGCTCGCCGACGACGCGTGGCGCTTCTGCGAAATGGGCATGCTGCTCGAACGCGCCACCATCACCGCCAACTCCGTCTATGCCCTGCGCGATGGCCTCCAGCTCGCCGGCAGCGAGGGCCAGAGCAACGAGATCGAGCTCAGCGCATTCCTGCGCCTGATGAGCTGCCGCGACGCCTACCGGCGCATCTTCCAGATGCGCGCCGAACCGGCCGCCGTGCTCGAACTGCTGTGGCAGCACGGCGAGGTGCCGCGCAGCGTGCTCCACTGCCTGCGCCGCTGCGGCGTGCTGCTGCGCGAATCGATCGACTCCGACATGAGTTCGAGCGCACCCGAGGCGATCGACGAGTTGCTGCGCGACATCACGCGCGTGGACTGGAGGCTCTTCGTGCAGCCGCCGGCCGACGAGGATCGTGTCGAAGCCGTGCAGCCCGCCGTGCCGCGATCGCGCACACCCGATCTCGACCCACTGCTCTCGCGCCTGCTGAGCCAGACGCTCGATATTCACACACACATCTCGGACAGCTTCCTGAATCACCAGGCGCACATCGCGCAGGTGAGTCAGCCGACACTGCCGCTCTAGTGACCGGCTGAGCCGTGCGCGGAGACTTCCTTCGGCGGATGGAAGGCGACCGCGAGCAGGATCGCCGCGACCAGCGCCAGCCCGACGGGCACGAGGAAGAGCTTGTGGTAGTCGATCATCTCCTTCCCCACCGCACCTTCGAGCGCGGGCACGCTGACCTTCCACGCCTTCATCAGCGGGATGAACAGCCACTTCGCCGCGAGATCGCCGAGGCCGAGGATGAGCAGGTTAAAAAGTCCCTGCGCGCTCGCCCGCACGTCCTTCGGGAAGGCGGCGTCGATGAAGATATAGACGGTCGCGAAGAAGAACGCGTAGCAGATGCCGTGGAGCACCTGCACGAGCACGATGATCGCGTGGTTCTGCGGGAAGAACGCGAACACCGCGAAGCGCGCGGCGTGGCCGAGGATGCCGAGGATCATCGTCGTGCGCCAACCGAACTTCGCGAGAACGGTGCCGAGGACCGCCATCGTGAGGATCTCCGCGATCTGCCCGATGCTCATGATCGGCATGATGTTCTCCGGCTTGAATCCGACATCGGCGAGGAAGCCGAAGCTCATCACGAAGTAGCCGTTGTGGATCGTCGCATCGATGAACGTGACGATGAACAGCACGAGCAGGAACGGCAACCGCAGCAGCCCCATCGCCTCGCGCCAGGCGAGCTTGTCCACGCCCGCAGCAGCCGGCTTCGGCGGCGTGTGCGGGAGCGTGAGGCTGAAGCCCGCGAGCAGCAGCGACGCGACCGCGGCGACGAGGAAGGCGTAGCTCTCCGCGTTGGCGAGTGCCGCGCCGGTCTTGCCCTGGAGGATGAAGTAGAGCGGCCACGACGCGAGGATCCATCCGATCGTCCCGCCCATCCGGATGAGGCCGAACTCCTTCGTCGGATCTTTGAGATTGGCGAAGGCGAGCGAGTTCGCGACCGAGATCGTCGGCACGTAAAAGAGCGAGTGGATGAGCAAGAGCGCGAAGAACACCGGGAAGCTCTTCGCGAAAAATAGACCACCCATCGCGAGCCCGCCGACGAGGTGGCTGAACGCCATGAACTTCTCCGAGGCAAACGTGCGGTCGGCGAACTGGTTCGAGAAGAAGATGCCGATGACCGACGCGATGGCGAAGCACGAGCCGATGAGCGCCTGCTCCTTGCCGCTGAAATTCAGCCCCTCGGGCGCGCCCATGAGATGGAAGATCGGCGGCAGCCACGCACCCCAGATGAAAAACTCGAGCACCATCATCACGAAGAGCTTGAAGCGGGGAGATTGGTTCATGGCGGCGGTGTGTAGTGGGGCGCATTTCACCCGGCAAGCGCGCGCAAAGAAAATTCCCCGCTTTTGTTAAAGCCCGAGATCTGTCCCACTCACTCGCTGCATGGAGCAAACTTTCGTTTCCGTCTTCATCCTCATCCTGCTCGTCACCGATCCGATCGGGAACATCCCGAACTTCATCGGCGTCCTCCAGCGCGTGCCGCCGGAGAAGCGGCGCCGCGTGGTGCTGCGCGAAGTCGCGATCGCCTACGGGATCCTGCTCGGGTTCATGTTCTTCGGCGACCACATCCTCGGCTGGCTGCACCTCACGCAGACCTCGCTCGGCATCGCCGGCGGCGTGATCCTTTTCCTCATCGCGCTGCGGATGGTCTTTCCCGGCGAGGCGGGCGTCTTCGGTGGTCCAACCGTGGACGAACCGTTCATCGTGCCGCTCGCCGTGCCGCTGATCGCCGGCCCATCGGCGCTCGCGACGGTGCTGCTCGTCGGCTCGCAAGCGCCGACGCGCATGACCGAATGGGTCGGCGCACTGACTGCGGCGATGGCCGTGAGCGCAGTGGTGCTCTCCTTCGCCGAGCCGATCCGCCGTTTCCTCGGCGAGCGCGCGACCGCCGCCGCCGAACGGCTCATGGGCCTGATCCTCACGGCCATCGCCATCGAGATGCTACTCGCCGGCGTCCGCAGCTTCGTCCGAAGTTTCGCCTGAGCGCGCTACTTCACCGTCACCGTGCGAAGGAGCGAGTCCTTCTTCCGCACATGCAGCACGACGGGCATCGACGTGATGTCGCTAATCTCCCGCACCGCGCCGCGACCCCCGCCGCCGCGCGTCTTCGCGTAGATCAGGCGGTCCATTTCCTGCACCCACGGCTCGGCCTTGATGTGGATCTCACCTTCGTTTTGCTCGGGCAGAAGCGTGATGCCGTTGAGACCGAGGTTATCGACGATCACGCCGTGCGGCAGGTTCTGCACGTCGAAGCGGATCGCGTCCTTCGAGCCGTTGCGCTTGATCTTGATCCACGCGGGGATCGTCTCGCCGGGCGCGATGGTCATCTCGAATGGCTTCATCGCATCCTGCTCCGCGTAAGGCGTGGGCGGGCTCAACTTCTCCAGCGTGTCCCCCGGCGCGACAGGTTCGAGCGCGACCCAGACCTTCGGATCCTTCTCCATCGTCGCGCCGCTGAAGCCCGTCACGTCGCGCGTCACCGCCTGCCCCGCGATCTTCGCCGTGGCGGTGACTTTCACTTTCTTCCACTCCGCCGCGTCGAGTTGCTTCGCGTCGGCGAGCGCCTGGATGGTGCCCTCGGCCGTCGTGTGACCGGCTTCGACGACGATCGCACTGCTCAGCTTGTAACCCGCGGGCACGCCCGTGATCGCGACATCAATCTGCCCGTCGAAACCGTCCTTGCGGTCGGCCTTGATCGTGAACTCCTGCCCGCTGCGCACGGGCAGCGCGGGATTTCCGCCGCCAAGCACGACGCTGAAATCCGGTCGCGCCTCGCGGACGACGAGGCGATAGACGTTGCGCGCGCCGCCGAGGCCGCGGCTGTCGGTCACGCGCACGAGATAGGCGCCGTCGGCGGGCGCGGTGAAGAGCAGGCGCGAATCGGTGCCGAGTTCGCGTTCGCCATCGTCGTCGTTTTCAAAGAAGAGCGTGAAGACCGGCAGGCCGTTCGCCGTGAGCTTCGTCCCGGGAGGATGCGGCTCGACGATGTAGGTCGGCTGCTCCAGCGGCTGCGCGGTCGGCGTCGTGTCGAAGTAGCCGACGCGCTTGCCGGCGTTCGTGTAGAACTGGAAGCCGCTGTCCGGTCCCTCCGGCATCCGGAAAATCTTCGAGACCTCGCCGTTCATGAACATGAGCTGGTTCAGCTCCATCTCGCGCCAGTTGTCCACGCGGGCGTCGGCGGCGTTCGAGTCGATCGCGCGGAAGTTGATCGCTGAATCGCGCACCGCTTGCAGCAGCATCCGCTCGACTTTCGCTCCCTTCGCATCGAGCACCTCGATCTTCGTATCGACCGGCGCACCGCGCTTCGCGGCCTCGGTTTCGATCGCCCACACGCTCCCCTTCTTTGCGTCGAAGCGAAAGAGATCCACATCGCCGGCGCGTTCGATCCGGCCTGCGATGCTGGCGGGCGCGGCGGCTTTCGTCGCGAGGTCGGGCGCGTCGTTCGGCTCCGTTTCGAGCACGGCGGGCAGCTCGCTCACCGCCACGCGGAAGCCGCGCCGGGAGCGGAACCTCGCCACGTCGAGCGGCACGGCCATCTCGCCCATCGCTCCCGCTTTCACCTTCGCGCGAGCTTCGGCGGGGAGGTTGAAGCCGATGAGTTGCACCTCGCTCTCGGCGTTCGCCGGGACGCTGAGCGGATAGCACGCAGTGACGAATGGCAGCGCGCCGGCAGTGAGCCGGTAGAAATGCTCCGCCGAGCCGCCCATCTGCAAGTCGCTCACGACGATCGCGAAGCGGCCCGCCGTCTTGAATGCGTAGCCGACGAACGGATCACCCGTGTTGTCGAAGTCGTTGCTGTTCGCGAGCACATGCCCGTCCTTGTCCACGAGCGCGAGCACCGCGTCGGCCTTCGCGCCGAGGCCTTTCGCTTCGAGGTCGAAGACGAGTGTCTGCCCCGCGGCGGCATCGAACTCGTAACGGTCGCTGTCGCCCGGATTGTCGAGCCGGCTCCACAGCACGACGGGGAATTTCAGCGGCGCCGTCTTCGCCTCGCTCGCGGCGACGACGGCGATGTCGTCGACATAGAGCTTGAGCGTGCCCGCAGCCTTGCCGTCCGCGGTGGTGAAGGTCACATCGACCGCCGCGCGCGCGAAGTCCGCGGGCGTGGTGATCGCGAGTTTCGCCTCCTTGTCCGTCGCGGAGAGGACTTCGACGACGACGGCAGCGTTGCTGCCCTTCGCGGTCTTCAACGTCGTGAGGTTTTCGCCGGTCACGAGCACTTCGCGGCGCGCGCCGCGCTCGATGCCGCGCGGCGAAAACGCCGCGACTTTCGCAACCTTCGGTGCCATCGCTTTCGCAGCCGCCTTCATCGCGGGCTTGGCGACGGCGACCGGCTTGCCGTCCGCGAGCGTGTAGGCGGCGAAGGAGCCGTCGAGCCGGCCGACGATGAGTTGCGCGTCGGCGAAGACGAGCGCGTTCGGCCAGTCGGGCTGCTTCTCGAGCAAGGCGCGCTCTTTGATCTCGCTGGCGTCCCACAGCTTCACGGTGGCGTCCTGCGCGCCGCTGGCGATCGTCTTGCCGTCGGCGCTCCACACGATGCGCGAGATCGCCTGCTCGTGGGCGTAACGCGCGACGAGCAGCGGATTCATCGTCTCCTTCGCGTCGGGACGCACTTCCCAGACGCGGATGCGATTGTCGAAACCGGCTGCGGCGAGCCGCTTGCCATCGGCGCTCCACGCGACGGCGACCTGCTCCTTGAGCGGCTGGATGAACGTGTCTTTGCGCGCGCCGGTCGCGGTGTCCCAGAGCTTGATCGTGCGGTCGGCGCTGGCGCTCGCGAGGATCTTCCCATCGGGCCGGAAGGCGAGGCCGAAGACCGCGCCGTTGTGCCCGCGGAGGGTCTTCACCTCCGCGCCGGTCGCGGCGTCCCAGAGCTTGATCTGCTGGTCGTAGCTGCCGCTCGCGAGCGTCTTCCCGTCGGGCGAAAGCACGAGCGTGTAGATGGTATCGCGGTGGCCCTCAATGGTCCGCACGAGCTTACCGTCGGCGACGCTCCAGACTTTGATCTGCCCGGTCACTGCGTTCTCGCCGCTCGCGGCGAAAAGCGTCGCGCCATCCGCGGAGAAGACGAGCGCGTTCACGTTGCCCGCGTGGTCTTCGAGCTTGCGCACGACTTCGCGCGTGTCCGGCTTCACGAGTTCGACCACACCGTAGCGCCCGACCGCGAGCAGCTTCGCCTGCGGCGAAAACGCGAGCGCGTTCACGCTCGCGCGCACGGCGACTTTCGGCGCGACCTTCGGCACGTTGATCTCGCGCTTCACCACCGCGGCGGAAGGCTTCGCGCCGGCATCGATCCACTTCGCGATGAGCGTGATATCGTCCGCGCTGAGGTGCTCGCGTTTGCCCGGCGGCATGAACTTCGTCTTCCCATTCTTTTCCACGCCATCGCGCACCCACTTGATCAGCGCGCTCTCGCCGCTCTTGCCGGGCACGATCGCCTTGCCGTCCTCGCCGCCCTTCATCAGCCCGTCGAAAGTCTCCAGCACGAGCCCGCCTTCGTTGTCGTCGGTTGCGTGGCACTCGACGCAGTGCTCGTCGAGGATGCGGAAGACTTGCGCGAAGTCCGGCGGCGCGTCGGCGGCGACGGCGAAGGAGGTGAAGGCGAGGAGAAGGAGGCGCTTCATAGGGAAGATGATGGTCGCGCAGGTGACCGCCGCGTCCATGAAGATTCCACCCGCAGGCTTTGCAGGATGCGTCCCCGCTGGATGGCGAGCCGCTTACGGAGCGCTGTTCTGCAGGAGCACGACGCCCGTCCCGTCGGGCAGCAGGACGGTGCCGGCGGCGTAGTCGTAGATCTGGAGCACGGCGCCGCCGAAGGGCGCGCGCGATCCGCTGACCGGCTCGGTGGTGCGCCCGCTGAACATGCCCGTGCGCGCCGAAACGCTCAGCGACAAGCCCGCATCGGGCCCAAGGGTGACTCGGCCGGTCGGGCTGATGCCGAGCATCTTCGCAGGCGGCACATTCAGGCCAGAGTTCGACGCGAAGCTCACGCTGGCGACGTTGAAACTGAAGAGCGGCGCAGTCGGCGACGGACGGACGAAGCGGCTGCCAAAAAAGTCACTGGTGAGTGCGAACGCTGCCGGATAGCGCGAGCTGTTCGCCGGTTTCACCCAGCGCACGAGCCCCTGCAGCGTCTCGCCGCCTGCGTCGAAAAAGATATCGCCCGCGACGGTGCCGCGATCGCGATCGCGGGCGAAGAGCGTCCACGCGTGATCGATCGTGAGCGGCCCGCCCGCGCTGAACTTCCGCCCGTCGCCCAGCACGCCGCTCGCGGAGATGCGCGCTTTCCTCGATACCGACAGGCGCCCGTAGCCCGCGCCGCCGGGGAGCGTCGCAGCTTGAGCGCGCGCGGGCGCGATGAAGGTGAACGCACCGGGCAGCGACGCCGGCAGATCGCGCGCCGGGAGCGAGGCCACCGCGGTGAAGCCGTAGGTGTCGCCGTCGAAGTCGAGCGTGCCTTCGAGCCGATCGGTGCCGATGGTTTTCGCCGTGACCACCGTGGTATCGAAGCCACCGCTGCCATTGGTGAAGACGAGATTGATCGTCTGCGGATCGCTCGTGAGCGAGCTGCGGAAGCCGACGCGCTGATTACCCAACGTGAAGGACGACGTGAAGCTCAGCCGCTCGTTGAGGCGGAAGGAGATGATGCCCGCCGGGGCGTCCGCGTTCGGCGCCCGCAGCAGACCGGTGTAGGCATTCGAGCCGAGATAGCTGATGAGCAGCTTCACCGCGCCCTCGGTCGTGCCGGCGACGGCGATCTTGTAAGTCTGCCCAGCCACGGCGGCGAAACGCACGGAGGACTGCTGCGAGCGGCCTGCGTCGTCATTGCCCGCCACGGGCGCGAGCGTCGCGAGCGTGTCGCCGGTATAGACCGCGAGCACCGTATCGATCGCGCTGCCCGCGGTGCTCACCGTCACCTTGCCGGTCTTCGGCGCCGTCCATTCCCACCACAGCGTGCGCGCATTCGAGACACTGCCGTGGACCGGCTCGCCGACCTCGGTCGTCGCTCCGGTATTATTCCCCTGCGTCACGACGAAGGTGCCGTCGAGTGGCGAGGCGTCGGCGAAGTCGTCGCGACCCGAGGCCTGGTTGAGCGGCACCACTTCCACCTCATCCACCCACGCCCGGTCCGTGCCGCCGCTCACTGTTCCGTCCTTCTCGTAGCGCCACGTCAGAGTGTGCGTCCCGGGGCCGATCGGCAGGCTGTGCCGCGCCCAATCCTTGTCCCCGCTGATGCGCTCGCGCTCCACGCCATCGACGAGGAAGACGAGAAAATCGAAGCCGGGCTCGGAATCCACCTTCCAGAAAAACCGCACGCCCGCCGGCCCTGCGATGTTCGTCGAGAGGCTGCTTTGCCCGCTGTCGGGCAAACCGTGGACTTGCGCCGCGTCGAAACCGTCGTGCGTCACGGTCGTCTGCGGGATCCACGGCAAGTCGCCGGCGGTGACCCAGACGAGCCCCGGCGCGTCGAGCGCGGTCGTGAGCGTGAGCGCGCTCGCGGTGACGGTCGCGGTGACTTCGAGCGGATCGCTGGTGCCGGCACTGTTCGTGGCCGTGACGCTGAAAACGAACGTGCCCGCGCTGGTCGGCTCGCCGGAGATGATGCCGCTGCTCACATTGAAGCTCAGCCCGGGCGGCAGATTCCCGGTGAACGCGAAGGACGTTGGGGCGTTCGTCCCCGCGACTTGGTAGCCGAACGGCACGCCGACTTCCCCGCTCACTGCGGCCGGGCTGCTCACGATGGGAGTGGTCTCGGTGGAAATCGTGAGCGCATCGACGAAGCCCGCATCCGCGCCGACGGCGAGCGCGCCATCCTTCGTGTAAGACCAGCGCACGACGTGATCGCCCGCCCCGATCACGACGCTCTGCAGCGTCCAATCGACCGGACCGCTGATCTGCGCGAGCTGCTGCCCGAGCGTAAAGTCATCCACATACACGCGCAGGTAATCGAAGCCCTCCTCGGAATCGACCTTCCAGCGGAAGCTCACCGTCGCCGGGCCGGTGATCGTCGTTTCAAACCGGCTCTCCTGATCCGCGCCGATCGCGCCGCTCCTCGCCGCGTCCGCCCCGTCGAAGCTCACCGTATTCTGCCCGAACCACGCCGCGGCGCCACCCGACACGAACACGCGCCCCGGCGTGTCGAGCGCCTCGTCGAGCGCGATCGTGCCGGCGGCGATGTTGATAGCCAGCGGCGCGGTGCCGGTCCCGGCGGAATTGCTCGCGCCGATCGTCACGTTGAACGAGCCCGACGCGGTCGGCGTGCCGGAGAGGAGGCCGGTCGTCGCATTCAGCGTCACGCCCGCCGGCAGCGCGCCCGTCACGCTGAAGCTCGCCGGGCTGTTCGTGCCGGCGATCTGATAGCTGAACGCCTGCCCGACCGTGCCCGCCGCGCGCGCCGCGCTCGTGATCGTCGGCTTCTGCAACTGCGAGATCGCGATCACGTCCACGAAGCCCGCGTCCGCGCCCGCGCTCACCAATTCATCTTTCGTGTAACTCCACCGCATCACGTGCGAGCCGGATGGGATGGCAAACATGCGCGCTTCAAACGCAACGTTCCCGCTGATCGCGGCCTGCTCGACACCGTCGATCGACACGCGCAGGAAGTCGTAGGTCTCCTCCGAGTTCACGCTCCAGCGGAAGCTGACCGTCGCGGGACCGGCGATCGTCGTCTCGAAAAAGCTGCTCTGGTTATCGCCGATGGCGCCGCTCTGCGCCGCGTCCACGCCGTCGAAGGTCGTCACGTTCTGCGCGAACCAATTTCCAGCGCCGCCGAGCGTGAAGGCGCGGCCCGTTTGATCGAGCGCATCGGCGAGAGTCAGGACGGCGGGCATGATGAGGATCTGCAGCGCCTTCGAGCCCGTGCCTTGCCCGTTCGTCGCGTTCACGGTCACGTCGAAAGTGCCCGTCGCCGTCGGCGTGCCGGAGAGGAGACCGGTGCCGGTGTTCACCATCACGCCGGCCGGCAATGCGCCGGTCACGCTGAAGCTCGTCGGCGTGTTCGTCGCCGTGATTTGGTAGCTGAAGGCCGCGCCGATCGTGCCATTCGCCGAGCCCGCGCTCGTGACGACCGGCACCGCCGCCATCGACGGAATCGTGCCGCCGAGTCGATACGCGCCGATGCAGCCATAGGCCGTGTAGCCGGTCGAGGGAGGCGTCGGAGCGCCCGTGCCGCGCACACGCACGAAGAACGTCCCCGCGCCGACCATCTGCGAGATCGACGCGCCGAGCACGTTCGCCGGATTGCTCGTGGCGACGACCGTCCCGCCGGAGTTCAACAACTCGAGCAGGATGTCCACGTTCGGGTCCACGGCCGCGGGCGCGGCGTCCACCATCACCGTGCCGCCGGCGGTGCTGAAGCTGAATACGTCGATGTCGCTCGCCTGCGTGATCACACCCGCCTGGTTGATCGCCCCACCGGGCGCATTGAGAGGCGCCGCCGCCGCGATCGTGCCACCCGCTTCATCCGATATGAAACCGAAGCCGTTCGCCGCGTTGGTAATGATCGCGATGTCGTCCTGCGTGCGGTTCGCGCGGAAGTATTCGCCTTTGCTCCACTGCACGAACTCCCGGTCGTAGCCCACGCCCATGATCGGCGCCCAACCCGTCGCGCCCGAGCCATGGCCTTCGTAATACTCCTCGACCGGCTGCGTGCGGCCATCGTGCTGCAAGGCGAGCGTGTGGCCGAGTTCATGCGCGGTCGCATCGGCGCACGCCTTCACCTGGTCGTCGATGAAGACCCAGCTCGGGATGTTGTTTGTGAAACCCTGCGTGCCTGCGCGATCGAAGCTGCTGATGTAAGCCACGCCGCCCGCGCCCGGCGCGGCCGCGTCGTTCTGCGTGATGATGCAGCGCATCCGCCTGCCGACGGCGGCGCTGTTGTAACGCGATTCGATGGTGGTCACGTCGATGTTGAAGGCGAGGAAGTCCTCCTTCACCCGGTTGAAGACCTCGGTGATCTGCGTGTTGTTGAGCCGCGCGGCGGGCGCGTTGATCGTCCGGCCATCGTCCCAAAGCGGGTCCGTCACCACCTCGCCGTCGAAGTCGAGATACAGCACGAAGCTCGACGACGGACGGCTGCTCAGCAGCGGCGGCGCGGCCTGCGGCTCCGGCGGCGCGGCCTGCGCGGGCGCCTCGACTCTCGGCCGCGGGATCGTATCGCAGCGCAGCTCACCGAGCGGACGCTCGACGAGCACGAGCTGCCCGTCACGTTCCTGCCGCAGCTCGTAGGCGAGATGGCTCGCGGGAAATTGGATGATGCCGCCCGCGCTCTTGCCGTTGGCACCCAGCGCGAACCCGCCGCCGCCCTCGATCGATCCGCCAACTCGCACCCAGCTATTCTCCTCGTGCGTCACCACATTCACCGTCCCACGGCGCACGCTGCCATCGGGCAAAGGCAGCTCGATCGCATCGCCCACCGCCAGCGACTTCAGCACGTCGAGCGAACGCAGCGCGACCGGCACGACCCGCCCCTTAGTCGGAGCGCCGGCACTCGCACCGGCGCGCAACGGCTGTCCCTGCACGGGTCCGGTGAAGGCAAGCACCGCGCGCGCGGGTTGCGCGGCGGCTGGCGTCGGAGCGACGGATGAAGCAGGAGCCACAGAAGTTTCCGCGGTGCGCTGGACACTCGCGACGCGCTTTTGCGGCAAGGCAGGCCGCTGCCGCCATCGCCCTGCGACCAGCAATGCGAGCAACAAGACAAGGACAGCAATGACGGGGAACTTCCGATTCATAAACTGACTCGCAGGCTCAAGCTGGAGGCGCAGGTGTCAAGCGCGCGCACACGCGGTCATCCTGAGCGGAGCGGAGGCGGATAGGCGGGCGGAGCGCAGTCGAAGGATCCCGTGCAGACTGCCTGCGATTGCCGCAGCGGGAGCCGCAGGGAAACTCCACGGGATCCTTCGACTCCGCGCCTTTCGCTGCGCGAAGCGGCGCTCCCGCTCAGGATGACCGCGATTGCGGACGCTACTTCGCCTTCCCGAGCTGCGTGAGGTAGGCGAAGAGGTCGCGCAGGTCCTCGGGCGAGAGCGAGTCGGTAAGGCCGGCGGGCATCAGTGAGCCGATCATCTCGCGCGTGGCGATGTCGGCTTGGGCGACGGTGTGCTCTGTTCCGAGCGGGTCGCGCAGCACGAGTTCGCCGGCATTTCCCGCGACGATGATGCCGATGATCTCCTCGCCCTTCTTCGTCTTGATGCGCACGGTCTCGAAGCCCTCCTTCACCTCGCGCTGCGGCTCGATGACGGTGCCGATGAGGAACTCCAGCGGCTGCGCGCTGCCGATCGCATCGAGCGCCGGGCCGATCTGCCCGCCTTCGTCGCCGACCCGGTGGCACTGCACGCACGCGATCTCCACGCGACGGAAGACCTCGGCGCCGTGCTTCGGGTTGCCGCGGGTCAGCACCTCGGCGGCGATATTCGCGGTCACGAAGGGCGACGCGCGCAACTGCCCGTAGATCGCCACGATCGGCGTGCCTTTCTTTTGCAAGACAGGCTTCGCGGGCGCGGGCAGCTGGCGCTTTTTGTCGAGCGTCGCGACGAGGTCGCGCCACGTCGGCTTCCACCACGGCGCGCCTTTCTCGGCCACGGGTTCCCACTGCGGTTTCAAGACGGCCACGGCGGCGTGCAGTGCGGTGTCGATGAACTTGTCGCGCTCCTTTTCCGCGGCGCTCAAGACCACGACCATCGACTCGGCGCGCGGGATATTCCCGGCGGCGACGATCGCCGCGAGGCGCACGCGCGGGTCGGCATCGAGCGCGAGCGTGGCGAGTTGTTCCACCGGGTCGAAGGTGAGCGGCAAGCGATCGGCCCAGCGGGCGAGCGTGGCGGCGGCGTAGGCGCGGGCTTCGGGCGTCTTCGCGGCGAGCACGCGCTTGAGCAGCGGGATATCCACGGTCTCGTGCGATTCGAAGACGCCGAGCGCCTGCATCAGCGCGAAGTCGAGATCGGGCGCATTCGGGTCCAGCCGTTCGCACCATGTCCGCAGCGCGCCGGTCACCGCGGCGGTGTCGCCGCCGAAGAGCACGCGCTTCGACTGCTCGCGCGGGTAGCGATCCTTCGCCCGCATCAGCTCGAAGATCTCCGGCAGCTCCGCTCCCGCGATCTTCGGCGCCTTCAGCAGCGGGCGCCCCTTCGCCGTGATCCGCCAGATGCGCCCGTGCGCCTTGTCGCGATCGGGGTGCCGGAAGCTCGCCTGATAGTGCCCGATGATCGGGTTATACCAGTCCGCGATGTAGAGCGCGCCGTCCGGCCCGAGCCGCACATCGATCGGACGGAAGCTCCCGTGGCTGCTCTGGATGAGCGGCGGCAGCGCCGTGTCGTCGTTGATCTTGAAGCCCGAGCCGTCCTGCTCGACGCGCATCGTCCAGACCGAGTTGTTGATGTAGCCGCCCGGCAGCAGCAGCCCCTGCCATTCGTCGGGGAAGTGCGCGCTCTCAATGATCTCCGGGTTGCTCGTCTTGCGCCCGCGGCCTTGCAGCAGGATCGGATCGCGCCGCCCGCCCTGCCAGCCGCGGATCAGCTCCGGCCCGGCGTAATAGAACCCGCCGCTGTTGCCCGCATTGATGATCGGCGCGCCCCACTTCGTGAAGGTCCAGCCCCACGGATTCTGCGGATCGTTCGGCCCGCCGAAGAACGCATCGAGCCGCTGCTCCCGCAGCCGAAAGCGCCAGATGCCCGCCTGATCCAGCCGCGTGACGCCCCACGGCGTCTCCACCCGGCTGTTCGCGTGCAGCCCCTGGCAAAAGACGAGCTCCCCGCTCGGCGACCAGCGAAAGGAATTGATGTTCTGGTGATTATCCCCCGTGCCGAAGCCGCGCAGCACCACCTGCCGCTCGTCGGCTTTACCGTCCCCGTCGCGGTCGGTCATAAGCCAGAGCTTGGTTCCCTCGCCGATATAGGCCGCCGCAGGAGTCAGGGGTCGGGAGTCAGGAGTCAGGTTCGCTGCGGATGTCTTCCCTGATTCCTGCCCCCTGCCTCCTGACCCCTGTGCCCCCGGCGGCGCGATCTCCAGCCCCGTCGGGATCATCAAGCCGTCCGCGAATACCGTGCTCCGGTCCGCCCGCCCATCCCCGTCGGTGTCTTCGAGGATGATCACCTTATCGTTCGCCTCCTCGCCGGGCATGATCTGCGGGTAAGTGGCCGAGCCGATGACCCACAGCCGCCCGCGCTCGTCCCAGCGCATCTGGATGGGCTTCACCACGCCGTCCTTCTCGGTGGCCCAGAGATTCACCTCGAAGCCGGGGGCGAGTTTGAAGCTGGCGAGTTCCGTCGCGGGGTCGTCGCGGCCCTGAGCCGACGCGGTTTGAACCACAAAGACACAAAGACACAAAGCCAACAGCCGAGACAACGGGCGTGTCTTGTTCCCCTTCGAGTCTTTGTGTCTTCGTGGTTTTTTCATGGTTTGGCGGACTTGGCGGCGAGCGCCCAGATTTCCTTTTCCTTGGCGTCGATGAGCGGGAGCCACTGCTTCATCTCCTCGGGGAACCAGCGCTTGCTCGGGTCCTTGTGATCCCGGCTGCTCGGCTGCTCGGTCCGGTCCCCTGCCAGGAACGCCCAGTTCTGCGGCCGGTAGTAGTGGAACCACAGCCGGTTCTTGGCG
>VFJQ01000070.1 GCA_009885995.1 Verrucomicrobiota bacterium
GCTGGACGCTAAGCGCCAGTGCCGCCGTCATCGGCTTCCACGCTTGGCTACAGGGGCGGTCATCCAGAGTAAAACGCATCCTAAAAGCTCCTTATCTTAGTGCCATTCGCATCGGAATGGGCGTTTATCTGCCGAAATCCGGTAATGATCCTGATTGCTTGCGCAAAAGGCTGCAACAGATCGAGGAAATCCTGAAAGCCTGCGCCAAATAGTTGCGCTGCTATGTTCAAATGGATACTCAAAAAAGCGATCATCATCCTCGCTGTGATGCTCGTGTTTGGAGTGCTAGTGTTCTGGATCGTTTTGGCGAGAAACCCATTGACTCCTTATGGTGTTCACATCGAATGGCGCGATGCTGGAGCAACACCCGACTACCCGTGGATTGAGGTGTGGGCGGAACAAAACGGAAAGCGTTTCGCCTGCCCTCTGTTATTCGGCGGAATGGAACACCCAGAGCTCAGATTCGAAGACATTGACCACGATCAGATCCCAGACATCATCTTTTTCGAAGGTGGGTTTAGACAGGTTGTAGCGTTTAAGCCTGCTCAAGATGGTCAGGAGCCGCGATTTGTAATCTTGGAAGATAATCCGCCAGCGAGATAAAGATGACCAACCCGCGCGCGGAGATCGGGGTCAGCAAATCTTGACAGGGGAGCGCCGCAGCCAGTGCTGGTTAAATAACTAATCCCGTGAAAATTGGATGTTTCCTATTATCTCTGATGGTATTGTGCCTTTCGGAGGGCAGGGGTGAGAGCTCGGTGAAAGATTCGACGATAGATATTGCCTCGTCGGGCTCGGATCGAATTTCCGTCGTGCTGAAATGCAAGAAAGTCTACGAGCGGGAAGAGGCGATTGCTGGATATGGAGTTTACGGCGCATACAGTGCGTCCGATGAACCTTTTGAGTTCAAAAGGCTGCTCGCTGTGGAATACAAAAAGGGGTCTGGAAAAATTGAGGGAAAACTCCTGGCGGACCTGCTTAATCCAGTAAGTGCCTCTATTTCAGATAAGCCAGAGGTGATCGAGGGGTGTCAGGTCGATTACGTTCTAACCATTGTTGGTGGTGGAGGTGGTGAGCTTTATTTTGCCAATTGTGGATTTGTGGAGGGGTTCGTTAAAATCAGAGTTATTTATGGCGAGCCCGGCGCTCCGCCCTTGGCGCGTATTATCGGAAAAACGATTTTCGGAGTGGAGGATAGTGACCGGAAAATGGCACCAAAAGAAAATCCTAAAGCTCAGAGCAAAACTCTTAAAAAATAGTATGTGCGACCATACCCGTGATAATCGTGTCAGCGGGAGCAAAAAAGTAAACTCGCACATCAGCTTCTTGAGAAATAAGGGACAGAAAAATTGTTGGACGCGATGGGGCGGGGCGACGCACGGAATTTGGCTACGATGAGATGGATCGCGTGGTGCGGCGCACGATCCGCGGGCGCGGTGGCGATGCGGATGAGGTGATCGCTTCGGACTACGATGTGCGCGGCAATCTGGTGAGCGAGGTGCGCACGGCAGGCGGGCTGAGCACGAGGCAGCAGGGGTCGTGAGAATATTCGATAGTAAGCAGCAGAACCGCCCGGCTTTCCCACAGCGGCCGCGGGGCTGAAGGGGAACTTCGGTCCCGCTCGCGGAGGAGAGAGGGCGCGCCAGGCGGGCTTAGATCGCCCGGCGTTGTTTCTTGGTTTCCGAGCGGCGCTTTTTTGAGTCGAGGATGCGCATCTTCAGGCCCCAGGGGCGGGGGCGCTTTTGGCGGCGCACTTTCTCCCGCTCGGCGCGGGCGGTGGCTTTCGCTTCGGTGCGCTGCTTTTCGATCTGGCCGAGGAGGCGCAGCCACGCGGTGCGGCGGTTGATGGCCTGGGAACGCGAGTCCTGCACCGTCACGCTCGCGCCGCTGGGGACGTGGCGCAGGGTCACGGCGGTGGAGACTTTGTTCACGTGCTGGCCGCCGGGGCCGCCGCTGCGGGCGAACTTCTCGGCAAAATCCTCCTCACGCAGGCCGAGCGCGGCGATGCGGGCAAGTTTGGCGGCTTGGAAATCTTGCGGTGACGTCACGCAGCAAATTGAACCACGAAGGGCACGAAGGACACGAAGGAGAATTTGGTCGAGCCAGTCGTTGGGCCGCTTCGTGCCCTTCGTGTCTTCGTGGTGCCATTCCCGGCTTGCAACGCGAGAGAAGCGACGCCGATAATCCGCGGCCCTATGCAATCTTTCGGAATCGGCCTCGCAGGTCTCGGCAACGTCGGCGCGGGTGTCTTCAAGCACCTGACGCAGAACCGCTCGCTGCTGCGCGGACGGCTCGGCTGTGAACTCGAGGTGCGCAAGGTCGCCGTGCGCGACGTGAGCCGCGACCGTGGGGTGCCGCGCGAGCTTCTCACCACGAACGCGATGGAGCTGCTCGACGATCCGAACGTCCACATCGTCGTGGAGCTGATGGGGCAGAAGGAGGAGAGTCTCCGGCTGATGCTCGGCGCGATCGAGCGGAAGAAGATCGTGGTGACGGGCAACAAGGCGCTGCTCGCGGAGCATGGGAAGGAGATCTTCGACGCGGCTTACGAGCACAAGGTGCCGGTGTTTTTCGAGGCGGCGGTGGCGGGCGGCATCCCGATCATCAAGGCGATTCGCGAGGGCTTCGTGGCGAATCACATCCAGTCGATCCACGGGATCATCAATGGCACGTCGAACTACATCCTCACGCGGATGACCGAGGCGGGCATGGGTTTCGCCGAGGCGCTGGCGGAGGCGCAGGCGGCGGGCTACGCGGAGGCCGATCCGTCGCTCGATGTGAACGGGGGCGACGCGGCGCACAAGGCGGTGATCCTCGCCTCGCTCGCGTATGGCTTTTGGGTGCCGATGGAGAAGGTCTTCGTCGAGGGCGTGGAGCAGCTCACGGCGAACGACATCTGCTTCGCGGAGAAGCTGCACTACCGGATCAAGCTGCTCGCGCACATCAAGGCGCACACCGATGGCATCGAGGTGCGCGTGCATCCGACGCTGATCCCGAAGTCGCACGTGCTCGCGAGCGTGAACGGTGTCTTCAACGCGATCGCGGTGAAGGGCGACGTGGTGGGCGACACGCTCTTTTACGGACGCGGCGCGGGGCAGGATCCGACCTCGAGCGCGGTGATCGCGGACATCGCGGAAGCGGCGGATGCGCTGGTCTCGCCGCGACGGAATCTTGGCTTCATGCCGCACGGGCTCTACGGCGTGTGCAAGCCGATCGACGAGATCGTGTCGGAGTTTTACGTGCGGCTGAGCGTAGAGGACCGGCCGGGCACGATCGCACAGATCGCGGGCATCCTCGGCGAGCTGAACGTCGGCATTTCCTCCATCCTCCAGCCGGAGAGCGAAGACGAGGGCGCGACGGTGCCGCTGGTGCTGATGATCCACAAAGCGAGCAACGCGCAGATCGGCGCGGCGCTCGATCGCATCGGGAAACTGGTGTGCGTGAAAAGGCCGCCGCGGATGATTCGCGTGGAGCACTTCGACTAGCTGTAGCGTCGGCTGTCTCAGCCGAAGTGCGCTGGGACAGCGCACGCTACACGCGCACGCTACACGCTTGCCGCTGCACGCCGCCCGCTCCACGCTCCGCCCATGCGCCGTTTCTTTGTCGCGCTTTTCATCCTCGTCGGTGCCTCGCTGCTAGGCGCCGGCTGGTATGTTTACGACAAGGGTTTCACGCGCAAATGGCGCACGACCGTGAGCGAGGAGTTCCGCCGGCGCGGCGTGGAGCTCTCGCTGCGCAAGCTGACGCTGCATCCCTTCCGCGGCGTCATCGCCAAGGACGTGCGGGTGTATGACACGCACAATCGCGAGCGCACGTCCGCGGCGATCGACGAGATGCGGCTCGTGATCAACTGGGCGAACCTGATCCGTGGCCAGACCTTCATCGACGCGCTCGATTTGCGCGACGCGACGCTCTCGGTGCCGATCGACCCGAAGAATCCCGCCGGGCCGAAACTCGAAGTGCGCCGGATGAGCGGCCGGCTCTTTCTCCCGCCGCAGCAGGTCTATCTCAGCAGCCTCGAAGCGCAGCTCTACGGCATCCGCGTGACGGCCTCGGGGCGGATCGTGAATCCGCAGGCTGCTCGCGAGGCGAAGCCGCCGGGCGGTGGGCCGAAGCAGATGGCGCAGTTGATCACCGACATCGTGAACGAAGTGCGCGGGCTGGATTATGGCGGGAGCGAGCCGGTGCTCGATTTGCGTTTCAGCGGCGACCTCGCGCGACCGGAGACGATTTTCATCGAGGCGAAGTTGTGGGCCGGGCAGGTGCGGCGAGGGGATTGGCGGCTGAATGGCGTGTATCTCGACGCGCTGTATCGCGACCGGAGCGTGGCGATCCGGCAACTCGTCGCGAACGACGCGAAGGGCGCCTTGCGTGTGAGCGGCAGCTACGATGTGCAGGCGAAAACGGCGGAACTTCAACTGCACTCGGCGCTCGATTTGCAGCCGGCGATCCGCACGTTCGCGCGCGTGCCGGAGCTGGATGAGTTCGTCTTTTACGCGGCGCCGAATCTCGACCTGACGGTGCGCGCGGCCTTCGGCGACTCGCCGGCGATGCAGGTGATCGGGCGGCTCGCGACCGAGCGGTTCGGCTACCGCTCGGTGATCTTCGAGGGATTCGACGCGGATGTGGTGTGGGATGGCGATCGGTGGGCGGCGCGCAATGTGAGCCTGCGGCATCCGAGCGGCGCGATGAGCGGCGATGTCATGCAATTGCCGGGGGATTTTCGCGCGCGGCTGCGCAGCACGATCAACCCCGAGGTGCTCGCGCCCTTTCTGCGGGGTGCGGCGGCGGAGTGGTTCAAGCAGGTCGAGTTTCTCGACGCGCCGGAGATCAGCGCGGAGGTGTCCGGACCGGAGCCCGATCCCGCGCGGCTCGCGGGTAATGCCGCGCTGAAGCTGGGCCGCACGTCTTATCGCAACACGTGGGCGCAGACAGCCACCGCGACGCTGCGCTACGCGGACCGCAAGCTGTTCGTCGATCCGCTGCGTGTGGTGCGTGAGGAGGGCTCGGGCGGCGGCGGGCTCGTGTTCGATTTCGTGCGGAACGAATGCCAGGTGCAAAAAGTCCGCACCTCGGTGCATCCGCAGGAGGCCATCTGGTGGATCGATCCGAAGCTGCTCAAAGAGATCGTGCCTTACCGGTTCGGCAAACGGCCGCCGAACCTGTTCATCGATGGCGTCGTGCATATGAAGGCCGGGCCGACGACGCAGCTCCGCGTCGATGTGGATGGGCCGGGCGGGATGGACTACACGTTCCTGCGCCGCGAATTGCACGCGTCGAGGATCTCGGCACGGCTCGATTTCACGAGCAAGCGGATGACAATCCAGAATCTCGACGCATCGGTCTTAGGCGGGAAGCTGCGTGGCTTTGGCGACATCTCGTTGCGCCGCGAGGATCAGGATCACTCGGCAGACGTGCGCTTGGAAAACGTGGACTTCGCCGCGCTCACGAAACTTTATTTCGGCTACGACGACTCGAAGGGCCGGCTCAATGCGCGCTACGGTTTCAGCATCCACGGCGCCGAGGCGCGGACGATGCGCGGGCGCGGCGACATCGCGGTGACGGATGGGAAAGTCTTCGCGATCCCGTTCCTTGGTCCGCTCTCCTTCATCCTCAACGGCATCGTGCCGGGCATGGGCGACGACGTGGCGCGCAAGGGCAGCGCGAGCTTCACGCTGGCGAATGGCGTGATCGACACGAGCGACTTCCTCGTGGAGGCGAGGGGCTTTTCGATGATCGGCGGAGGCAAGCTGATGTTCCTCGACGACAAGATGAATTTCGACGTGCGGATCAACGCGCGCGGCCTGCCGGGGGTGCTGCTTTTCCCGGTGTCGAAGCTCTTCGAATACACCTCGACCGACTCGCTCGGGAAGCCCAACTGGCGCCCTAAACTCGTGCCGCGGCTGTAACTTGCGGGGCAGTGGGGAATGGCCCACGGTCGGCGCTCTTATGCCGATCGAAATCCTGGAACCCCGCATCGCTCCCGCTGCCGGCCTCACGGTCACGCATCTCGCCGCTGGAGGTTTGAAATTCACCGCCACCGACGGTGCCGACGCGATCTTCGTGCGCAGCGATGAGCCGGGGTGGCTCTCGTTTGGGACGCAGAACGGCGACGTGATTATCGATGGGGTCGTGGCGGATAATCCCGCATCGATCCCGATGCCGAAGGGCGCGGTAACGATCGACCTCCTCGGCGGGGACGATCAGCTTTTCCTCAACCCGATGGTGCTCCCCGGCTCGCTCACGGTGAACGATCCGAGCGGGCTCTCGGGCATCGCGATCACCGGGCTCATCGTGCGCGGTTCGCTCACGCTGAATGGCAGTAGCAGCGACGACAGGATCAGCATCGATGGGCGGCTCGGTGTGGGGAAAGATTTCCGTGTCGAGTTCGGGGGCGGGACGACCGATGTGCTGTTCAACGAGAATCGCGGATTGTCGATCACCGTGGGCGGCGGCTTCCGCGTTCACGGCACGGCGACGACGACGATCGTCGCGCTTGGGCTTTCGCTGAGTGGGCAATTGGTCGGCAATATCGACACCGATCCCGGCATCGCTGAGGAGCTCGATGTGCCGCTGGCGCTGCGCGAGTTCCGTGTCGGTCGCGACGTGTCATTCGAGGCCGCCGGCGCCTACGGGGGGCTCCTGCTCAGCGCCGCCGAAGGGCGGGTCGGTGGGAGCCTCGTCGCTCGCGCCACGGGCGTGGGCGGAGTGCTCGACTACTTCCACGTGAACGAAGGTCCGCTCCGCATCACCAGCGGTGTGCAACTCGAAGCGGGCGGCGGCACGAGCGTGCTGATGGAGGGTCTGAACATCAAGGTTGGCGGCAGCATCGATCTGCACGGCGGGTCCGGCGACGATACGTTCACGATCTTCGGCAACAACTCGATGCGCCTGCCGAAGACGACGCTGGCTTTTGGCGACGGCGCCACCAACACGCGCATCAGCGCGCGCGAGCCGTGGACGCTCGCTGGCGCGCTCGCGATCACGGCGGGCTCGGGCGACGACACGCTCCAGCTCCGCGGCCCGGGCAAAGTGACGGGCAGCGTGACGGGCGACTTCGGCAACGGCATGGCAGCCGTCACGGTGAACGGCGACGGCGCCGGGCGGATGAGCGTCGGGTCGCTCTTGAAGATGAACGCGCTGACCCAACTGAGCGTGGGCGTTTACAACGCGACGGTGAATGGCCGCATCGAAGTCATCGGCCACGGCGGCGACGATCTGCTCGCCTTCGACAGCGTGCGGGTGACTGGCCCGGTGGTCTTCACCGGCAGCGCGGGCGCGGATGGCTTCGCCGTGGACGACACGGTGCCCGGGTATCTCACACCGAGTGTGTTCCGCGGCCCGGTGACCGTGGACCTGGGCGATCATACCGACACGGTCATCATCGGCCGCGAAGTCGCGTCGGGGCGCGCGACGTTCTTCGGGCCGTTCAGCGTGAAAGGGATCCTCGGGGAGAACTACACGGTCGCGAATGCGCCGACGGTGATCTTCAAAAAGACGCCGTCGATCAGTTGATGCGAAAGGGTTGACGCCCCCGCGGCGCGCTGGAATAACCGCCGCCCATTTCAACATCCCGATGAATACCGTTACCGCCCTCAAGACCGTCACCAAGAATGTCGCCAGCATCGTCGAAGCTGAACTCGCCAAGACCGGCGGACTGCTCCGCCTTGCGCCGTGCTGGGTGCCGCGCAGCTTTCTCCAGCCGGGCAAGCGGCTGAAGCTGCACCCCGATGATCTCTACGCCTTCGGGCTGAATCGCGGCGGCATCGACGAGCGCTGGTTCGCTTCCACCACGCCTGCGGCGAATGAAAACCGCACGCCGGACGAAGGCCTCAGCTACGTCGTCGCGGGCAAGCGCCGCTTCACGCTGAAGCAAGCCGTCGCCGAGTGTGGCGCCGGGCTGATCGGCAATTCGATCTGGAAGAAATACAAGAAGTGGCCGGTCTATTCGAAGTTCTTCGACAACATGGGCCCGATCCCGCACCACATGCACCAAAACGCGCGCCAGGCCGCGCTCGTCGGGCAGGAGGGCAAGCCGGAGAGCTATTACTTCCCGCCGCAGCACAACAACGTCGGCAACAATTTCCCCTACACGTTCATGGGCCTCGAACCCGGCACGTCGAAGGCGCAGGTGCGGAAGTGTCTTGAGAATTGGAACAAGGGCGACAACGGCATCCTCGATCTCAGCCGTGCGTATCGGCTGAAGCCGGGCACCGGCTGGCTCATCCCGCCGTGCGTTCTGCACGCGCCGGGTTCGCTCTGCACGTATGAGCCGCAGTGGGGCTCGGATGTTTTCGGCATGTATCAAAGCCTCGTCGAAGGCCGCGAAGTGCCGTGGAGCCTCCTCGTGAAGGACATGCCGAAGAAGCATCACCGCGATCTCGACTTCATCGTGGACCAACTCGACTGGGAAGGGAACACGACGGAGACCTTCAAGGACGACCACTACCTCGAGCCCGTGCCGGTCGCCGACACGCGCAGCGAGGGCTTCGTGGATCGCTGGATCGTCTATGGCAAGATCGACGGCGAGCAGCTCTTCACCGCGAAGGAACTGACCATCGAGCCCGGTGTGAAGTGCGTCGTGCGCGACAGCGGCGCCTACGGCCTCATCTGCGTGCAAGGCACCGGCAAGATCAACGGCCAGCCGCTCAACTCGCCGAAGATGATCCGCTTCCACGAACTCACGGAAGACGAATACTTCTGCACCGAGTCCGGCGCGAAAGGCGGCGTGACGTTCGAGAACACCAGCGAAACCGAGCCGCTCGTCTGCCTGCGCTACTTCGGCCCCGAAGTGAACCCCGACGCGCCGAAGCTGGGGGCGTATCGGAAGAATAAGTTTAACTAGGCGCCGGGCTTCCCCGGCCTTGTCCCCGCCGGTTCCAGCATCCGCTTCGCTCAGCGGGGACATGTCCCCGCTGGTTTTCGCCATGTCTCCAAGGAGCCGAGCGTTGTCCCCGCTCGTTCGCTCCTTGTCCCCGGTGGCTCGCGCCTTGTCCCCGCTGGCTCTGTCCTTGTCCCGGATGAGCGGAGCATTGTCCCGGATCATTCACCCCTTGTCCCCGATCATCGGGGACAAGGGGTGAACGGCTCGATCCTTGTCTCTTTTCAGCGGGGACATGTCCCCGGACGCTCTCCCATCGGCTTCCGACAGAGAAAACCGCCGATTTTCCACCAAAACCGCGACCCGCCAGTCTGTGCTCCCCCTGTAGGGCAGGCGCCCCGCCTGCCACGGGCGGCAAGCGGAGCGCTTGCCCTACACCGCCCGCCCGTTGACCGCCCGCCACCCCGCTGCCACCCTCACGCCGCGCGCGGCCCGCGCTCCAGTGAGCCCTCACCTCGTCACCCGCCTTATGAATACCCGCCTGATCCTCGTCCTCGCTCTGCTCTGCCACGGTCTCGCCTCCGCTCCCAGCGCTTGGGGGCAGGTGTATGAAAAGGTCTTCAGCTTTACCCAGGAGCGGGCCGCGGATGTGGCCCGTTCGGGCAATCGGGGCGCTTACCCGGCGAGCAAGCTGGTGCTCGGCGGCGATGGCAGTTTCTACGGAAGCACCCAAGGCGGATCAGCCCCGGAAGGGATGTTCCCACCGACGATCTACCGCCTATCGGCAGAGGGGGAGATCGAGACGCTCTACACCTTTCCTTCTAGTTTTGCGGCACCGGGTTTCAACGGCGGTTCGATCTCGGTGTTGGCGCGCGGGGCCGATGGAAACTTTTACGGCACGACGTATTTTGGCGGGGCGGCCAACCAAGGGACGATCTTCCGCCTGACGCCGGGTGGAACGCTGACGACCTTGGTGGAGATGACCGGTGCGACGGGGGCTTTCCGGGGAGGCAGACCGAATGGCTTGATCCTCGGGCCGGATGGAAACTTTTATGGCACCGCAGGGCAGGACGGTTCCGGCGGGCTCGGGACCGTGTTTCGGCTGACGCCCGCGGGGGCGTTCACGACCGTGGCCGATTTTCCCGCCGGCAGCGGAGCCGGGCCGGAAACCGGCCTGACGCTCGGGAGCGATGGGAATTTCTATGGAGTGCTCCGGGCCGGAGGCGCGTTCGGTGTCGGCTCGATCTATCGAGTGACCCTGGCCGGCGCGATTTCCACTGTGCATGACTTCGATAGCAGCGACCCGCTCCACCCAGGATTCCCCCCGGAGGCGGTGCTGACGGATGGTGGCGACGGGTTCTTGTATGGCACGACGCGCTCGGGCGGGCTGAACTCGGCTGGGACGGTTTTCCGGGTCAGCACCACGGGCGCTTTCGCCACGGTCGCGCAGCTCGGAGCGGTTTTTCCTCCGGGTGGAGGGATGAATTACGGCGAGTTGATCCGCGGCGGCGACGGGATGTTCTACGGCGTCGGTTCCCCGGATTTCGGTGCTGGCGGGAAAATCTTCCGGGTCACTCCGGGCGGTGAAGTCACGGCGCTCGCCGACTTCACCGGGAGCCATCCGAGCTACGATGGCTACCGTCCCCGCGGCGGACTCGTGCAAGGAAGCGACGGTCTTTTGTATGGCACTACGTTGCTGACGAACGAGGGGAACTTCAGCGACGAGCACGCCGGGTTCGGCACGGTGTTTCGCGTGGCCACGAGTGGGGCGGTGGAGACCTTGGTGCGGTTTGCCGGAGTCGGCAGAAGTGCCATCGGGTCTGGCCCGACAGCGCTGGTCGCGGCGGCGGATGGGGATTTCTATGGGACGACGAGAAACGGCGGGGCGTCCGAGCAGGGGACGGTCTTCCAGCTCACCCCGGACGGGCGCTTTTCGACGCTGGTCGAGTTCACCGGGAGCAGTGGGGAAACCCGCGGCGACGGGCCGCGCTCCCTGATCCAGGCCCGGGATGGCAGCCTATGGGGCACGACGGAGGCCGGTGGACTGCCCCTGAATAACGCGGGAACGGTCTTCAAGATCACCCCCGCCGGCGTGTTCACGACGGTGGTGGATTTCGACAACGCGACGACCGGCAGCACTCCGACAGATCTCGTGGAAGGAAGCGACGGAAACCTTTATGGCACTGCCTATCAAGGTGGAGCCGGCTCCGGCGGCACGATCTTTCGGATCAGCCCTTCCGGGACGTTCACGAAACTCCACGATTTCGAGTTTTCCTTTGATGGGCTTCACTTGCCATTTGGAAAGTTGGTCGAGACGCCCGGCGGTGACTTTATCGGGACGACGAATGCGGGCGGTATCGACGGGGAGGGTGCCATCTACAAAGTGTCACCAACCGGCGTATTCTCTGTCCTGCGGAATCTGGGCTATCCACCGGCGATTCCCGCGGCGGAGTTTATTGGCACTCGCCCAGGGAGTGGTCTCACCGCCGGAGCCGATGGGAACTTTTACGGAGCCTATACCGGCCCGCTCTTTCGCATCACCGCCAGCGGGGCCTTGACGGTCCTCGGTCAGGGGGAAATCTCCGCTGCGGGCGGCTTGGTGCAGGGAGCAGACGGCTTCTTCTACGGAGCGGGAACGGTCGGGGCGGTGAACACGATCGTGTATAAGATCTCGGTCGCGGGCGCGCTCACCACTCTCATCGATCTCGCGCAGCAAGATTCGGCAGAGGGATCTCCGGGGCAGTTGCAGTTCGGCCCGGATGGCAATCTGTATGGTCTTTCGCAGGGCGCAGCGTTTGGCACCGGTGGAGCCGTCTTCAGGATCATCCTGCCCGGTGCGCCTAGCGTTTATCCGCGTCCGGCTCGGGTGACCGGCGAGACTTCGATCCGGGTGGAAGCCAAGCTCAACGCCCGCGGCGCAGCGACGCAGGCCACACTCGAATACGGCACGGATGGCGTGCTGTTTCCGACCCAGGTGCCGCTCGCCGCGAACTTGGCGGGCTATCAAACCACTCTCGTCGGAACGACGCTGAGCAACCTGGCCACCGCCACCACTTACCACTATCGCATCCGCGCGGTGAGCAGTGCGGGGACGACGGTTACGCTGGTGCAGAGCTTTTCCACGCTGGCGGAGCCGGTGATGACAGTGGGAGCGGCGAGTGGGATCACGGCGACCAGTGCGACGTTCAATGGGACGGTGAATGCGCGGAGCTTCGATACGACGGTGGTCTTCGAGTGGGGCACGGATGGGAACAGCTTCCCGAACACCGCGCCTGCCACGCCGGGGACGGTGCCGGGGAATACACCGGTGCCGGTGAGCGCGGCGGTGGCGGCGTTGCCGGCGGGGGGGACGGTGTTTTATCGGCTGCGGGCCACGAACGTGGCGGGGACGGCGACCAGCGGGACGCGCAGCTTTTCGACGGTGAGCGTGACGACGAGCAATCCGCTGCCGGAGCAGGTCGGGGTGAGCGACGTGGTGTTCCGGGCGACGATCGATACGTTCGGCCAGAGCGCGGCGGTGAAGTTTAAGTATTGGGCGGACTCGGCGCCGCTGACGGTGCTGGAGACGGTGCCGCAGGCGGTGCCGGCGTTCAATGGGCCGAGGGAGGTGACCGAGCGCGTGACGGGGCTTTTGGAAAACGTGAGCTACAGCTATCGGGTAAGCGTGGAGTTGGCGGGGACGGAGACGGATGGCGGAGTGGTGATGTTCACGACGGATACGAACATCGCGCCGGTCGCGATGGCGGACGTGGTCTTCTACACCGGGCAGGTGCAGTTTGATCCGCTGGCGAATGACTCGGACGCGAATGGCGACGCGCTCGTGCTCGACCCTGTGCTGGCGGTGCCGCCTACGGTCGCGGCGGCGGTGGCGAGTGTGACGCCGGACCGACTCTTCATCAGCTACAATCCGCAGAACAACGTGACGGATGAGGACACGCTGACCTATAGCGTGCTCGATCCGCAGGGCGCGTCGGCGACGGCGCTCGTGCGGCTGATCGCGTTCAGCAAACGCGCGGGCTTTTACAGCGGGCGTGCGGAGTTCAGCGGTGGGGCGACCACGCGCAGCTTGGCGGTGTCGCTGCAATTCGGCACGAGCGGAGCGGTGAGCACAGCGTTCTTCAACTGGGCGGGCGAGACCTACCGGCTCAAAGGCGTGTTTGATCCGTCGGGCCGGCTCACGCGGACGATCGATCTGGTGAACCTCGCCGGGAGCAAGCTCACGCTGACGCTGCGGCTCGATCCCGACGTGCCGCTCATCCACGGCAGTGTGGTCGAGCGCGACGGGGGCAATGTGGTCGTGGCAAACGTGCCCGACTTCACGCTGACGCAAAACGCGGGCACAGGAGGACTGCCCGAGGCGGGTCTGCGCACCGCCTTCCTCAGCCCGCCGGCGTCGCTCGCGGCGCAGATGGGCGATGGCTATGTGGTGATGAACGTCGCGAAGAACCGGCGCAGCGCGCGGTTCGCGGGGCAGCTTCCGGACGGCGAGCCGTTCCTCGCGAGCGCGCCGGCGCAAGGGCGGAGCTTCTCGCTGAGCAAAGCGCTGGAGCAGCGTGGGAGCTTGACCGGGCTGGTGCGAATGATCGGCACGGAGACGGACGCAGCGGGGATGATGGCGAACCTCTTCTGGCAAAAGCGCGCGAGTGGGCGGGCGCGGTTTTTCCGCGGAGCGATCGGGACGAATCTCGAACTGCTCGGGATGGAATACCCGGCGCTGGCGAGGAACGCGTTGCCGCCGATCGATCTCGGCAGCGGGAGCCCGAACGCGCGGCTGCGGTTCAGCGGCGGGGATCTGGCGAGTGCGCTCGATTTTCCGCTGCACATCGCGGCGGGGAGCGTGACGGGGTTCGACGCGAGCCGGCTGCGGCTGAAGCTCGACCCGGCGCTCGGGAAGTTCAGGGGGAAATTCCTGCACCCGGCGACGGGGCGGTTGGTTCCGTTCGGTGGCGCTCTCCGCGTGTCGCTGGATACGGAGCCGGGGCAGGGGCGCGGGGTCTTCCGTGGGCCGAGCACGGCGGGTGCGGTGCGGATCGAAGGGTTGTAGCGGCCCCGAATTTTTCCGCTGATTTCGTAGTCGGCATCCGGCGCTCGCGCGCTAGTCTCTGCCGCGAATGAACGCTCCCGATTTTCCCACGCCCTGGCAACGCAAGACGCTGTGGAGTGCAGCGACTGCGCTTTCGGTCGTGCTCATCGGCGTGATCGGCGTGGGGCTCATCTGGCTCGGCTCGCGCGTGCTCGGCTTCCTCCAGCCGATCCTCATCCCCTTCGCGGTCGCGGGCGTGCTGGCGTATTTGCTCGATCCCGTGGTCGAGCGGCTCCAGCGCTGGGGCACCACGCGACAGCGTGCGGTGCTCGCGGTCTTTGCGGTGATGACGCTCGTGCTGGCCGGCATCGCGCTGTGGGTCGTGCCGGCGATTTCCTCGCAGACCGGCCGGCTTGTGCGGCGCGTGCCCGTTTACACCGAGCGAGTGAAAGAGCTGACGATGAACTTTGCCCGCGACGTGCAGACGAAGACCGGTCTGAAACTTTTCCCCGAGCTGCCTTCCGCGCCGGAGAAGGCCAAGGGACCCACCCCCGACACGAAGGAAGTGCCGCCCGGCACACCGGCGGAGGCGGCGGAGAAAGCGGCGCGAGCAGATGATGCGACGGATGCGGTTCAGCTCGCCCCGCTCCTCGGTGCGGATGCCAAGCCGGAGGACATCCAACTCGACTGGCAGCAGATCATCTCGGGCAAGTGGGTGCAGACCACCGTGCCGGTCGTGCTGCGCAATATCTGGCACTTCATCACCTCGAGCGTCGGCGGCTTCCTCGGCGTGTTCGGCTTCCTGCTCTCGATGGTCATCGTGCCGGTCTATCTGTGGTATTTCCTCATCGAGGGTCCGAACATCTCCGCGAGCTGGGGTGACTACGTGCCGCTGCAAAAGAGCGCGTTCAAGGATGAGGTCGTTAGCACCATCGGCGAGATCAACGGCTACCTCATCGCGTTCTTCCGCGGACAACTCCTCGTCTCGCTCATCAACGGCACCGCCACCGGCCTCGGGCTGATGATCATCGGTCTCGATTTCGGCCTGCTCATCGGGCTGCTGCTCTGCGTGCTCGGGCTCATTCCATACCTCGGCATCATCATGTGCTGGGTCCCCGCCGTGATCATCGCCAGCGTGCAAGTCGGAGACACCTGGATAGCGACGGAGCACTGGTGGGTCTTCCCGCTCGTGGTCACCGGCATCTTCACCATCGTGCAGCAGATCGACGGCCTCTTCATCACGCCGAAGATCGTCGGCGAAAGCGTCGGCCTTCACCCGATGACCGTCATCTTCTCGGTCTTCGCGTGGTCGCTGCTCATGGGCGGTTTGCTCGGAGCCATCCTCGCCGTGCCGCTCACCGCCACGCTGAAGGTCTTGCTCCGCCGCTATGTGTGGGAAAAGCGGCTCCTGGCCGAGAACCGCATCATCACCGACGAAACCGCCATGCCCTCGAGAGCGAGCGCAGCGTCCGAACTCGCCGAAGCGAAATGAGCACGCCTGCCGCGCCTCCGAAGTCGAACACCACCCGGCGCGAAATGTTCGTCGGCCTCGCATCCGGCATCGGCGTGCTCGGCTTCCTCGTCTATGGCGTGATGACGATGAGCTCGAGCCAGCAGAAGGCATCGAACAACACGCTCACCGGGAAGGTCGTCGGGCGGAAGTTCACGCCGCTCAAGGAAGACCAGCTCAGTTTCGGCCGCGGCGGCCTCAAGGGCGCGCAGCTTACCGGCGAGCACGTCTTCATGGTCGAAGTGAAGAGCGAGAAGCGCACGTTCGAGGTGCCCGTCGATGGCGCCACCTACGAAGCCGTGCGCGACGGCGCGTCGTTCACCTTCATGCGCCCGCGCAGCGAGCAGAAGAAGTAGCGCCGCGAACGGCAAGCGGGGGCGCTTGCCCTGGGTCGCTGCGAGTGCCAACAGTCGGCTCATGGCTTTCCTCGATGTCCACGCCTTCTCCGACGCGCTCGGTTTGCAGGTCAATTTCTACGTCCTCCTGCCGCAACCGGCGCAGCGGGAGGTAGGGACCGCTGTCCTCAGCGGTCCGCGGACGGCTGGGGACAGCCGTCCCTACCCCGTGCTGTGGCTGCTGCACGGCCTGAGCGACGACCACACGATCTGGTTGCGGCGCACTTCGATCGAGCGCTACGCCGCGGAAAAAAACATCGCGGTCGTGATGCCTGCCGCGGGCCGCAGCTTCTACCAGGACATGCCTGGCGGCGCGAACTACTGGACCTTCCTCACTGAGGAACTACCCGCGCTATGCCGCTCGTGGTTCCCGCTTTCCTCGCGGCGCGAGGATAACTTCGTCGCCGGCCTCTCGATGGGCGGCTACGGCGCGATGCGCATGGCCTTGGCGAAGCCTGATCGCTACGCCGCCGGCGCGAGCCTCAGCGGCGCGCTCGATATGAACCGCCGCCTGCGCAACGCGGACAAGCAAGGTGGGCGGCTGAGCAAAGCTGAACTGATCGGCATCTTCGGCGAAAAGCTGAGCATCACGGGCACCGACGCGGACCTTCATTTCCTCGTGCAGAGCGCGGTCACATCCGCCGGGCCGAAGCCCAAGCTCTTCGTCTGCTGCGGCACGGAGGACGAGTTGCTCGCGGACAATCGCGACTTTCACCAGCGGCTCGACGCGGTGCATTACGATCACACCTACGTGGAAGGCCCCGGCGCGCACGAGTGGGGCTACTGGGACACACAGATCCAGCGCGTGCTCGCGTGGCTGCCGCTCGCGAAGTGACCGGCTAAGGCGGGCGCGCGCTTCGGGTAGTGACTTCGCTCCCGCGTCCGGCAAGTTGCCGCCGCATTCCGACTCACTACAACAACTCCTCTACGCATGAAAAACACACTCCTCGCCATGAGCCTCCTCTCCATCCTCGGCCTCACCGCCAAAGCCGATCCGCTCGCCGTCGGCGCCCCTGCGCCGAAGATCAGCGCGCCCGACCAGGACGGCAAAATCGTCAACTTCGCCGACGTGTATGCGAAGGGCCCGACGCTCGTTTATTTCTATCCGAAAGCCGACACGCCCGGCTGCACGAAGCAGGGCTGCAGCCTGCGCGACTCGTGGGCCGACCTCCAAGCCAAGGGCATCCAGGTCCTCGGCGTGAGCACGGACAAGCCGGAGTCACAGAAGAAGTTTAAGGACAAGTTCACCTTCCCCTTCCCGCTGATCGCCGACCACGAGAAGAAAGTCGCCGAGGCGTTCGGCGTGCCGACCATGATCGTCGCCGCGCGTCAGTCCTTCCTCATCAAGGACGGCAAAGTCGTCTGGAACATGCTCAAGGCCAGCACCGCGACGCACGCCGCGGATGTGCTCAAGGCCTACTCGGAACTGAGGTAAGCGATCCGCTTTCACCGACGGAGGGACGGGCTTTGGCTCGTCCCTCCGTTTTGGTTTATGGGAAAGTCAGCGCACCCGCGCGAGCACACCACCGAGGATTTCCAGCCCGCGCACGAGTTCGTCCTCGCTCGCTTTTGCGGTGTTGAGTCGCAGATAGGAACGGTCTTGCGGCGATGGAAAGAAGACCGTGCCCGCGCCGAAGACCACGCGCTCCTTGCGCGCGAGGTCGCGTGCCTTCACGAGGTCGAAGAGCCCCGGCAACTCCGCCCACACCATGTAGCCACCGCGTTGCGCCCATGTCTTCGTGCCGGCGGGAAAGGTGCGCTCGATCGCTGCCACCGCGAGCGCGCGGCGGGTGCGGTTGCGTTCGCGGAGCGATGCGAGATGCGGCTCGATCGCGTCGGCTTCGAGGAAGCAGCGCAGCGTCACTTCGGACACGACGGAGCTGTGCATGTCCTGCTGCACCTTCCGCTCCGCCACGCGTTCGTAGATCGTCCCCGGCACGCACACGCCCACACGCAGGCCGGGCGAGACGGACTTCGAGAAGCTGCTCACGAAGCTCACCGTCGAACCGTCGTCGAACGCGCGCAGCGGCGGCGGCGCGCCGCCTTCGACGAGCTTCGCGTAGATGTCGTCTTCGACCACGCGCACGCCGTGCCGGCGGCAGATCTCTACGAGCTTCGGACGGTTCGCTTCGGGGATCGTCGCTCCGCTCGGGTTCGAGAGCGTCGTGCAGACGAAGAGGCACTTCGGCTTCCACCGCGCGAGCAGCGTATCGACTTCATCCAGATCGAAGCTCTCCGGCCCGCGCACCGGCACCGGCAGGATGCGGCAGCCGCGCGCGGCGATCAGCTCGAGCAGCGCGTAATAGACCGGCACCTCGCACGCCACGATGTCTCCCGGTTGCGCGAGCACATCGAGCATGAGCTGGAGCCCCTGCTGGCAACCGGTGACCATCAGCACCTGCTCGCCTTTCACATCCGCGCCGCGTTTGCGCAGCCGCTCCGCAAGCAGTTCGCGCAAGCGTGGATCACCGTCCGGCGTGTGGTAGGCGAACATCGCCGCGCCATCCGCCGTGTAGCCGCGCGCCATCGCTTCGCTGAGCTGCTGCGCCGGGAGCGACTCGGTGCTGGGCACACCGGCGGCTAGATTGATCAGCCCCGGCTCGCCGGCTTCGCGCATGAAGTCGATCAACCGGCCGGGAGGGGAGAAAGTGAAAGGCGCGTGCATGACCGCCGAGTGAAGCAGCGGATCGCGCGGACTCAAACTGCCGTTGAGTGTTCGTTGCCGGACGTTCATCCTCCCGCGCACATGGACCTCATTACCCTCGATCTTCCCGGCGTGCGAAAAGTCGCCAGCGGCAAGGTGCGCGAGATCTTCGATCTCGGCGAGCACCTGCTCTTCGTCGCGACCGACCGCATCAGCGCCTTCGACTGCATCCTGCCGAATGCCATCCCGCACAAAGGCGAAGTGCTCACGCAGCTTTCTGCGTTCTGGTTCGCTCGCATGGGCTTCGTGGAAAACCACGTCGTCACCACCGACTTCGCGCAGTTCCCGGAAGCGCTGCGCCCCTTTGAGCGCGAGCTGCGCGGACGCTCCATGATCGTGCGCAAAGCCCAGCCGCTCCCCATCGAGTGCGTCGTCCGCGGCTACCTCATCGGCTCCGGCTGGAAAGACTATCAAGCCACCGGCGCCGTGTGCGGCATCGCCCTGCCCGCCGGAATGGAGCAAGCGCAGAAGCTCCCCGAGACGATCTTCACCCCCGCGACCAAGGCCGCCAGCGGCCACGACGAAAACATCCCGTGGGATCGCGCCGTCGAGCTGTGCGGCGAGAGCGTGGCGAAGCACGCGCGCGACTTCGCCATCCGCATCTACGAGGAAGGCCGCGCACGGGCCGCCGAGCGCGGCATCATCGTCGCGGATACGAAGTTCGAGTTCGGCATCCTCGATGGCCACGTCATCCTCATCGACGAGTGCATGACACCCGACAGTTCGCGCTTCTGGCCTGCCGTGGACTACCGCGTCGGCATCAGCCCGCCGAGCTTCGACAAGCAATTCGTCCGCGACTACCTCGAGACCCTCGACTGGCCGAAGACCCCGCCCGCCCCGCCGCTGCCCGTCGAAGTCATCCGCCACACCAGCGAGAAATACATCGAAGCCTTCGAGCGCCTCAGCGGCGCGAAGTTGCTCGCGTGAGCGCGGACCTCTGAGCTCTCATCCGCAGCGATGAGCGAGTTCCGGCCTGCGCCGGTGCAATGGGTGAGAAGGAGTCTCGACTCGGCGATAGCGCCGACGTCAGAGGCAGGAAGGAGTCTCAACCCGGCGATTGACGCGGAAGTGGTGCGACTGCTCGCGGTGGGCGACGGAACGGTCGATCTCATCACCGACTACCTCGCGCACAAGAAGCGACTCGGGCTCGCGGCGGCGACGATCAAGCTCGTGAAACCTTCGATTTTTCGATGGCGACTTGAAAGCGTTGACGCTCGGGGCGGAGGGGGAGTTGATTGCGCGCTGCGCTGTGAATGAATTGAATCCACTGACTCCGCCACGCCACCAAGGCGCCAATCAAGCCACCGGATGGTCGATCCTGCTCGGATTCGTATTCCTCCTCGGCTGCTGGCTGTGGGCGGTGCTGGGACCGGGGAGCGGGTGGACGCTGCTGGCGACGGAAGGAAAGGCGGCGGAGGCGCTGGAGAAAATCATGCGGAAGCTGCCAGCGGAGCCGCGTTTTTTTTCCATCGAGATCACTCCGCTGGGAATGATCGTCGTCACGCCGTCGGCGAGCGCACCGGGGCACCTCGATGAGTTTCGCTACGTCACGCCGACCTTTCGCCGGTCGCAGCGGCAGAGCTTTCCGGTTTCGTGGGTGGTCGGACCGCGGCCGGCGCAACCGTCGATGCTGCACGGGCGGATCGAGGAGTCGCTGTTCATGCTGAAGGACATCGATTTCACGCAGGTCGTCGTGGCAGCGCGCGAGGCGGAGCGGCGCGTGGCGCTTGAGGGAGGGGGGCGGACGGTTTCGATCAATATCCGACGGCCACAGCGCGTGCTGGCTGAGATGCCGAGCGGCGATGTGGAGTGGGATCTCTCCGTGCGCGGGCCGCGCGAATCGGCGTCGGCGACGGCGGCCGCGCGCGGCCGCATCCGGCAGCTCGACCTTCGCGGGACGCGCCGCGCGGAAGTCGTGGATTACCGGGGTGGGGGCGACTGGCTTACGAGTGCGCTGGCGACGATCCGCGTGGAGCTGGGCGGCGCGCGCATCTTCGAGAAGATCGAGATCTCACGCACGTCCGTGGATTTGCACACGCGCGATCCGCAGCGCGGTGCAGCGCGCTATTCCTGCGGTGTCGAGGGGCTGAAGTCGCTGCCCGATTCCGGGCCGGCGGCGCACTTGTTCGCGCTCGCGCGGAGTGAGCCGCGGCGCGTGGAGCCGTTCGGCCTCGACGATGCGGACTGGGCACGCGTGCCGGAGATCGGCGCGGCGGCGTTGCGCGCGGTGCCTCTGGCCGGCGCGCACGTCGCGAATCTCGTGCTGACGCGTGCGGAGGAAGCGCTGGCGCCGGAGCCGCTGTGGTGGCGGGCGCGCGTGCAGGTGGGGCTCATCATGGGCGAAAGCGGCGAAGCGTTTTTCGACGCGCGCACGGGCGAACTCGCCGATCTCGTGCTGCCGCGGAGCCTCCAGCGGCCCACGGCGTTTCTCACGCCAGGGCGGACGCGCCCGCTGCTCGAGCGCATCCTCGCCGAGGTGGGGCCGGAGGCGCGTTTCATCGATGTGCAGATTCATCCCGAGAAGGCGTCGGTCGGCGCGACGAGTGGACGGCATCCGGCGGAGCTGCGGCGCTACAGCTTCGAGGCGCGGCCGCGCGCGCTCGTCGGCGCCGTGCCCACGGCGGTGGACGATCGCTCGGTGCGCGAAGTGCTTTTTCCCGCGGCGGAGCTGGCCGCGCTCGCGGCGCGGATCGAGACGCTGCGCGAGCGGGGTTTCGCTCGGCTCGGGATGAAGGACGGCAAAGTCGAGGTGATGAGTCTTTTCCGGCAGAATCCCGTGCATCCGCGCAGCGAGAAGCTGCTCGTCCAAATGCACTGCACCAGCCCGACGATCGGGAACGGGCAGATCATTTACGACGTGGACGGACGGGAGTTTTACGTCGCGCTGCCGTAGCGCGAGCGGCGTGCGTCTGCTAGACGAGCGGCGTGCGCGCTGAGATCGACAGCTTCATCCTCTACCTCGCGACCGAGCGCGGGCTCTCGGACAGCTACCAGCTCTCGACGCGGCTTTCGCTCGAAGCGTTCGCGACGTGGCTGGAGCGGCGGAAGATCGGGGAGGCGGAAGTCGCGCGGCTGCTCGCGGCGGGCGCGGAGTTGCCGTCCATCGAGATCACGGTTGGTGACGTGACGCTCGATCACATCTCCGACTACCTCGCGCACAAGAAACGGCTCGGGCTCGCGCCGGCGACGATCAAGCTGGTGATCGTCGCGATCAAAATTTTCTTCCGCTGGCTCGCCCAGCGCGAGCGCATCGCGCGCGATCCCGCCGAAGTGCTGAGCCTGCCGCGCATGTCGCGTTACCTGCCGGAGACGATGAACGAGTTGCAGGTCGATCGGCTGCTCGACGGCATCGCCACGAACGTCCCGCGCGGCCTGAGAGACCGCGCCATCCTCGAGCTACTCTACGCCAGCGGCCTGCGCGTCTCGGAACTGGTGAATGCGAAGCTCGAATTCCTCGACTTCGACTCGCGCATGATCCGCGTCACCGGCAAGGGCAGCAAGACGCGGATCGTTCCCGTCGGCCGGCGCGCGTGCGACGCGATCAAGGCTTACCTCGAGCGCGAGCGGCCGGGGATGGTGAAGAAGCGCACCGGCAGCGAAATCTTCCTCAGCCGCCGCGGCACGAAGCTCACCACCGTGCGCATATGGCAAATCGTGAAGCAATGCGCCAAGCACGCCGGGTTGGACCTGAATGTCTATCCGCACCTGCTCCGCCACAGCTTCGCCACGCACCTGCTCAGCAACGGGGCCGACTTGCGTATCATCCAGGAGCTGCTCGGCCACGCTGACATCGCTACCACGCAGATCTACACGCACGTCGATCAGCAGCGATTGAAGGCGGTGCATCTCAAGTTTCACCCGCGTGCGTAGTCACGGCAGGGGCCTCGCCCCGGCTACATCGGCTGGAGTTGATACGTCACGCCCTTGATCACGGCGGGGATGCCGGGGACGTTGTGTAGCTGCCATCAGAGATTTGCACGGGGATTGGGATGTTTGCCATAGATCAGTCGCGATAAATGAAGTGCAGCGCGCCTGTCGAAAACTGAATGGAGCAGCGCGCCGACCGGCCAGCCGGGGCAAGCTCATTCGACAGGCTGCTAACGCAGCGATTGCACCAGCGCGTTCACGCCAAGCGTGATGGCGAGGCCCACGACGCCGACGATCGTTTCTACGATCGTCCACGTGCGCAGCGTCTGGCCGACGTCCAGCCCGAGGCAGTCCTTCACGATCCAGAAGCCGCCGTCGTTGAGGTGAGAGAGGAAGAGCGAGCCGCAACCGATGGCTATGATGAGCAGTTCGATATTCGTGCCGGGGTGCAGTGCGAGCACGGGAGCGAGGAGGCCGGCGGCGGCGGTGATAGCCACGGTGGCCGAGCCGGTCGCCACGCGGATGAACGCGGCGACCAGCCAGCCGTAGAGCAGCGGTGAGAGTTTCAGCATCATCGCGAGCGCACCCATCGCGTCGGCTGCGCCTGCGATCTTCAGCACCGCCGCAAATCCGCCGCCGCCGCCAACCACGAGCAGCGTCATGCCCACGGCGGCGATGCTTTCCTCGGTGAACTTGAGGATGCGCGAGGTCGTATAGCCGCAGCGCGCTCCGAGCGACCAGCATGCGAAGAGCACGGACACCGTGAGCGCGATCGTCGGGTGGCCGATGAAACGCGCAGCCGCAGCGAGCGACGAGGTTTCCAGCAGCGTGAGCTTCGCGATCGTGTCGAGCAGCATCAGCAGCACGGGCAGCAGGATGGAAAATAGCGTAAGGCCGAAGGGTGGCGGCTTGAGCCCTTCGCGATCGGCGTGGATGGGCATCGGTGGCGTTTCGGCGGGGACTCGCGGCACGGCCCAGCGTGCGAAGATCGGGCCGGCAATGATCGCCGTCGGGACGCCGATGATGAATGCCCACATGAGCACGAGACCCATGTTAGGCTGGAAATCCTTGAGCGTGGCGAGCGCGGCGACCGGGCCGGGATGCGGTGGCGTGAGTCCGTGCATGACCGAGAGTGCGGAGATGAGCGGGATGGCGAGCGCGAGGAAGGGGCGGCCGGTTTCACGCGTGAGCGTGAGCAGGATCGGTAGCAGCAACACGAGGCCGACGGCGAACCACGTGGGCAGGCCCACTACGAAGCCCAGCACCATGATGCACCACACGGCGCGGCGTGCGCCGAAGATCGCGGCGAACCGTTTTGCCAGCACCTCTGCGCCACCGGATTCCGCGAGCAGTTTCCCCAGCATCGTGCCGAGGCCGATCACCGCGGCGATGCCGCCGAGCGTGCGGCCCAAGCCGGCGCCGAATGCGTCGATGACTTCCGTGAGCGTGAGCGCGGACTTCGCGTCCTTCGGCAGGAAGCCCATCGCGACTGAGCCCGCGCCGACGAGCAGCGAGGCGAGTGTGAGCGCGATGAAGGCGTTCACCTTCAGCCGCGTGACGAGGACGACCAGCGCCACCACCGCCGTAACAGCCAGGGCGATGAGGGTCCAGTCGGTCGCGGTCACTTCAAATGGTGATGCGTCGGCCGCGTGCGGTGATGGGCCAGCGATCGACGACGCGGCCGCCTTCGACGACCACGGCTTCATTGTGCAGCGCGACGGTCGGGCAGATGTGGCGCGGAATGCCGTGGAGCACTTGCCCGATCGCAAATGCCGCCGCGCGCGGCGTCTCAATGACGAGGTGCTCTTCGCTCTGCATGGCGAAGGTCGCCTCCGGGATTTCGAGCAGCCGCACGCGCGGGTGCGGGTTTTCGGCGGCGACGGCTTTGTGACCGAGATCAAGCGTGAGGCGGTTTGGACCGGGCTTGCTCACGACGCGCGTGAGCAGCAGCGCGGCGGGCACGAAAGGGAGGTCGGGATGCTTGTCGCCGTAGCCGAAATCCCACAGCACGGTGGTGCCGGGGCTGAGCTCGCGATCGTGGTGCCGCGCGTGGATTGCGAAGGTCGGCGAGCCGCTCGCGATGAGTGTTGGCACGGGCAGGCCGACGGCTTCGAGGTCGTGCCGCAGCGCGAGCACGGGTGCGAACGCCGCTTCGCAGTCGCGCTCACGCTCGGCGAGATCCTGCTGGTGCAGGTGCCCGTCGTAGGCGTGCAGCCCTGCGGCGCGCAGGTTCGGCTGTGTGGCGATGAGTTTGTAGAGTGCCACCGCCTCCGGTCCCGGCGCCACGCCGGTGCGGTGCATGCCGGGGTCGAGGTCGAGGAAGACGTGGAGCGTGAGGCCGGCGTCGCGCGCCGCGGCGTTCAGGCCGTGAATCGAGGGCGCGCTGTCGGTGAGCGCGGAGAGTTTCACGGCGGGGAAGCGGCGCGCGAGTTCGCACAGCCGCGCGATGTTCGGCCCGACCGCTGGATACGCGAGGAGCACATCGGCGGCACCCGCGGCGGCGCACATCTCCACCTCGGCGATGGTCGAGGCCTTGAACTTCGTGATGCCGAGCTCGACCTGCCGCGCGATGAGCTGCGCGATCTTGTGAGTCTTCACATGCGGACGCAGCCGCGCCGGGTCGCCGGCGATGGCGAGCATCTGGCGCAGGTTTTCCTCGATGCGCTCGCGGTAGAGCACGAGCGCGGGGCTCGCGACGGAGTCTGCGCCGGCGAAGTCGAACCAGTTCATTTACGCCAGCTCGAAGATGGCCTCGATCTCGACGGCGATATTTCCCGGCAGCGGCCCCATGCCGACGGCGCTGCGCGCACCGATGCCGGCTTCGACGCCGAACACATCGGCCATCAGTTCGCTAAAGCCGTTGATGACCTTCGGGTGGTCGTAGAAATCGGGAGCGGTGTTCACCATGCCGAGCGTCTTGACGATGCGCTTGATCTTATCGAGGGAGCCGAGCTCGGCTCGCAGCGTGGCGAGCATGGCGAGGCCGGTTTGGCGCGCGGCGTTCTTGCCCGCTTCGAGGTCGATGTCGCGACCGACGACGCCTTTGATCCACGAGCCATCCGGAAGGATCGGTCCGTGGCCGGAGACGTAGACGTGCTGGCCGCTGATGACGATCGAGCGGTAAACAAACGCGGGTTTGGGCGCGTCGGGAAGGGTGAGGTTGAGGGAGTCGAAACGGGCTTCGTGAGACATTGGGAGGCGGAAGCTACGCGGGCCTGCGCGTGCAGGGAAATCTCTGTTTTCGTCTGCCACCGAAATGCGCAGTCGCCATCCGGCGCCTCCCTCGATGAAATGCGCCTCATGCTCCGAACCCTCGCATTCCTCCTCGCGCTTGTCTTCACCGCCGCCGCGGCGCCGAAGCCAAACATCCTTTTTATCCTCACGGACGACCAGGGCTACGGTGACATTTCCGCGCACGGCAACCCGATCCTCAAGACGCCGAACCTCGACCGATTGCGGGCGGAAGGCGTGCGGTTCACGGACTTTCACGTCTCGCCGACGTGCGCACCGACGCGGAGCGCGCTGCTGACGGGGCGGCATGAATTCAAGAACGGCATCACGCACACGATCAACGAGCGCGAGCGGCTCACGCCGAAGGCGACGACGCTCGCGCAGGTGCTCAAGACGACGGGCTACACGACGGGCATCTTCGGCAAGTGGCACCTCGGCGATGAGCCGGATCGCTGGCCGTCGGCGCGCGGGTTCGACGAGATGTTCATTCACGGCGCGGGCGGGATCGGGCAGAGCTATCCGGGTTCGTGCGGCGATGCGCCGGACAACAAATATTTCGACCCGGCGATCCTGCACAACGGGAAGTTCGAGAAGACGAAGGGCTACTGCACCGACGTGTTTTTCGCGCAGGCGCAGCGGTGGATCGAGAGCGTGAAGGGCAAGCAGCCCTTCTACGCGCACATCGCTACGAATGCGCCGCACGGGCCTTACATCGCGCGGCCGGAGGATGCGGCGCTGTATCGCAGCAAGGTGAAGGATGAGCAGACGGCGAACTTCTTCGGGATGGTCCACAACATCGACGAGAACGTAGGCAAGCTGCTCGCGCAGCTCGGCGCGTGGGGGATCGAGCGGGAGACGCTGGTGATCTTCATGAACGACAACGGCGGCACGGCGGGGACGAAGGTTTTCAATGCCGGGATGCGCGCGCAGAAAGGCACGCCGTGGATGGGAGGGACGCGCGCGAATTCATTCTGGCGCTGGCCGGGCACGCTCAAGCCCGCGGATTGCGACGCGCTCACGGCGCACATCGATTTTTTCCCCACGCTCGCCGAGCTCGCCGGCGCGACGCTCGCCGCCGAAGTGAAAGCACAGGTGGAAGGCCGCAGTCTCGTGCCGCTGCTCCACGACCCGAAGGCGGCGTGGCCGGAGCGCGTGCTCTTCACGCACGTCGGCCGCTGGCCTACGGGCAAGGCTGCGGAGGCGAAGTATTCCAAGTGTAGCGTGCGTGCTCCGCGCTGGCACCTCGTGTGCGACAACAAGACGGGCGCGAAGCAGTGGCAGCTCTTCGACGTGAAAGCGGATCCCGGCGAGCAAACCGACGTGGCCGCGCAGCACGCGGACGTGGTGGCGGAACTCGACCGCGCTTACGACGCGTGGTGGGCGAGTGCGCTGCCGATGATGGTGAACGAAGACGCGCCGATCCCGGCGGTGAATCCGTTCAAGGAATTGTATTGGAAGCAGTTTGGCGGCGGGCCGGGGAAGTGACGCTGGCCAGCGCGGACCGGGTCGCTTATTAGCGGCGCGCATGTCTGCACCTGCCTGCGTCCCAGTCGAACTCGGCCCGCGCCGTTACGAAGTGCTCATCGGCTCGCGCCTGCTCGGCGAGCTCGGCACGCTCGTGCGTGCGGCGGGGCTGAAGCAGGCGAATGCGTTCATCATCACGAATGCGCAGGTCGCGGCGCATTACTTCGATGGCGTGCGCGCTTCGCTCGAAGGCGTGGGCTTCACGCGCTTGGTGCGGCACGACATCCCGGCGAGCGAGGAGGGGAAAAACTGGGACGAATTCTCGCGCACGTGCGCGGCGCTGCTGGAGTCGTTTCCCGATGCGGGGGCGACGCCGCTCGTGCTCCTGCTCGGTGGCGGAGTGGTGGGCGATCTCGGTGGATTCGCGGCGGCGGTGTTCCGGCGCGGGGTGCCGTTCGTGCAGTTGCCGACGACGCTGCTCGCGGCGGTGGATTCGAGCGTGGGGGGAAAGGTCGCGGTGAACTTCGGCGGCGTGAAGAACATCATGGGCGCGTTCAATCAGCCGCGGCTCGTGGTGTGCGATCTCGCGACGCTCGCGACGCTCGGCCCGCGCGAGGTGCGCTCGGGCTCGGCGGAGGTGATCAAATACGGCGCGGTGTGCAGCGCGGCGCTCTTCGAGCAACTCGAACGCGGCGCTCTCGAAAAGCTGCTCGCGCTCGATCCCGCGGTGCTGGTCGATGTGGTCGCGCAGTGCGTGGAGCTAAAGGCGCGCGTGGTGGAGCAGGATGAGTTCGACAAGAAGGGCATCCGCAACGTGCTGAACTTCGGCCACACGATCGGCCACGCGCTGGAGCTGAGCGCCGACTATGCGCTCACGCATGGTGAGGCGATCTCGATCGGCATGGTCGCTGCGACGCGTCTCGCCCGCGCGCTCGGCATGGTGGACGACGCATTTTTCACCCGCCTCGAAAGCCTCATCGTCCGCGCCGGCCTGCCCACGCATTTCGTGGGTGCGCCTGGGCTGTTCGACCGGATCAAGCGGGCGATGCAACTCGACAAGAAGTTCCGCGATGGGCGCAACGTGTTCGTGCTGCCGACGCGCGTCGGTGCATGGGAGCAGCGTGAGAATGTGGACTGGGCGTTGGTCGATGACGCCGTGCGCAGCGTGCTCGACGCGTAGGCACAAAAAAGCCCGGCCTCACCGGTGAGAGCGAAGCCGGGGCTGAATTGTTTGCTCGCGAGGCTCGCTCGCGAAATCTGCGGGTTCTAGCTGGCGGCCGGCGGCTCGATCGGAGTCGGTGCCTGCGGCTGGGCCGGAGCGGTCTGGATGACCTGGAAGTTCTGCACCGCCTGGCCGAGGAGCTGCCAGAGGCGGACGATCGCTGCCGGAGTCATGGCGATGCGGGTGTGAATCGGAAGGATTGCGCCAGCCGCCGGGTCGATGACCAAGCCGCTCGAGAAATCGAGATAGAGCTCCTCCTGGCCGTTGTTGAGAAGGACGTGGTTCGCGTAGCGCGCGGACATGTCCTCATAACGGATTTGAAGAGGGATTTGTTGCTGAGCGGGGGCTGCGGCAGCCGGAGCTGGGGTGGTTTCGTTAGACATAGGGCCGGGAGTGGTAGCAGCCAAAGCATGGGCTGCAACCCGTTCGTGAAATTTTTTTCGGAACCGGCCGGATGTCTTGAATACATCAGGCGTCCAAGGCCGCGCGTGCCGCGCCTGGCTCGGAGCGTTCACCATTCGGAGTCGTGCTCGTGAGCGCCGAAAAGCACCGTCCACTGGAGGAAGGCTTGCCAGTCGTCGTCGCTGCCGGGCGTCACGTCATGCTCACCTTTGACGTAGTTGAGCTGGAGGCGGAGGCGGTTGGCTTTGCTGAAGTGCCAATTCACGTAGGCGCTGTAGGTGAAGATGTCGTCGCGCGTGCGGGCGATCGTGTCGCGCTCGCCGTCGCTGTCGCTGTCCGCTTCCTCGAAGGCCTCGGGATGCACGAAGTCGAAGCGCACGCCGGGCTGAAAATGCTTTCCGATGCGATACTGCGCGTAGGCGTAGCCGCCGCGTGCGTGGGCGGTGGAAGACGCTGCTTCATCGGCGAGACGACCTTCGGTGCAGCTCCATAGGTATTCGCCGCCGAGTTCTAAGAGATCGAAGCTGTCCCAGCGCGGCTGCCACGTGAAGCGCGCGTCGGTGCTGGCGAGCGTGCGCACGCCATCGTCGCGGCCGTGGAGGTAGTTTGCGCCGAGGTGGAGTTGGGCTTGCGAACCAAACTCGAACACCGTCGCGGCGCGTCCGTAAACCGTGAGCTGGTCGAAAGCGCGGCGTTCGCCAGATGCAAACGCGCTGCCGAATTCCTCGTCGCCTTCCTCGAGGAAATAGAGCCGCCGCGTGACTGCGGGCTCGGCCCCGACGTTATCGACCACGCCCGCGGTGATGCGGAGTTTGTGGGCGATGGGTGGCGTCCACGTCAGCTCGACACCGCGCGCTTTCGTCTCGCCGCCGGCGATGAGATCGAGCGAGCGAGGGCGATCGGTGAACGGCAGATCGTGGCCGTGGTTTTTCCCGAGGCGCGTCACGTCGGCGAAAAACTGCCCCGCTTTCACCCGCAGGCCGAACGGCAGCGCGGTCGTCTCGATCGCGGCTTCCTCGATTCCGAGGCTGATCTCCTCGAACGGATCCGTCTTCTCCGCCGGCGAGAGCTCGGTGCCAGCGTTGAGGACGATGTAACCGCGCGCGTAATCATCCACCGTGCAGCTCAGCGTGAGCTGCGCGTCGCGCATGATGAAGTTCGCGTTGTCCGCGCGGCGCGAGTAGCTGCCGATGAAATCGAGCGCGACGCCAGTCTGGATCGCGAACTTTTCGTGCTCGTGCTCGACGCGCGCGTGATCGTGGTGTGTGCCGGTGCCGGCGACGGATTTTCCGCCGTGCAGCGGCTGGCCGTCGCCAAACATGGGCGCGAGGCTTTGCCGGTTCACCTGCTGCTGGAGCGCGGTGACGGTTTTAGTGAGCGCTTCGACCTGGCGGCGAAGCTCGGAGATGTCGGCGTTGTCGGTCGAAAGTGCGCGCGCTGGCAGGAGGCCAAGCGCGAGCGCGAGAGAAACGATGAATTTGTGCATGTGGTGTGAATGCGGCGCAGGAAAAGGATGCAGCCGCGCTGGCGCGCGCCGTGAGCGCCAGGCGGACTGGTTTGGTGGAGGGGAACTGGCTGGAGCCGAGTGGCTCTAAGCGGACGCCGGTGGGGCGTGTTCCAGGATCGATCCCGTGAGAAAAACCGAGGCGACGTCGTAGGTCGTCGCAACAAACCGCTCCGATTCCACGGCAGTCGGCGCTGCGATCGAGATCGGGGCAGGCGCGGCGTGATCGACCGAGCCGGAGGTGAACAAATCAACTGCGCACGTGTGCTCGCCGTGTTCCGAGTGCTCTGCCTCCGGGTGGACGAGTTCGTGCCAGTGCGGATTCGCAGCGAGCGCCAGCACGACCAGCAGGCTCGCGAGCAGCGTGCTCGCGATGATGCGGAAAGTAAGCGATCGCGTTCGCCCGAACGTCATGGCGGCCTGCTATCCCGCGGCGGGCCGCGGGCGCAATCGGTTTCTTCCGCTACTCGTAGTCCTCGTTCAGCGCGCGCAGGAATGCGGCGAGCGGCGGAAGATCGTGCGGTTTGAGCACGATGCCGCGCAGCTCCGGCGCGGGGTTTCGCACTTCGCGAGCGCGGGCTTTTTCGCCGAAGGCGCGGTAGAACTCGAGCACGTCCTCGATGGTGTTGTGAAAGGCGAAGTCGGTGAACGCGGGCGGGGCGTGGCAGGCGATGCAATTGCCCGCGCCACCGCTGGCGATGGTGAGTGGGGTGGGCGGGTTCACGCCGGGGCCGGTGAAGAAGATTTTCAAGCCGGCGAGTTCGGTGGGGCCGAAGACGAAGTCCTGATCGGCGTGAATGGCGAACGTGCGGTCGGCATTCGAGATCCACTGGATCGTCTGGAGCGCGCGAATCCTGGCAAAGAGCCGGCGGGCGTAGTCCACGGGGGCTTCGCCCGGATCGGGCTTCCGCGGGAGTTTGTTCTTCGCGAGGAAGGCGTCGTAGGGAGAGCCGTTGAATGCGCCGGCAGCGTTGCGGGAAAACGTCAGCGACTTTATGTAGGCTTCGATGAAGCGGCCGACGCTGTGGAGAATCTGCGCGTCGCTCGCCGTGGTGGCGTTCAGCCGGAAGCCGGCGGGCAGCTTGAACTCCGCCGGGACGCCGATCGCGGCGCGCAGGACGTCGCGATATTTTCCACCGAACTGCTGAGCGAGCGCGCCGGTGCCGTCGTCGTCGCGGATGATGTGCGCTACGTGCGCGATGGCTTGCGCGCGCTCGGTCGGGAGCCAGCCGTAGTTGCGGTCGATGAGGGTGTTGACCGCGAGGCCGTGGCCGCTGGCGAATTCGCCGTCGAAGTGCAGCAGCAGGCCGCTGGGGCGGGAAAGACATGCGTTGACGACCGGCGGGGAGTTGCGCGGAGTCGTGGTGTGGCCATCGCCGCGGTCGGGGATGGGCGAGCGGCGGGCGAAGTCGCCGTAGGTGCGGTTGCCGAGCGCGGCGTTGTGCTCATCGACGAGGTGGCCGGCGCGCAGTTCATCGATTGGCCGGCGAAGGGACCGGCCTGCGCGGCGCCTGTAGTGACGGTGGTGTCGAGCACCGGGTCGCCTGCGGCGAGCGTCGCATTGGCGTCGCCGCCGCTGTTCGCAGCGAAGAACTGCGCGAACCGCGTCTCGAGAAAGAGGCGCTCGCCGATGTCGACTTGGGCGGGATCGGCGTCTTGGGTGAACGCGGCCTGCGAGAGCAGCACGGTCGCCGCCAGTGCGGAGAAAAGGATTTTCATAATGCGTGGGCGCGGGCGGCGAGCACGTAGGCGAGCACGGCTTCGTGCTCGGGAGCGGAGAGCTTCGAGCGCTCCGCCATGTCGGCGATGATCTCCCGCCAGCGGGGCGCGGAATATTTGCCGACCGGATCGACCGAGTGGCACTTGGCACACCGACCGACGTAGAGGCTGCGACCGGCTTCGAGTGTCGTGGCGCTCGCGCCACCGGCCAAGGCAGGCGTCACGGGTGGGGCGAGCGTTTCTATTGCGACGCACCCGCCCAGCACGAGCGCAGCGATGGCGGCACTGAGCTGGTGTGGGCGGGGCATTCGCGGAGGGTGTCCTATCTTAGAAGTCGAAGCCGGCGATCAGGCGAGGACGGAAATCGGGCTCGCCTTCGATGTGCGTGGTCTGCCAGAGCCAGCCGAGCGTGGCGAAGAATCGGCCCTGCCGATAGGAGACGTTCGGGCCGACGTAGAAGACGCCGGGTTCGGTGTTTTCCCAATCGGGCATCTCGATGACGTGCCGGCCTTCGACGCCGACCGACCAGTTCTTCGAGAGGTCGTAGCTCACGCCGAAGCTCTGGATGAATTCGCCGGTCTCGTCGTGGTATTCGTCGCCTTCCCATTCGGCTTCGAGAGTGGTGTTCGAGACGATGCTCAGCGGGCCGAAGCGCTTTTCGAGGAGGATCTTGGCTTCGGCCTTGATCAGGTCTTCGCCGACGAGCACCTCGCCGTAGATCGCGCTGCCGAGGAAGTCGGTGTTCGGGTTGGTGAGGTTGTAGATGACCTCCGCTCCGCTGGCGATGTAGCGCGAGTGGTGGCCCTCGGAGTCGTCGTCGTCATAACGCCAATCGGCGACGTAGATGCCGAGCTGGAGTTTGTCGGTGATGCCGAACTCGATCTCGTGGCGGAACTCGTAGCGGTCGCGATCATCGCCGCCCGGCACATCGCGATGGCGCCAGGTGACCCACTGCTCGAGCTCGATCGAGCCTTTCGGGGCGGTCAGGGTTTCGTAGTTGTAAACGAACCGGCGCTGGCCGGCTTCGGCGGTGGGCAGGGTGAGGAACGCGGTGGCGGCGGTGGCCAGGATGGTGGTCTTGAGAGCGTGAAGGGTCACGGTGCTTGGATGGGTTGGTTGAGGTTGAGCGTGTGCTTTGGAGTCTTCGAGCAGAGCCCGGTGTTGCTATTGAGAACCAGTCGCTACTGCGAACGGGTCGCAGTAAGCTTGCCGGACCGTGCTTCGCAAATAGTTTTTTCGACTTTTCTCGGGCGTCCATCCGCAGCGGGCCGAGGAGCCTTTTCCCTCCCCGTTATCGCGCTGCTTTCGATCCGAAAACCCAACGCAAACCGCGACCGAAGCGCTCCGCGATCCGGTCGCCGTGGTGTCCCGGCGATTCGTAAAACGTGACCGGCGACTTCCGCTCACGCAGCACCTCGAACATCTTCCGCGCGCCGATATTCGCGCCGAACTCGTCGAACTCCGCGCCGTCGAGATACACGGCTTGCGTCGGCGCGAAGGCGTCGGCTTTCCGCCGCACGAGTGTGAGCGGATCGGCATCGAGCCAGCGTTGCCACACGTCGGCGCGCCAGCGGTGCTCGGCGTCGTAGAGCCAGTCGAAGCGGCCTGGCGCACTCGGGCAGTAGTTCGCGCAGAGCCCGAGCACCAGTTCGCCAAGACCGCCGGGGAGGCGGTGCTGCCCGCGAGGGGCTTGCGCAGCGGCGACCTGCGCGGCCGTGAGGCGCTGCACGTCGGGTTGCTGCACGAGCGGCTTGTGCGTCACGTCGAAGTCGCTGTCGGGCGAGAGCGCGACGACGGCGGAGAAGACCTCGGGCCGGTCCATCGCAAGCCGCAACGCGCCGTAGGCACCGCTCGAGTGGCCTGCGATCCAACGGCTCGGCGCGGGGTAGTCTTTCTCGAGCAGGCCAGCGATTTCATCGGCGACGAAGTCGGCGTAGCGCCCCGTTGCTGCCGAGTTCACAAACTGGCTCCCGCCGAAACGCGAGCGCCCATCGACCACGGCGATGCGCAGCGCGAGACCGCTCTTCGCGAGTTCCTCGACGAGTTGCGTGAAGGCCGCGCCGCCACCGGGCGCGAGGAAGTTCTCCGACGAACTGCCCCAGCCCGGCAGATAGATCACCATCGGCAGCGCGCTGCCCCGTTTCGCGCTCTCGGGCGAAAAGACCGCAACGCGCCGCTGCGTGTGGTCGCCGAGCGGATTGTCCGCGAGCGAGCGCGACTCAATGACGAGCGCCTCCGGTTGCGCCGACCGTGAACACGATGCGAGCAGCGAGCAGCAGACGAGGAGAAGACGGCGGAACATGTGCGCGGAATACGGCACCCGACCGCGAGTCGGCAAGACGCGAGCCTGTGCGCTTGCTCCGCGAGTCCGCCGCCGCGAGCGTGCGCGCCTTTTCCCGATGCGATCACCGCTCGCCACGCTCCTGCCGCTGCTCGCGGCTTTCGGCTACACGTTCGCCGCGCTCATGCTCAAGCGCGCGACCGAGCGCGGCGTGGGGCCGTGGCGCGTGACGTTTCTCACGAACTGGGTCGTCGCGCTCGTTTTCGTGCCGTGGTGGTTCGCGGGCGGCCTGCCCTTCTCGTGGGAAAACCTCGCGCACGCGCTCATCACGGGGGTGCTCTTCTTCGTCGGGCAGATTCTCACCTTCCTCGCGATCACCCGCGGCGACGTGTCGCTCACCACGCCGGTGCTCGGGACGAAGGTGATGTTCGTCGCGCTGCTCGCCGTCATCTTCGGCAGCGAGCGACTCACGCCGAGCCTGTTCTCCGCCGCGGTGCTCACGACTGTCGCCACCGCGCTGCTCGGCACCGAGCGCCACGTCGATCGCGCCCGCCTGTGGCCGAGCCTCGTTTTCGGATTTGCCGCCGCGATGTGCTACGCCACGACCGACGTGCTCATGCAGCAATGGGTGAAGGATTGGGGCTTCGGTCACTTCGCACCCGTCATGTTTCTGAGCATCGCCGTCTTATCGTTCACGCTCGTCCCCTTCTTCCGCGCGCCGCTTTTCGCGATGCCGCCGAACAGCCTGCGCTGGTCGCTCGCCGGCGGCGCCACGCTCGGCTTGCAAGCGATGGGAATGGCCTACTCCATCTCCGTCTTTCGCGAAGTGACCACGACCAACATCCTCTACAACACCCGCGGCATCTGGAGCGTGCTCATCGTGTGGACGATCGGCCATTGGTTCGCCAACACCGAGCGCGACCACGGCACCGCCGTGATGCTCCGCCGTCTTTTCGGCGCGCTGCTGCTGCTCGGCGCGGTCTTCCTCAGCCTGCGCCGATGAAGCTGCTCGCGCTCTTGATGCTGCTTCCGTCGTTCGCATTCGCACGCAGCTTCGACCTGCGCCGCGACACGTTCGCTTTCGCGAATGAAACGGTCTTCCAATATGGTGTCGATGAACGCGGCTCGCTGCACATCTCCGCACGAGAGACGCCGCCGCGCTACGCGCATCGCTGCTTCGTCATGTCGCGCGCGGTTTTGCAGTTCTGGCAGTTCGCTCGCTTCGAGCCGAAGCAGCCGCGCGTCTCGTGGGAGGAATACGCATGCATCATCCACCGCATCGCGCGCATCCCGGCATGGAGCCAGCGCACCGAGCAGGTCGTCGTGCCCGGCTTCCGGGATCTGCGCCACTTCTCGGAGACGATGCCGGGCGTCTTGCAGGAAAACCTCGGCGCGTGGCTCCCGAGCTACCTGCGCGTGGGAAACTACCGCATGGCCATGGGCCACCCGCGGGCCGGCCAGGCCGCCGCCGCGCGCTGGCTAGAGCAGTCCCTCGGCGAGGGAAAACTGCGCGCCATCTACATCGCGCGCTTCCCGCATCTCAACCACTGCCTCGTCGCCTTCCGCTCCGAGCGGCGCACGGGCGGCGACGTGCGCTTCTGGCTCTACGATCCGAACTACCCCGGCGAGCCCGCGTGGCTCGACTACCACGCGGCGGAACGCAGTTTCGATTTTCAGCCGCGATGGTATTTCCCCGGCGGTCGCGTCAACGTGATGCGCGTTTATATCTCACCATTTCACTGATCCATGTTCACCGGTCTCGTCGAAGCCACAGGCGAAGTGCTCGCGCTCACCCCGCGCGGCGACGGCTCGCGCCTCACGCTGCGCGTTCCTTTCGCCCGCGAGGTGCGCGAGGGCGACAGCATCGCCGTGAACGGCTGCTGCCTCACCGCGGTCGAGCCGGGGGCCGATACGATCCACTTCGATCTGCTCAACGAAACGCTCAAGCGCACGAACCTCGGCACCGTGAGCGTCGTGAACCTCGAGCGCGCCCTCGCCGCGAACGCGAGGCTCGGCGGCCATTTCGTCCAGGGCCACATCGACGGCACAGCCGAAGTAATCGACTTCTCGGAGCGCGGCGGCGACTGGCGGCTGGAAATCGCGCTCGCTCGCGACGCCCGCGGCTATGTCGTCGCGAAAGGCTCGATCGCCGTCGATGGCATCAGTCTCACCGTCGCGGAGCTGAAGGACGCGAGCTTCGTCTGCTGGATCATCCCGCACACGCGCGCGATGACGAATCTCCTCACGCGCCGCGCCGGTGAACGCGTGAACCTCGAATACGATCTCCTCGCAAAATACGTCGAACGCCTGCTCGCCGTGCGCGCCTAGTTCGCTGCGGTGGGCTTTGTAGCGGCGGCCTTCGGTGCGACCTCCGGCGTCGACTTCGGCTTCGGCAGCATCGGCTTATCCAGCGCGATCAGTTCCGACACGGTCACAAACTTGAACCCCTTCGCGAGCAGCGCATCGAAGGTCGCCGGCATCGCGTCGATCGTAGATTTGTGGATGTCGTGCGTGAGGATGATCGAGCCCGCGCGCGTCTCGGCGAGTGTGACCGCTTCGACCCGCGCCGAGTTGCGGTGCTTCCAGTCGAGCGTGTCCACGTCCCACAGCGCGATCTTGTAGCCATACATCGCGTTCGCCCAGTTGCGCTGGCGCTGCGTGAAGTTGCCATAAGGCGGGCGGAACGTCTTTGGCTCGACGCCCGTCGCCTGCTTGATGACCTGGTGCGTCCGCTCGAGTTGATCGCGCACGTTTGCCTCGCTCATCGGGATGAGGTTCGGATGGCTCCACGAGTGGCTCGCAATCTCGTGGCCTTCATCGACGATGCGCTTGGCGATCTCGGGATACTCCGCCACGCATTGCCCGACGCAGTAGAAGGTCGCCTTGATCCCGCGCTCCTTGAGCATGTCGAGAAGGCGCGGCGTGTTCGTCGCGTGCGGGCCGTCGTCGAAGGTGAACGCGATCTGCATCCCATCCACATGGCACTGGCTGTAGCTGATCTTCGGGCCGGAAGCCGGCGTCTTGTCTGCGTCGGCAGGTTTCGCCATCTGCGGTGCGGGTGTGGGCGACTGCGCTAAGGCGGCGAGCGGGATAAAGACGGCGGCGAGCGTGCGGCGGAGCATGGGAGATTAAAGAAACCGTTCGAGGATTGGGCGCAACTTTTCCTTTGTCTCTACCGGCCACAAGTCCCGCGGGGTGACGAGCGCGTTACTCAGCGCTTCATGCTCCGGCCACGTGGGCTCGGCAGGAATGCGCGGGATCACCGCGGCGAGCACCCGCTTGGCGGATTCGGCATTCGCTTGAAGGTGCGCGATCACCGCGTCGCTCGTCACGGGTTCCTCGTCGGTCTTCCAGCAATCGTAGTCGGTGATCATCGCCATCGTCGCGAGCGCGATCTCGGCTTCACGCGCGAGCTTCGCCTCGGCGAGATTCGTCATGCCGATCACGTCGAAGCCGAGCCGGCGATTCGTCTCGCTCTCGGCGCGCGTGGAAAACTGCGGGCCATCCATGTTCACATAAGTGCCGCCGTCGTGGACGTGCAGCCCGAGTCCGTGCGTGCTCTCGAAAAGCAGCCGCCGCAGTTCTGTGCTGATCGGATCGGCAAACGCCGCGTGCGCGACGATCCCGCCGCCGAAGAACGTGTGGATCTGCGATGTGCGATCGAAGAACTGATCCGGCAGCACGATGTGACGCGGATGGTAGCGCTCCTGGAGCGAGCCGACCGCCGTCACGCAGATGATCCAGCGCACGCCGAGCGAGCGCAGCGCCCAGATATTCGCGCGGTGCGGTAGCTCGTGCGGCAGGATGAGATGGCCGCGCCCGTGCCGCGGCAGGAAGAACACGCGCCGCCCGGCGATCGTGCCACCGATGATTGCATCCGACTGCGCGCCGAACGGCGTCTCGACGCGGATTTCCTCCGCGCCTGTGAGTGAATCGATCTGGTAGAGGCCGCTGCCTCCGATGACGCCGATGGCTGGTTGCATAAGTGTGAGTTGAGTTAGGCGAAGAAGCGTTGCGGCGCGATGATTGGCTGCGGTTCGCACAGGCGATCGACGAAATTTTGCCAGCTCTCGTCGCCATTTAGGAACTCGATCTCGATGCGCAGGTAGTAGATGGGCACCGCGTCGCCGTTGAAGTTGTAGGGGAAGCGGACGCTGTCCTTTTCAGTCGTCACGATCAGGTCGAGGTCGCGGCGGATGGCGCGCGTCACGAAGTCGGTCAGCTCCTCGTCGCTGAAGCGATGGTGATCGGCGAAGCGCTTCGTGATTTGCAGATCCGCGCCGAGCTCGCGCAGCTTGCCCTCGAAGCTCTCCGGCCGCGCGATGCCGCTGATGACGCCGATGTATTTGTCGCGCAGGTATTCGAGCGGGCGCCGGTCCTTTTCGTCGTAGAGGTTTTGCAGGTAGAGCGGGCGGTGCGTGGTCTCGATGATCTCGGCCGTGCGGTTGTGTTTGCGCAGGTCTTCGATGAGCTGCGACTGGTCGGTGCCGTCGCTCTTCGTCAGGAAAATGTAGCGCGCGCGACGGAGGTTCACCGGTGGTTCGCGCAGCGTGCCGCGCGGGAGGAGGTAGCCATTTCCGAAGGGCGCCTGGCAATCGACGAGCACGATCTCGATGCGACGGTCGAGCGTGAGGTATTGCATGCCATCGTCGAGGATGAGCACGTCGCAGCCGTGGTCGCGCACGGCCTGGCGCGCGGCGCGGACGCGGTCCTTGTCCACGAGCACAGGCACGTCTTTGAGCGAGCGCGCGAGCATGTAGGGCTCGTCTCCGGCGAAGCGCGAATCGAGCAGCAGCTTCACGCCGTCATGCACGACGCGGGCCTTGTTCTTTTCCATCCCGAGCCACTTTCGCTGGAGCCGCCGCAGCAGAGGCGGACGCTTCGACTTGTAGCCGCGGCTGAGGATCGCGACGCGCCGTCCGCCGTCCTTGAGCGTGCGCGCGAGCCGCTCGACGACGGGTGTCTTGCCCGTGCCGCCGACGGTGAGATTGCCGACGGAGATGACGATGACACCGGGGTGGCTGCGCTTGAGGAATGCGTGCCGGTAGAACCAAAGCCGTGCCTGCACGCCGGCGCGGAAGAGCCACGAGAGCCCGTAGAGGAACCACCGCAACACGGCGGCACGCTTCCCGAAGCGACGCTCGAGGATGACGTCGATGGCGAACTGTTCGAGGCGGTCGAGGCTCGCGCGCATCCGCGGTGCTACGCGAGGCGCGTGCCGGTATTGTCGGCGCGTGTGATGACCGTTCGCGCGCCCGGCGCGGCGGCGAGCATCGCGGCGGCGACGCGCTCGGGATCGCGCTCGGTGAGGCAGCAGATCGTCGAGCCGGAGCCGCTGAGCCAGCCGCCGATCGCGCCCGCGTCTTCCCCGGAGGCGATGACCTTCGAGAGAAATGGGATGAGCGGTTCGCGATGCGGCTGGTGCAGGTGATCGATGAACGCGCCGCGCAGGCTCGCGTAGTCTCGCTTGAGGAAGGCGGCGGTGATGCGGCAGGCGTTCACGCAACTCTCGACGGCGCGTTTGCGGTCGAGCGTCGCGGGCAGGATCTTGCGCGCCTCGGGCGTGCTCACCTCGAAATCCGGGATGAGCAGGGCGAAGTGCAGCGCTTCGTCCACCGGCGCGGTGATCGGCTTCACGCCCTGCTTCGACACCGCGAAGCCGCCGAACGCCGCGGGCGCCGCGTTGTCCGGGTGGCCTTCGAGTTCGGCGCACAGCTCGAACAGCCGAAACGCGTCGAGCGGACGTCCGGCGAGTTCGTTCAGTCCGTGCAGCAAACCGAGCCGCACCGTGACCGACGAACCCATCCCGCGCGACTGCGGCACATCGCCTTCGATCGACCACTCGAATCCGAAGCGCTCAATGCTGGATGCCGCGAAGAATTTCTCCGCCGCCTCCGCCGCCATGCCGCTCCGCGCTGCGCATTCCGCATTCCGCATTACCCTGACCCGATTGCCGAGCGCGAGCGCGATGCCGAGGCAGTCGAAGCCGGGGCCGATGTTCGCGGTAGTGGCAGGGATGTGGATGGTGGCTTCGCTCATGAGGGCGCGGAGTTTTCCGCACGTCCGCCCGGGGTGCCAGCAGCAAAAACCCCGCGGGTCATGCGCGGACCCGCGGGGCTGTTGGCAGCAATCGAACGCGTCGGCTCAGTCCGTGACGGCGATCCGGCGCGGCTTCACGGCATCGGCCTTGGGCAAGTGGAGCGTGAGCACGCCGTTGTCGATCTTTGCGGTGACGTGCGCGGTGTCGATCGAGACATCGATCTCGAAGACGCGGCGGTAGTCCTGCGCGCGCGACTCGCGGTGCAGTGTTGTGCCCTTGCTATCGACCGGAGCGCGGTGGCCGAGGATGGTGAGTTCACCGTTCTCGACGGTGATCTCCAGGCCGTCCTTCGGCACGCCGGGCATCTCGGCTTCGAGCACGTAGCCGTCGCTGGTTTCCACGATGTTGGCGAGCGGGGTCACGTAGCTCACGCGGGTGCCGCCGTTCGGCTGCGGTGCGACTTCTTTGGATTCGGGTTTGAGGAGTTGAGACATGGCTTTGAGGAGTTGCATTTGGGTTTAGGACACCGACACGGCGATCTGCTTGGGCTTGGCTTCCTCGGCCTTCGGCAGGTCGATGGTGAGGATGCCGTCCTTGTAGGCGGCCGTGACTTTGGCAGCGTCCACCGCCGCCGGCAGCGTGACGCTGCGCTGGAATCGACCGAAGAAACGCTCGCTGCGGAAGGTCTCGCCTTCCTTGGCTTCGCGCTCCTGCTTGCGCTCGCCGCTGACGGTCAGCACGCCCTTGTCGAGGGTGATGGCGATGTCTTCCTTTTTCAGCCCGGGCAGCTCGATCTTTACGAGGAAGTTGTCCTTCTCGTCGTGCACGTCGAGGGCCGGGGTCCAGCCGCTGAAGAGGCCGCTGTCGCGCGTCGGTTGGGCGAAGTCGAACATGCGATCGAGTTCGTCACGGAGGCTCGCGAGGCGGTCGAACGACGGCCAGCTTTGGAGTTGTGGGAATTGGTAACGGATAAGGCTCATAGGTTTTGTTTTGTGGATGTGTTTGGTTTCCGCGGATGTCTTTAGCTGGTGAAATGCCAGCTTATCGGCGCGGGGCTTTCCGATTGCGAAAGCCTCATGAAATCAGTGTGAAACGCACAGCGATGCGCCGGATGACACAAGCGAGTGGGACAGCCAGTGGGCGACTTCGGCCCGGCTCGGGTGGGCGCCGCTGTGACAGCGTGTTACAAGCCTTCGAGGAGTGGCTGGAGCTGGTCGAGGTAGTCGCGATAGACGCGGACGATGCTCGCGCCGACGTAAAGCAGCACCGCGACATAGACGAGCCGCGGCAGCCATTCGGCGAGCGCATCGAGGCGGCCGTAGGCGCGTTCGGATTGTGTCGCCGCGAGCTGGCGGAGCTCGCTGCCGAGGCTCCCGCTTTCCTCCCCGACGACGATGCCCTGCGCGACCTCGGGATCGATCGCGCTGCTCTCGGCGAGGAGCGGGCCGACTTGAGAACCGGCGCGCACTTCGGGAAGGACCCGTGCGACTGCGGATCGGACCATGCCGCTGCGGCTGGCAGAGCTGGCGGACTGGAGCGCGTCGAACACGTTGATACCCGCGTTGAGCTGGAGTTCGTAGGCGAGGCAGAAGCGGCTCATCGCGAAGGCGCGCTGCATTCCGCCGATCAGCGGGAGCGCGCGGACGAAGGCATCGACGAGCGGATCGAACGAAGCGAGCGCGGCGAGAAACTTGCAGACGACGACGAGCGCGAGTGCGGCTGCGACCATTGCGGCGAGGACCGGGAGCGTCGCATACAAGTAGGCGGTCGCGTCTTGCCGGACGATGAGCGGGAGATTCAGCAGCAGCACGCCGAGAACGAGGACGAAGACCGGGTAGGCGAGTTTCGCGAGCACCCGGCCGCGCGCGGAGGCGAGGGCGCCGAAGTGCCGGGCGAGTTCCTCGAGGCCGCGGTCCAGAGAGCCGGCCCGCTCGACGGCGGCGAGCACGGCGGCTTCGGTGCTGCCGAGGTGGGCCGCGGCGCAGGCTTCGGCGACGGTGTAGCCGCGATCGAGATGGCTGCGGATGCGCGCGACCGTCTGCCGAGCGGGGCCGCGGGCGGTCGTGCTGAGTTTCTCGAGCGCCCGGGGGAAGGTGACGCCGGCGCGAAGGAGCTGCGCGAGGGAGTGGTAGAGCTGCTGCTTGGCGCGGGGGGACATTTGTGACTACGAGTGCCACGAATGACCGCCGACGAAAAGTTCATGCGTGCTGCATTGCGCGAAGCTGCGAAGGGTCTCGGGCAGACGAGCCCGAACCCGGCGGTCGGCGCGGTGATCGTGCGCGGCGGGAAGATCATCGCGCGGGGCTGGCACCGGCGGGCGGGCGAGGCGCATGCGGAGATCGAGGCGATCCGCGCGGCGAAGAGCGCGAAGGGCGCGAAGGGCGCGAAGGGCGCGAAGGGCGCGAAGGGTGCGACGCTTTACGTGACGCTGGAGCCGTGCAGCACGCACGGGCGCACGCCACCGTGTTGCGATGCGATCCATGCGGCGGGTCTCGCGCGAGTGGTGATCGGCGCGATCGATCCGAACCCGAAGCACGCGGGGCGCGGTGTGGAGATCCTGTGTGCCGCGAAGATCAAGGTGACGACCGGCGTGCTCGGCGACGAATGCGCGGCGCTTAACCCCGCGTTTAACAAATGGATCGTCACTCGAATGCCGTGGGTGATCGCGAAGGCCGGAATGTCGCTCGATGGCCGGCTCACGCGCCCGCCGGGCGAAGGACAATGGCTCACGAGCGAAGCGTCGCGCGCTCACGCGATGCGGCTGCGCGCGACGGTGGATGCGATCGTCGTCGGTGCAGGCACACTGCGGGCGGACAACCCGCGGCTGACGCTGCGCGGCGTCGAGGGGCGCCAGCCGTGGCGTGTCGTCCTCACCCGCAGCGGCAAGCTGCCGAAGACCGCGCACGTTTTCACCGACCGGCACAAGGCGCGCACGCTCGTCTATCGCGGGCAGTCGCTCCGCGCGGTGCTGCGCGATCTTGGAAAGAAGAACGTGACCAGCGTGCTCATCGAAGGCGGCGGCAAGGTGCTCGGCGACGCGTTTGACCGGCGGCTCGTGGACGAGGTGCATTTCTACCTCGCGCCGCTGCTCTGCGGCGGGCCACACGTCGTCGGCGGGTGCGGCGCGGGCTCGTCTGCGGCCTCGCTCTTGCTCCACGATGTGCGCTACGAACGCATAGGCGGCGACTTGCACGTCTCCGGCTTTCTTTACCCAACTCCACCATCATGAACACGACCCGCCCTGAACCGCTCGAATCCCGCATTGCACCCGCCACCTTCCTCGTGAGCGCGGTGGATACCAAAGTCTTCGACCTCACCGTGCCCGCGCTGCCGGTGAACGCGATGGATCAGACTTTCGAGATCAACTCCGCGATGAACGTGAGCGTCGATGCGGCCTTCCTCGCGAGCATGGGCGACAAGGTTTTCTTCGACTCGAACCACAACGGGACGCAGGACGCGAGTGACCTGCTGCTCGTGCAGATCGATGCGGGCAAGGCGATGGCTTTCCTCAACGATCGCGACGCCAACGGCGTCTTCACGCCGAACGAGTTGACCGGGCTCGCGGTGAGCGATGGCTTCGCGGGCATCGTGAAAGTGGATGTCGAGGGCAGCATCGCGACAGTGCTCGACGCGACGACGAATGAGGTCGGCACCGGTGGGATGCTCACGCCGCAGGCGGCGTCGGTCGTGAAGCTGGAGGTCGCGGGCGTGATCACTGGCACGCTCTACGCGGGCAACAACCTCAGCGACGTGACGCTCGGCAAAGGCGTGTTCGCGTCGTTCGATCACTCCAGTGCGAGCCTCATCGCGACCGGCACGGTGTTGAATTCGGGCTCGATCGAGTTCGGCGGCGGCGGCGTGCCGATGAACGCCTTCACGCCGCTCGCCGCGGGTGGAAACATCACCAACCTCACGCTCGCGCGCGGCGCGGATGCGATCCGGGCTGGCGCTGGCGCGGCGGGCACGGCGGGCGACGGGTTCGCGGGTGGCGCGATCACGATCGTGACGATCGGGGACGCGTTCGAGGGCATCGTCATCACGGGCGGGACGGGCGGCGTGCCGAGCACGGCCATCTTGACGAAGGGCGGCGCGGGTGGCGTGGTCACGGGTGTCACGATCACAGGCAAAGTCATGGCGGGAGATATCAGCATCACCGGTGGCGCGGGCGGTGCGGCGTCGAGCGCGGCAGGCGGTAATGGCGGCGACGGCGGTGAGGTCATGGGCGTGACGGCGGGTTTCACGCAGGTGTTTGGAAACTTCAGCGTGACCAGCGGCGCGGGCGGTGTGGCGTCAAATGCGGGCGGTGGCACCGGCGGAAAATCCGGTGCGCTGAGCACGGTTTCGTTCACGGCGACGAACATCATCGTCGGCAACACGACCATCAGCTCGGGCGCGGGCGGGCGGGGCGAAACTGCGGGCAACGGGGGCGATGCGGGCGCGGTGAATGGGCTTACTTTCACCGCCCCGGAGGTGCATGGCTCGGTGTTCCTCGGCGCGATCAACACCAGCGGCGTTGCCAGGACCGGCGGTGCGTCTGAGGGCGGCTTGTCTGGCGTGGGTGCGAGCGTCAGCGGTGTGACGGTCACCGTGAAGACGCTGATGGACGGCGAAGTGATCGTGCAGGCGGGCAATGGCGGCTCCATCGCCAACAACCAGACCGGATCGAGCGGCAACGGTGGCGCGCTTAGCGGCGTGACGGCCACGATCAAGCAGCAACTCGGCGACTTCAGTGTGATCGGCGGCAATGGCGGCACGAAGGGCGGCGGCGGCGGCGGCACTCCGGGGACCGGCAGTGGCGGCAGCGGCGGCGGCGTCTCGGGCGTGACGCTGAAGATCACGGACATCCGCGGCAGCATCGCGGTCGATGCGGGCGATGGCATCACGGGCCGGCTCACTGGGAATGGCGGCAACGGCGGCGCGATCGACCTCGTGAATATCACCGCGACCAAGGTGCTGGGCACCCTCGGCGTGACCGCGGGCAACGGCGGCAACGCGGGTAACACGATCGGCACCGGGGGCAATGGAGGAGCTTTCACGAACGTGACCTTGAAGGTGACCGAGGTGGGCAATGTCACCGCAAGTGCGGGCAACGGCGGCTCGGGCCGGGATACCGCCGCGGGCGGTTCGGGAGGGCTGCTGGACAAGCTCACGGCGACTTTTAGCAAGGCCGGCGCGATCGATATCGACGCGGGCAACGGCGGTTCGGCGATCGATGTGGGCGGCACGCCCGCTGCGACCGGCGTGGGTGGCAAGGGGGGCGATCTTACGAACGTGACGATCACCGCGAGCACGAGCGCCGCGAGTTTTAGCGCCGATGCGGGCGACGGTGGTGCGGGCATCGCGAGCGATCCCGGCGGCGCGGGCGGCATCTTCTCGAATGTGAAACTCACCGCGGGCGAGATCTTCGGCAGCGTGACCGGCTCGGCTGGTGAGGGCGGCAACGGGGGCAATGGCGGAGCAGGGGGCGCGGTGACGAACTTCACGGCCACGATCAAGAAAGCGATCGGTGGTGTGGTCAGCTTGAACGCTGGCGGCGGCGGCGATGCGCTCACGGCAGGCAATGGTGGGAGCGGCGGCCTGTTCAACGTGGTGAAACTCACCGCGTCCACCGTGGGGGGCGACATCACCCTCGATGCCGGCTCCGGCGGACGGGCGGGTGGCACCGGCGGCCTCGGCGGCGTGGGCGGCGCACATACGAATACGACCGTGAAGGTGAGCAAAGCGGGCAACTTCAACGCCAACGCGGGCGACGGCGGCGACGGCGACGGCACGAGCGCAGGTGGTGTGGGCGGCTTGCTGCAAATGCTCACGGGGACTTTCTCCAGCGTCGGTTCGGTGGACGTGAACTCCGGCAGTGGCGGCGATGCGACGGGCACCGCGGGCGCGGGTGGCGCGGGCGGCAGCTTCCAGGCCGTGACGCTCTCGGCGAGCACACGGGCGGAAAACGTGACGTTGAGCGCGGGCGGTGGAGGCGCTGGCGTGGGCGTCGATCCCGGCGGTGCGGGCGGCGTTTTCTCGAGCACGAAAGTGAGCGCTGGCGAGATCGGCGGCGCGCTGAATGCCTCGTCCGGATCGGGTGGCATGGGCGGGACCGGCGGTGCAGGCGGCGCGCTCACGAGTTTCACGGCTACGATCAAGCGCTTCGTGGGCTCCTCGGTCAACGTGACGGGTGGCGACGGCGGCGGCGGCTTGCCGACCGGAAATGGTGGCGCTGGCGCGCTGGTCGACCTCGTGAAACTCAGCGCAGCGAAAGTTGGGAGCGGCATCAACCTCCAGGCCGGCGACGGCGGCAGAGCGGGTAACACGAGCGGCCTCGGCGGTGCGGGTGGCGCGCTCACGAACTCGAGCGTGAAAGTGACCGATGCAGGCAGCCTCAGCGCGAACGCGGGCGATGGCGGTTCGGGCGACGGCACCGGCGCGGGCGGCGCGGGAGGGCTGCTGAGCAAGCTCACGGGGACTTTCAGCAAGATCGGATCGATCGCGACGACATCCGGCGGCGGTGGCGATGGGACCGGCACGTCCGGGGCGGGTGGTTCGGCAGGCGCTTTGCAGGACGTGACCATCGCGGCGAAAACCCAGGCCGGCAGCTTCACCGCGGACGCGGGCTCGGCGGGTGACGCGGCGGGCACCAGCCCCGGCGGCGTGGGCGGCGCGCTGAGCAATGTGAAATTCACCGCGGGCGAAGTGCTGGGCAAGGTGAGCGCCACGTCCGGCGCGGGTGGCGATGGTGGTGGAGGCGGGCTCGGTGGCGCGCTCACGAATTTCTCGGCGAAAATCACCCGCAACATCGGGGGTGACGTGACCGTGGAGAGCGGCGCAGGGGGCGACGGCGCCGCGATCAGCGGCGGGGGCGCGGGGGCGCTTAGCCTGGCGAAGATCAGCGCGGCAAACATCTTCGGAAACGCCACGTTCTCGTCCGGCCCCGGCGGCCCGGGCAATGCGAGCGGTGTCGCAGGTGGCGCGGGCGGCGACCTTTTCGATAGCAGCGTGACGGTGAAGGACATCCTCGGTGGCGTGGGCTTCTTCACCGGCATCGGCGGGGAGGGGAATAATGCAGCCGGCGGCAATGGCGGCGACTTGCGCAACGCGATCGCTTCTGCGGTCGAGGTGCTCGGCGAGGCCAATTACATCGCCGGCGACGGCGGATCGAGCACAGGCAGCGGCACGGGCGCGGGGGGAATCGGCGGCGACTTCATCGGCTCAAAGCTCACCGTGAAGCGGCACATCGTCCTCGCTGGCGCGTTCTTTGCCGGGTCCGGCGGCGACGCCGCGAACAATGGCGATGGCGGAGCGGGCGGGATACTCGCGAACCTGAACGTCAGCTCGCCGATCCTCGGTGGCGTGGTGTTTGCCTCGGGCGATGGCGGCGATGCCGGCAACGTCTCGGGCAACGGCGGCAAGGCGGGCGACGTGAACACGGCGACCTTCACCATCAAGACCACGCTCGCGGGCAACTTCGACGGCAACGGTGGCCGCGGCGGCGGCTCGACGACGGGCATCGGCGGCAATGGCGCGCTGCTGACGAACCTCACCGCCACGATCGGCGCGATGACGTTTGGCAATTTCGAGGTCGCCACCGGCAGTGGCGGCGCTGGCGCGACGGGCGGTTTCGGCGGCGGGATTGTGACGGTGAAAGCCACGCTCGGCGCGACGGCGTTCGTGGGTGACACGCTGTTCGAAACCGGCGACGGCGGCGCCGCCACGAGCGGGCCCGCGGGCAAGGGCGGCGACATGACCGGCGTCGTCTTCACCAGCGGCGCGATCCATGGGGGCGATGTGGAATTCACCGCCGCTCGCGGCGGCCGATCCAGCAGCGCGCAGGCGGCGGGCGCCGGCGGCATGGTGGGCACCACGACGCTCAACTTCACCGGCTCGCTGCACTCGCAGGTGGACGTGTTCGGCGGCAGCGGCGGCGACAATACCAGCACCGGCGCCGCGGGCGCGGGCGGCGCGCTTTCCACCATCACCGTGAACGTGAAGGCGAACGTGGGCGCGGGCCAGGAGTTCAACTTCTCCGGCGGCGACGCGGGCAATCTCGGCACCGGCCCCGCCGTCGGCGCGCTCGGCGGCGACGTGCTCGGGCTGAAGCTGACCGACGCGCGTTCCTTCGCGCACTACGTCGTGTCGGCGGGCGATGGCTCGGACGCTTCCGCCGGCACCGGCGCTGGCGGTGCGGGTGCGAAGGTCTCCGGCGTCACCTTCACGAACCCGACGGCGACCATCGAAGTCGAAGGCGGCGCGGGTGGCGACTCGACCACGCTCGGCGGCGCGGGCGGGCTCGTGGAAAACGTGAGCGGCAAGGCGAGCATCCTGCGCGTCGTCGGCGGATCGGGCGGCGATGGGATCAGCGGCGCCGGCGCGGGCACGGGTGGCGCGGGCGGCGGCGTGAAGAACGTGACGGCGACGGTCGGGCTCTTCGCGCAGGCGATCATGGCCGGCGCGGGTGGCAATGGCGGCGCCGCGAGCGGCACGGGCGGCGCGGGCGCGAGCGTGAACGACGTGAAGATCACCGGCGATATCGGCAATCTCGCGAAGGCTCCGAACCTCGTGATGGGGCAGTTGATTTCGCAATTCGGGATCGAACTCGACCAGATGGGCGGCCTCTTCGCCGGCGCGGGCGGCACGGGCTTCACCGCAGGCGTCGCGGGCAGCCTGGTGAACATCACCGCGTCGCGCATCGCCGCGATCCTCGCGGTGGATGGCAACACCGCCGCGGACAACCTCGCGAGCCGCAACGCCGTCACCACGATCAACAACGTGAAGGCGAATAGCTACGCCGCGGACAACTTCAACGCGAACGTGTTCGACTTCACGGACAATACCGGCGGGCCAAACCCGAGCAACGGCCTCTTCCTCCTCGGCGATGGCGACACCGCACTCGACGGCCTCGTCCTCGTGAAGAACGGCGGTCTCCTCGCGCCGGGGCTCGTGCCCGCGCCGATGACAGGCTTCCTCATCATCGTGCCGTAAGCGCCCGCGTTCCCAGTCAGCGCGCCGCGCGCGCGCGGGTGGATTCAGAGCGGGGCAACCGAGCCACTTCGGCATCGGTGCGAAGCCTGACGTGGCGGCGCCGCGGCTGAGTGTATGGCGCGCGGCGCCATGCCGCCCCAGCCGCTCTTCATGAAAATCCTCTTCTGCATGTTCGTCGGTGTCTTCGCGCTCGCGGGCTTCGGGCTCGTCCGCGGAGGGATCCGCGAGTTGCTGCTGGCGAACCGGCGCGCCATCTTTTGCTGTGGCTGCCGGGCAGCGTGCTCACGGTCGTGAAGGAGCGGGAAATGGTGCTGCGCGATAGCTCGGACAGCCGCTACGACTCGAGCTCCATCCCGAAGTTTTTCCCCATCATCGTCTTCACCACGCCGGCAGGAGAGCGCATCGAGTTCCGCTCGGAACTGGGCGAGTCGCACCGCCTTCGGACCGTGGGCACCGACCCGCAGCCGCCGTGGCGCGACGGGTAGAGCATCGAGTTCTTCTACGATCCGGCGGGGAAAATGAAGCCGTGCATCGCGACGGCGTGGAACCTGTGGTTCATGGGCATCGGGATGCGAGTGGCCGGCGTCTGCTTTCTCGGGTGCAGCGCGGTGATGTGGTTCCTCATGGGCCCAAAGGCGCTCGCCTGAGCGGGCACTTTTCCTACGCGTGAAAACGGGCAGCGTCACGGCGCTCGCTATGTGCGCGTGCCTTGGTCATTGTTGGTTAAGCACATGATATTTTCCCAGTGCCCGGAACCGCTCGAAGCCCGCATCGCGCCCGCGGTTTTTTTCCTGCATGGCAACAACCTCACCATCACCGACAGCGCTGGCGCGGATGTGGCGGGCGATGCGAATGAAACCACCGCAGCGACGGCGGCGGGCGCGCTGACGGTTATAAACTTGGATGCGGATCCGCAATTCGAGGAGATCAGGATTTTACAAACGGACATCGCGGGGCTGACCGTGCGCGTCGTCGTCGCGGGCAACGTGCTAGCGGGCGGGTCGATCAGCAATTTGTCGCTGCTCGGCGTGTCGCCGGGCGCGGCTGGCAGCGCGGAGTCGATCCGCACGGGTAACTCGGCGAATGGTGGGGACATCACGAACGTCGTCCTCGCCGATGGCGTGCGCGATCGCATCCAGACGGGGAGCAGCATCGTGGGTGATACGACGCACCACGGCGGGAGCGGCGGGAGCATCGTAAATGTGACGTCGTTCGCGGATCAAAGCTGGGTGCTCGTGCCGGGCACGGGCGGCAACGTGAGCAAGGTCAGCAGCGGGATGACCGGCGATTTCAACATGGCGACGACGCTCATCAGTCCGGCGAATGGCGGCGCGGTGACCGGTGGCGCGACGGGCGCAGGCGGCGCGGGCGGCGCGGGCGGCGAGGTGTTCTTTTCCACGGGTGCCGGCGGCAGCGCGACCGCAGGACCTGCTGGAAAAGGCGGCGATTTCGCGGGTTTCCAGTTCGAGGCCAGCCGGCTGAACTCGCGAGTGTATCGGGTCGAGCTATATGCCGGCGTGGGCGGCGCAGGCGGCGCGATCAGCGGCAACAAGATCGCCGCTTACATCGTGGACCTCACCGCTGGCCCCGGCGGCAGCGGCACCACCAGCGGCGCGAAAGCCGGCAACGGCGGCAGCATCACCATGAACACGCTCACCGTCGGCTCGCACGCCGCCGGCATCATCGCCGGCAATACGGGCACGCCAGGCATGGACGGCGCGGCCGCGAGCGGCGGCAGCATCAGCGGCCTCATCGGAGCGCCCGGCGGCGGCTACTTGCCGGTGCTGGGACTGCACGCCGGCCTCTCGAACGACTCGTCAAAAAATGGTGGAATCACCAACATCGTCGCCACCGCGATCAGCACCATCATCGCCGGCACGCCTCCCGCAAACGTCATCACCACCCAGAGCGCTGTGAACGTCATCGCCGGCCTCACGGTGAAGCGCGTCGGCGTGGACTTGAACAGCGACTTTATCGTGACCGACGGCGCCGGCACCTGGACCGGCCCCGGCGATGCGGCCATCCTGCTCGACGGCATCGTGCTCGTGAAAAACACCCGCGCGGACCTTGCGGCGCTGAGCGGAAAAATCATCGCCGCGAACTTCCACTTCGCCGTCTGATGCGCGTCCACTCCCTCGAGCACGCACCGAACGAAGGCGCGGGAAAGATCCGCGATTGGGCGCGTGCGCGCGGCCACGAGTTCGCGGCGACTCGGCTCGATCTCGGCGAGCCGTTGCCGGACGCGTTCGATCTGCTCGTCATCATGGGCGGCGCGATGAACATCTACCAACACCGCGACTACCCGTGGCTCGTCGCGGAGAAGCGGTGCATCTCCGGCGCGATTGAGGCGGGCAAAGCATTGCTCGGGGTGTGCCTCGGTGCGCAACTCATCGCCGACGTGCTCGGCGCGAAGGTCGTGCAGAATCCCGTGCACGAGATCGGCTGGTTCCCCGTGCGTTTCCTCGACCGCGAGCCGCCGATGGATGGCTTTCCCGCGGAGGGCGTGGTCTTCCACTGGCACGGCGATACGTTCGAGATGCCGCGCAGCGCGCGTCGCCTCGCCGAGAGTGAGGCGTGCTTTAACCAGGGTTTCGTCTTCGGCGAAAAAATCGTCGGTCTGCAATTTCACATCGAGCTGACGCCTGCCGCCGCCGCCGCCTTTTGCGAAGGTGCGGATCACATCCTGGTGCCGTCGCGCACCGTGCAGGCGCGCGGTTACATCGAGCACATGCAGCCCGATCTGCGCGCGACCGATGCAGGACTGTGGCGGCTGCTCGATCAGCTCGTGGGCTGACGCAGCGTTGACGCCTTCACGAAGCGCGCGCATCACCGCCCCGTGAAACTCCTCCTGCCCGCCCTGATGCTTACCGCCTCCGCCTTCGCTCTCGACTTCCCCGCGCCCGAAAAACTCCCGCTCCACGAGTCCCTCCCCGACCTCGCCGCGCGCACCCGCGAGCAGTGGCAGACGCAGCGCGCGCCCGAGCTGCGCGCGCTCTTCGAGCACTACATGTATGGCCGTCAGCCCGCGAAGCCCGGCGCCGTGGCTGGCCGATCCATCGCCGACGACAGGCAGGCGCTCGGCGGCGCGGCGACGCTGCGGGAGTTCGACGTGGACCTCGGGCTGGGCCATCCCGTGCGTTTGCTGCTCGTCACGCCGAATGGAAAGCCCGGCCCGTTCCCGTGCTTCCTCGGCATCAACTTCAACGGCAACCACGAGGTGCTCGATCACCCCGGCATCGCGCTGCCCGAGAGCTGGGTGAAGCCCCACAAAGACGGCACCGGCGGAAACAAGGCCCGCAAGGAAGACCGCGGGATCGAGACGGACAAATGGAACGTCGCGCAGATCATCGAGCGCGGTTACGCGTTCGCCGGCTTCTACCACGGCGACGTGGTGCCCGATGAAAAGGAACTCGCCGAGCCCGTGCTGCGCAAAATCGGCGGCGTGAAATCCGCCGAGCGCGGCCCCGAGGACACGGCGACGATCATGGCGTGGGCCTGGGGCTTTTCGCGGATGCTCGACGTGCTCGAAAAGGTGAAGGAGATCGATGCGAAGCGCGTCGCGACCGTCGGCCATTCGCGCAATGGCAAGACTGCGCTCGTGGCGGCCGCGTTCGACGAACGGTTTGCGATGGCTATCCCGAGCCAGGCGGGCTGCGGCGGCACCGCGCCGAGTCGAGTCGCGCCTGAGCTGGCGAAGCTCAACGAAAAGGGCCGGCCGACCGCAGAGACCGTAGCCGTCATCACGAAAGCATTTCCGCATTGGTTTGCGGGGCACTTTGCCGAGTTCAGCGGCGAACCCGCGCGGCTGCCGTTCGATCAACACGCGCTCATCGCGATGTGCGCGCCGCGCCCGGTGCTCGTCTCGAATGCGACCGAAGATCTGTGGGCAAACCCGGCGGGACAATTCGAGATGCTCAAGTCCGCAGACCCTGTCTATAAGCTGGTCGCCGGCGACGGACTCGGCGCCGACTCGATGCCAGCGGTCGGCAAGCTGCTGCCGAGCCGGCTCGGCTATTTCATCCGCGAGGGCAGCCACTCCATGAGCGCCGTCGATTGGGCCGCGTGGCTGGACTACGCGGGCCAGTGGCTCAAGGCGCCGCAGCGCTGACGCTCACACGAAGGCCGCGGCGACCGCGTCGGCGAGCAGCTTGCCGCGCTGCGTGAGCCGGACGCGGCCAGCCTCCTCGATGAGCAGGCCGATCGCGAGAAAGTGCGCCACGGACTTTTCCCACGGCGCGAGATCCGCGGCGGAGAGACCCTCCGAGGTGCGCATCGCGAAGGCGGCGATCTCGCCGCGGCGCGTGTCGGGCGAGAGGTGCTCGGTGAACCCGACGAGATTTTCGCCCGCCATCACACGGCGCGTGTATTCGGCGGTGTCACGCACGTTTTCCCAACGGTCCGTGCCGACAGTCGAGAAGGCGCTCGGGCCGAAGCCGAGGTAGTCCGCGCCGAGCCAGTAGGCGCGGTTGTGCTGCGACTCGCGCCCGGGGCGCGCGTAGTTGCTGATCTCGTATTGCGCGAAGCCCGCGCTCGCGAGCACGTCCATCGTCGTCTCGAAGAGCTGGGCGTCGTGCTCGTCGTCCTGTTTGAACTGCCCACCGGTCAGCTTGCGGAAATACTCGGTGTCTTCCTCGTAGGTGAGGCAATACGACGACACGTGCTCCGGCTGGAGCGCGATGGTCTTGTCGAGCGTCGCGCGCCATTGCTCAGCCGTCTGGCCCGGCACGGAAAACATCAGGTCGATGCTCAAGTTATCGAAGCCCGCGTCGCGCAGGATGCCGACGGTCTTCTCCGCCTGCGCCGCGGTGTGGACGCGACCGAGTGTCTTGAGCAGCGCGTCGTCCCACGACTGCACGCCGAGGCTGAGCCGCGTGACACCGCCTTCGCGGAGCACGCGCGCCTTGTCCGCGCGGATGGTCGCGGGATTTGCTTCGAGCGTGAACTCCTCGAGCGCCGAGAGATCGAGCCGCGCGCGCAAGCCGTCGAAGAGATACGCGAGTTGATCGGCCAGCAGCGCGCTCGGCGTGCCGCCGCCGAAGAAGATCGTTGTCGGCTTCAGTTCATGCCCGCGCGCGGCGACCTCGACCTCGCGCAGCAGCGCGTCGAGAAATCCCCGCGTTTTGTTCTTCGCGCCGACCTCGACGTAGAAGCAGCAATACGGGCAGAGCTTCGGGCAGAAGGGGATGTGGAAGTAGAGGTGGCGAATCGCGGGCACGACGCGTCGAAGTTAACCACGAAGGACACGAAGGGCACGAAGGCAAACAGTCGGGCCGAAGGTATCTCCTTCGTGGTGAATCAGTGCGCCGTCGCGCCTTCCGCTCCGAGGCCGGTTTGCGAGCGCACGTCCAACTCGGCGAACTTCGCCTCTGCCTCGGGATCGCGCGGCGTGAGGAGGGTGCCGAGCCACGCGCCGAGGAAGCCGAGCGGAATGCTGACGATGCCGGGATTCGCCAGCGGGAAGGGTGCGGTCTTCGCGTCGTAGAGGCCGTTCTTGCTGAGCAGGATCAGCACGATCGAGGAGACGAGCCCGACGCCGAGGCCGCAGACGGCGCCGGTGGTGTTGAAGCGCTTCCAGAAGACCGAGAAGAGGATCACCGGCAGATTCGCCGACGCGGCGACGGAGAAGGCGAGGCCGACGAGCATGGCGGCGTTCACGCTCGAGCCGAGCTTGATCGCGAGGGCGATGCTGGCGGCGCCGACGAAGAACGCGGTGATGCGCGCGACCTTCACTTCCTGGCCGGGCTTGGTCTCGCGGCCGTGGTGGATCACGTTCGAGTAGAAGTCGTGCGCGAACGAAGTGGAGGCGCTCATCGTGAGGCCGGCGACGACCGCGAGGATGGTGGCGAAGGCGACGGCGCTGATGAAGGCGAAGAAGAGTTCGCCGCCGAGCGCCGCCGCGAGCGTGGGCGCCACCATGTTGCCGTTTGGCAGTCCCTTCGCATCCAGCGGGATGAAGCCCGCGACGACATCCGCGGGCACGGTCGTCAGCTTCAGCAGCACCGCCGCGCCGAAGCCGAAGAAGGTCGTGAGCACGTAGAAGAGGCCGATGATCGCCGTGGCCCAGACTACGCTCACGCGCGCCGTCTTCGCATCCGGCACGGTGTAGAAGCGCACGAGGATGTGAGGCAGCCCGGCCGTGCCGAGCACGAGCCCGAGCGCGAGGGAGACGAAGTCCCACGCGCCCCACGGATTCGCCGCGCTCGCGCCGTAGGCCAGGCCGGGGTCGAGCAGGTTCCGCGGCGTCTGCGTGCCGCCGTAGTCCGCCGCGGCCACGGCGTCGAAGAAGCGCGTGAGGCTGTAGTCGAATTTGCCCAGCACCATCCAACTCAGCGCGAACGCGCCACCCATGAGCAGGATGGCCTTGATGATCTGCACCCACGTCGTCGCGAGCATCCCGCCGAAGACGACATAGACGAGCATCAGCACCCCCACGCCGATCACCGCCGGGGCGAAGGGCACGCCGATTAGCTTCTCGATGATGCCGCCCGCGCCGACCATCTGCGCGATCATGTAGAAGGTGGAGACGGTGAGCGTGCTGAGCGAGGCCATCGCGCGCACGGGCCGCTGCTTGAGCCGATAGGCGAGCAGGTCGGCCATCGTGTATTTGCCCGCATTGCGCAGCGGCTCGGCGACGAGGAAAAGCACGGTGAGATACGCGACGAGGAAACCGACCGAATACATGAAGCCGTCGTAGCCCTTCAGGCAGATGATGCCCGAGATGCCGAGGAAGCTCGCGGCGCTCATGTAGTCGCCCGCGACGGCGAGGCCATTCTGCCATCCGGTGATCGAGCGCCCGGCGGCGAAGTAAGCGGCGGAGCCCTTGGCCTTGCGCGCGCTGAAGTAGGTGATGACGAGCGTGATCGCCACGAAGGCGAGGAACATCCCGAGGGCAGGAGTGAAGGCGAAGGCGAGCATGGGTGATTAGCGGCGGGGAAAACGGGCGAGCAGTTCGGCGTTCATGCGGTCCCAGCGTTTCGCGGCGCGGACGTAGAGCGCGCAGAGCACCCACGTCATCACGAACTGTGAGAGCGCGAAGAGGTAGGCGATGTTCACCTTGCCCCAGACGGGTGTCTTCATCAGCTCTGGGCAAAAGCCGACGAGCACGGGCAGCGTCATGTAATAGACGAGGAAGAAGATCGTGCCCGGGATGATGAAGCGCAGCTTGGCGCGCTTCAGCTCGGCGAAGGCGGGGTCGTTCGCGATGGCGGCCCAGTCATACGGATCGCCGTCTTCTCCGGCGGTGCGCTCGTGCGCGGGCTTCTCCCCGCCGCGGCCCAGCGGCGCGACATCGGTCGGTCCGCCGCTGATTGGCGTGGGGTCGAAATTCTCGGGAGTGCTCATGGGGCGCGGACGGTAGAGGCGCAGCGCGGCGGGTGTCCAGCATTGACACCATTTCCCTCGCGCCGGAGCCTCGCGGCACCTCCTATGAAACACTCCATCGCATTGCTCGCCCTCATGTGCGCCGGAACCTTCAGCGCTCTCGCCCAGGACTCCTCCGCGGAGGAGAGAAAGAAGCTCATCGGCACATGGCGCGGTGGCATGGAGAACGAGCGGCAGCCGTCGATGGAACTGGTCATCACCGCCACTAAGATCACGGGCAAAAATCTCCGCACCGGGCAAAGCCTCGGCGAAGGCACGTTCCATTTGAGCCCGTCTAAAAAGACCATCGACGCGCGCGGCACGGACAATCCGGTGCGTGGGAAGACCTTCCTCGGCATCTACTCGCTCGAAGGCGACACGCTCAAGTGGTGCTCGAACAACGGCAGCGGTCCCGGCCGGCCGACCGAGCTCGCAAACAAGGCTGGCGACGCGTTTCTCATCGTCCTCCAGCGCGTGAAGTAGCTTCAATCCACCAGTGCTCTCAGCCGCTCGCGTAAGGTCTGGCGCGCCCGATACAGCCGCGTCTCCACGGCCTTCGGCGAGCAGCCAAGGATGTGCGCGATCTCTGCGTGGCCGAGGTCCTGGTATTCAAAGAGCACGAGTGTGGTGCGCTGCTCCTCGGGCAGTTGCTCGATCGCCTCGCGCACGAGCCGCGCGGTGTCGTCCGTGGATGCGAGTTCGGCGGGTGATGGCGTGACTGCCGCGAGGACTTCGCCCAGCGGCGTCTCGGCGCCGGGCGCGAGAGGGGTCTCCAGCGAGACGTTCGGATGCCGCGCGCGCCAGCGGTGGTGATTGCGGCTGAGGTTCGTGGCGATGGTGTAGAGCCACGTGCAAAACTTCGCGCGCCCTTCGTAGCGATGCCGGCTCTCGTAAACGCGCACGAAGGTTTCCTCTGCGAGATCGAGCGCAGCCGCTTCGTTCCCGACCTGTCGCAGGAGGTAGCCGGTCAGCGGTCGCTCCCAGCGGGCCATCAACTCGTTCAGCGCGAGATCGTCGCCGCCCTGCAAGCGCGCCATCAAGTCTTCGTCGGTCTCGGGCATCGACTCAGCGCGAGTGCGCCGGTTGGTAAGGCAGCCCCGGCTGCACGATCGCCCGCGCCATCATCGCGCGATAGCGCTGCGCCTTGTCCGCGGGCAGGAGCGCCGCCACGGACTCGATGTGCCGCCACATGTCGCCGCGGCATTTACGTTGCAACTCCGCTGCTTCGGCCAGCACCGCATCCATCTCGGCGGCGGAGGGTGAACCCTTCATGGTGAGCGCACCGATGCGCTCGTTCACGCGCGCGATCTCGCTGCAATTCTCCATGCAGCGCGGCTCGTAGGCATCGTGCAGCGCGCGCACTTTCGTGAAGGTCGCGTCATCGAGGCGGAACTCCGTGCGCAGCCATGCCAGTTCCGTCGGCAGGTCGCCCGGCATCGCGCGCAGCGGCCGCATGGCAAAGTGGTAGCAGACGGCGAAGGCCACGACGCTGGCCGCCGTGAATAGCGCGAGGAGAAAGCCTGCGCGTTTCATCGCGTCGTCAGCGCGTGGGTCCGCGCGTAAGGATCGATGCTCTCCGCATACTGTGCCTCGAGCCGGCTCCACTCCGCCGTGCGATCCTGGCTGCCCTTCCACCAGCCCGTGCCGATGCCGAGTGTCAGCATCACTGCGCCGAGCGCAGCCGCGAGTGCGGGACGCATTATGAGGCCGGTCAGCCACTGCCTGAATTGCGCCGCGAAAGTCAGATCCCGCGTCTCCTGTCGCGCGGCGATCCGTTCCCACACATTGGCGCGAAAGCTTGCGGGCACGCGCGCTTCCGCCTTCCACTCGTGGAGCACTTGCTTGAGTTGGTCGTCATTCATGTTCGTTGTCCGGGCGAAAACCGGGCGGAACCTTGTAGCCCCACCCGGTCTTGTTTGGGTGCATCGTAGCCTGCCGGTTTACATGCAGGCCAGACGGCATTCCGCCGCGCGCACCTTGGCGAACGCATCGCAACGCACGGTCGCCAGCGCACCGGCCTTCGGGTTGGTCGCGATCGTCATGGTCTTGCACGTGGCCATGTGTTGATGAGCCACCGCCGTGAGGCGCGGAGTTGCTGCTGGCGCCCGGTCCACAAAGCCGGGGCCGGCGATCACGCCGGTGGTGAGGAGCGCGGCCGTGGCCGCGAGGGCGAGTGTCAGTTTCGTTTTCATTTTCGGATTCGGTTTAGGTTTCGTTTTGTTTCCCGGGCTTCGTGTCCCGGCAGAGGTTCAGAAACCGGCCCGCGCGGAAACCCTCGCGGATTCTTAGAAATCTGACGCCTCCGGCGGCCGACGGAGTTCCCGGCCGAGGTAGGTTTGCGGCTCCGTCTGGAAGGCCGCGTAGCACAGCGGGCAGCAGAGCGTGATCATCCGATCCTCGAACGGGAAGTGAACCATCCCGTCGTCCGGTCGCACACTGCGGAGGCAGACCAGGCACTGTGTGTCGTATTCCGGTTCTTTGTTGGGCATCGAGGGATTCATAATTGGACCTGTGTTGATATTCCCGATGACTGAAGGCCGCCCGGTGCTGTGCCGGGCGGCCTTGCACTGATCACTACCGGGAGGGCGATCAGCCTTTGTGCGTCGCGCACGTGAAGGCGGAGTCAGCTCCGCACTTCGAGCACGTGTGCTTGTATTCAGCCACGCTCGCCTTGCCGCCGCCCACGGCCTTGGTGGTGACCTTGCCACCACAGCCCGAGCAACCGTGCGTCGAGTCGGGTGCGAACCACGCGAGGATGCCGTTCTTGTCCGCGCCGGATTTCTCCATCACGGTTTTGCAGTCCTTGCAGGCCAGCGCGATTTTCTCGTTCGGCAGGCAACACTTCAGCACCGCCGCCTTCGTGGTGACGCGCGTCGGGTAGTTCGGGGGCCAGTTGGAGGGGCCCGCGAGCGCCGACGAGGCGATTATCGCAGCCGCGGCGGCGACGGCGAAGTGGAGGTTCAGTTTCGTTTTCATGTGTTTTGTTTGCTTTTGTTGTTTCGCCGGAGCGTCGTGCCTCGGCAGAGGTTCAGAAACCGGCGCAGGCCGAAACCCTCGCGGAATCGCCCGACAACCCGCGCCCAGCCTTCGCCAATCGGCGGGATGCCCACGCTGGGGCTACGCCTACATTTCCGAGCATGAAAGCCAAGCTCATCGCTGGTCTCCTCCTCGCCCTGCTCGTGCCGGGCCTCGCCGCCATCAAGAACACCAAGGTGCCGCCCTGCTGCCGGGAAGGGCTGCCGGCATTGAAGCCGACGGAGAAGTCGCTCTACCGACTGGACTCGAAGTGGACTTCCGACCTCGGGAAGGAAATCAAACTCGACGTGCTGCGCGGTCGCCCGGTCGTCGTCGCCATGTTCTTCACCAACTGCGAGCACTCGTGCCCGCTGATGGTCGCGGACCTCAAGGCCATCGAAGCGGGGCTTTCCTCGCGCGCACTGGCGAAGACCGACTTCGTGCTCGTGAGCATCGACCCCGAGCGGGACACGATCGCGGCGCTGAAGGCGTATCGGGAGAAGCGCAAGCTGGGTGTCGATCACTGGATGCTGCTGCGCGCTCCGGAGCCCGATGTGCGCAAGCTTGCGGATGCGCTTGGCTTTCAATATGTGCCCGGCTCGAAGACGCAGTTCGCACACTCGCTGCTCGTTACGGTGCTCAATCCGAAAGGCGAGATCGCCTTCCAACAGGCGGGCGTGTCGGTGGACCGGCTTGAGGCGGTGCGGGCGATTGAGAAATTGCTACTGAAGCGCTGATCGATAGCGTGGCTGCCGATGAGCAAAGCCTTCACGCGCGAATCGGACGGCGACTCGGACGAACCGCTGCCGCCGCGTCCGTCGTCCGCGCTTCCGCCCGGAGCAAAAAATTATCTGACGCCCGATGGCGCGGAACGGTTGCGTGGGGAACTCGATGAACTCGTCCATGAGCAGCGCCCGCAGTTGGCCTCGTCGCCGGAGGATGGCGATCGGAAGCGGCGGCTCCAACTTCTCGACCAGCGCATCGCGCAGATCGAGGAATGCCTGCGCACCGCCATCGTCACCGCACCTCCGTCTGCGGCGGACGAGCGGCGTGAAGTGCGCTTCGGCGCGACCGTCACGGTGCGCCGTCGCGGCGGCGACGTGATTTATCGGATCGTCGGCGGGGATGAAACTGATCTCGACCGCGGATGGGTGAGCTACCTCGCGCCCATCGCCAAGGCGCTGCTCGGCGCGCGGCTCGGCGCGCACGTCCGCTTTCGTTTTCCCTCCGGCGAGGAGGAGTTGGAGATCGTGCGGATCGACTATGCCTAGAAATCCGTCTTCGCCTCCGCGAGATCGAGTTCCTTGATCCACGCATTGCGGTAGCGCACGTCGTGCCCCTCGCACTGGAGCTTCAGCCCCTGTGGTGTGTCGGTGAGGCCCGCGCCGCCGTCGTTGCCGCCATCGATCCCCGATCGCGCGCCGCCCCACACTTTGTTGATCGTCACGTTCGTGTGGACCTTCTGCCCGTTGAAATACATCGAGACGAGCGGCTTCTCGACAAGCTTGCCGTCCTTGAACCGCGCCGCGCGGAATACGATGTCGTAGGCGTTCCATTTTCCGATGCCGTGGTAGGCGTGGTAAGGCGACTCGGTTTCGTTGATCACCGCGCCCATGCCGTGCTTGGTCTTATCGCCGTCGAAGACCTGGATCTCGAATCGGTTTTGCAAATACACGCCGCTGTTCCCGCCCGGCTTCATGATGATGAACTCGATGTGCAGCCGGAAATCGCGATACGCCTTCTTCGTCACGATGTCCGCCGCGCCGAACTTCCCGCCGTCCGCCGCGCGGTCGTCCGTCATCAGGCTAGTGCCGCCGTCGATGGGGTCCGGCACGATCTGCCACTTGATCGGCATCGTCGACTTGAAGCCCGGCCCTTCCCAATAGATCCACTTCGCATCGAGCATCTCGCGCGAGCCGTCGATGATCAGCTCCGCGCCGGGGATCGGTTTCATGCCGACGCCGACTTGTGGTTCGGCGGCGTGGACAGCGAGCGTGGCGCACAGCGCGAGGAGGATGCGGGGCAGGGGATTCATCGTGTGCCTTTCTCAACCGCCCAACCTCCCGGATACAAGCGAAAGGTTTCGCTCTTGTATTTCCGACGTGCGACGCCACTTTGCGACCAGTGGCAAAACCAAACTATTCATTCGAGAAACGTCGTCGGGATATCGCCAAAAAGGCGAAGAAAGAGGAGAAGCGTCTGCGCAAGCTGGAAGCGAAAATCTCCCCGGCTGACCCGAACGCTCCCGCGGAAGATGCCGAGGGTGCCGAGGGTGCCGAGACACCGCCGGTCGAACCGGCGGAGTGAAGCGAACCAAATCCACGGAGCCAGTCCGCGCGTTGCGTGTGCTCGTGCTCGTGGACGAGTCGAACGTCGTCAGTTCCATCCGCCCCTCGGGCCGGAACCTCGACTGGCAGAAGCTGCGCGACTTTCTCACTCGCGCCGATGAAGGCCGCGCGCTGATCGAGATGGTCGTCTATGCAGGTCTGCCGCCCGCGATGCCCGAGTGGCAGGCGGAGCGGGACAAGAAGAACAAATTCCTCCACTGGCTCCGGGCGCACAGTTTCCTTGTCGTGGCCAAGGACGGCTCGCCGTCCGAAGACGGGCGCTACAAGGCGAACGTCGATGTGCTGATGGCGCTCGATGCGGCTGAACTCTCCCGCGACATGGCGCCCGACATCGTCGTGCTCGTCACCGGCGACGCCGACTTCGCGCCGCTCGCCTTGCACCTGCGCCGGCGCGGCATCCGCGTGGAAGTCGCCGCCGCCGCCCCGAATCTCGGCAGTGCCCTGCGCGGAGCGGCGAACGAAGTGATCGATCTCGTGCCGCTGTTCGAGACGTTCGCGGTGGGTAAGGTGACGGAGGTCGGCTAGCTCTATTGTGCGGGCGGTGCGACCTCCCGGACGAGCGCGCCGTTGCTCTCGCTGAGCACGAGCAGTGAGAGCCGCGAGACCTGGTCGAGTTCTCCCGGTCGCAGCATCTGTGTGTCGAGCGCGCCTTCGCCACGCGGCTGCGACATCGGCACGGGCCGGTCAGCGGCGGAGTTGTTGAGGCTCGCGTAGTCGAATTTCCCGCGCAGGTCCGTGTAGCCGTCCTTGAAGAAGCGCACCGTCCCGTTGCGCAGCCGCGCATAGACTTTCACGTAAGCCTTCGCCACCGCCTTCGCACCGGCTTGGTCGCGCAGTTCGAGCCGGCCGTAGTTCTCGGCGAGCGTGAGCTTGAGCGAGTTGGCGTGATACGCCTGCGCCTTGCGCTGCCCCGCGGCGACGATTTCCACGAGCACATTTGCTTTCGCGAACTCCTCCGGCAGCGGCACATCGAGCGCGTCCCTGCCCGCGGGCAGCGGAAGCTGCGCGGTCTTCGTCGGCTTGATGATCGAGAAGCGCCCCGCCTCCGCGCTCACGAATGGATTGCTGCTGAACGAAAACTCCGGGTCGATGAGGTAGTAGTTCAGCGTCGCCTCGCCGAGGTTCTTCCACGTCAGCGCGATCGTGCGATTCTCGACCTTGAAGTCGAACACCGGCTCGCTCCCCGCGAGGTTGAAAGTGTCGCGTTCGCGATCGGGCTGCGTGCCATCCTTCTTCACGCCGCCGGCCTTGCCCTCGATCTCGTCGAGCTGCGCGAGCACGTCGCGGAAGAGATTCCGCCAGCGTTCGACGGGATGCTCCGCGTATTGATTCGCGATCCCGCGCGCGGCGGCGAGGTCCGCCTCGTAGAGCGCGCCGTAGCAGCGGAAGTAGTCGTGCTGCAGCCGCGTCGGCAGCGCGTCGGCGTTGATCGTCTTGAACCGCGCGAGCGCTTCCTCCACGCGGTCCTGCAGAAAGAGGAAGCCCGTCACGCTCAGCGAATCGTTCGCGTCGAGCGCCGGCTTGTGCGCGAGCTGCGTGAGCAGCGTGCGGTATTGCGCGAGCACGACGTTATTCGCGATGCGGTGCTCCGCGCTGAGCCGGTGCGCGCGCTGGTTGATGAGCGGCGAGTATTCCAGGTGCTCGAAGGTGCGCCGCTCGACCGGATCGAAACGCACGAGCGTGCTGTTGAACCACGCGCCGCACAGCGCCGGCAGCTCATCACGATGCCGCAGCCACTCACGCAGCGCTGGCGTGTCGCGATGCTCGACTGCGTAGCTGTAGATGACCGGATCGAACCGATGCCGCGCCCCGAGCAGTGTGACGAGCCGGCGGAAAAAGTCCGCGCTCTGCCGGCAGCGCCACGCGATGCGTGCGAGGTCGAGGCGCTCGATGTTCTGCTGATCGAGTAAGGCGAACACGTCCGCCTCGCTCCCGTTCTGCGACACGAAATCCCACGACGCCTTGTCCACCTGCATGAGCCGCGCGACCACGGGGAACGCGAACGCCTTCGCCGCCCCGACGACCTTCTCGTCCTTCGCCACGTTCACCGGATAGTGCGGGAACTTCTCCCCCGCCGCACCCGCTGCCGGGAAGTAGAACGCATACTCAAAACTCTGCGTCGTGAACGGCTCCAGCCGCACGCGCCGACTGTCGGTCGGCTTCGCGCCGAGCACCGGCAGCGCGCCGCGCGGGATTTGCAGCAGCAGTTCGATCTTCTGCGGCGACGACGTGGGATTCGTCACGACCACGTTCGCGCCATACACCGCGCCGGCGAGGAACTCGCCGGTCACATACTTGTCGAACTTCTCATTCCCCTCCTGCCGGTAGCGGTCCCCGTGGCGGTAGAAATTCTGCGATACGAGTAGCTCCGTCGCGCCTTCCGCCGGTGCCGCGGGCAGCACTTCCTTGTGCACCACGATCACCGGCCCGCCTGCCGTGAGCGTGAAGCTCGCGCCGTCCGTCTTCGTGTCGTGCTTGGGCGCGTCGAAGGGCAGATCGAGCACCGCGAGCGCGAGCATCATCTCGGCGAAGTTACGATGCGCCTCCGCGAAGTTCGCCGAGAGAAACGGCGTCTTCGCTCCATCCGCCACCCACGCCGCGAAGTCGCGCCAGAACGCATTCACCGGGATCAGCTCCGGCCCCTGCTGCTCGATCGGCAAGTGGTAGTAATTGTTCTCCGCCCATTCCTTCGTCGCGCCGAGCTTGCGGTAGTAGGCCTGCGCCTGCGCCTTCTCGCGCTGAAGCACGGCGTCGTCCGCACTGACGAAGTTGAAGGCGCCAGCGTCCGAGCGCTCCGCGAGTTGCACCTCTGCGCCGAGCATCGTGCGGCGTTCGCGCCCGTTGCTGTCCTTGTCAGCGAGGCTGGCCGATTCAGCCTTGCTCATGCTCAGCGCTCCACTTCCCGCCTTCCGCGCAACCATCGGTGCGGGGGCCGCGGGCGCAGCGGATGCAGCCGGTTCATTGGCCGCAAGTCGCCCGACATTCAAGGCATCGAGTTCCTTCGACTCCGCCAGCTTCCCGCTCGCTCGCTCGCCGTCCTCCATCGCCCGCCCGCGCAGCGCCGTCTCGAACAACCGGTCCAGTTCATCGGCCCTCGGCGGGAGAAGCTCCCACCGCTCGCGCAGATGCCGCGCGATGTTCTTCGCCTCGCCATCGAGCCGCGCCGCGAGCAGCGCGCGCTCGGCGGCGTTGAGTTGACCGAAGCGCCACGGCTCCAGATACCGCCGCAGGTCCACGCCGAGCAGATAGTCGTCGAGGAAGGTCTTGTCCTTCTTGTTGCGCAGATACGGCTTCACCACCGCGTCGAAGAACGCCGCGTCCTTGTGCGCGAGAAAGACGTTCAACTCGTGACACGCGAACTCGCTGTATTTCGCGCGCTTCTCCTCGTCCTTGAGCCGCGGCCATTCGAGCACCCACGCAAACTTCGCCAACGTCGCGTCACCGCTCAGCGTCTGGTAGAGCGCGAAGGCCGAGCCGAGCGTGTCGTAAGTCTCCAGCTCGCTCGTGAGCCGATCGGCGAGCGTGAGCGCCTGCCCCTGCGCGAGCACGCTGAGCTTCTTCTTTTCCGTGAACGGCTTCGCTGGGTCGAGATTCCGCACGAGCCGCAAGTCGCGCATCTGCACCGGCACCTCCGGCAGCGCGATCTCGCGCCAGTCCGCGTCGCGCAGATCCGTCGCGAGCACTTGCACCAGCGTGCGGTCACCGAGCTTCGCGCGATCGATCCGCACCACGCCATTCGCATCCGGCACGAGGTCGGTGAAGACAGGCGCGGTGTTCGCGAGGAAGTCGAGATTCGAACCGCCGGGTTCTGCCGCCATCGTGAGCATCGCGGGAGTGGCGGGCGCGGGCTTCGCCGGCATGGCCGCGGCCGCCCGTCCGCCAGCGGTCGCGCCGGGTGCTTGCATCGCTTTCTGCCCCAGCGCCGCCTGATCCGTGGTGCGCTTCTCCCACGGATTCAGCAGCAAGCCGGGCCGCGCGAGCAGGTTGCCGGGGAACTTCGTCGCATAGCGGCGTTCGAGGATGTAACGATACTCGTCGCCGATGTCGCGGCCCGCTGCGAAGAGATTGGGCAGGCGCGCGGGACTTTCCTCCGCTCCGCCGAAACGCATCCCGCCGCCGAGCGCGAAGAGGTTCCTTTCGTCAGGCACGAAGCGCGTCGCGGCGACGTGGACGCGTGCCAGCGGACCCGCGTTCGCGAGCATCACCACCACCTCCTTCGGCCCCGCTTCGATGCGCGCGATCCGCAGCGGCTTTGCGGGCGTGAGTTGCAGCGCCCGCGCAGGGCCGAAGACCCAGCCCCTGGCCGCAGCGCCTTGCGTCACCTTGATCGCCACGCGCCGCTCCTCGTCCGGCAGGAACAGCGTGTAATCGCCCGCCGGCAGACCGGCGGACGCGACGTGTGGCAGGCCCGCGCCGGGCAGACTCATGTTTGCGCTGCGGTCGGCCACGTGCGTGCCGCGGCGGTCTTCCAATAGTGCCGTGCGGGTGGCGGTCGCCGCGCGATGCAGCGGGATCTCAAACGCCTGCCCCGCCGCGACGTGAAGGGTGTCGTCGCTCGTGCGCGCGGCGTCCAGCAGTGGCCGCTCGTGCTTCCGTCCGTCCGGCAGTTGCGTGGCGACGTGCGACACTCCCGCCTGCGGCCCGAGCACGATGCGTCCGAGTTCGTTCGTGCGCAGCGGCACCGTCACCCGATTCGAAAAGCCCGCGTGCTGAAACTCGAAGACCACCTGCCGATCGGCGATGGGCTCGGCGTTCTTCCCCAGCAACTCAAAGGCATAGCCGCCGTCGAAGCGGGAGAGGCGTCCATCCTGCGTCGCCTCCGTGCGGTCCATCCCATTCACGCTCCACTCGTCCTGCGCGGAAAGGGTCGTCTTCTCGCCGCCCTTCGCGATCTGCTCCACCTGCGCACTCAGCGCGACAGTGAGCTTCGCCAGGCGCTCGGGCACGGGGAGGCGGTGCGCGAGGACGGCGGTGGGATCGAGCTTCAGCCCTTTTACTTCCCGCTTCGTCTCGATACCGTCGAGCGTGGTCGTGGTGATGGTGAGCTTCGGCTCGTGCAAGAGCGTGAGCGGCAGCACGGCTTCGTGAAGTCGGAGCGCCGTGCGGATCGCGAGCGTGGCTTCCTTCCCCGCCAGCAGTTGCTCGCGCTCGATGTGGAATTGCACGTCGAGCCGGTAGTCCTCCGCGTGATGCTCGAACTCGGTGAGCGTCGCGAACGTGCCGGTCGCGTCGGCGACGATGAGCGGCTTGCGGCCCGGCTGCGCGGTGAAGGGGACGAGCGCCGCGCCGGTCTTCCCGTCGGGCGTGAACTTCCGCCCGTCGAGCCACACGGCGGCGTCTTTCATCGGCGCGTGGTTTTCGTCGAGCACGGTGAGCAGGTCGCCGGCAGCGCCGGTCCGCTGCACCACGCTCCACTGGCCTTTGCGGACGAGCGCGCGACTCGACCGTCCGCCACCGATGAACTCCACGATCCACGCGCCGCGGCGGCCTTTCAGCTCGGGGAACTTGAACGTGCGGCGCACGCGGCGCAGTGGCGGCTCGGCGAAGGTGTGTGTCGTCTCCGCATTCGCGACGAGGCCATCGAGCGGGAGGTCGGTGTTGAGCTGGCGCTGGTTGGCGAGGAAGTAGTTTAGCGCATTCAGCTCATAGACTTTCACGATGAGCTTCGGCGCGTTCTTCACTTCCAGATCGAGGCTCACATCGTCGGCGGGCGCGAAGAACTGCGGATTCGCGGGCAGGAAGTCCAGATCGACGCGCTCGCTCAGTCGCTGGAAGTCGGCGGGCGCGAGCAGCGAGGCGAGTTGCTCCGCATTGCCGAGCCCGCGCACGAGCAGCGCCTCGGCGAAGACGGGCTTCAGCCAAGCATCGCGCACCCACTCGGCGAAGCGCTGCCAACCAGCGTCGGGCTTCGCGGCGAAGAGGTGCAGGAAGGTGTCGCGCACGAGCGGCTCGTCGTCGCCGATGGGTGGGAAGACGAGCGCGGCGTCGTCGAACTGCGCGTTCAGATCGGCCCACGTCGTGTTCGTATTGCCGAGACGCTCGATCCAGCGCGGGGCGGCGTAGCCGGTCTGGCGCGGTAGCTTGAGGTATTCGATGAAACGCGCCTCGTCATAAACGCCGCGTTGGCGATCGTGATCGAGCCGGCGGTAGAGCAGCGCGGCTTTGAGCGAGTTGAACGCCGCGGGCAGCGTCTTTGCGTAAGCCCACGTGCGCTCCAGCCACGCCTCGCGCGCGGCGGCGTCGAACTCCACGTCTTCCTCCGCACTCGGAGCGAGATGGCGCAGGCGGGCGAAGACGAACGCCTGCTCGCTCGCGAGTTGCGGGCGAAGCTTCGCGAGCTGGTCGAGCTGCGTCGGCAGGAGCAGGCGATGGATCGGATGCTCGCCAAACGCGCGGCTCTCATCCGACGCGAGATCGGCGGCGATCAATTCGACCAGCCCCGGCACATTCGACCGCTCGATCCGCGCGAGGAGTGCGCGACGCTGCGCGGGACGCAGCGCGGCCTTGTCCTCCACGAGCCGCGCGAGCGCCTCGGGGCTGCACTTGCCGAGATCGTCGTCCTGTAGCGCTTCTCGCACGAAGACCTCGCGAGCGATCAGCGCGGGGTCGAGTTGCGTGGGCAGGTTCGGCTTTGCGTCGGGTCGCTCCTGCACGTGGTCGAAGCGCAGGCCGAAGAACTTCCGCAGGAAATCGAGCGTGCGCTGCGGGTCGGCGTCGTAGGCGAGCAGTGCCTCGCGGTTTTCGATCATCTTCCGCTGCGGCGAGCCGGGGTTGCGCTTCTTCCACTGGTCGAGGATCGCCGCGAGCTTCGCGGGCTGCTTCGAGTTTTGGAAATGGAGCGCGTGGTAGAAGTAGTAGTCCTCGGTGCCGGGGACGAGTTCGGTGAGCACCTTCTCGCGATCCGGCGCGAGGGCGAAGCGCTCGATGAAACCGATTTCGTTTTCGCCCCGGGCGAAGGTTGCGATGACGACGAGCGGGAGGAGGAAGCGCAGTTTCATAACGCCGGGATGCTGCGTCCGGGGACGGCGTCCAGCAACGAGGCGGTTGCAAAAGAATTGTCACGCGCGCGCACAGCGGTTGCCGCGGGCTAAGCTCGCCGGGCGCGGAAGGTTTCACGTGTCACCATGCGCTTCCCGCTTCTCCTCACGATCGCCACCACTGCCTTCGCCGCCGAACCGGTCATCGCTCCACTCGGCAACCGGCTTCTCGCCGATTACTTCGCCCGCGAAGTCGCAGGCATCGAAGCACAGTCGCTGCCGATTCCTGGCTCGATCGCCGAGTGGAAAACGCAGCGCACCACGATGCGCAAGCAGCTCGCCGAGATGCTCGGGCTTGATCCGATGCCGGAACGCACACCGCTGAATGTGACGAAGACTGGCGAACTCGAACATGACGGCGTGATCGTCGAGAAGCTGCACTACCAGTCGATGCCGGGGCTTTATGTGACGGCGAATTTTTACCGCCCGGCGAAGGTGGAAGGGAAGCTGCCGGCGATCCTCTACGTGTGCGGGCACGCGAATGTGAAGGCGAAGGACGGCACACCGCTCGGCAACAAGACGGGCTACCATCATCACGGGCTGTGGTTCGCGCAGCACGGCTACGTGTGCCTCATCATCGACACGGTGCAGCTCGGCGAGATCGCAGGGGAACACCACGGGACCTATTCGAAAGGGCGCTGGTGGTGGATGTCGCGCGGCTACACGCCGGCGGGGGTCGAGGCGTGGAATGGGATGCGCGGGATCGATTACCTCGTGTCGCGGCCCGAGGTGGATGCGGAGCGCATCGGCGTGACGGGGCGCAGCGGCGGCGGCGCGTATTCGTGGTGGATCGCGGCGCTGGACGATCGCATCAAGGTGGCGGCGCCGACGGCGGGCATCACGACGCTGCACAATCACGTCGTCGATGGCGCCGTCGAAGGGCACTGCGACTGCATGTTCATGGTGAACACGTATCGCTGGGACTACGACCGCGTCGCCGCGCTCGTCGCGCCGCGGCCGCTGCTGATCTGCAACACGGACAAGGACGGAATTTTCCCGCTCGACGGCGTGTATGCCGTCTATGCGAGCACGCGGCGGCTCTACAAGGCGCTCGGCGCGGAGGCGAAGATCGGTCTGCAAATCGCGGAGGGCCCGCACAAGGACGTGCAGCCGCTGAACACCGGCGCGTTCGCGTGGTTCGAGCGCTGGCTCAAGGGCGCGGACGCGATGGCGACCTTCGACGGTGCTGCGAAGAAGGCGATCGAACCGGAGAAGCTGCGCGTTTTCGCATCCATCCCGAACGATGAGCGGAACACGCGGATCGACGAGGAGTTCGTGCCCGCTGCGAAAGCGCCCGATGCGCCATCGAGTGCGGCGGATTGGCAGAAGCAGCGCGACGCGTGGATGAGCGCGCTGAAGAGCAAGGTCTTCGCGGGCTGGCCGCGCGAGGCGGGTCCGCTCGGCTTGCGTGAGGTGGGCAAGGCGGAGCACGACGGCGTGGTGCTGCGCGCGTTCGAGTTTACGTCGCAGGAGCCGTTCGCGCTGCGCTTGTGGATCGCGCACAAGGCGGGCGCGACGCCAGAGCAGCTCAAGCTCATCGTGCTCAACGTGCTCGACGAACCCGGCTGGCGCGATTTCGCGCGGATGATGGCCGGGCCCTTCGCGCCGCTCTTCCCCGGCGTGGACCCCAAGAGCGCGGACGGCGCCGGCTTCGTGGACGAGAAGAAGATGTTCGACACGCAGCCGTGGGCGATGGCTTACGTCGCGCCGCGTGGCGTGGGGCCGACCGCATGGATCGGGTCGGACAAGCAGCAGACACAGCGTTTGCGTCGTTTCTACCTGCTCGGCCAGACGCTCGATGGGATGCAGGTGTGGGACATCCGCCGCGCGATCGCGGCGCTGCGGGCGACCGAGTTCGGCAAGCCCGAGCTGTGGCTCCAGTCGCAGAACGCGATGGCGGTGAACACGCTCTACGCGTCGCTCTTCGAGCCAGCCGTCGCGCGCGTCGATCTGCACAACCCTCCCGCGTCGCACGTCGCCGGGCCGACTTATCTAAACGTGCTAAAGTTCCTCGACGTGCCGCAGGCCGCGGCGATGGCGGCATCGATGGGCAAGCTGCGCATATATACCGCCGGCGACAAGGCGGCGTGGGGATTCGCGAGCGATACGGCGGCGAAGCTCGGCTGGGAGAAGGCGTTCGAGCTGCGCGACCCGGTCGCGGCGGAGTAGCGCTGGTGCTTGCTTGTGAATGGTGGAACGCGACCTCCGGGCGCGTTTGTTCCAGAGTCCGGGCGGCAGCCCGCCATCTTTCCGAGGAGGAACCCGGCTCTGCCGGCAACAGACAAAAACGCGCCCGGAGGTCACGTTCCACCATCGCCCTGAGAGCTACGGCTTCACCGCCGCGGTCGATGACGCCGGCTGTGGGGGAGTCGCGAGCAGGCGCTTCGCTTCATCGAGTAGCCACTTCGCCTCGGTGAAGGGCTGGTAGGAAATGTTCTGCCAGCGCACGAGTCCGGTTGCGTCGATGAGGTAGGTGCCGTGAAGCGGCATGGACTCGAAGTCGTCGAACGCGCGGTAGGCGCGGAAGGCATCGAGCGCGTGATCGCTGGCGATCTTGAATGTGAAACCGGCGGCGTCCTTCGCGAGGTCGAAGGTTTTGTGCAAGCCGTCGGGCGTGTCGGTGCTGATGGCGATGATCTCGATGCCCGCGTCGGTGTAGTCCTTCGCGAGCGGGGCGAAGGTGTTGAGTTGCTCGATGCAGTGCGAGCAGCCGGCGCCGAGGTAGAAGACGACGAGCACGGGTTTGCCGCGGCGGCTGGCGAGCGAGACGGGCTTTTGATCGCGATCGACGAGCGATAAATCCGGCGCGGGATAGGGCTGCCAGCGGAAGGGGCCGAGCTTCGCGAGATCGGGGCGCTCGCCGACGTCGGGTGCGACGGTGCGCGGTGCGCGCCAGTCTTTCGGCAGGTGCGACTTCTCCGCGAGCGGCGTGAGGCGAGCGAAGGCGGGCAGGTCGAGGTCGAGGTCGGCACTGCGCTCGCGCAGTTGCTGGAAGACCTTCACCGCATCGTCGGATTTCCCGGCTTGCGCGAGGATGTGCGCGAGCAGTGCGTAGGGTAGCACTTGGCCGGCGTCGGCTTTGATGAGATCGAGCGCGAGTTGCTCGGCCTTGGCGTGCTCGCCGAGCGCGAGGTGGATGCGCGCGAGGCGGGCTGAGGGGATGTCCTTTGCCTTGGGCAATTCCTCGCGCACTGCGGCGTGATTTCCGGCGGCGAGGGCGCGCGTGAGGCGCAAGTCGGCGAGCGCCTTCTCGATCGTGTCGATCCGATTGGTTTCCTTCTTCGGCGTAGCGGGCTTGGCTTTCGGGTCGGGCTTGTCGGGCTTCGCGGCCTTCTTCTCCTCGGGCTTCGCCTTCTCCTCCGGCTTCCCCTTTTCTTCCGGCTTCCCCTTTTCTTCCGGCTTCCCCTTTTCTTCCGGCTTCCCCCTTTCTTCCGGCTTCCCC